>NZ_JAQLFP010000001.1:0-39977 GCF_028207065.1 Collinsella aerofaciens
ATCATGCTTCACTCTCAAATCAACGCGCATAAAGAAAGCCTCCCATTTCTCATGTCCAAGAAATGGGAGGCAGTTCATACGGAGGTCGGGCTTTTTTCGCAAATGCCGACGTATTGACGAATTTGGAACTGCTGGAAATACGAAACTATGCCGGTTTACTACGATGAATTGGGAATTTCCAACCACGCCGGCTTTTCGCAAAAAAGCGCAAGGCATCTACCTGCGGTTTTAGTTCAACATGTTTCGGAGTGGTCGCGGTTGATCGATTCGTCGTAGTAAACCGCCATAGATTTGGCGGAGGCAGTCTGATTTGTGGGTGGTAGACCAAAGAGTGTCCCTTTTGACTAGTCGTTTAAGAACGCCCCTAATGACTAAGTTGCAGGTGGCGGCGGTTGTGTTACACTAACGCTGCGTAGTTGACGCAATCATCTCGATACAGATCAATGATGTCCGTCGTTTTGAACGGAACTAGACTGTTTAGCCGCCCTGAAGGTTTATGCAGGGAGCATGTGATCACAGGGCTTGAAAAGAAAGTTGAGCAAACACTGTGTCTGATCAACAGCAAGAAATCGAAATAACGACGACGCAAGCCGCTCCCGCTGCACCGGTTGCGTCGGACCAGGTCGCGGCGCCCGCGCAAGCCTCGGCTCCCGAGACGCCTAAGGCTGCTTCGACGCCTGCGCCTGCAACTGGTGAGGAGGCTGCTCCGGCAAAGCCCAGGCTCGCGCGCCGCACGGCCAAGCCTGCCGCTGACGGCGAGGAGGTCACCAAGCCCAAGCGCCGTACCACGCGCACGACGCGCGCCAAGCGCACCGTTGCAGCTGACTCCTCGGTGCCGATTTCCGATGAGGTCGCGCAGGCACGTGCGTTGGCGCAGATTAGCGAGGCTCAGGTGGTGCGCGCCCGCCGTCGTGCTGCCGAGCGCGAGGCCGCGGCTCTGACCGAGCTTGCAGCTCCGTCTGTGCCCGAGACGCCTGCCGCCATCGAGACCCCTGCCGTCGACCTGCCGACCGAGAAGCCGGCACCGCGCACACGCCGCCGCACGGCTGCTAAGGCCGAGCAAGTTGCGGAACAGGTAGCCCCCGAGCTCACTGAGGCTTCGGTCCGTTCCGCGGCAGGGGAGGGCGCATCGCCTGCTGAGCCCGCTGTGCCTGTCGAGGCCAGCGAAGTTCCCGTTGTCGATCCGGCTTTGCGCCCGCACCGTCGCGGTCGCAAGCCCAAGGCCTTCGTCGAGGCAGAGAAGGCCGCAGCCGCAGCCGCCGCTCGGGATGCTGCGGCGACCGCCGAGTCTGCAACCGCTGCCGATGCACCCGTCCAGGATGCTACGACTTCCGAGGCCGCTCCCGCCGATGCCGAGCCCGCCGACGTCCGTCCCGGTCGCAGCCGTCGTACTGCTGCTAAGCGCACGTCCAAGGCCAAGGCTGCCAAGAAGGGTGCGTCCGAGGATTCTGCCGAGACGACCGCCGATGCGTCGACTGATGTCGCCAAGGCCCAGGACGTCGAACAGCCTGCGTCCGAGAAGCCCAAGCGCGGTCGTAAGAAGTCCGTTAAGGCCAAGGCGTCCGAGCAGCAGGATGTCGAAGCGCAGGTTGATTCTGGCGCCGAGGCCAATGACGCCGCCGCGGCCAATGTTGGCACCGCCGCAACCGATGGTGCCGCCCCCGCTGAGGGCGAAGACGGCACTCGTCCCAACCGTCGCCAGCACAAGCGCAACGACGAGCGCAACGAGCGTAAGGACGACCGCAACAACGACCGTCGCAACCGCCAGCGCGATCGCAAACAGCGCAACAAGGAGCGTAATGCCGCTCCCACCGAGCCCACGCTTTCGCGCGAGGAACTCGCGGCCATGAAGGTCGCTGAGCTGCGCGAGAAGGCTAAGGAGTTCGAGATCGAGACGACCGGCAAGAAGAAGGCCGAGCTCGTCGAGGAAATCTACGTCACCGCTGCGAAGGCCGAGGGCTTCCGCGACATCAAGGGCATTCTGCAGATTCGCCCGGACAGCTCCGGCATCATCCACGCCCATGGCTACATGAAGTCCAACGACGACGCCTTCGTGCCCGCCTACCTCATCCGCTCCGCGCGCCTGCGCACGGGCGACGTCATCGAGGGCTCGCTGCGTCCTTCGCGCGGCGGCGACAAGCGCGCCGGCCTCGCCAAAATCACGACCGTCAACGGTCTGGACCCCGAGCAGATTCGCAACCGTCCCAAGTTCGGCGACCTCACCCCGGTCTATCCCAACGAGCCGCTGCGCATGGAGCACGGCAAGGACTCTATTACCGGCCGCGCCATCGACATCGTGTCACCGATCGGCAAGGGCCAGCGCGGCCTGATCGTGTCCCCGCCCAAGGCCGGCAAGACCACGATCCTCAAGAAGATCTGCCAGTCTATCTCGATTAACAACCCCGAGGTGCACCTCATCTGCCTGCTCGTCGACGAGCGCCCCGAAGAGGTCACCGATATGCAGCGTTCCATCAAGGGCGAGGTTGTGGCGTCGACCTTCGATATGCCTGCCGACAACCACACCCGCGTGGCAGAGCTCGTCATCGAGCGCGCCAAGCGCATCGTAGAGCTGGGTGGCGACGTCGTGGTGGTGCTCGACTCCATCACGCGCCTCGCCCGCGCCTACAACTTGGCGGCGCCCGCCTCGGGCCGCATCCTTTCGGGCGGCGTCGATTCGGCGGCCCTATATCCGCCCAAGCGCTTCCTGGGTGCAGCCCGCAATATCGAGAACGGTGGCTCGCTTACCATCCTGGCCTCTGCCCTCATCGACACCGGTTCCAAGATGGACGAGGTCATTTTCGAGGAGTTCAAGGGCACCGGCAACATGGAGCTTAAGCTCGACCGCGACCTGGCCGACCGCCGCATCTTCCCGGCTATCGACCCCGTTGCCTCCGGTACGCGTAACGAGGACCTGTTGGTCGACGAGCAGATGCGTCCGTTTGTCTTTGGTCTGCGTCGCATTCTTGCCGGCATGAACAACACCGAGCGCGCAGCCGCATCGTTTATCAAGGGTCTTAAGGGCACCAACACCAACCAGGAGTTCCTGGTGCGTTCGGCCAAAAAACACAGCGACTACGAGCAGACGTTCTAGGTTGTCATCCACGCGCAGCGATAGTCATCAATGCGATAAAGGGTCGGGGCTTTGAGCCTCGGCCCTTTTCTATAGCGCCGCTCCGCGCTTATTTTTGACCGTAAGACCGACGAGCAGCAGGTTTCCCGTTTCAATCCGACATCGTCACTTGCAATCGACAGGACGGTTTCGCATAATAACTTTTAAGCTTCGCGACGGAAAACGCAGATGAAACGAACCATATACCGTTGCTTTGGGGCATAGCCCCGCTTCATCTTCTCTCGCGCAGCCAACTGAATGATGCGATTTGGGTGCTGGAAGATGGGGAGAGCTCATGGCTTCTTCTGATGCAACACAACGAGCAGTCCTTGCCGGACTTTCGTGCGGGATCGGCCTTGCCGCTCCCGTGGTTATGTATGCCGCGACGCTGCCGTTTTCGTCGGTGAACGAGACGGTCGTGGCGGGTGCAGTTCCCTTCGCCGTGGGCGCGGTGGCGGGCGTGGGTATCTATGCCGCCTCGCTGGGTATCTCCGAGTATCGTGCGCAGCGTGAAGAGCGTCTGTTCCAGCCCGATGCCATGGGCGGTGCCGCCAATCTCAATCAGCATCAAAGCGAGTTCAAGACCGCCTCGATTCCAGCTCAGCAGCAGGATGCGATTCCGTACGCTGCGGCTTCTGCTTCTCAGGCTCAGTCGGAGCAGTCTACCTCGGCATTCCTTTCCGGCCTGACTGGTGCGTTCCAGCGCCGTCATGCCGATGATGGTGCCCCTACCATCGCTCGAGCCGCAGATGCCATGGACGAGGCCGAGGCTTGGTCCATGATCGACAGTATGCTCGACGACGATTCGCCGGTGAGCTGCGACCCTGCGCGCTCGCGCGACGTCTATCAAGTCGCCATCGACGAGCTCACCAACGGCGGGCAGACCGGCTCCTTCAATCGCGACGACATCGCCGCCGCGGCACGCGCCGTGTCTGGCTCCCAGGCCGCCCCTGCGGGCAGCACGGCGGCTTTCGTGGCACTCGTTGCCAGCGCGGCAGTCAATAACGCCTACAGCGCTACCTCGGCGGACGCGAACGCTTCTGCCGATAATTCGTACGTTGATGAAGCCATGACCGCGGACGAGGAGGCTGTTGCCGCCCGCCGTGCCGCCGAAAGCTCGCTTTGGGGCGCTCCTGCCCAGCAGCAGGCGGCTGAGGCTGCGCCGTACAACGCAAACCTCGCCAGCATGCCTATCATTTCCGGTGCCGCGGACATCGATCTCGATGACCTCGATGAGCCTGCAGCCATCACCGCATCGATTGATGCCCAAGATCGCATCGACACCGGCGACCTTCCGGACGCCTCGCTCGAGGTTGATGTCCCCATGGCCGACTACTCGGGCCACGAGGACATGTGGGCCGCCGCCACCGCGATTCTGGATGAGATCGACGAGCCTGCTCCTGTTACGGCCCCCGCTCCCGTCGCTGCCCCTCAGCCTGCTGCCCCCGCCTATGTCGGCCGTCACAGCGCCGTGTTCCCCGAGGATACCGCCCGTATCTCGCGCGAGAGCATCGAGCGAGCCGAGGCTATTGCCGCCGGCATTATGGAAAATCGTCGTCACGAGCGCGTCAATCAGATCCTCGAAGAAGAGATCGAGCGCCTGCAGTCCTCTACCGCCAAGCGTACGGGCCGTGCCTATCTGAGCGTTATCGAGGGCGGTACCGCCAGCTTCGCGCCGCTCCGCGCGGAGGCATAACTTCTGCATGGTTAAGATCAATCGAAAATGGGCGGTCGTGACCTGCCTGATGGCGCTCTTGATCTGGGGCAATTCGCTGGTTCCCGGCTCGGGGTCGGGCTCGCTGAGCCTAACGGTCATGGAAGCTATCCGCGGTTTCCTGCACGGCGTGGGACTTCCATATGAATGGGTGACCAACTTTGTTGTTCGCAAGTGCGCGCATTTTACCGAGTATATGGTGCTCGGCATCTTGGCAACGCACGCCTTTGATTTTGAGGGCCGGCGCACCTTTGACGTGCTGCTGCCCACGGCGGTGTTCCTGCTGCTGATTCCCTCGATTGACGAGACGATCCAGCTTTTTGTGCCCGGTCGCGCTGGCATGATCACCGATGTGATGATCGACTGCTGTGGAGCGGCAACGGGCGTTGTGCTCCGATATCTCTTACGGTCGCTGATGTGCGCCAAAAAAGCCGCCTAGGACGTATTGTTTGGTCCTAGGCGGCCTTTTTTATTTGAGGGCTTATATGAGGCGTGGTGGCGTCGTCCTGTAGGTCGGATTTGCCGGGCGTGCCACGCCCCGTGGGTGCGTCTGCTACTGGAGCGCCTGTGCACCAAGAGCCAGGCAGCCCATAATGCCCTGTTTGCCCTCGAGGCTGTTGTTGACGATATAGCTATCGATGTCGGCCATCTCGGGCGTGACGATGTAGCCGTTGAGCATCTCGGCACACTTCTTGCGGGCGAGCGGCACGATGGGGGTGTGGTCGGCCACGCCGCCGCCAATGATGATCTTTTGCGGCGCGTAGCACAGCGTGTAGGTCATGAGCGCCTGCGCCAGATAGCCGGCGAGCAGGTCCATGGCCTCCGGGTCATCGGCCATCTCTCCGGCGCTCTTGCCATCCCAGCGCTTTTTAACGCCGGGGCCGGCGATGAGGCCCTCGAGGCAGTTGTCGTGGAAGGGGCAGCCGCTGTGCTCGCCAATGGTGTCGCGCGGGTCGCGAGTGACCAGGATGTGGCCGGCCTCGGGATGCATCATGCCGTGCACGAGCTTACCGCCCGAGAGCACGCCGGCGCCCACGCCGGTACCGATGGTCAGATACACCACGTCAGTGAGGCCCTGGGCGCAACCAAAGGTGACCTCGCCCAGGCAGGCGACGTTGACGTCGGTGTCGTAGCCGCAGGGAATATTGAGCTCGTTTTGGATGGTGCCCAGCAGGTCAAAGTAGCGCCATGCCGTTTTGGGCGTCTCCAGGATCTTGCCGTATTGGGACGAGGCAGGGTTGACTGCGGTGGGGCCAAAGGCGCCGATGCCCAGCGCGGCGATGTCCTTGTCGGCAAACCATGCGTTGACGGCCTCAACGGTCTCCTGCGGGGTCGTGGTCGCAATCTGCTCGCGTTCCAGGACCGTGCCGTCTGCATAGCCCGTGGCGCAGACCATCTTGGTGCCGCCGGCCTCGAGCGCTCCGATAAGCTGCTGCTCTGCCATAGTATTCCTCTCTGGACGAGTTGCTCCGTGACTAAAGTATAGCGCTCTAAATAATAAATGAGGTCGCTATAAAAAGAAACCTCATGGCCCAACGAGTTCACGAGGTTTCTTTAGTGCCTTTAGTTACTGACCGTCCTTACCCGCGCGGCTCGATTTTATCACGCAGAGACTTGAGGTTCTCAAGCGCCGCGTTAAGCGTCTCGTCTCGCTTGGCAAAGTGGAAACGAATCAGATGGTTGACGGGCTCGCGGAAGAAGCTCGAGCCGGGCACGGCGCCCACGCCCACCTTTGAGGCCAGGTCCTCGCAGAAGTCGAGGTCGCTGTCATAGCAAAACTCAGAGATGTCCATCATCACGTAGTAGGCGCCCTGCGGCACGTTGTGCGTGAGGCCGATGCTGTCGAGTCCCTGACAGAATAGGTCGCGCTTGGCGGTGTAGAGGTCGAGGACCTCCTGGTAATAACTGTCGTCGAAGTTGAGGGCGGTGACGACGGCCTCTTGCAGGGGAGCGGCGGCGCCTACGGTGAGGAAGTCGTGGACCTTTTTGATGCGCTCGGTGATTTCGGCGGGAGCGATGGTGTAGCCTAGGCGCCAGCCGGTGATGGAGTAGGTCTTGGACAGCGAGCTGCAGCTGATGGTTCGATCGAACATGCCGGGCAGCGTGGCCATATAGACGTGCTCGTGGGGCGCGTAGACGATGTGCTCGTATACCTCGTCGGTAATGCAGTAGGCGTCGTACTGTTTGCAGAGGTCGGCGATAAAGGTGAGCTCCTCGCGCGTAAAGACCTTGCCGCAGGGGTTGGAAGGGTTGCACAGGACGATGGCCTTGGGATCGTTGTCGCGGAAGGCCGCCTCGAGTGTCTCGCGGTCAAAGTCGAACGCAGGTGGGTTAAGCGGCACGTAGATGGGCTCGGCACCCGAGAGGATCGTGTCGGCGCCGTAGTTCTCGTAGAATGGCGAGAAGATGACGACCTTGTCGCCGGGGTTTGTGACCGTCATCATGGCGGCCATCATGGCCTCGGTGGAGCCGCAAGTGACTACGATATTCTCGTTGGGGTTCACCGGCATGCCCATAAAATGCTCCTGCTTGGCGGCAAGCGCCTCACGCATGGCTTGGGAGCCCCAGGTGATGGAGTACTGGTGATAGAGCGGCTTGGGATCGGTGGCGATGGTGCTGAGGCTATCGAGCAGCTGCGCCGGGGGATCAAAGTCGGGGAAGCCCTGCGACAGGTTGACGGCACCATACTTGTTGGAGATGCGCGTCATGCGGCGGATGACCGAATCGGTAAACGCCGCCGTGCGGTTGGAGAGTTCTTTCATGCCTATCCTTTCGAGCATTGGGTGGAGCAAGTTTACTCCTATGGAACCGGTGGGATTTGCTCGAAACGGCCTCGAAAAACTCTTTTCAAAATTCTTGAAAATTGGGGCTTGCATCGCGTGGCGTTCCTTGCAATAATAGTCGAGCGCGAAGCGCACAGGACACGGTGGGTGTAGCTCAGTTGGCTAGAGCGACGGGTTGTGGTCCCGTAGGTCGAGGGTTCGAGTCCCTTTACCCACCCCAGTTCTTGCTTCGTGTTGATATCGGGTCGTTAGCTCAGTTGGTAGAGCAGGGGACTCTTAATCCCAAGGTCCAGGGTTCGACCCCCTGACGGCCCACCACACGATATCTTCTCTAAAGTCCGCCAACACGGACTTTAGCTTTGGGTCGTTAGCTCAGTTGGTAGAGCAGGGGACTCTTAATCCCAAGGTCCAGGGTTCGACCCCCTGACGGCCCACCCAAAGATGATTAAGACGGTCAACGAAGGTTGGCCGTCTTTTTTGTTGACCTTTCATGGGGTCGAACCCGTCGGGGCGCGGAGCTGAGGAAATGCGTGAGCATTTACCAGCGCAGCGCGCAAGGCGCGAAGCGCCGCAGCGGCCGCCTGCAAAGCAGGCTGACCCCCTGACGGCCCACCAAAGCAAGTTAAGACGGTCAACGAAAGTTGGCCGTCTTTTTTGTTGACCTCGCTTGGGGTCGAACCCGAAAGGGCACAGCCGCTTTCACAGATCGAGTCTACCCTGGGGATCAGTAAAACCGGCGCGTCTGCACGGCAAAGTATGCCTGGGCGAGCGCGATCTCTGGCTTGTTTGAATCTCCGTTTTGGGCGATTAATAGCATGCATAGCGCGTAAGCTTGTAGTCTTTAACCGCGCGAGCGGCGACACCGGCAGTTATCATTTTCGTGGTGTCACGAAAATGGGAATCAACTGGAGTTTTGTTTGTTTCGCACGAGACTTTTGCCCTCTTAACAACTTCGGCGAAGTTCTCCCATCGAGTGTATCCCATGGGTTCCATTAAATCGCGTGCGAGCCAATACTCAACGCCGTCTTCCACATTGGCGTAGCTATCAAGTTCGACACGCCACTTCTCGATATCACTACTGTCCATATCTCCTCCTCGCTGATCTATTGTCTATGCGCGCTTTGCCCGCTCTGTACTCAGAATAAGGATACGCTGCCGTGCGGACACGAATGGGCCCCGTGCCACTTCGAGGTCACGGGGCCCATAGATATCGATTAGTTGTGCTCTGCTCTAGATAGGTGTCCAGTTTAATTCGATCGATAGTGCGAACCCAGGCTTTCGGTCCGCTTGCGCATGGCTTTGACCATCTCCGTTGCCAGCTGATTCTGCGATTGCAGGCGGGCGAGGGCTGCGATCTCGCTGTCTTTGGCATGCGGCTTGCTCAGCGCCGTTGCCTCGTCTTTCAGGCTTTCAAGCTGTTGCAGGGCCTTGGATAGACCTGCTTCGGTCCTGTTGATCATGCAATAGGTACTCATCGTGTGCTTAAGGCTGTGTGTCAGGCGTTCGGCATCTGTTGTGGCAATGCCATACTGAGGGAGGGCGATATCCATCGGAGCGGCCGCCTCGGGAGCGTCCAGCGCTGCTTGGGCTGCCGATGCGCCCGCGATGCGCCCAAACACGATGCCGTTGGCGCTTGACAAGCCGCCGATGCGGTCGGCGCCGTGCATGCCGCCTGTTGCCTCACCGCAGGCGAAGAGGCCCTCAATGCCCGTGTACGCGGTCATGTCGATCTTGATGCCGCCGTTAGCGGCGTGGGCATACATCGCAACGCGCATCTCGTCAGTCGGGGCGATGCCGTGCTCGTCTTGCAGCCAGGTGGCAAAGGTCTGCACAAACTCTGGGACATCCTCGCGAGGGAAGTCGTAGTGGAGTGCCAGGCCTTCGACACTTGTCTGATCGATGACGAGATCGATAGCGCGGGAGGCCAAGCGTGACGTGAAGGGACCATATCCAGAGCGCTGCTCGAGCAGGTCGTCCAGCTTGTCGTCGGCAATATCTACCGGCTGGTCTACATGTACGTAGCGCCAGGTCTTCTCGTTAAAAACAAGGTTTCGCTTGGGCTCTATAAAGCCGGGCATCATCTGCATGAACTCTATATTAGTAAGGGACGCACCGTGCGCCAGCGCGATAGCCTGTGATGAGCTGAGCACGTCGGCGGAAGTGAGGCTGCGCTCGAACAGGCCACCCGTGCCGCCCGCAGCGATGATAGTGGCCTTGACTGCCATAGGCACGAGACGCTCGTTTGTCCGGTCGTAGAGCGTGGCGCCGACAATCTTTCCGTCCGTATCTTCAACAAGGTCGATAAGCTCATGGCGGGGGAGCAGGCGAATGCCGAGCGACTCGATCCGGGTCGTCAGAGCGTCCTCAAGGGGCTTACGGGTGAGGCCGCGCCACATGCGCGTCTTGTGGTCAAAACAGGGGATAAATTGCTTTTGTTGGGCGCTCTCAGCGCTTTGCGGACGCTGGAGCTCAACGCCTAGGTCTTGCTCGAGCCATTCAATTGCTTGGGGAATGCTGTGGACAAACGTCTGGACAAGCTCGGGGTCGGCGACGCCGCCACCAACGGTCTGGATGGTATCGATGAGGTCTTGTTCGTCGTCTTCGTTAACGGGTCCGATAAGCCCCAGGCCCCAGGTTCCGGGGAAGAAGCTCGATCCACTCATAGTCTTTCCGGCGCTTGCCACAGTGACGGTTGCACCCGTGCGTGCCGCTTCGATGGCGGCGCAAAGGCCCGCAATGCCAGATCCAATTACCAGTACGTCAGTCGATTCCATCGGATTCCTTTCTCGTCCGGCGCATTGTCGCACGGGTGATCGGCAATGGGGCCGCAAAGACTCGGCAAATCGGTAAAGGGCACATATGGCAGGTGGGCGTCATGGACGCTCTGGCGCTCCGTCTCATCACATCTCGTATTTCGCCCCAACTGATATATCGGCATTAGCTACCCTGCGACAGCGCAAACAAAAAGAGCCGCTACCCGGGTGGGTAGCGGCTCTAAAGCTCAACTATATGAGCATCGCGCGGGCGCGATTAGGCCTTGAGGGCCTCCTCGACGGCGACAGCGCAGGCGACGGTGGCACCGACCATGGGGTTGTTGCCCATGCCGATGAGACCCATCATGTCGACGTGCGCAGGCACGGAGGAAGAACCGGCGAACTGGGCGTCGGAGTGCATGCGGCCCATGGTGTCGGTCATGCCGTAAGAGGCAGGGCCGGCGCCCATGTTGTCCGGGTGCAGGGTACGGCCAGTGCCGCCACCAGAAGCGACGGAGAAGTACTTCTTGCCAGCCTCGAGGCGCTCCTTCTTGTAGGTGCCAGCGACGGGGTGCTGGAAGCGCGTGGGGTTGGTGGAGTTACCGGTGATCGAGATGTCGACGTTCTCGTGCCACATGATGGCAACGCCCTCGCGGACGTCGTCGGAGCCGTAGCAGTTAACGGCAGCGCGGGGACCATCGGAGTAGGGGATGGTCTCGACGACCTTGAGCTCGCCCGTGTAGTAGTCGAACTGGGTCTTCACGTAGGTGAAGCCGTTGATGCGGGCGATGATCTGAGCAGCGTCCTTGCCCAGACCGTTGAGGATGACGCGCAGCGGCTTCTTGCGAGCCTTGTTGGCGTTCAGAGCCAGGCCGATAGCGCCCTCAGCGGCAGCGAAGGACTCGTGGCCGGCCAGGAAGGCGAAGCACTCGGTGTCGTCGGAGAGCAGCATAGCGCCCAGGTTGCCGTGGCCCAGACCGACCTTGCGGTCCTCGGCGACGGAGCCGGGAACGGTGAAGGCCTGGATGCCCTCGCCGATGATGGCGGCAGCCTCAGAAGCGGTCTTGGCGCCACGCTTGACAGCGAGAGCGCAGCCGAGGGTGTAGGCCCACTCGGCGTTCTGGAAGGCGATGGACTGGGTGTTGTTGACGATCTCACGCGGGTTGAAGCCCTTGTCGGTGCAGATCTGCAGAGCTTCCTCGAGGGAGGCGATGCCGTTGTCGGCGAGGCACTTGTTGATCTTGTCAGCGCGGCGCTCGTAACCTTCGAACGTAACAGTCATAGTTATTTCCCTCCCTTTCTACTCGTGAACCGGGAACACGCTGGCGACGGAGTGAGTCTCCTCGTCGGTGCGCGGGTCGATGTACTTGGCAGCGTTCTCCCACTGACCATAGTGGCCCATAGCGCCAGCGATGGCCTCCTCGGGGGTCTTGCCGGCCTTGACGGCGTCGGTGAACTTGCCGAGGTTCAGGAACTCGAATGCGATGATCTCGTTCTTGTCGTTGAGAGCCATGCGGGTGACGTAGCCCTGAGCGAGCTCGAGGTAACGAGCGCCCTTGGCCTTGGTGCCGAACATGGTGCCGACCTGAGAGCGAAGGCCCTTGCCGAGGTCGTCGAGGGAGGCGCCCACGGGCAGGCCGCCCTCGGAGAACGCGGTCTGGCTGCGGCCGTAAACGATCTGCAGGAAGATCTCGCGCATAGCAACGTTGATGGCGTCGCAGACGAGGTCGGTGTTGAGGGCCTCGAGGATGGTCTTACCGGGAAGAATCTCGGAAGCCATGGCGGCAGAGTGGGTCATGCCCGAGCAGCCGATGGTCTCAACGAGGGCCTCCTCGATGATGCCGTCCTTGACGTTCAGCGTGAGCTTGCAGGCGCCCTGCTGGGGTGCGCACCAACCCACACCGTGCGTAAGACCGGAGATGTCGGTAATCTCCTTAGCCTGGACCCACTTGCCCTCCTCGGGGATGGGTGCGGGGCCGTGGTATGCACCCTTGGCAACGGGGCACATGTTCTCCACTTCCTGTGAGTACTGCATGCCTCTCCTCTCTATCGTGTTGGCGTCCCGTCTGGGGGTCGTGGCTGGCGATTGCCGGGCGACCCTTCGAAAGGGACATGACATGCAGCCCCTATAATACCGCGAAATGCACGGAATATTCGGCGAACGGCTCAGTTTTCGTAGCGAGAAGTCCGGAAGTTTTAATTGAAACGGTTTAACTATATGTTCTGTGGTCGCGAACTTCCGTAGAGGGGGTTCGTCTTGGGCAAGCTTTTGGTCAGCTCTTGTATGCGTTGCGGGGTCTGACCTGTTGCAACGGTGCCGTTCGCCGCCCGTTTACTGCCTTTGGCCGCGCGAGTGTATTGTTTTGCGTGAATGTTTTGATGGCACGCTTCAATCGTGCTGTATTGGATGGCAATCAGATCCCGGCGAAGGGAGCGCCATGCAGCGCGTTTGGAGAACGGTTACCGGCTTTTACCATGTCTGTGCCCGCGGTACGGGCAAGCAGCTCATCTTTGAGGGCGATGAAGACCGGTGGGAGTTTTTGGAGCTGATGCGCGATTGCTGCCTCGAGGCGGGCGTGACGGTTGTCGCCTGGTGCCTTATGGGCAATCACGTGCATTTGGTGCTTGCAGATTACGAGGACGCGATGAGCGCGGCGATGCACAGGCTGCTTTTGACGTACGCGCGGCGGTTCAATAAACGCACGGGGCGCACGGGCCATCTGTTCCAGAACCGTTTTGACCGGCGCTCGCTCGATACCGACCGTTATCTGATGGCTGCCATTCGCTATGTTCACGCTAATCCGCAGGAGGCGGGTATCGCCCTGATCGAGCGTTATCCCTGGAGCAGCTTTGCCGAGTATCTTCGAGCGTATGACAACGATATGACGAGGGGATTTTCGGACCCTTCTTGTGTTCTCGAGCTCTTTGAGTCTGCCAAGGGGTTTCTGGATTATTCTCTGTCGATGCCCGATGGTTCCGATCCGGTGATTCACGATATGGATGAGACGGAGTGGGAGCGGCGTGCGTTTGCCGACAAGATGGCGAAGCGCCTGGGTGTGCCGCTCAACGAACTCAAGACCGTAGCACCCTCGCGGCGAGACGGAATCGTTTTCGCCCTGCACGATGGCGGCTACACGGTGCGCGAGATCGAACGGTATACGGGAATCAGCAAGAGTACCGTCTCTCGTATCGTGCGCGCTTATGCGCGGGTGAATGCTCAGGCTGAGGGCTCGGAATAGAAAATGGCCGAACCACTCTTGTCAAGCGATTCGGCCAACAAAATTCTTAAGATTTGGGACAAATACTACTGATTATTTTGTCCCGTGAGCATGCCGTCGAGGGTGCGCCAGGCGAGCTCGGCGCATTTGACGCGGGCGGGCATGTGCGAGATGTCCTGGAGCTGGGCGGCCTCGTCCAGGTCTTCCAGGTCCTCCTCAGAGAGCTGCTCGCCGCGGATCATGGCGAGGAATAGCTCCGCCAGACGACGGGCTTCCTCGACCGTCTCGCCGGTGATGAGGTCGGCCATGATGTCGGCACTGGCCTGGCTGATGGCGCAGCCGTGACCGGTAAAGGAGGCCTCCTCGATCACGTTGTTCTCGACACGTAGCTGCAGAGTGAGTTCGTCTCCGCAGCTGGGGTTGATGCCGTCGTGCTCGTGCGTGGGGGCATCCATCTCGTACTTGTAGTCGGGGTGCGAGTTGTGCTCCATAAATGTGGTGGAGGTGTACAGATTACCCATTGAACGTGCTCCAAACGTGATGCAGGCCGGCGATGAACTTGTCGATATCGGCCTTGTCGTTGTAGAAGGCCACGCTGGCGCGGCAGCAGGCGAGGTTCTCGACGCCCAGCCAGGTGAGCAGCGGCTGCGCGCAGTGGTGACCGGCGCGGATGCAGACGCCGTCCATGTCCATGATGCTCGCGACATCGTGCGGGTGGATGCCCTTGACATTAAAGCTCACGACGCCGTGGTGGTTATCCCAATAGATTGAGCCGATGATCTGGACAAAGTCGAGCTGCATGAGCTCGCCCATCAGGTAGTGGACGAGTGCCTGCTCGCGTGCCTGGATGTTTTCGTAGCCCACCGTGTTGACGAGGTAGTCGAGGGCGGCGCCTGTGGCGAAGATGCCGGCGGCGTCCTGCGTGCCGGCCTCGAACTTCTCGGGAACGGGCGCCCAGACGGCGTCCTGCTCGGTAACCGAGTCGATCATCTCACCGCCGGTAAGCATGGGCGGCATGGCGTTGAGCAGGTCCATCTTGCCCCACAGCACGCCGATGCCCATGGGGCCCATGGCCTTGTGCGCGCTAAAGGCAAAGAAGTCGGCGCCCAGATCGGCCACATTGACTGGCATGTGCGGCAGCGACTGTGCGCCGTCGACGACCAGATAGCCGCCGTACTTGTGCACGAGCTTGCCGAGGTTCTTGACCGGGTTCTCGACGCCCAGCACGTTGGAGACCTGTCCCACGGCTAGGATCTTGGTCTTGGGACCCACCTTGGCAAGAACCTCCTCGGTGGTGAGCTGGCCGGTCTTGGTGGGGTAGAGGTAGACGAGCTTGGCGCCGGTCTCGCGGCAGACCTGCTGCCACGGAATCAGGTTGGAGTGGTGCTCCATGATAGTGATGACGACCTCGTCGCCCGGTTCGAGCACTGTGGGCGCAAAGCTCTTGGCGACCAGGTTGAGCGACTCGCTCGTGTTGCGGGTGAAGACGATCTCGTTGGCGTTGGGGGCGCCGATGACGTTGGCGATTTGCTGGCGGACCTTCGCGATGGCGTCGGTGGCCTCGACGGACAGCGAGTACAGTCCGCGCAGGGGGTTGGCGTTCATGCGCTGGTAGAAGTCGCGTTCGGCGTCGAGCACACAGGCAGGGCGCTGCGCGGTGGCGGCGCTATCGAGGAAAGCAATCTCGGGGTGCTGCTGGAACAGCGGGAACTGGCCCTTGTAGGGGTTGGTCTCGATGTCCACGGTGGGCCAGCCGCGCGAAGCCTCGTCGCTGGCGTCGAGCTCCATGGGCTCGGGGGCAGTACAGGTGTCGCATTTAACGTGCTCGGTGTCGATCATGCGAGCTCCTCTTCAAAGTTGTCGATCAGGTTGTTGCCCAGGCGGACGACGGCGGCGCGGGTGCGCTCGTCGGTGGCGGAAAGCGCGGCGTCCTCCAGCTTGGCGCGGATGAACAGGTCCTCGGCGGCGTTTTGGTCAAGGCCGCGGCAGGCGAGGTAGAACAGCTGCTCGTCGCGGACGTGACCGATGGTGGCGCCGTGGTTGCCGGCGACGTCGTCCTCGTCGCAGAGGATGACGGGAACGGTCTTGTTGTCGACGCCCTTGTTGGCCAAAAGCACCGTCTCGCGCTCGGTGCCGGTTGCACCCTTGCAGCCGTGCACGAGGTCGATGGTGCCGCGGTAGACCTTCTTGGCCGTGCCGGTCAGCACGCCGTTGGCGTCGATCTCGCACTCGGTCTTGCGACCGCGGTGGCGCAGCTCGTAGTTAAAGTCGCGCACCTGCTCGCGGGCGCCCAGGTAGTCAGTATCGATGGTCACCTTGGCGGTATCGCCCAGCAGGTCGCCGGCAAGGCCGGTGGCGCTGGCGCCGGCGCCCAGGACGGTGTGTTGCACGTTGACGCGCGCGCCCTCGTCCAGGAACAGGCCGGTGTCGTCGAGTGCGATCCAGCTATCGTCGAGCGTCTGCACGCAGGTCACGTTGACGGTGGCGTACTCGTGGGCACACACGCGCAGCACGGAGCCCACGACACCCTCGCCGGCAACGGGGGAGTCCAGGGCAATAAGCAGATCGAGCGTCGACTGAGGGCGGGCGACGACGTCGATGGCGGCGATGGCCGCGGCGGCATCGACACCGCTCACGCGCACGGTAACCGTGGCGTGCTTGCATGCGGGCACATCGATGACGATGCGCTTGGTGGCGTGCTCGGCCAAGTAGGCGTAGGCAGCCTCGCCCATGCCGGTCTCGAAGGCCTCGGCGGGGGAGAGTTCCTCCTCGAGCTTGATGGTGCCGGCCTGGTAGACGGAGGTGGCGGGCACGTCGAGCTCGGTCTCGGGCGTGATGCGGGCGCGGTCGGCGGCATCACCGGGGGCAGCGGTACGGCGCTCGGGGAAGCGCTCGGCCATGGCGTTCATGGCGGTGCCAAACGCGTCGGCAGCGCCGGCAAACTGCTCGTCCAAGCCTTCGACCTCAACGGCATCGGCGGGAGCGGCGACAAGCTCGTCAGAGAGCTCGAGCTTGGTCTGGTTCATTTTCAACCAGCCCCAGGTTGCTGCGGGCATCGCGTTGACCTGCTCGAGTGTGGTAGCAGCGGTGTTGGTTTCCTGTTTCATTATCCGATCGCTCCTTCCATCTCGAGCTTGATCAGGTTGTTCATCTCGACGGCGTACTCCAGCGGCAGCTCCTTGGAGACCGGGTTGGCAAAGCCGTTGACGATCATGGTGCGGGCCTCTTCCTCCGAGATGCCGCGGCTCATCAGGTAGAACACCTTGTCGTCGCCGATGCGGCCGATGGTGGCCTCGTGGCCGATGTCGACGTTCTTGGCGCGGATGTCCATAGCGGGGATGGTATCGGAGCGGCTCTGGTCGTCGAGCATCAGCGACTGGCAGCTCACGGTTGCCTTGGAACCCTCGGCCTTGGGTGTCGCCACAATAGAGCTGCGGAACGTCTGGATGCCGCCACTCTTGGAGATGCCCTTGGTCTCGACGGTCGCCGAGGTCTCGGGGGCGTTGAGCACGACCTTGCAGCCGGTGTCGAGATTCTGCCCGGCGCCGGCAAAGGTGATGCCGGTAAAGCTCGAGCGAGCGCGGCGGCCGTTGAGCACGCTCATGGGGTAGAGGTAGCCCACGTGGCTGCCGAAGGAGCCACTGATCCACTCGATGTCGCCGTCCTCGTCCACGCGCGCACGCTTGGTGTTGAGGTTGTACATGTTCTTGGACCAGTTCTCGATGGTCGAGTAGCGCAGGTGCGCACGCTTGCCCACAAAGAGCTCGACGGCGCCGGCGTGGAGGTTGGCCACGTTGTACTTGGGCGCGGAGCAACCCTCAATAAAGTGCAAGTCGGCATCGTCCTCGACGATGATGAGCGTGTGCTCAAACTGGCCGGCGCCCTTGGCGTTAAGGCGGAAGTAGCTCTGCAGCGGGAAGTCGAGCTTGGTGCCCTTGGGCACGTAGACAAACGAGCCGCCCGACCATACGGCGCCGTGCAGGGCCGCAAACTTGTGGTCGGTGGGCGGGATGAGCGTCATAAACTTCTCGTGGATGAGCGGCTCCCACTGCGGGTCGTGCAGGGCCTCCTCGATGCCGGAATAGACGATACCCATCTTGGACGCGGTGTCCTGCATGTTGTGGTAGACCAGCTCGGAGTCGTACTGCGCGCCGACGCCCGCCAGGTAGCTGCGCTCGGCCTCGGGGATGCCCAGGCGCTCAAAGGTGTTCTTGATGTCGTCGGGCACCGACTCCCAGTCGTGCTTTTGGTCGGTGTTGGGCTTGACGTAGGTGACGATGTTGTCCATGTCCAGGCCCTCGATGGAGGGGCCCCACGTCGGATCGGGGAAGCGGTTGAAGATCTCGAGGGACTTGAGACGCAGGTCGAGCATCCACTGCGGTTCGTCCTTCTTGGCGCTGATCTCGCGCACGATGTCGGGCGTGATGCCGGCGTCGAGGCGCTCGAATCCCTCCTCGCCATAGGTGAAGTCGTAGAGGCTGCGGTCGATGTCCGCGACCTCGGTGCGGTTCTTGGTCATTACGTCGCCCCTTTACGCCTGCTGCTCGGCAGCGGCGGCCTCGGCCTGGGCGCGCTGCTCGGCGGCCTCGCGCTCGAAGGTCTCAAAGCCGTTCTTGTCGATCCAGGGGATGAGCGAGGCGTCGTCCTCGCGCACGATGTGACCCTTGACCATAACGTGGACGCGGTCGACATCCAAGTGCTCCAGGATGCGCGTGTTGTGCGTGATGATGAGCATGGAGCCGTCGCAGCTCTTGCGGTAGGCGTCCATGCCGTGGCTGACGGTGGAAAGCGCGTCGACGTCCAGGCCCGAGTCGGTCTCGTCGAGGATGGCGAGCTTGGGCTGCAGCAACAGGAGCTGGAGCATCTCGACCTTCTTCTTCTCGCCGCCCGAGAAGCCCACGCCTAGCTCGCGGTTGAGGTAGGCGGTATCCATGTTGAGCTCGGCCGCGAGCTCCTTGACGCGACGACGGAATTCCTTGCCCTTCATCTCCAGGCCGGGGCGGCCGGCGATACTGGCGCGCAAAAAGCTCGACAGTGGCACGCCGGGGATCTCGACCGGGGCCTGGAAGCTCAGGAACAGGCCGGCGCGCGAGCGCTTGTCGGTGGTGAGCCCGGTGATGTCCTGGCCGTCAAAGACGATGCGGCCGTCGTTGACCGTGTAAACGGGGTCGCCCATGACCAGGTGGCCGAGGGTGGACTTGCCGGCGCCGTTGGGGCCCATCAGCACGTGGGTCTCGCCGGCGGCGACGTTGAGGTTGACGTTGTGGAGGATGGTCTTCTCGTCCACGGAGGCGGTCAGACCTTCGATGGAAAGCAGCGGATTTGCGCTCATGCTGTCCCTCTCTGTATATGGTGTACTCATAGGTGTGCTAAACCCTAGGAATCTTCTCGGAATAAAGTTACTATGGGTTCGGCGTTAGTCAAGGGAAAACCCGACTAATCCACTCGACTTTTTAGATGAGGGACATAATAATCAGGTTTGTTTGCTCCGCTTGCATAGGATTTGGGACAAACAAGCCTGGTTTTGTCCCAGTAACGATGGTAGGGTAGGTATGCTCATTTCTTCTAAGGGCCGCTATGCCCTCCGACTGATGATCTATATCGCGGCGCTCGGTGACGCCGAGGGCAAGATTGCTCTGCGCGAGGTTGCCGACCGCGAGCACATTTCGCAGAAGTATCTGGAACAGCTGGTTCGTCCGCTTATGAAGGCTGGCCTGCTTAAGAGCGTGCGCGGCAAGGGCGGCGGCTACATGATGGCCAAGGATCCCTCCGAGGTGCGTGCTGGCGACATCCTGCGCGCCGTCGAGGGCAGCACGGCTCCGGTGGCGTGCGATGGCATCGACAACAGCTGCGCCCGCAGCGATCTCTGCTCGACCGTCAAATTCTGGCGCGGTCTGGACGACGTGATCGAAAAGTACGTCGACGGCGTGACGTTGGCCGACCTTGCTGCCGTCCCCGAGATTAACTTTGACATCAAGCTGTAGGTTGAGCGCAATTCCTTAAGATTTCGCGGAGGGTTGTTGCCGTTTACCGAGGGGTTGTTGTGCAACAACGGGCGAGCTGCAATACTTATTTTTATCTTTGCAAACTGCACTTTAACTACACCAATGCAGGGAGGATCTTATGCAGCCCAAGCATTCTGCGATTGTCGCGGGCCTGACGCTGGCGCTTTCGTTTGGCGCCGTTTCCGCGCCGGCACCCGCCGCTGCCGAGGAGCCCACGCCGGGCGTTGCCTCGGATGCGACCGATATCGATAAGGGTCTCTATACCCAGCAGTCCTTTTCGGGTGTGCTGAGGTCGGTCCAGGGCGTTTCGTTTGTTAACGTGACTCCCGAGATGAAGTACTTCACCAAATATGAGAGTCACGGCAACTATAACCAGGGCTTTTCGTACGGTGACGGTTATAACGCGCTGGGCTATTACCAGTTCGACCGTCGTTGGTCGCTCATTCCGTTTATGAAGCAGGCCTACAACTACAACCCCGAAAAATACAGCATGCTCAAGGATGCGACTGATCGCGGCAGCGAGATTTCCAACACGAGCAATGCCATGTACGAGAACGGCCAGCTCACCGAGTTGGGCCGTATTGCGCAGGAGGCCTTCCAAGGTGCTTATAACACCGACCCTGTTGAGTTCTCGGCTCTGCAGGATGCGTATGCGTACAACTCGTACTATGCGGTGACCGAGGCGTGGCTCAAGAGTGGCCTGGGTATTGATATTTCGGGCCGTGCCGATTGCGTTAAGGGCATGGTGTGGAGCATCACCAACATGTGCGGCACCGGTGGTTGCAGGGACTTCTTCCGCTGGGCGAATCTCTCCAACGATATGTCCGACCGCGAGTTTGTGACGGCGCTTTCCAACAGTGTGGTCAATAACGTGGCGACCAAGTATTCGAGCCAGCCCCAGTATCATGAGGGCTGGAAGAATCGCTACCGCAACGAGCTGAAGGACTGCTTGGTTTATATCGCCGAGGACGAGGCCGCTGCCGCTGCGACGCCCGTGCAGCCCGAGCCTACGCCGGCGCCTGATTCGAATGACGACTCGCGTGACGATGCTAACGATGACAGGATGGATGCGCCCTCGACCGATTCTGACGGTGATGGCTCTGCTGGTGGCACTACCAACAACGGCTCTACCTCGAACGGCTCAGTTTCGAACGGCTCTGCTGCGGGCGATTCGTCTTCAAGCTCTGCCGGCAATACGGACAGCGCCGCCTCTGGTTCGACCGACGCTGATACCTCTAACTCATCCACCGGCTCGAGCGATTCGTCCGTTGGCGCCGGCTCTAACAACGGCTCCGGCTCTGACGCAACCCCTGATTCCGATGCTTCCAAGGATGACTCGAATAAGGCGCCGGACGCTCCCGCTGCTTCGCCTGACAAGAAGCCTTCTTTCTCCGTGCAGCTTGGTTCTACGCTGGGCTCTTCGCTGATGGCTGGCGTCAATAACGGCTCGACCCAGAACAAGGACAACTCTGATCAGGTTTCCACGGAAAAGACCGAAGCCGCAAAGGGTGGCTCCAAGGACAAGGCTCCCGAGAAGACCAAATCCGATAAGGGTTCTAGCTCTGAGGAGAAGAGCGACAAGTCCGAACAGAAGAAGGACGAGGACGAGAGCAAGACCGAGGGCGGAAAGCAGCAGGGCGAGAACAGCGGTAAGGGCAACACCGATGACCAGGTCCAGGGGCAAAATGACTCCAAAACGGTGACCACCACGACCACGACGACTACAACTACCAAGTCTTCGGGCGGTAACATGCCCAAGACGGGCGATCTGATTGTGATGGCGAGCCTTGCCAGTGCGAGCTTGGCCACGCTGGGCGCTACGTCTATCGTAAGTGGTAAGCATAAGCTCGATCAGCAAAAGAAGGCTTCTGGGGAGGACGGCTTGGAGGAGTAATCTTCCAGATCGTTTTCTATAAGAGTTTGGGACGGGGTCCGGTGCGGCGGCATCGGGCCCCGTTTTTGTTGTGCAACGATTTGTTATGCCCCCTCGGGGGTCTGTTGCTACCGCTGCCCGAAACGTTTTCATGTCGATATTGTTGCGCTCTACCCGCTCGCTACAATGGGCATCGTGCTGCGTTAGAGGGAGAGTTTACGGTGTCTGAACAGGCGAATTATGGTGTTGCTCATGCGTTTGGCGCGCGGTTGCTCAATTATGCGGATAACGCAGCTCTGCCGGTTGAAGTGCACGACTTTTCTGATGCAATCAATTGGTGTTTACTCGTCGATAAGACTATGTTTATTGCCGATATATTGGACAGCGAAGCACCTGTTGCGCTTTGTTGTCGGCCCAAGGGTTTTGGCAAGAGCATGAATCTATCGATGCTCAAATGCTATTTGGAACGATCTGATCACCGACGGCCGGATCGAAGCCCGTTCGTCGGCACCCAGATTTGGCAGGCGGGCGGTGGTCGCTATCGTGATGAGTACGCGTGTTACCCGGTCATCATGCTCGACTTTTCAGCTGCCGCTGCGAGGCGCGACACCGATGCTGCGGCGGCTATTCGCAGCGCTGTCGCGCACGAGTGCGCCCGATTGCTGCCGCTGCTTGACGCGCCTGATCTGTCAAGACGTGAGGTCCGTCTTATCGAGAGGGCGGCGCGTGGGGTGGCCGGCGATAAGGAGATCGATGCGGCGCTTGGCGTGCTTATTAAACTGCTTCAGACAGCTTTCGATGAGCAGGTTGTTCTTCTGATAGACGACTACGACGCAGTATGTCCAAAGCGTTTGGGCGCTAAGGACGACGGTAGCGTTGATCCCCTAGAGTCGCTCAGCCGAATGTTGTTCGACACCATTGCCGGCGCCGGCGACTCGTTGCGATTGACGTGTCTTATGGGCGAGCGCCCCGGTCCTGCCGAGTTCGCGTTGTCCCAACGTGGGGTTTCCTATCGGTCGGCGACACCGCTGTCGAGCTGGTGTGATCGATGGTTCGGTTTTTCGGACGACGAAGTCCAGGTGCTGTTGGATCGCATCGGTCGCAACGGCTGTCTGGATGACGCGCGTGAGTGGCTTGAGGGCTATCTGTTTGGTGGTTTTTATTGCTCGATCCCGGAGCGCGTGGTGGACTACGCACATCGCGGTTGCGTCGCGCCCGTTCGGGCAGATCTGTATGGTTACGCCGACCGTCTGAGCGCATGCGTCGGCGACTGGAATCTTATGCGCCTGTCCGCACTGTTCGATTTGGTTGAGCCGCATGGGTTTATTGAGGCGCCAGTGCATATGCATGCCGAGGAGGTCGATGTCGCCAAGCCCGAAGATATCTGGACTGCGCTGTATCTGTCTGGATTTCTTACGACGGACATGACGGGGCATTCGGAGGACGGCGCGTGCCTTCGTTCCCTGCGTCTGCCTAACAACGAAGTGCGTCAGGCGCTCCGTCTTGTAATTCTGGAATGGTTTGAGTGCGCCGTTGAGGATGTTGGAGTTATCGACTCGTTCCATGACGGCCTGTGTCGAGGAGACGAGGACACTGTAAAGCAAGCTTTGAGCTGTGCTATCGGCGATCTGGGCATCGATGTGGGCCAATCAGATATGCCGACAGCCTATCATCTGGCGCTTCAGGGGCTCTGCTTTGGATTGCCCGGCTATTGCAATCCCAGCTCCAAGCGAAGTGGCGTCTCGGATCGCTGGGATATCCAGGTGATTCCCACCGGTCGGGTGTTTGACGTGGCCGACACGCTCGGCATGCTCGATGAGCGACCGCTCATTACGATCAACATGTTGTACGACCCTGGCGTCGATGCCCTGGGCCTGGAACTGTTGGCGGTTCAGGCGCTGCTCGACATAGAGCGCGACGGCATCGATGATATCCGCGTGCCGCGCCCCGCCGTCGGGCGCATGCGTTGGGGCTTTGGTTTTGACGGTCAGCGTGTGTCCGTGGTGTGTCAACGACTATAGCGGCGGGCGAAAGCCCTTTACTACTCGGCGTCCTTCAGGGGCGGCATGGGCTTCCAGTTGGGGTCCTTGATGATCTTGCGGGCGTCCTTCATGCCGCGGCGCAGCGCCGGAATACCGGTCTTAAAGCATTTGTCGACTGCTGCCAGACGAATGAATTCCTTGCAGAAGGTCGCGGCATTGCCCAGGCGGAACAGCATGGGGTGGTAGTCACCGTAGATCTGCATATAGCGAGCGAGGAAGCCTCGGTTGCGCATGATGTAGTAACGGTTGGTGTCGCTCGTGGAGTTGAGCTGGCGCTTGCCGGCGATATCCCAGTTAGAGACGGCGCGGGCGCGCTTGAGCACCACGTCGGCGACCACGGCGGCGGGGAAGTGTTGGCTGGCAACGTAGCCGTAGCAGGCATCGTCGCCGTAGATAAAGAAGCGCGCGTCGGGCAGGCCAATCTTGTCGACCACGCGGCGCGAGAACATACCGCCCTCAAAGCACAGTTGGTTCATGGTGCGGTAGCCCTCGGGACCCAGATCCCACTTGGCGATGGGGTTAGGGATGCCGAGCGAAAGAATGAGCTGGTATTGCCAAAAGAAGGCGCCGCCGTCAAAGTCCAGGCGCGAACCCTGGATAACATCGTAGCGGTCGGTCCACTTGGCCAAGCGCTCGATGCCTTCGGGAATGACGAGCACGTCGTCGTCCATGACCCAGAACCACTGGGCTCCCAGATCGTATGCGCATTTAGTGCCGGCGGAGAAGCCGCCCGCACCGCCGCCGTTTTCGAGCTGCGGGGCGTAGATGACACGGTCGGTGCCGCCCTGCGCGTCGGGCTGCTCGGCGTCGATGCCCCACAGGTTGGCCAGGCGCTCGTTAAATGCGGTGCACATGGCCTCGGTCTCGCGCGAATTCTCGTTATCGACAATCACGATGCGCCAGGGCGTTGCCGTGAGCTCGGTCATGGAGTCGAACAAGTTGGCCAGGAGTTCCTGGCGCTTGTACGTAACGACGACGATGGCGAGCTTATCGATGGGGGCGGGAAGGGTTGAAGGCATGGGGCAATATATCCTTTCACGCGCGGCGCGCATGCGCTGCACGGAAGCTATCGAATACGTCCTTGGGACTGTCTTATTGTAAAGGCTCGGCGCACCTTGGCGACAAGCTTTGAATAAAACGCAGGAACCTGCCATGGGCCCGCCGCATGACGTGCGGCTACTTTGCCCGCAAGAGGCTCCATAGATTATATAAACGCCCGCTGGCGCGCTGACCCTTTGATACCATGAAACGACAGGTATTTCCTAAGGAGCACATTTGTCTACTAACGCCTCTGGCAGCCCTGTTCTGTCGCTGCTTATCCCCATTTACAATGTTCAGCGCTACCTGCGCGAGTGTCTCGATTCCGCCCTGACGCAGACGCTCAAGGATATTGAGATCATCTGCATTAACGACGGGTCGACCGACAACTCGCCGGCGATTATCCGCGAGTATATGGAGCGCGATGGGCGCGTCAAGATGATCGACAAGGCCAACAGCGGCTACGGCGACTCGATGAACCACGGTCTGGAGATGGCGCGTGGTAAGTACGTTGGCATCTTGGAGTCCGATGACTTTATGGCGCCCGACGCACTCGAAAAGCTTGTCTCGGCCGCCGATAGCAATAATGCCGACTTTGCGAAGGCGAACTTTGATTTCTACTGGTCTAAGCCCGAGGAGCGCCGTTCGCTGCACGAGATGTTTAAGGCAAGGGATTGTGGCAAACCGGTGCATCCCAGCAATACGACGCAGTTCTTTAAGCAAAAACCGTCGATTTGGTCGGCCGTGTACCGTCGTGATTTTCTTGAGCGCAACGGTATCAAGTTCCTGCCGACTCCGGGGGCATCCTTTCAGGACACGTCATTTGCCTTTAAGGTGATCGCGTGTGCCGAAAAGGCTATTTACCTGCATGATGCCGTGTTGTCGTATCGCCAGGACAACGAGAATTCCTCGGTCAATTCTTCGGCTAAGGTCTTTTGCGTCAATACCGAGTATGCCGAGATTGAGCGTTGGATTCGAGAGGATTATGCCCGCGACCACGCAAGTGATGACGTCGCGCGCATGCTCAAGTTCAATCAGCTCATTAAGTACGATTCGTACATGTGGAACTACGTGCGCTTGGCGCCTAAGTTCTATAAGGAGTTCCTGGTGCAGATGGCTAAGGAATTTCAGGCGGCCTTGGACGCGGGGGACTTTTCGCTTGACGACCTCAAGCCGTGGAAGCGCGCGAATCTCGCTGCTATTCTCAAAGATCCTGAGGGCTGGGTTGACGAGCATCCGAGTTTTGCGACGGATGGTGCCTTGGGGCGTGCTAAGTATTACGCCTCGGTTGGAGGCCCAGGCGTGGTCGCCGCCTTCCTCATCGAATCGCTGAGGGGGTAGGTTGGCATGGGAGAGACTTTGACCCCCAAAGCTACCATTGTCGTCCCCGTTTACAACTCTTCGCGCTCCATTCAGCGATGCCTCGATTCGCTGTTGGCCCAGTCCGAGTGCGCGATTCAGGTTGTCTGCGTCAACGACGGTTCGACTGATGATTCGTTGAACGTGTTGTGCCAGATCGCGCAGGCAGACGATCGCGTGCTGGTGATTGACCAGGAAAACGCGGGCGTCTCGTGTGCTCGAAATGCCGGTATCGATGCCGCCGAGGGCGAGACCGTCTTTTTTGTGGACGCCGACGATTACATCGATGCCCAGACGGTCGAGCGCGTGCTGTATGCCATGGAGTCTGCAGATGCCGAGGCCGCCGTTTTTGGCGGCGTCTGTGAACCTGCCGATGCTGCCCCCAAACGCGTCCAGCAACTCATGAGCACCAAAGCTGGTGCTTTCGGCGCCCGTGATCCCCAACTGCTGTTCCATTCGAATGCGCAGCCCTATGCCTGCCGTGCGGCTTTTTCGCGCGAGCTGCTCAATCGCGAAGGCATTCGCTTCGCCCCCGGTTTGGCTTTGGGCGAGGACGTCGTCTTCCAATTTGCGGCTTATGCGCTTGCCCGCAGGACCGTCGTCATGCCGGACAAGTTCTACCACTACGTGATGGAGAGCGAATCGGCGACGCACGAGTTCAACAGTGCCGAGGCTCGTGCCAAAAAGCTTGACGCCCACATGAGGATGCTCGAGGAGGTCTTGGAGGGCTGGGCGGCCTACGGTCTTTTAGGCCTGTGCCCCGGCGAGCTGATAACTTGGTTTTTGGACCTCATTGTGTTCGACCTGGCGCGCTTGGATGCCGATGACTTCCATCGCGTGGCGGCTCGCGTCAACATGGATCTCACGACGTTTTTGGGAACGGAGTGGGCGGATATGCCTGCTAAGGGTGCCGTTCGCCGTGTTGCCCACAAGCTCGTTGCGGCGACCTCGGGCGTTTCGATGGCAGACGCCACGCAGTTCTATCTTTCGACTCGCGGTCTCAAAGCCTGCCTGGAGCGCTTTATCTAATTCCAAGCGCTGCCGCTCGCCGCAACTCGGCTGCTAAAATAACCCTGTTACACGCTATTCAACAGGAGGTTCTTTTGCAGAACTCTGATACCCCTAAAGTTTCGCTGCTTGTCCCCATTTGTAATGTTGAACGCTATCTGCGCGAGTGCCTCGATTCCGCCGTGGCGCAGACGCTCAAGGACATCGAGATCATCTGTATCAACGACGGCTCCACCGATAGCTCGCCGGATATCATCCGCGAGTACATGGAGCGCGACTCCCGTGTAAAGATGATTGACAAAGCCAACAGCGGCTACGGCGACTCGATGAACCGCGGCCTGGAGATGGCGCGCGGTGAGTACGTGGGCATCCTTGAGTCCGACGACTTTATGTTTGAGGATTCGCTCCAAAAGCTGGTCGCCAAGGCCGATGCTGAGCATGCCGATGTGGTAAAGGGCGACTTTTACCTGTATTGGTCCACGCCCAGCGAGCGCCGTGAGCTGTTTGGGATCATCGACGAGCATATGACGGGCGCCACGTATCGCCCCGTCGACCGCCCGGGCATCTTCTACCGCAAACCTTCCATTTGGTCGGCTATCTATCGACGCGAGTTCCTCAATGACAATCAGATTCGGTTCCTTCCCACGCCGGGCGCCTCGTATCAGGACGCAGGCTTTAACTTTAAGGTCTGGGCTTGCGCCGAGCGTGCCGCGTTTATTGCGGACCCCATTTTGTGCTATCGCCAGGATAACGAGAAGAGCTCCGTTAATTCGCCCAACAAGGTGTTTTGCGTTTGCGACGAATATGCCGAGATGCAGCGTTTTTTGGATGAACGCCCCGAGCTTAAGGCTCAGCTCCAGGGCATTTTAATGCGCATGAAGGTCGATACGTACCGTTGGAATGATGAGCGTCTGGTCAATGAACTGCGTGAACAGTTTTGGAAGAAAGCCTCGTCCGAGCTCAAGGCCGATTGGGATGCCGGTCGCTTTGACCTGTCGCTGTTCGATCCGCGTGGCGAGACCGACTTGCGCCTGATGGTCAAGTCGCCCCGCGCCTATATCGATTCGCGCTTTGACTTTAAGAAGCCGGGCAAGCTCAATACGTTTAAGCATTACTTTAAGATTGGCGGGCTGCCGCTGGTCTGGCGCGTACTGACGTATCAGCGCACCTACGGTGATAATCCGCACCCCGATGACGTTCCGGTCGCACAGTAGGAGCACTTGACTATGGCTACCCCCAAGATTTCCGTTGTCGTTCCCATCTATAACGTGGAGGAGTGCCTGGCCTGGTGCCTGGACTCCCTGCTTGCGCAGGACATGCCCGATTGGGAAGGCGTGCTGGTCAACGACGGCTCGCCGGACGGTTCGCGCGATATTGCGGCTGCCTATTGCGAAAAGGACGCGCGCTTTACGCTGGTCGATAAGCCCAACGGGGGCCTGTCGAGCGCGCGCAATGCGGGCATTGCTGCGTCCACGGCGCCTATCGTCGCGTTCTTGGATTCTGACGACCGCTTTACGCCCGATGCGTGCCGTGTAATCGTCGATGCTTTTGAGCGTGAGGATTGCGACGTTTTGACCTTTGGCGCGAACCCGTATCCGCTGGAGGCGGGGTATCCGTGGCTTAACTATGTGCTGAGCCCGCGCGATGTGTCGTTTGAAGGCTATAGCTCTGACCTGCTGTTTAAGGAAGCATCTCGCCCCTTTGCATGGCGCACCGCCTGCAAGCGTGAGTTTTTGCTGGGCAACGGGATCTTGTTCGACGAAACCGTCAAGTATGGCGAGGACCAGGTCTTCGATTTTGCCGTGTACGGTCGCTCGCGCAAGACCGCGCTTATCTCGAACAAACTGTACGACTACCGTGTGGCGCGCAAGGGCTCGCTTATGGACACCATGCGCTATGACGACGAGACGCGACTGCTGGAGCACGTGAAGATTTACTCTGCGGTGATGGCTGACTGGCAGCGCGACGGTCTCGATGTCCAGCATGCCGAGGACTTAGCGTACTTCCTCTGCGATCTGGTACTGTACGATGCGCTCAGGTTGCTGGGTTCGGACTGCGGCAAGGTGTTTGCTGCCGTTGCCGCGGCGCTTAACGGTTCTGCCGTGGGCAGTGATGCTGCGCTCGCACAATGCGCTCTCTCTGTTGCTGCTATGGTGCGTGCGGCGCTTACCAGCAAGGCCCCCAATGCCCATGCATGCAAAAAGCTCATGTTCGATTACGACGTCTTGAGGTTTGGGCGCCTTGGTGCCTGCAAACGCATGGCGGCGAACGCCCTGGGAAAGCGAGAAGTGTAGATGAGTATCAAGCGTTTGGCACTTTGCCGCAGTCAGGGTCGTCTGTTTGTGCTGCTTCGTTTTGCCGGTCAGGATGTCGCCGCGCTTATTGAGCGGGAGGGTTCTCAAGCGTTTGCCCATGCGACGACGAGCGGTTCTTCTGTGCCGTCGCTGGTGCTCCCGGTCGATCATGGCCGTGTACTGGCGCTTTGCCCTTCCGTTTCCGATTACGAGCGCGAGCTCGCCGTCTTGGTGCTTCCCTTTCTGGACGGCTCTACGATTGACGTCACATTTGCATCCGGTGGCCAAAGGTTGGGCTCCATTCGCCTCGATAGCCGCGTGGCCAAGCTGGAATCCAAGATTAACTACAAAGCAAGGCCTGCGCTGTGTGCGCTTATCCGCGATGCGCAGCGTGGCGAACACTGCGGCCTCTACGAGATCGATGCCATTCGCTATTTGCCGGCAGACGCCGGCGCGGTGTGGCGCTATGAGGTTGCCTGGGCGGGAGACCCCCAGTGCTCCCCTGAGTTCCAGAGCTTCGATACGCATATGAATGCGATTGATGCCACCGTGCATGTGTTTGAATCGCAGGTCGATGTGCCGCAGCAGAACGGATGCCGCGTCAATAAAACGTATCTGAGCGTTGAGATGCCTCGGGATATACGGGATTTTGTCGCGATTGTGAGCGATCCCACAGAGCAGATCCAGAGCGGGTTTTGCGCCATGGATGGTCGCCTGTACAACGGCATGGTCGATGACAGTTGGAACCGCATGAAGGACGCGCGTGCGGACGACGCAGCTTATCGACGTTGGTTTGAGCAACATCGCGCAAAGCCGGGCGATTTGGCGTGCCAACGTGTCGCTTCGGCGGCCTTTGCCTATAGACCGTTCGTGAGCATTGTGGTGCCGTGCTACAAGACCGATCTGGTCTACCTGCGCGAGCTGCTGGACTCGGTGCTCGCCCAAAGCTATGACAACTGGGAATTGCTGCTTATGGACGCCTCGCCCGAATGGGATGCGGTTGCCAATCTTGCGGCGGGCGTCAACGAGGAGCGCGTCCGTCGTGTTGAGCTGCCTGGTAACGGCGGCATTGTGGTCAACACCAACGCGGGTATTCAGCAAGCGACTGGAGACTACATCGCGTTCTTGGACCACGATGACATCCTGGAACCGGACGCGTTATTCCAGTATGTTTCCGCGCTGAATAAGGCGGCCGAGGGCGAGCGCCCCCAGGTCCTGTTCTGCGACGAGGACATGTTCCAGAAAACGGGGGAGTGGGGCCAGCCGGTCTTTAAGACGCAGCTCAACGTCGACCTGCTCTATAGCCATAACTGCGTGACGCATTTTCTGATGGCGGAGAAGGCGCTCATCGATTGCATTGGCATGTCACCGGAAGACGTCGCGGGCGCCCAGGATTATGACCTGACGCTCCGCTGCTTGGCGGCGGGTGCGCGCTTTGAGCATATTGCGCACGTGTTGTATCACTGGCGCGTGCATCCGGGGTCGACCGCCGACGGATCCGCCGACAGCAAACCGTATGCCATCGAGGCCGGACGCCTGGCCCTGCAGCGTCACTTTGGCTCGCTGGGCGTTCATGGAGCGGTCGAGGAGTCCGAAACTCCGTTTGTCTACCGTATGCGCTATGCGCTGCCAGAGCCTGCACCGCTGGTGAGCATTGTGATTCCCACCAAGGATCACGTCGAGACGCTCGACGCCTGCGTGATGTCGATCGCTCAGAAGGCCACGTATGCCAACTACGAGATCGTTTTGGTGGAGAACAACAGCGAAGCCCCGGAGACGTTTGCGTATTACGAAATCCTGCCGGAGCGCGTGACCGCTACGTCTGGCGGTAAGGGCACTGCGCGCGTTGTGTACTGGCCGGGTGAGTTCAATTACTCCCAGATCATCAACTTTGGCGTTGAGCATGCTAAGGGCGACTATCTACTGCTGCTCAACAACGATACCGAGGTCATAAGCCCGGACTTTATCGAAGAGATGATGGGTTATCTGCAGCGTCCCGATGCGGGCGTGGTGGGTGCCAAACTCTATTTTGCCGATCATCTGGTGCAGCATGCCGGCATTTTGGTTGGCGTGCGTGGTGCGCTTGCCCATGCTAACCAGGACTTCTCGGCAAAGCGTGAGGGCTATCTTGCCCGCGCTGTGCGTCCGGGCAACTTTAGTGCCGTAACGGGCGCCTGCCAGATGGTCCGACGCGAGGTGTTTGAGCAGGTTGAAGGTTACGACGAGGAGCTCGCCGTTGGCTTTAACGATGCAGATTTTTGCCTGCGCGCATGGGAGGCGGGCTACCGCACCATCTTTACGCCTTATGCCGAGCTGTACCACTACGAGTTCACTTCGCGCGGCAGGGAAGAGGCCAGCGAGGAGAAGCTGCGCCGTTGGAAGCGCGAGCAGGCACTGTTTATGCAGCGCTGGCCGGAGTTTTTCTTGACGGGTGATCCGTGGTTGGGGCCTAACTTATCTGCCGAGAGTGAGTATTTCTCGCTTTAGACAATGGTTTAACTGCTGTCGAGAACCGCTAAGACCACTAAGGGCTATGCCTATCTGGTGCAAATGGTCGGTTACTCCATTTGGCAGCGCGCCAACTTGCATCGTGCCAAAAGTGCCATTGTGAGCGAACACGATGTCACCGAAGGCATTGCGCTGGCAGAGGCTCGTTTTCACGATGTTGTTCACGAGCCCGCGATTTCTGGACTGGGACTTAACGATATCAAATACCTTTTGGCGATGTGCGAGGATAAACAACAGTCCAAATCAGCCGAGATTGCTAAGCGCATGGGTAAAAAGACCAATGAGATCAGCTCTATTAGGGCCAAATTGCTACAAAGAGAGGTTATTCAGGCACCACAGAGGGGCTACGTGCAGTTTGCCGTGCCGGACCTAGATATCTATCTGCGAGAGAATGCTGCGGAGATTCTCGAGCGGTTCTAAATCGAGGCATGAATAGCCGCCGGTTAACTGCCTTTGTCGACTTGGCTCGCGTCCCCCCAATCTAGTAGACTTTAAACCGTTGCTAGATTAGGGGGATTTTCAATGAAACGCTCCATGAAACTGGTTTCTGCGAGGACCTCGTGCTGGTGGGGGACGTCAGCACCGGCAAGACGCACATGGCCTCGGCGCTGTGCATGCTGGCGTGCGAGCGGAGGATGGAGGCCCGCTTCTTCACCGCGTCATCGCTCGTCATGCGGCTGCGGCGCGCCCGCGACGAGGGGCGCCTTGACCGTGAGGCCGCGCTCATCGGCTGCGCTAGGCTGCTCGTCATCGACGAGCTCGGCTTCCTGCCGCTGGATCTCGACGGCGCGCGCTCTTCTAGGTGTTCGCCGACGCCTACGAGTGGCAGTCGGTGGTCATCACCACGAACCTGGAGTTCAGCCGGTGGGGCGCGGTGTTCGGCGACGACCAGATGGCGGCGGCCGTGCGCATCGCCAGGGCCACGGCCATGTGGGTCTTGCCCCTGCCGGTCTTGCCGAAGAACACGAGGTCCTCGCGGGCGCCGACGAAGCCCAGCGAAAGCATGTCGTCGCGGCCCCAGCCCTCGGAGAACCGCACGTGCGACCAGTCGAACCCCTCGGCCGACTTGTGCACGGGGAGCCTCGCCTGCCTGAGCAGCCGTGCCCTCTTGGTCGCGTCCCTGTGCGCGAGCTCGGCCTCGAGCATGGCCTGCAGCCCGCCACCTGCGTCCTCTATCTTGTCCACGTCGATCATTCCCTCCTGCCTTTGCTCGTTGCCGATACGACGCACCGACAACGTTAAGGCATGCGGTCTGGTCGGCGTGGCCGTGCTCAAAACCGAAAAACTATCGTGCTCAATTCTGAAAATCGGATGTGATCAAACCCGCAATCACGACGTTAACAAACACAAATAGGCCGGCGCCAACGACAGGCTCGCCCCGTCGAGGCGGGCTGGGATATAATTTCCTAGAAGGAGGCCAAGGGAGGTTCGATGAAGAAGGGCATGAGCATCAATTCCCTCATGAAGCACATGAGGACGAATCACGGTATGGAGGATTTGCGGGGGAGCGACAGAAAGATACTGCTGAGAAACATGGGCTATTTCCATGGCTATAAAGGCTTCCGGTTTGTCCGAAAGCCCAAAAATGCGCTCCCCCTCCCTTTGTTCGATGCACTCATGGACATATACGGGTTCGATTCCGCCATCAAGGCTGCAATCTACCCGGAGATAATGTTCATCGAAACGGCGGTTAAAAACATAGTCTTGGCCAGAATACTTGAGAACATAGAGGACCCCGGGCTGGCGACCTTCTTAAAGCGCGGCCTCCGGACATGCAGGGATGTCAACGGAAGGGTCGTGAACGGGCAGATGGGGGAAAAGCTCAAGCTCAAGAGCCAGCTTCAGAACATCGTGAGACGGAGTTACAAAAACGATCTCGTGAAGCATTATGTCGATCGCGACGATGACGCGCCCGTTTGGAGCATTTTCGAGGTGATGACCCTCGGCGATCTCACAAGCGTATGCAGAAGCCTTCCCGATGAAATCCTCGCCGATATCGCAAGCGACCTAGGTCTCTTACATGCGAACCCCGGCATCGTCATCAACATCGTCGAGACGATTCGTCCCTTAAGGAACGCGGTCGCCCATAACGGGGCGGTATTTGATTCGAGGTTCAGCCAATCGGTTAAGTATCCCAAGACCGACAGAAACCTGGCCGCGGTTGGCGAGCTTCTCGATGAGGATCTTTCTATCGGGTACAGGTTGAATTTCAATTCCATAATCGACTACATCGTTCTCCTGGCCTACCTATTGACCTTGCTAACGCATCAGAAGAAGCGTTCCAGAGATTTTCTTCGGAAATGCCTGCGGGAGCTCGAGAAGCTCGAGAGCGCTGTCGGGGTTGATACGTACATGATGATCGTCGGAAGCGGTGACCGGCAGAAATACGGATTTATTGAGGGGTTCATCGATGGCTACGGGCGCAAGCGGTGACGTTCCTTCCGTGTGCTAATATGTGCAGAGAGAAACGGCGAAACGCCGTGGGAGGGGCCGATCAGTCGACTCCTCCCTTTTAATATGAGTTGAACATTGCCAAGAGGCAAAACCGGCCCGGCCGCCCGCGGAGCTACCGCGCACGGCCGGGCCTACCTATCTTCACCCTGCGACCGCGCCGCTGGAGGGCGTGTCTGCTCGACGCACGTTCGGCATTCTAATATCCGCGCGTGGCCTTCTCGGCTGCGCATTTCGTTGCTACGGCTGGGGGCCTCGCGGCGAAATCGGAGTCTTTATGCGGGCATGGCGGTCTCCCGCCGCCCAGAAAAGGGACTCGAGTGGCCTCCCAACGGCCTCGAGCGCGGCGCGCGACGGGGTCGGAACCCGTGTCCGGGGGCGGCGGCGCGCTACGCCGCCGCCATCCCGGCTATGGCCCACACCCAGCACGCCATCTCGCGCGCCGTGGCGCAGTTGGCCATGCACGGCCTCTTGCCGGCGGCGGCCATGGCCTCCCTGCGGTCGATCAGCCTGCGGTTGCACTTCGTCGCGTGGCGCCGCGCCGCGGGGGCGACCTCTGACCTGTATCGTTTTTTCGGACACGCGGGCTGGAGGGATCGTGTGGCCGCGATGCCCTAGACTGCATACAAGCCGATGGACGGAAGGATTGCCTCATGGTCGCCAATCAGAAGAAGTACACCGACGAGTTCAGGCGGGAGACAGCCGACTACGTCATCTCCACGGGGCGCCCCATAACCCAGGTCTGCGGGGAGCTCGGGCTCAACCCCAAGACGGTGAACGACTGGGTGCTCAAGCGCAAGCGCGAGTTGGGGGGCGAGCCCGACCCGAGGGCCGAGGAGCGCGAGCTTCGCGAGGCGAGGAAGCGCATACGCGAGCTCGAGGCGGAGAACGCGTTCCTAAAAAAAGCCGCGGCCTTCTTCGCCAAAGAGCAGGCACTCTAGCCAGGTACAGGCTCATGGAGGCGGAGAAGGGCAACTTCACGGTGGCGATGATGGCCAAGGTGCTGGGGGTGAGCCGGTCGGGCCACTGCAGCTGGGTTTCCAACGGCTGCCCCGTCGACGACTGGTCCGAGGCGCGCGACGCCGTGCGGCGCGTGTGGCTCGAGTCCGACAGGCGCTTCGGCGCGCGGTTCGTGAAGTGCTTCCTGCCCGACGGCCTGCGCGGCATCACGCTGTACCGTGTGCGCAAGTGCATGCGCGAGCTGGGGATCCGCGGCTGCACGCCGTACAAGTCGAAGAGGACGACGGTCCCCGACAGGGACGCCAAGCCAAGGCCCGACCTGATCAGGCGGGACTTCACGAGCCCGGTGCCCACCTACAAGCTCGTCGGCGACATCACCTACCTGCGCACCGGCCAGGGCTGGCTCTACCTGTCGACGGTGATCGACCTGAACACCCGCATGTTCGTGGGCTGGTCGCTGTCCGAGCGCATGACCGCCGATATCGTCGTCAGCGCCCTCGAGAGCGCGCGTGCGCGCGGGTACGTGGCAGAGAACGCCATATTCCGCTCGGACAAGGGGGCGCAGTACACCAGCCGCAAGCTCGCTGAGTGGGCCAGGGGCAACCATGTGCGCCTCTCTTGCAGCCGTACCGGCAACTGCCACGACAACGCCGTCGCAGAGTCGTTCTTTGCGACGCTGAAAAATGAAATGTACCACCGCAGGAGCTTCGCCACCAGAACACAAAGGACGCCCGGCTGGTCAGGTCGGCGTTCGCGACGCTCTCCTTCCCGATCTCGGACATCGAGGTCTTCCACACGGACCGCGGCAGCGAGTTCGACAACGCCGAGATCGACCTGATGCTCGAGGCCTTCGGCATAGAGAGGTCGCTGTCGGCCATGGGCTGCCCCTACGACAACGCCGTCGACGAGTCGACCAACAGGATACTGAAGGCCGAGCTCGTCCACCGCGAGACGTTCGGCACGACGCGCGAGCTCCGGGTCAAACTCTCGGACTACGTGCACTGGTGCAACAATTTCAGGATCCACTCGACGCTGGGCTACATGTCGCCGGTCGAGTTCAGGGAGGCGGGGCTGTCCCTCCCGGAATCGTCCAAATAGGTGTTGCCAATCCAACCGCCTCTTTGATTATCAGCCGGGGCTATCTCGGTTTTTTGATTGGGGCGGTTGTTATGTTGCTGAATCTTTAAGGGACGAAGATTGTATTTCAAAGGCCCACGATGTGCATCTGGTCACTCATATCTTTTCGAGACAGAACGATAAGAAGCTATATGATTCTCTTGTTTAAAGATGGTGAGTTCGACGATTCCCAGATTCCAAGAACTATTAGGTCTTTCCTAGACCCCTCTCTTCTTGCTCATTAGAAGATTCAAAGACGCGCGCGAGCGTTGCATACTGGCGTTTGATTCATGAAGACCACGCTCTATTTTTCTTGAATGCGTTAGCCAGGCTACTCTTTCGATGAAGCCCCAGACGCCTCTGATACAAGCGAAACATGGGGCTTTTTGCTGTATTTCGCGGCTGCGTACACGCTTTCGTCGTCCGTCACGTGCTTAAACGAATTGCGTGCTTCAGTGGATTTTCGTGTTACTGGCACTTGCGCTGTTTGGGGCGCCGCTAATTGCTTCAAAAACTAGAGCTAGCACTGTGTCCATGGAAGGACGAAAAAACAAAAGTTTGCTGAGAACGTAACCTGCTTTTTATAAGAGCAGGTTTCTGCCTGCCTTTATAACAATTCCCGCGCTTCGAATAACTGGACTTCCGATGCAGAGGAGATTGTAAGATAATCTTCTCTTAGTAACATTATTTGTGACGGGGGATTCAATATGAAAAAGGCATTGCGTGCCTCAACAGCTTTTTCTCTTGCTGGTCTTTTGACCATTTCATCCTTGATGGGTCCTGTGGCTGCTGCCTACGCCGCGAGCAACGTCCCGTCTGCGGACGCTGCCGTGGACGCTGCTACTGCAGACGATGATGGCGAGGCCTCGCGTGATGCGGGTTCTGTTGATGTCGACGCTGCTGATGATTCATCGCCGGCAACGAACGTTGACGAATCGGCTGATGAGGATTTTGGCGTTGATGTATCTGAGAACCATCAGCAGGCTGAACCGGTCAATTCTTCTTTCCAGTATGTATATCTTGCCTACCCGAGCCTTTCCAGCGGGACTGATCAGGTCGTTGCCTTTGCTACTCCCGATGACGGCGATAGCCTTGCCTCCGCAACTCTCAACTATGTAAGTGCCAATGGGGTTCAGGGGACTATTGAAGCATCTGCAACGGCTGATAATTCTGCTGCTTTTATTTTTGGTTCGCAGTTGGAATCTAATACATATTTCCTCACATCGATAACCTATGCTTTGCAGGGCGATGGCTCTGAGCATGAGGTGGATCTTTCTGACAGGGATTATTCGTTTACGGTCATTAATGGCTCCGTGAGCTCCGAGGGCACTTCTGTTTACTATGCGGACGGCGATGGCAATGCCGTTGAAGCCCAGTCGATTCAGCAGGCATTGGAATGCGCCGATTCACCCGATGGCATTTCCACCTATGCTGAGCGCTCCGCACGTAATGTGGGGGTTATTGCACTTGACGCGGGACATGGCGGGGTGGATTCTGGCGCTCAGGGTAATGGCAAGAGTGAAGCCGACCTTACCTGGAAGATCATGACAGCCTGCAAAAATAAACTTGAAGCTTACGGCTTTAAGATCGTTCTTGCGCGCGAGCAGTCTGGCTACTATCCCAGCAATGATTATCTTTACCGCGTACAGCGCTGCATTGATCAGGGCGCGCAGGCCTTTGTTAGCTTTCACATCAACTCTGGGTCTTCTGGGGCTCACGGCGCAGAAGTTTATGCTCCTACCGCAAATGGCACCGACTACACGCAGGTCTCTGTTGAGCTTGCCAACAAGGTCATGAACAACCTTGCTGCTATGGGACTAACATACCGCGGCGTATTTCAAATGGAGGTAGGCGACGAGTTCGCCGTTATCCGCTGCGCTCGCGAGCAGGGAATTCCAGGTATTCTTATCGAACATGGCTTTATCTCGAATTACGGTGATGTGGCCAACTATTTCTCGGACGATGGTTGCCGCCGTCTTGGCGAGGCTGACGCTGCCGCAATCATCGCGCAGTTCCCGCATCCCTACTCCGTCAATGGAATTTCCTTCTCGGAAGAACTGGGACATGCGGGGTCAACGGTAAAAATCGGTGTAAATGTTAGCGGCAAGACTGATGGCCTTAGATATAAGTTTGTTTGGCATAGGGCTGGGTCTGATTGGAGTGATTCCAATTGGGGTGTAATCGGTCAAGACTTAACTTCGCCGTCGATTTCTTGGACCCTGCCCCAGGCTGGTGAATATGAGATCTATGCTGATGTCATTGACTCCAATGGATATGTGACTAGCACTTCTAAATACAAAGTTGTTAATTGGTCTCTTGAGTCGCTCGAAGTCTCGGGCGACGCCCGCTGCGGCAAGCCGGTCAAGCTGCAGGCCAAGGTGTCCGGCGACGCCTCCGGCCTCAAGTACAAGTTCGTCTGGGAGAAGGGCGGCTGGGCCAAGTGGGGCGTCGCCCAGCAGCCCTCCGCTTCCTCCTCCTGCGAGTGGACCCCGACCGAGCCGGGCGAGTACACCGTCTACCTCGACGTGATCGACGGCTCCGCCGAGAGGCACCTGACCCGCAAGGTCACGGTCGGCGAGCGCTGCTCCGTCGAGTCGCTCGAAGTCTCGGGCTCCGCCCTCTGCGGCAAGCCGGTCAAGCTGCAGGCCAAGGTGTCCGGCGACGCCTCCGGCCTCAAGTACAAGTTCGTCTGGGAGAAGGGCGGCTGGGCCAAGTGGGGCGTCGCCCAGCAGCCCTCCGCTTCCTCCTCCTGCGAGTGGACCCCGACCGAGCCGGGCGAGTACACCGTCTACCTCGACGTGATCGACGGCTCCGCCGAGAGGCACCTGACCCGCAAGGTCACGGTGGAGGGTACTCCAATTATGGGAAGTCTGCAGACTTCAGTTGATGCTATGGTGAACTTATATGAATCAACAGGACATACATATCCCTCAGACGAATTTGTTTCAAAGGGAGCACCTACTATTCGTGATTTTTGTTCATTAATTGTTGAAGCCGCTGTTTCTGAAGGGGTTCGTCCGGAAGTTGTTTTTGCTCAGGCTATGCTTGAGACTGGATGGTTGCAATTTGGAGGTTCCGTAAAGCCGAATCAGTGCAATTTCGCCGGACTGGGCGCCGTCAATCAACAATCGGGAGGCGCTAGATTTGACGATGTATATCAGGGCTTGCTTGCCCAAGTCCAGCATCTTAAAGGATATGCTACTGGTGCGGCGTTGAATAACACTTGTGTGGATCCTCGATATGAAGTCCTTCAGTCTAAGGGTTTTCTCGGAGTTGCGCCATATTTGGAAGATTTAAACGGCCGCTGGGCTGTTCCGGGTGACACATATGGTCAGAATATTGCGCGCATTATTTCTTTAATTGGCTAATATCAATATGAATTCTCTAGGTCGACTGCGCTGGTTGTAGTCGACCTTACTTGTATGGTAAATCTTGGCCTTAAATTGTTACTTGCTAGCAATATTATGTTGGAGTGAACTATCGGGGAGGTTCTATATGCATTTCTTTAGAAGTAAGGCTGTCCGTGTCGCTTTTTTCTTCTTTTATTTCTGTTTGGCCGTAACTCCTTGCTTTGGTTTGAGTGAAGCGGGCCTGTCTCCATCACAGATTGAAGATTCAACACGGGCCGATGATTTAAGTGCAACTTCGCCGGTTTCAGAGGACTACTCCGTCGACGGCCTCTCGGCAAAGGCGTCCGATGGAGGGTCTCCTCTCCTGGGCGACCGCTGCTCGCTCGGCCTGGCCGC
>NZ_JAQLFP010000001.1:40076-234055 GCF_028207065.1 Collinsella aerofaciens
CGTCGACGGCCTCTCGGCAAAGGCGTCCGATGGAGGGTCTCCTCTCCTGGGCGACCGCTGCTCGCTCGGCCTGGCCGCGTCCGGCAACTCGGGCTCGGTCCGCTATAAGTTCGTCTGGGAGCAGGGCGGCTGGTCCAGGTGGGGCACCATCCGCCAGCTCGGGCCCGAGGCCTCCTGCGATTGGGTGCCGGAGGTCGCCGGCGACGTCAACATCTTGGTCGACGCCGTCGATTCGGCCGGCAACGTGAGGACCTGGAGGTTCCCCGTCAGGGTGGATGCCTGTCGCCTTTCCGTGAGCGGCGGGGATACGCTCGAGTGGAGCGGCGGAATGAAGGTCGATATCTCCGCCGCCGCGGCTCCCGGCGCAAAGATTAAATTCCTTTGGGAACGGGGCTCATGGTCCAAGTGGGGCGTCATCCAGGCAGCATCTGAGTCCGCCGCCTGTACCTGGACGCCCCCGTCTTCCGGCTCCTATACTCTCTATGCCGACGTCACGGTCGGCGGGCTCACGTCGACGTCAAGACTCCCCGTTCGCATCTCAGAGGACTACTCTGTCGACGGCCTCTCGGCAAAGGCGTCCGATGGAGGGTCTCCTCTCCTGGGCGACCGCTGCTCGCTCGGCCTGGCCGCGTCCGGCAACTCGGGCTCGGTCCGCTATAAGTTCGTCTGGGAGCAGGGCGGCTGGTCCAGGTGGGGCACCATCCGCCAGCTCGGGCCCGAGGCCTCCTGCGATTGGGTGCCGGAGGTCGCCGGCGACGTCAACATCTTGGTCGACGCCGTCGATTCGGCCGGCAACGTGAGGACCTGGAGGTTCCCCGTCAGGGTGGAGAGAAATCTATCTAACTTCACTTCAATAGATTTGAAATCTGATTCATCCAATTTGTGCGTAGGGGATACGCTTTCAATTACACCTCGGATTACCATCCGAAAGAATAATCAGATTTCATACAAATATGTTTGGATGCGGAACAACTGGGCTGAATGGGGTGTGATTGACTCCGGCAGAGGTAAATCCTCAATTGACTGGAGAGTCGATAAATCTGGCGCTGTCACCGTTTTTGTTGATGTTATTGATGAGGCCAACGATCAGACGATGACCTCGAAGACTGAATGCTCGATTGGCTCCGAGAAGTGGAATTACGAGTCCCTGAGTTCTTCTGCAACGCTTGTCAGGCCTAATGAAAGCACTGAGATCGATGCTAGATGCTCGGGTGATACTAATTACTTACAGTATAAGTTCGTCTGGAATAAGAATAATTGGGCTGACTGGGGCGTTGCTCAACAGGGCACAAGTTCACACTTGCAATGGGCTCCAAAAGACGCCGGAGACTATGAATTGATCTGTGACGTTTCGGGGTCAGATGGAGTTGTCCAAAAAAAAAGAACAATCATTAGCTGTTGGGATTTCTCGAGGATTACTGCAATTTCGACTGATGGCAATAATTCTTGGGGAGTTCGAGCTGATTTGGGAACGCTTGCAGCTGAAAAATCTGGACAATTTCAGTTTAAATTTGTTTGGGCCAAGTCCGACTGGAGTAAATGGGGTGTTCTAAAAGAATTTTCCAGTGTGAATGACGCTTATTTCAATCCCTCTGCACTTGGATTGCAAGATGGTTATTACGATCTTTACTGCGATGTCTTGCTTCCTGATGGCACTCTCCAGTCGAAGTCGACTCAGATTTACTACAGCCCATTTGGCAGCTCAACGGTTTTGGGGGTTAGTCGTATTGGACTCGTCACTTGGCTTACGACGCATCAATTTGATGGCTATTATTTAGGAACGAGATATTCCGGTGGCTTCTCCTATGATAGTTGCCTTTACCCAAAAGGTGCCCCGAGATGGGATGGCTATACTGGCATGAATTGCACTGGCTTCGTGGCCCATGCTTATGCTGCGGTTGGTGGCGATGTCAATCGTATTGCGCAGAATAATAATCACTCTCCTTGGGCTGGGGGGCCAGGCGGTGGCGGCTATATTAACGCTTGGAGATGGTATGGCTATGCTCGAGATTTGGGATGCAAAATGTATGAGTTCCGTACTGTCCAAGATATGCTAAATAGTGGTTATGCTCAAAAGGGAGATATTATCTTCTTTAAGACTGACGGATCAATCGACTGTCATATTGGGTTCTTCTGGGGAGATAATCCGCATGACAATAAAATGTGGCATCAAATTCTGCCTGGGAATTTAATCGGACCCTGTTTTAACAATGCGAACAAAGGAGAGGTTCGGCAATCGGTTGTTCTGATTAAATAGTGCTTTAATTTCTGAATGGTATTTGAAGCAACTAATTGTGAAACGGTGATTCTGATAAGTAGCGCAAGCAGAAGACTTACTGGCATAATAATTACATATGGTTATATACTGGCTCAGGCTTTAGTCGGCTTTGTATATGTTCCGATGTTGTTGCAAAACATTGGACAAGACGAATATGGACTCTATCAATTGATAGGCTCTATCATGTCTTATATAGTTTCCATTAATGGGATTTTGTCTGCCGGTGTTGGGCGTTTTTATTGCAAGTATATGGCAGAGGGCAAAAATGACTTAATGGAGAATACTCTCGCAATAGCTAGGCGTCTGTACTGGGTCCTATCTGTGTTCGTGATGCTAATAAGTTGCGTTCTCGCCGTGGTTGTTCGGTTTGTATATTCAGCCAGTTTTACAAACTCACAGCTTGATGAGTGTTCCGCAATGCTTGTTGTATTAGGGATCAACACAATTGTTATCATGAACAACACTATTAGCGTTGCGGCGATAACTGCTAATGAAAGGTTCGTTTTTTTGAAGGGCTCGCAATTGGCCGCCCTAATAGCTCAGCCTTTCATAGTGTATGGACTTACGACAATTTTTAAGAATGCATTAGCCGTATGTTTAGTCGTGCTTGTTACAAATGTGTTGTGCGCGGTGAGTCAGCGTTTGTTTGCTAAATATAATCTGCACATTAGTTTCAGATATCATGGCTGGGACATGAAACTGGCTAAAGGATTGCTATTTTTTAGCGGCGCGATTGTATTGGTGACGATTGCTGACCAGATTTTCTGGAAAACCGATCAATTAATTGTCGGCTATTATTTTGGTGCTGCCGCCGTTGCGGTATATTCTGTCGGATCTCAAATCTACACGATTTATATGACAATCGGTACGGCAGCCTCATCAGTTTTTCTTCCTCGAGTTTCAGAACTGTATTGCCAGAATAAGGATATGTCTGAAATTTCGGATCTCTTCATTAAAGTCGGTCGCATTTCCTTTATCGTCTGCGGATTTGTTCTTAGTTTATTTATTGTTCTGGGGAAAGATTTCATCATTATTTGGGCTGGTAAGGACTATATAGACGCTTTCTATATCGCCTTGATCGTAATGGTTCCATTTACCATTGACTTAATTCAGAACCTGGGACTTACCATAATGCAGGTTGCGAATGTTTACCTGTATAGGGGGTATATGTATCTTGCGATTGCGCTTGTCAACGTGGTCGTGACGATTATATTGCTCAAGCTTATGGGCATAGTGGGCGCAGCAGTTTCAACAGCCATCGCTATGGTTATAGGTAACGGTTTCTGTATGAATTGGTATTATTCTGAAAAGCTTGGGTTGAACATAAAGAAATTTTGGCTTGAAATTGCCAAACTTTCCGTCTTGGTTATTGCCGGTACGGGGGCTTTGCTGCTGCTCTATAACCTAATTAAAAGCCTTTTATCTGGCCTTGTGGTGGTTTTGGTGTCAGCAATAATTTATTTCTTTATCTATTTCTTCTTGGTTTTGATGTTTGGGCTAAACGAATCCGAAAAGACGAGCATATCTGCATTTATCAAGCGATAATCTGTGACGCTTGTTAAGCAGAATAGCCTAATGTTCTTTCATTACTTTTATGACCAACCGGCTTGCCTGACATTTGATTATCGAAGGCTAAGTCGGTTGGTTTTACTACTCGGTGCCAGGAAAAATGAGCGATGACAACAGGGCGATTAGCTCAAGATTTTCAGTATCAATAGTTTTAGCTGTTCACAACAGCGTATTACTACTCGAGATAACAAATAGTGCTTATTCTTTGCCGCAAGGAACAGTAAATAGCTGTCAGGTCTGTAGGTGCTGCAAGGGACATCAGCTTTAATTGAGGGATTAAATAAGGCCTCTGAAATTGAAACAAAGTTACGTTTTTTGGTCTCATTATTGTCACTGAGCTCGTTGATCGATAGGAGATAAAGATACTGTTCCGTTCTTGTTTTCCATGCCAGCCTTTCTGTTTCTTCTCCCCAACGAGCGGCGATTTTCACTAGGCTTGAGGTGACGAAGGTTAAATCTGAAAGCTGTTTTTCCTTATAGCTGTGTGTTGCACTTTGTCCGTTTTGACAATTGTAATAATACAGCGCATCACTTATTTGTAAAACCGATCTGGCTGAATCGACTATGGGTATCATTTGCAGAAAATCTTCTGCAAAATCGATTCTCTTTGTATCGGTATTGCTTAAATCGTCAATCAGACAGTTTCTTTTGATTGCCTTTCCCCAAATTGAATTGAGTTTCCCTCGCGCCAAACATTTTTTGACTTCGTCGAGATCGTCACCTTCATAGATGCCAGACGGAAGGGCGGGATTGATAAACGGATCGTTTGAATAGTCTGGGTTTCTTGTATAGCTGAAACAGATTATGTCTGGATTGCACTTATCGATTTCGCGAGCAAGAATAGATAGGGTATCGAAGCGCAAAGAATCATCCGCATCAACAAAGACCAGGTAATCTCCGGCGCTTATCTCCGCGCCTTTTCGCCTGGCCTCATATACGCCCATATTATTTTGTCTAACGTAATGAGTATTGTTGTGAGATTCACAAAACACTTTGCAGACACTTTCAGTAGCGTCTGCTGATCCATCATTAATGAGGATAATTTCATAGCCGTCATATGTTTGTTGGTAGATGGATGATAGCGTTTCCGGCAAACTGGATGCCGCATTATATGCAGGGATAATAATTGAAAACAGCATTTAGTCCCTTTCCGTATTGGAAGAACAAGATGGTTAGTTAGAAAGCCCGTTTACAATGTCCCTGTATAAAATAAATTGACGCTTGGCAATGGCCTTCCATTGAAAGTGTTCAATTGCATACTTTCTAGCTGCAGTTGCAAGTTTACAACGAAGTTCATCGTCATTGAACAGCGTGAGAATTGCTTTAGAAATGGCTTCGAGATCAGATTCTACACCGATTCCAATTCCTTTATTGTTCGCTGTTTCTTTCCATGTGGTTCCCTCGGTAACAATAATTGGGAGGCCATATGCTAGTGCTTCCAAAACAGACGTCGGGAAACCTTCAGTGCGTGAAAGTTGGATATAAAACTGCGATTGGAGAAAAGCGTCCGCTTTAGATTGACCATTAACTGGACCATTTAATAAAACAATATCGGATACTTGATTGTCGGCAATAAGTAGTTCCAGTTTGGCCATAGACCCATCTTCGTCTGGACCGTAGATGTAGATTTTTGCTCCGAGTCCTCTTAGCTCATCAGCAATTAGTGGCAGACTTTTGATCAGTAGATCAAGACCTTTGACCTCTATATCTAGGCGGCCAATAAAAAGCGCGATGCGGCTGTCTAAGTTTGAGGCTTTGGCTTTTGGGATGCTAACACCATTTGGAATAATGCTTGCTTTCCTATGTTTAAAGCCGTTTGAACTCATCGCCTCTTTTTCCGATAGAAAATGGATACAATCAGCATTGCGAATAAAGGCGTTATAGAAGAAAACATTAAGCAATTGTTTAGCTAAATGATGCTGTTCTTGCGCCACATATGTTAGAGACCCATGTGGTGTGATGATGTATGGGATCGCACGTCTTCTGAGCCAATGGCTTAGTTTAATGTGATCTGGCCTATATATCTCATGAAATATTACGAGTGACGGATTGCAAAACGGTTCAGGAAGTTTTTCTATGCATGACTGATAGAAGACGGGATATTTCGCATCTTTAGGTCTGTAGTTTGTAAGATTTAATAGAGCTATATTCATGTCCTTTATTTCTGACTGCTCATTTAGGTATTGAGGCACCACTGTAGACACGCCAGAAGCGAAATCACTTGTAATATATGCCACATGAAGGACTATTAAACTATCGGTAGTTTTCATTAGCGTTTGCTCCCGCAGCGGTGTTGGAGGTTTTAGTTGACAGATTCACAGTTGGTTTCAGTGCTCATGCCTTGTTATAGGGAGAGCGCCAAAGATTTTACTGAGGCACTAGCGTCTATTTTAAAGCAGACCTATCATCGAATCGAGGTGGTTGTTGTTTTTGATAATCCAGATGACAACACACTTTACGATATTGCTCAAAACTATAGCTCTCATGACAGTAGGATTTGCCTCGTGAGAAATGAACGCAATCTTGGTCTTGCTGCATCTTTGGAAAGGGCGTTCAAGGTCTCACGCGGTCAGTATATCTGCCGAATGGACTCAGATGACATTTCTGAGGCGCAGCGCATTGAACGGCAGTTGTCGTATCTTGAAGAACATGAGCTTGACCTAGTGGGTTCTTATTTGAACGCCATTGACGAAGACGGTAGTCAATTATATCTCGTTGATTCAATTCCAAGTTCGAGTGAAGGCGTTAGGCGTTCTCTTATGATTAGAAATTGCGTACCTCATCCGAGTTGGTTTGGAAGAAGGTCTGTATTTGAAATGGGGTATCGGTCTGTTCCGCTAGCAGAAGATTATGACTTACTGTTGCGTGCCGAGCTGGAAGGGTTCACTATTGGAAATGTTCCAGAGCCGCTCATTCGATACAGAATGACTGTTAATAGCATTTCGCGTAGCAATTTGTATAAACAGTTCGTTGTTTCTCAGTGTTTACGTTCAGCTTTCAAAGAGGGCCGATCACTGGATGTCGATAAGATTGATACAATCGTCGCCGAGCGGTTCGATCGGCGACGAGCTGAGAACTATCTAAAGGCAAATGCATTATTTAATAATGGGTTGAGAAATATTCATTCTGGTAATCGAGCAAAAGGTATTTCCCAATTGCTTCAAATCCCATTTTGCTCTAAGTCGTATTTAATGAATGTCATTAATATGGCGCGTGTGGTTACAATTAAAACATTTGAGAAAACCTCGTAGTTGTGCACCTACGCTTAGAGAGACATGGCGTAACCATGCCGTTTGACACTCGGAAGATTGCTAGCTTTGAAATCTAGGGCTAGGTTTGTTGCGGGGTTCTCGATGCCGTGTGCACCATTCGTGGTTGATTTCCGATCTCAGCCGAACACACTGCGCAGATAGTCCGTACCCGCGGTTAGCCGAACGCCCCCGCGGCCCCCATGGACCCCGGGGGCGCCGTTTCCCCAGTTGAAGGAACGGTGGATATGTGTTCGATAGGTCCGGGGGCCATTCTCCGCCCTCAGTCTGGCACCTCTTTCCAGACTCAGCCGGACGGTCGGTCCGCCTCTTCCGTTTTGCCTTTGGGCTAGGCCAGCGGGGCGTCGCGCCTCTCTGCGCGTGCCCTCTCGATGAGGCTCGGCGTCAGGTCGAGTCTTCCGATGGGCACGTCCTCCAGGCTGTAGGCGTCTAGCAGCGCCTCCGCATCGCCGCCGAGCATCGCCCTGGAGGCGCGCGGGCGTCCAGCTCCAGCATCTTCTGGACCGTGTCCCTTTCGTGTCTGGTGAGCGCCTGCCGTAGATACTCGGGGTCGCCTTCTCGGAACCCTTTTTCTTCTTTCCGGACATGCCGTCCTTCGAGTCCCCGGGGCCAACCGGTTCGGCCCTCAGGGTATCGGGTTCCCACATTCATCCGCACATGTGCGGATGAATGTGGGAGGTGTTCGGATGAAGTTGATAATCAAGGGTTGATAATCAAGGGTGCACCATTCGTTGTGTCTATTTAACCATTTGTATATCTCTCGCTATAATAATGAGAAAAACTAGAGATCGGTTTATGTGTATATGACACCTAAAACTCTTATCGCTATTCCTGCTTATAATGAGGAGGAATGCATAGAAAAGACGATATGCGAGCTCAGGCAAATTGCACCTGAGTTTGATTTTGTTGTTATCAATGATGGGTCTCGAGATCGAACGCTGGCTATCTGCAAGGATCTTGGTTGTGACATCATTGATATGCCCATTAACTGTGGTTTGACCGTTGGGTTTCAGACGGCTGCGCGTTATGCGGTTGATCATGGATATGACTATATGGTTCAGTTTGATGCTGACGGCCAGCATTGTCCGGAATATATAAAGGTCCTTGTTGATAGGGCTCAATCTGATGGATCAGATATTGTCATTGGCTCTAGGTTTGTAAGCGTGCGCAAAGACAAGACGCTTCGCATGATCGGCTCGCGTATGATTACGGTGCTAATAAAGATTCTGACAGGCAAGAGGATCAGTGACCCCACGTCTGGATTTAGGCTATTTGGGCGGGATATTCTTACGAAATACTATTACGACAATACCTTAAATCCGGAACCAGAATCTCTCGCTCTCTTTTTGAAGCAAGGGTATTCTATTTCAGAGGTACAGGTTAAGATGCGCGAGCGTCAAGGTGGCGAGAGCTATCTTAACCCTGTTAGGTCTATGCAGTATATGGTTCGTGTTTTCGTTACGCTCCTTGTCGTTCAGTGGTTTAGGTGATCCATTTGCCGGTCTCTCTTCGTATTTTGCTTCTCGTTTGCGCTGTTTTGGTATTCGTGTTCGTATTGCGCAAATTAAAAAAATCCCAAATGCAAGTTTTGGATTCTCTGTTTTGGCTGCTATTCAGCGTCAGTTTTGTAATTTTGGGCGTTTTTCCACAAGTTGCAATGTGGCTTTCAAGTCTATTTGGTTTCCTGTCGGCTTCTAACTTCGTGTTCCTTTACGTTATTGCCGTTCTTGTGGTCCGTGATTTCTGCAATTCTCTTCGCCTCTCTCGACAGGAAGAGCGTTTGAACTCGCTTGTTCAGGCTGTTGCGTTAAGTAGGGAGAAGGAAAAGTAGGCTATGCGTTTCGCTTTGGCGTATAAATCATCCGGATGGGAATGTCTCTACTTATATTTCTTTCAACAGTTGTGAACAGTGCTTGGTGCCCATACTTGTCATCCAGATGACTGGGAACGATTCTTCGAGGGCCCTTGCAGCTTGATTTGGATAAAGGTGAATTAGCCCCGTGTTGTCTCGATGCGTAAACCAAAAGCAAATAATGAAAGCCGTCTTCGTTGCTCTTCTCTTTATTGTCGAGCTTCTGTGCATGAAGCACTTTTATGTGAACCACTCTGTCTCACAGCTGTTCGTTTTAGCGCTCTATTGCGTCGTTGTAGATGCTGCCATTTGGCAATCATATTATATCTTCCTTTCCTCAGATGATGAAAAAAAGCGTGGCAACTGTTCTGGTCGCTGCGCTCAATTATTAGTCCTGTTGCTTACGGCATTTGCTGTGGCGGTCATCTGGGAGGGCTGCACCGTTCTTGGCTCGCCGGCTTCTCATTTCTCGAATATTGCTGACTGGAATAAAAAGCGGCTCATATTCTTTTTTCTGATTTCCTATTGCGCAATACTCTATTTATTCCAAAGCGGCTTTTCTCTGAAAGCGTTGTTCCATTCTGCTTCGGCGAGGGTCAAGGCTACCGATTACGTTTCCCTGCTGATTATCGCATTCTTTATTGTTTTTGGCTGCTCTACGATTGCATTCGTGAATGGGTTCATTAATGCTGTTGTTTATTTCCTGCTGGTAATCATAACTTCGGTTTTCACGGCTTGCTCGGGCATTCGAAAGAGAAATTCTGCCCTTCCTGTTGCTTTCTTTATCGCTGCATTCTCAATTGGTGTTTTCCTTGTGGTGAGCACTCCGATAACGACGGGTATTTCATGGGATGATCAAATTCACTATTCCAATGCCCTTTCGACATCTTATTTATTTGAAACTCAAAAAACTGATTCGGATATTAACTTTACTGACGAAGCGGTCCGTCGTGCACAGGGCTATGAAGAGCCCTCTCTTTCCCATTTTGATCGAGCGGAAATTCTTGAGCATGCTAGGCAGTTGAATGGCTCCTATAGATCTGATATCGCTTCTGGTCATGTGCAAGTTAACAAGCATGAAGAATTCGTTTATACGCTTAGCAGCATTGGGTATATTCCATCGGCAATTGGCCTTTGGCTCGCTCGCCTTCTGCATTTCGATTTTTCTTCTATGATTCAATTCGCTCGGATTTGCAATTTATTTAGTTACTGTCTTGCAATTGCCATTGCAATCAAGGTTACGCCCTCAAAAAAGGGACTATTTGCTTTTGTGGGAATGCTGCCAACTTCGATCTTTCTTGCGTCATGTTTCTCATATGATGCATGGCTCATTTCGTTTATCATTCTCGGTTTTGCTTATTTTTTGAGGTATGCATGGGGTGATTTAAATGAATTTACAGTTCGCAATATAGCACTCGCATTTTTATTTACCTTTTTAGGACTCGCAGTCAAAGCTGTGTATTTTCCGATAATCGGTCTTTTCTTTATGGTTCCGCGTAATCGTTTTGCGGGCTCGAAGCAACGAGTTCATTACTATGCCGCCGTGTTTGTTTTGGGCTTGATTGCTTTTGCCTCATTTGCGCTTCCGTTCTTGTTTTCAACGGCCGGCGGATCTAACGTTGGCGATATGCGAGGCGGCTCCGATGTTAACTCTGGTCAGCAAATCGCTTTCATTCTCGCCGATCCATTGCGCTACGCGGAAATACTCGCCAATTATTTTTCAACTTATTATTTAAATCCGATAACCTCTTCTGGATATGCATTGAACTTTGCATACCTTGGATCGCTTGCTGCTCAGATTTCTGTAAATGCAATCCGTGGGTTGGTTCAGGTGCTTCCAGCTGTTTGCCTATTGTTGTTTGGGCTTTTTTCGGCCGATTCGATTAGCGTTAATCATATTGGTCTCGCACAATTTCTATGGGCCTCATTTGTGTTTTTGTTTACGGTGATTTTGGTGGCAACTGCACTTTATGTGTCTTTTACTCCCGTTGGATTGGGGACAGTTAATGGTTGCCAGAGTCGTTACCTTTTGCCACTTCTGGTTCCGTGCCTATCGTTTATCCTTAACCAAAGTCGCTTGGTCTTTGGGGACAGCAAACGATTCATATTGATATGCCTCGTATTCCCGTTTACTTTGGCTACGATTTGCGAGTTTGTTTTAGTTGTTGGAAAGTGTTGCTGATATGGGCATAGTTTTTAATACCGAATTTAACAATAAGCTAAATTGCCGTGGCGACGGCAAGCTATATCTACTGTATGAAGCCGCATCCGTTTTTCCTGATGCTGTTGAGTCGCAATCACCTAATGGGCAAATTCTGCCCGCAAGAATCATTCCTATTTCAGAGACTGAATTTGTTGCTGTTCTTGCCGATTTTGGTGTCGACCAATCGCTGTCTTTCTTTAGCGGAGATAATATAATTTACCAGCGCCGCATCAATCCTGGCAAGTTTTCGATTGAGTCGAAAGTTAACGGCTTGCTGCGCGCGGAGCATTGTGGACAATTTCGCAATATTGACCGTTCTGGCGTGCATGCGCTCGCTTCTATCCAAATTGAGAGCTTTATTCCCTGCGTTGATGGCGTAATCGTTAGAGGTGTTCTTTCGGGTACTGATTACCTTGAGGGTGATCGTATTGTCGCTTTTAATGAAGAAGCCTGCGTTGTTGGGGAATCTTTGTTATTTAATAAATTAATAGCCGATGCGAATCCTGGTCTAATAAATTTCTCTCTTCATATTCCTGAGGTCGGGGATAGCCTGTGCATTTGCATACACAGGGCTTCTGGTCATCTAGATACGTTTATCAATCTAAAGAAAGATATGCTTAAAGAGCTTTTGGATGAGGCTGATCGGAATCATGCGTGTGCATTCGATCAACCCCGTTATTTGTCCTGGTTTTCTGGGCGCAGATTGACTGGATCCGATTCACGGGCACAAGCACAAATAAGACTTGCATACCAGCCCTTGTTTTCAATCATCGTTCCTCTATATAAGACTCCCTTGAATTTCTTCAGGGATATGGCTGATTCTGTGATTGCTCAGACGTATTCGAATTGGGAACTCATCCTGGTTAACTCTACGCCAGATTACGATGGACTTAGCGACTTGGTTTCCGAGTACGTGACTGCAGACTCTAGAATTAAAGTGACTGATCTTGAGGGCAATCTAGGTATCACTGAGAACACCAATGTCGGAATCAAGATGGCCAAGGGAGACTACCTTTGCTTTTTCGATCATGATGATGTTCTCGAACCGAATATCTTGTTTGAGTATGCACACGCTCTAAATCAAAATTCGGATATTAATCTTCTCTACTGTGATGAAGATAAGCTATTGCCTGATGGGTCCTTGGCTCATCCTACTTTTAAGCCGGATTTTAGTCTTGATATGGCTCGAGACAATAATTATATTTGCCACCTTCTTACTATTAAGAGGGCATGTTTAGACAGAATTGACCTTTCTAACAGCGAGTTGGATGGCGCCCAGGACCATGCCATGGTGCTGAAGATTGCCGAACTTGGTGGGACGATCCATCACGTTCCTAAAATCTTGTATCACTGGAGAATAAGCGAGAATTCGACTGCGGGTAATTCCGATAGTAAACCCTATGCAACCCTCGCTGGAATAAAAGCTGTTCAGGAGCACCTTGATAGATGCGGTATCAAGGCGACTGTGGTCAATTCTCATAATCGTGCTTTTCGTTATAGCCCCATTTATGATGTTCCTTCATCTGAGTCCTGTTCATTAATCGTTACCACCCGCGGCAATTCTTCGGTTCTTTCGACTCTTGTATCTTCAATCAATGACACCGATTTTGATGATCTTGAAGTCGTTTTCGTGTGCTCGCAGGAAGCGGAAGCTGCTGTTAAGCAATCGAGCTCTGGACTTCGTTGCCGCTATATCGTTCACGCGCTTGATGACCCCTTTAATATATCTGTGTGGAGAAATGCCGGTGCTTTCGCCGCGCGTGGCGAGCAACTCGTCTTTATTCATGACGATATTCAGGCACTAGACTCCTCGTGGCTAAAGACTCTCGTCGGTTTTTCTCAACGAGAGGATGTTGGCGTCGTTGGAACAATGACGTGCGATCTTGACGGCATTGTGCAGCAGGCAGGCCTGTCTTATGTTGGAGAATCAATCGTCAACCTGTCGCAAGGCATTCATCGCTCTTCTCCTGGCTATATCTATATGCCATTGACCGTAAGGGATGTATCGGCGGTGAGTGGAGTTTGTTTAGCTATTTCACGCGAACATTTTAATCGTCTGGGTGGTTTTGATGAGTCGTATCTTCTTGACTATTCGGATGTTGATATTTGCTTCAAGTCTTCTCAAGCTGGGTTAAAAGTGATCTATACACCAGAGGCATGTCTCTACCATATGGCATGTGTTGACAAATCCCTTGATAGTAAATCTCGCTCTCATAAGCATTTTGAGGATAAGGCACGATTGTTGCATAACTGGTCAGAGCGTTTCTCTGAGGGAGATCCATGGTTCTCCGTTAACTTTTCTCGAGATCCCAAGCGCGCAGCGTTATATAAGTTCGATCCTTTTGACTACGAAGCGATTTGAGTGCTTTAAATGAAACAAATTGCCTGGATAATATCTCCGCCGGCAAAGGGTTCTGGCGGCTTTCGAACCATCTGCAGCAAGGCTTCCTTTCTAGATTCTCGCGGATATGAGAACTACTTTTACATTATGCCGGGCTGTGAAGCATACAAAAGTGCTCATAGAGTTCAGACCGAAATAAAGGATTGGTTTGGTTATTCGCCTAAAGAAGTTCGTGTGGCTCCGAGTGTGTCCGAGGATTTTTTTGCAGTAATCGCCACCGCTTGGAATACGGCGCACTTTGCATCTATGCAGAAGTGCACCCATAAGTTCTACTTCATTCAGGATTTTGAACCTTGGTTCTATCCGATGGGGGAGATGTATCTAAATGCCGAAGCAAGTTATCGTTATGAACTAAACCCCATAACAATAGGCAGATGGCTTTCTAAAAAAGTTGAACCCTATTATTCGCATGAAGTCCCATATTGTGATTTTGGCGTTAGCGATATATATACTGCGCAGGAACAAAATCTAAGCAGAGAGTATGCCGTCTGTGCTATTTATCAATCCAATAAGGATCGGCGTTTGTCTGGCATGTTGCTTGATGCAATTAAATTGCTTCTCAAGCTCGACGATGCAGTTGTCGTATATTTATACGGCGAAGACGCAATGCCTCCCATTCGTGATCCACGTGTACGCAGCCTCGGCATCTTGACCGCTGATGAATGCGCCTCGCTTTATGCCAAGTGTGTTGCCGGCGTATCGTTGAGCGTGACTAATCCCTCTCGCCTGCCTTTCGAAATGCTTGCATCGAAGCTTTCGGTAATTGAAATAAACCGTGAGAATAATCTACTCGACTTTCCGGAGGGCACCATCCACCTCGCTGAGCCCTCTGCTTGCGGCATTGCTTCTTCTATTCTTGAGGCTCTTTCAGGCTCAAAATGCGATTCGCCTAATCGATTTAGCTGCACGTCGATTGAGCGTGAAAATGAAATGTTCTTCGAGGCCTTTACACGTTATCTGAATGAAGAGCCATCCTTGGTTAGCGGGAAGTCCGCCTTCGGGAATGTGCTAAAAACCGAAGAACTAAGTAAGGTCTTCTTGCTCAGCGATCATCTCGCTGATGCTCGATTGCGATCGTCTGCCATGTCTCAAACGCTCATTCAAGCTTCTTCTGTTGATTTGACTGTGCGTTTTGAGTCGTCTTTGATGCCTGTGGATGTTCGCGCGGCAGTTTGGTGTGCCCTTGATCAGTCTGATATTCGCTGGATTAGTCTTGAATCTAGGGACGGTCTTTTTGCGGGGCATGTCCCGCTGTTTTTAAATGATGATGAAGAGGCCTATCTTCGCATTCATATATACTCTTTTGCGGAAGACGGCAAGAATCCGCTTTGTGTCGCCGAGCTAAGCCAACTAGTCTGTCTTTCGCCTTCTCGCAACGCTCATCCTGTTGTTCGTTCGGTTGAAAGTGGCGCATGCAGCGTGTCTGCCGTTTTTAACCTATCTGATGATTATTGTGAACCGTTTCAGCCTTTTGCTTCGACGGGCGTCGAAGGCGGTCACGTTGCTCTACTCAAACGTTTATTTCGGAGAAACTAATGGCGCGCTTTAACCAATGGACTCAGCTACTTAAAGCCTCTGCGACATCGTGCAGGCACGATGAAAAATCCGATGGTGTTAAGCAAGAACGCTATCTCCTTTTGGATACGGCTATGGGAAGCGAGAACTCTGGTGACCATGTGATCATGGATGCCTGTGGCTGTATCGCGGATCAAATCTTTGGCGGTGCGTTGCCCCATGTGGCAACGCACTATTATTCCAAAGAGCTTGAAATGTATCCTGAATACGTAAAGCTGTTGTGCGGCACCAATATTCTGTATACGCATATGGCTGATCAGCAGCAATGGGCGCTTGCCAAGCGGTTGGGCAATAATAGAAATGTTGTTTTGTTCGGCGTGGGCATGTCTGATATTGGGGTGGACGATGCTATCGACGCCTATACAAAGAAGTTCTATAAAACCTTGCTATCCGATGAATATCTTCATAGTGTTCGAGATGAAATGACTAAGAAGAGGCTTAACTCTATTGGCATAGAGAATGTTCTTAATACCGCATGTCCGACCATGTGGTCGTTAACCCCATCTAGGCAACTCGAGATATCCTCTAAGCGTTCTAAAAACGTTGTTACGTCAATTACCGATTATTGTTTCGATGCGGAACGTGACCGTAAGATGCTGGAATTGCTGTCGTCGGAATACGAAAAGGTAACGATTTGGATTCAAGGAAGCCATGATGTTGATTGGTGTCTTGATCAAATAGTCGATCTGAAGCAATTTAATGTCATAGGCCCCAATACCGAAGAGCTTAATCGTGTAATTGAAACCGAGGAGTTTGATTATGTGGGGACGCGTCTCCATGCGGGCATCCGCTGTTTAAATGGAGGACATCGCTCTCTAATTATTGCAATTGATAATCGAGCCCGCCAAATCGGTGAAGACACGGGACTTCCCGTTCTTGAACGCGAGGACGGCTATCTCCATAAATTAGCTGATTGGGTAAACCATCCCGTTAAAACTGAGATTAATCTTCCCTGGACGAGCATCGATAAATGGAAGAAACAGTTTAATTAGCTGTATTCCTTGGCTATTGCTTTCCCTATTTCTTATCGTGTGGTGCCTTTGGCGTTTCTCCGATTATCCAACCCATATTTGTGGCTCGAATTAGATTCGTCAACATATAGGCGACTGATCCAAATCCAATCAGGTTAATTGCTGCCATCGCCATTGGGGCTATGTTGGGCCAGTAGGTAAAAGAAATGTAAACCAGTGGAGAATGAAAAAGATATATTCCCATACTGTTTTTGCTAATCTTTTCGGTTAGTAGGTTTGCCTTTTGGGGGATGACACAATAAATTGATGCAAGCGCCATGCAAGTAAGGGCGGTGGAAGCAATGGGGGGCACCACTTGTTTTAGTAAGTTTACAAGGAATAATAGTATTAGGACTATTGATATGCTTTTACGCCTTTTATAGCTCTCGAACCATTTGTTTGCTTCCAAGTAGTGGATTGTTAGGCCAAGCGCAAACCATATTGCATTTGCTTCTGCCAAATTGATATATCTGTTCGCTGATGGTATTCCAAAATGGTAAAGATAAATTGAAGCGCCGAAAACTATCGGAACCTTAAAACTTGTTAGAGGGCTCTTTTCGAGTATTTGAAAGATGCACGACGTGGCTGCTGTAATGAAAAAAAGAGTCGGGAGAAACCAAAGGTGACCGTTGTCTTCGCCCAACAGAATTGATTTAAAGATGATGTGCGGTACAGTTAGGCCATTGTAATAGGGATACTTAACGAGCATCCTGATGGGGAAGAGCCAACATATTCCAATCATGATATAGGGGATAATTAAGCGTTGAGCTTTTTTAATGACCTGATTTATAAAATCGCTTGATCGATTCCAGCTCCATAAAAAACAAAAGCCAGATAACGAAAAGAACAAGGGCATCTGGATTCCGTTAATTAAGAATTTGAGATTATCCAACAGAATTGATTTTTGTTCAGTTGGATAATATCCCCACGCACTTGAATACAGAATAATGCTGTGGCCTAGGACTACAAGGAATATTGCAAGGGCCCTCACGTTCGTTATGTCGTCTCTACGGGTTGTGTCCTTGCGGTTGTTCATCAATTGCTTCTTTCGTTAATATTGAGAAGGTTTAACTTAAAGAATATCAAACTCTTACTAACCGCTTGATTTATAACTATTTTCGATTACAGAGGACGGATTATATGAAAGGCATCATCCTCGCCGGCGGGTCCGGCACCCGCCTGTACCCGCTCACGCTCGTGACCTCCAAGCAGCTGCTGCCGGTCTACGACAAGCCCATGATCTACTACCCGCTGTCCACCCTCATGCTGGCGGGCATCCGGGACATCCTGGTCATCTCCACGCCGACCGACCTGCCCAACTTTGAGTGCCTGCTCGGGGACGGCTCGCGCTACGGCGTGAACCTCACCTACGCCGAGCAGCCCTCGCCGGACGGCCTGGCCCAGGCCTTCACCATCGGCGAGGAGTTCATCGCCGGCGAGCCGTGCGCCCTGGTGCTCGGCGACAACATCTTCTACGGCAACGGCCTCAGCCGCCACCTGACGCGCGCCGTCCAGAACGCCGAGTCGGGCCGCGCCACGGTCTTCGGCTACCACGTGGACGACCCCGAGCGCTTCGGCGTCGTGGAGTTCGACGGCGAGGGGAGGGCCGTGTCCATCGAGGAGAAGCCAGCTGAGCCCAAGAGCTCCTATGCCGTCACCGGCCTGTACTTCTATCCGGGCGACGTGGCCGCCAAGGCCCACGAGGTCAAGCCGTCCGCGCGCGGCGAGCTGGAGATCACCACGCTCAACCAGATGTACCTGGAGGAGGGGACGCTGTCCGTCGTCACCCTCGGCCGCGGCTACGCGTGGCTCGACACCGGCACCATGGAGAGCCTGCACGAGGCCGCGGAGTTCGTCCGCGCCGTGGAGCACTCCCAGGACCTGCCGGTCTCGGTCCCCGAGGAGATCGCCTGGGAGAACGGCTGGATCACGACCGCCGAGCTGGAGGAGGCGGCCAAGGCCTACGGCAAGTCGGTCTACGGGCAGCACCTGAAGAAGGTCGCCGCCGGCGAGATCGTCAACAGCCCGCGCGAGTACTAGCGCAAGCTTGTTTTCTTTTAGGGGTCACCGTTTATCTGGTGGCCCCTTTCGTTATGATTACGTTGACCATAAAGACAATATGATTGGGAGTGGATGTGTTAAGCGTCTACTTTGGCGATATGCCAGAAGCGATTTACAACACAGCGACATATTTCAAAAACTCTTACCGGTCTTCTTGGATTACGGATCCCTATGCAGTCTCGATAATTAAAGATGTTGATCGATCGGATGTTGTTTCCGAAAACGTCATCGAAAGCCCTGTGCTTGGATCCATCTCCCCACTCCAGCTTTCTGGTGGCGTGAAAACGCTGCTGCTTATGAGATTTGATCGTAAGCAAATTTTTAACGCTTCTACCTGTGGTGACAACTGTGCCAAGTGGATTCTCGACATGGCGAAAGACCGCAAACTTGTTGTGAATCTCTATCATGTGATGGACTTTGGTCGCGAGGATTTTAAAATTAAAGTCGTGAATAGCGGCCGAATCGTTCACAACATGGCCGAATTGATTCACGAGTCGATTCCGTATCTGTAGGTACTGCTTATGAACGGTTCGCATCTCGTTAAGATTTCCCGCCGCAGGGGAACCAAGTACACATTTACCATCAAGCGGAACATCACTATTGTGCGTGGCGATAGCGGCACGGGTAAGACGACACTGTTTGACATGGTCGCAGGCTACATGCGAACGGGCGAGCAGTCGGGCGTTTCCTTGCAATGCGATTGTCCCTGTGTCGCCCTGACCGATTATGATTGGCGAAACCAGCTTTCGTCCGTTCATGACTCGATTGTATTTGTCGATGAGGGCTTAAAAGAGATCCATTCTGATGAGTTTGCCCATCATGTGCTGTATTTCTCGAATTATTTCGTGCTGATCTCAAGGGCTGATTTCCCCAATCTTCCGTATAGCGTGGATGAGATTTACAAGATTAAGACGAGCGGAAAATACCATTCTTTCGTCCCTGTTTATCAAGATCGCGGGAATCATCGTTATGCTATTTCCCGGTCGGTGCCAAAACAGGACATTACTTACGTGAAATAACTGGGGATTCGGTTTTTCACTACGACAAAGACTGCATTCCGGAGGCGTTTTGTACAGGAGGTAATTCTGCGAAGGTTATGGCTCTTATCGCATGCCGAAATGTCCGATAGTTTTGTTGAATAGTGTCGCGGCGTCACTTCCTGCGGCATACTAAAGAAGCTATACATGCTTCAGATTGGATTTTCATGTCTGAGATTTTTGAACCCCACAACATCATCGTCACGGGCGGCTGCGGCTTCATCGGCAGCAACTTCGTGCACTACGTGGTCGACAACCACCCCGACGTGCACGTGACCGTCCTGGACAAGCTGACCTACGCCGGCAACCCCGAGAACATCGCCGGTCTGCCCTCCGACCGCGTGGAGCTCGTCGTGGGCGACATCTGCGACGCCGCTCTGCTCGATAGGGTCGTCCCGGGCCACGACGCGATCGTGCACTACGCCGCCGAGAGCCACAACGACAACTCCATCGCCGACCCGGAGCCGTTCCTTCGCACCAACGTCGAGGGCACCTTCCGCCTGCTGGAGGCCGTGAGGAAGCACGGTATCCGCTACCACCACGTCTCCACCGACGAGGTCTACGGCGACCTCGCGCTCGACGACCCGGCCAAGTTCACCGAGGAGACGCCCTACAAGCCGAGCTCCCCGTACAGCTCGACCAAGGCCAGCTCCGACATGCTCGTGCGCGCATGGGCCCGCACCTACGGCCTACGGACAACGATCTCCAACTGCTCCAACAACTACGGCCCCTACCAGCACGTGGAGAAGTTCATCCCCAGGCAGATCACGAACATCATCGACGGCGTGCGCCCCAAGCTCTACGGGAAGGGCGAGAACGTCCGCGACTGGATCCACACCGAGGACCACTCCAGCGCCGTCTGGGACATCCTGACCAAGGGCCGCACGGGGGAGACCTACCTCATCGGCGCCGACGGCGAGAGGGACAACATCACGGTCCTGCGCATGATCCTGGAGGCCATGGGACGCGACCCCGAGGACTTCGACTGGGTCGCCGACCGCCCCGGCCACGACCGCCGCTACGCCATCGACTCCACCAAGCTCCAGCGCGAGCTGGGCTGGAGGCCGGCCCACACCGACTTCGCCGAGGGACTCAAGCAGACGATCGACTGGTACGTCGCCAACGAGTCCTGGTGGCGACCGGCCAAGGAGGCCACCGAGGCCCGTTACAGGGCGCAGGGGCAGTAGGCCCGGATTCCCGGACGTTTACCTTTTCGAGCGCCCCTCGCGGCGCCGCAGGGCATGGGGATGATCCTGCGGCACCGCGAGGGGCGCCCGCAACACGATTGGAATTAACCACATGGCTGACATCGAATTCGAGAAGGACCTGAAGGTCGCGGAGACCGGCATCGAGGGCCTCAAGGTCGTCGACCTGGCCGTCCACGGCGACTCGCGCGGCTGGTTCAAGGAGAACTGGCAGCGCGCCAAGATGTGCGCGCTCGGCATCCCCGATCTCAAGGTCGTCCAGAACAACATCTCCTACAACGACAGCCGCGGCGTCACCCGCGGCATCCACGCGGAGCCCTGGGACAAGTTCATCTCCGTGGCCCGCGGCTCGGTCTTCGGCGCATGGGTCGACCTGCGCGAGGGCAGCGCCACCTACGGGAAGGTGTTCACCTGCACGCTCGACCCGTCCAGGGCCATCTACGTCCCGCGCGGCGTGGGCAACAGCTTCCAGGCGCTCGAGGACGGCACCGCCTACACCTACCTGGTGGACGCCCACTGGTCGCTGGAGCTCAAGAAGACCTACACCTTCGTGAACCTCGCCGACCCCGAGCTCGCCATCGAGTGGCCGATCCCGCTGGAGGAGGCCACCGTCTCCGAGGCCGACCTCAACCACCCGATGCTCAAGGACGTCGTCCCGATGGCGCCGAAGCGCACCCTCGTCACCGGCTGCAACGGCCAGCTGGGCCATGCGGTGCGCGCGCTCGCCGAGGAGCGCGGCGTGGCGAAGGACTTCGACTTCTGCGACATCGACACCTTCGACATGTCCGACCCGGAGGCCTATTCGCAGTACGACTGGTCGCTCTACGGCACCGTGATCAACTGCGGCGCCTACACGGCCGTGGACAGGGCGGAGACCCCCGAGGGCCGTGCCACCGCATGGAAGGCCAACGCGACGGGGCCGGCGCTGCTCGCCCGCACCTGCGCCGGGCACGGGATCACCCTCGTCCACGTGTCCAGCGACTACGTCTTCGACGGCACCGCCGAGGTCCACACGGAGGGCGAGCCGTTCTCCCCGCTGTCCGTCTACGGCCAGAGCAAGGCCGCCGGCGACATCGCCGTGGCCGGCTGCCCGCGCCACTACATCATGCGCTCCAGCTGGGTCATCGGCGAGGGCCACAACTTCGTCAAGACCATGAAGGGGCTGTCCGACCGCGTCGCAGACCCCGAGGATAAGCTCACGCAGGTCACGGTCGTGGACGACCAGCTGGGCCGCCTGACTTTCACCCGCGACATGGCCGAGGCCATCTTCCACGTGCTGGGGGCGCACGCGCCCTACGGCACATATAACTGCACCGGCTCCGGCGCCGTGAGGTCCTGGGCGGACATCGCCCGCGCGGTCTTCGAGGCCGCCAACGGCAACGGGGAGAAGGTCGTGCCGGTACCGACCGCCGACTACTACGCCAAGGCCGAGGGCCCCATCGCCCCGCGCCCGGTCCACTCCGCGCTCGACCTGTCCAAGCTTGAGGCCGCCGGCTTCCACATGCCCGACTGGGAAGAAGAGCTGAGGGAGTACCTCAAGACGCTCTAGCCACTATTAACTTTTCGAGCGTAAAAGCCGCCGCTTGTTAACGGCGGCTTTTCTTATGCCTGGTGAATAGCCCCGCTGCAACAAGGGCGGCGGCGGTCGCCAGACTCACTGCAAGCCCCGCAAGGGCGCCCGGAGTCTTGTAGGTCATCACGATCCTATTCGCGCCTTTCTGCATGTTCAGGGATGACAAGCCCTTATCGGCGGCGGGCGTTAGTTCTGCGGCGGCTCCGTTTACCGTTACGTTCCAGCCCTCATCGTACGGAACGCTCAGCAGCAGGTTGCCGTCATCCTTGACGGTATACTCGCCTTCGATCCTTCCGTCCTTAAAAACCGTCGGAATAAACTCGTTCGTCTTAAGCTCGCTAATAATCTGCTCGAAAACGTCCAGATTGAGGGCGTAAAAGACCGGCTCGTTGTCTTGGGGCATGTCTGTATAGCCCTCCGCGACTCCGATTGACACCGTATGCTGGCTCGGGGCGTCCGATGCATCCGCAATCTGGCGGATATTATTGTCGAATCTCCAGGCCTCGTTTTCGATCGTTCGCTGGTCGATGGTAAGGGTGACGGGCCAATAACTGCCGGCAGTCGTATCTTTGTTGATGTAGAGATATCCGATGGAGCTTGCCGGTACAGTAACGCTCCATTGCTTTATGCTATCGCTATTCTCAGTGCTCGTGGCCTCGATCTTGGTATAGAGCTTGACCTCGCGGCCTAGGATTTTGCTGTAGAGTTCGTTTTGCTTTTCGAAGGGGTTCTCGCTCTTCAGCGTGCTGTTTTGGATATCGCTTGAGGCTGCGACGCCAATGCTGAGCGCATAGGGGTTCTCGTACACTGCGCTTGTGGAGTCGGCCTGATTCATCTTGGCTAAAACGTATCCCGCAGGCGCGTTCTCGGCAATGGCGTACTTAACTCCCAGCAGGGCATCGACGGCAAGAATGGGTTCGGCATAACGGGTCGAAAACTCGCCGACGCTGCTGTATCCAAGGGAGTTGAGCAGTGCGATGGCCTGCGGGTTGTTGGCAGACGAATACGAAGACAACTGGTTGTACCCAAGCGCCAGGCCTTCGTTGAGGGCGGCGCTGTCGACGCGTGTGGTCGTGCGGTCAATGCGATAGAACGACGCCGAAGTCTGGTCTTGAATGGCCGTGATCGTGTCGGTTACGGTGGTGACATAGGTGCTGTTGGCTTCTTCGGAATAGCCTACGTACAGCTGATTCCAAATGACATGGGCGTTGGCAAACAACTCAATGGCGGTTAGTGCCAGGAGGGGCATGATGACGACGGGGCGATAGGCTTGACGCAATTTGGGCTGGTTTTTGAGCGGCTGCAGCGCGTATCCTGCGGTCCACAGCGTAAAGAAGCTCAGCAAAAAAGCCGTGCGCGAGTAGAAGCCGTTGGGAACGCGCATGCCGCACCAGATGTACTCGAGCGGGCTCAAAGCGGAGCTTGCGACCAGGATTATCGTGACGACGAGTGTTGCGATGCGCGTCTTGATTGAAACCGTGCGGTTAACCAGCAGGCTCACCGCAAGCAGCATCATGATGATGCCGCAATAGAACTGAGGTGTACTTTCGTTGCTTACCCACATGCAGGGAAGAAAGCCCCTGATGAGCGACTTGAGGTTGGTTTTAAGTAGGGGGCCGAGTGCTAGAACGGGACCGCCCTTGGACATGGCAAGGATGGTCGGCAAAAAGGTCCAAGCGGACAGAAGCAGTCCGAGCGCGATAGCCCCGGCGAATCGCAGGGCCCGATCGAGCATGAGCTTCCAGCTAAAACCTTCTTCTGCAACATAATCGACAAATTCGACCAATACGAAGATGCAGAGGAACAGGATGCTGATGTAGGCCGTATACCAGCAGAACATGACATTGAGCGCCGTTGCGATGACGAGGCGGATCATGCGCTGCTTGCGGATGAGCTCGTAGCATCCGTAGGCGCAGATGGGCAGCAGGATGAGGCAATCGATCCAGAGCGGGTTGCGTAGGTTGCTGATGGTCCAGCTGCAAAACGTGAACGAGAGGGAAAGCAGGAATGCTGCGGGCTTGGGTAGGTCAAAGCGCTTTTGCACATACCAAGCGCTGCTGATGTGGATGCAGCCCAGTTTGAGCGCGGAGATAGCAAACGCGAAGAGCGTTAGCTTGTCTGCGGGAAACAGCGCGCAGAGCAGGTTGAAGGGGCTGGCGAGGTAGTAGCTATAGAGCCCCCATGTGTTCATGCCGAGTCCTTGCGAGAAGGAATAGCGAAGGCTTGCCTCGCCTAAAAGGACGCGCCGGAACCAAGCAAAGAAGTCGATGTATTGGTATTTGAGATCGTTGGTGAGAAACGAGTTGTCGCCAAAGGGGTAGACATGCCCTGCCACTGCAAGTGCGACAAAGAGTGCGCCGGAAAATGCGAAGCAGGCGGCGTAGAACGCCACATTCTTGAGCGTGAATCTATTGGACCGTGTCATTAGAATCCTCGTTGGACTCGCGAACGATATAGATGGGGCGGCGCTTGGCCTCCAAGTAGGCTTTTGCCAGGTACTCGCCAATGATTCCCAGGCACAGAAGTTGCATACCGCCAAACATCGTTATGAGGCAGGCGAGGGACGGCCATCCACCGACGGGATCACCCCAAACAAGCGTTTTGACCAAGATGACGATAAATCCCAAGATGGCGATGAAACAGAAGACGATACCCGTGAGGGCGGCGAGGGAGAGCGGCGCCGTGGAAAACGCGACGATGCCGTCGATGGAATAGAGGAGCAGCGACCAAAAGCTCCATTTGGTCTCGCCGGCCACGCGGTTGACGTTTACATAGGGGAGCCATTTGGTTTTGAAGCCCACCCAGCCGTAAATGCCCTTGGAAAATCGGTTGTATTCGCCCATGGAGATGATGGCGTTGACCATAGGTCGCTTCATGAGCCTAAAATCGCGTGCTCCGTCGACGATGTCGGCCTTGGAAATGCGGTTGATGATCTTGTAGAACATACGGGCGCAGAACGACCTGATGGGAGGCTCGCCTTCGCGGGTGGTCCTACGTGTGGCGACGTTGTCGTAGTCTTCGGTTTGCAAGATCTCGTACATCTGCGGCAGGAGTGAGGGCGGGTCCTGCATGTCGGCATCCATGGTGGCGACATAGTCGCCCTTTGCGTGCTGGAGTCCGGCGAGTAGTGCCGCCTCCTTGCCAAAGTTGCGCGAGAAAGAGTGCCAGCGGATGGCGTATGGATGCGCCGCCGCAGCTTCTGCCTTCATGACGGCGAGCGTTTTGTCTGCCGAGCCATCGTCGATGAGGACGGCTTCAAAGGAAATGCCGGGGTCTTGCCGGGTCATGATGCGAACGACGCCATCGAGCTCTTTGAGAAAGATCGGAAGTGATTCCTGCTCGTTGTAACACGGCACGACGATGGAGATGAGCGGCATGTGACTTACCTCTCGTTTTTATTTGCGCTGGAGGGAATGCTGCAGCCATATGTGTTATACACGTTGACCTCCCACTGTTTACGCTCAACCTTTGCAACGGAATCAAGGATAAGCCCCGTCGCGAGACTCAGGCCACAAAGGAACATGAAAGATGCGGCGAGCATTGCGGTGGGGAAGCGGGGGACGAGACCGGTCTGGAAATATTCGACGACGATGGGGATGCCCAGGGCGAGGCCGATAATCGCAAACAGAAGCGCGACCAGGCTGAAGAATTTGAGCGGACGGTAGTCCTTGAACAGCGTGCCGATCATCGCAACGACTTTAATGCCGTCGCTCACGGTATTGAGCTTGGACTCAGAGCCTTCCGGACGGTCGCGGTACTCGATGGGCACATCTTTTATGCGCCAGCGGTGGTCGACGGCGTGGATCGAGAGCTCGGTTTCAATCTGGAAACCCTCGGAAAGCACAGGGAAGGTTTTAACGAACGGGCGGCTCATGGCGCGGTAGCCGGTCATGACGTCATCGAAGCTGTAGCCATAGATCCACTTGATCATGGCGCGAACTAGGTTGTTGCCAAAGCCGTGGAAAGCACGCTTGTTTTCCTCGGCGTAGGTGCCGTTGGAAAGGCGGTCGCCTACGGTCATGTCGGCCGCGCCGTTAAGGATGGGCTCGCAGAGGGCTTTGGCCGCCTCGGCGGGATAGGTGTCGTCGCCGTCGACCATCAGGTAGCAATCGGCGTCGATGTCGCGAAACATCTGGCGGCACACGTTGCCCTTTCCCTGGCGGGGCTCAAAGCGGACCGTGGCGCCGTGCTCGGTAGCGATGCGTGAGGTATCGTCCGACGAGTTGTTGTCATAGACATAGACCGTCGCTTGCGGAAGCTCGCGGTGAAAGTCGTCGATGACTTTTCCGATGGTGACTGCCTCGTTGTAACAGGGGATAATAACGGCAATCGTTTGCTCGGCCATGAAGGTTCCTTTGGTCGCGTACAATCGAATCGTTTGTTTCGTGGTTAGGATGGGCGCATTGATTCGAGAGTTCAGGTTATTAGATGTGACACGTGCTGTTTTGCTGTTTGCAGCAAGCATCGCTACGGTGACGTATTGTAGTGGTTCCTTCGACCTGTTTCCATCAGTCTTGGCATGTGTTGCGATAATCGCATCATTGGTTAATTTCAATAAGTTTGCGTGCAGGGATTTTGCATTTCCGTCGGTTGTTGGTAGAGCTTGCTGCTTAGTGATTTCCCTTGTATTTTCGTTTGTTCTTGTGCTGGGAGCGCATATTCGTGTGACTGAACCGGTGATTGCCGGCGGGATTTACGAGAACTATATTGAGCCATATTCCGCGCTTGATTTTGTTGCTTTTTGGGTGATGTCGGCGCTGGTCTTTTGGGTCTTGTCGGTGCTTGTTCAGCTGTCTTGTCGTTGCCGCTGCTGTGTTTTCTGCATTGACTCGCTGCGGACTAATGATGGAGACTCGTCCATTCGACTCCTATCTGTTGCGGTCCGTGCTCTAGTGATATTTCTTTTGTATCTCCCGTTCTTCCTGAGGTATTGTCCCGGTCTGTTTTTTTGGGACACCTTCTCGTCGTTTGCTCAGATTATGGGGTGGAACCCTTTGAGCAACCATCATCCGGTTGCATTCACCATGATGATGGCTGCTTGTATCAAAATTGCAGGCCTTATGGGGATGAGTCCATCGGTGGGCGTTGCCTTGCTAACGGTGCTTCAGATGGCCTGTGCCGCCAGCACGTTTGGCTATCTTTCTATTTGGGTGACTTCCCGCTTGGGGGTCTCCTCTCGCTGGTCTTGGCTGCTCGTAGTCTATTTTGGCTTGTCACGGTATTGCGCTCTTTATTCTGTGGCGCTTTGGAAAGACCCGTTGTTTTCCTGTTGTCTTGTCTTGATGGTGACCATGCTTGCCGATGCCGTCACGGGAAAGGATTCCCGGTCGAGCGCGTTGCGTTTGCTCTTTTTTGGTGCCCTAGCGTTGGACGTTATGCTTCTACGGAATAACGGTTTGTATATTTGCGCTGCGCTATTCGTGGTGCTTGCGATAATTGTAGCTTTGGGCCGACTCGGCTGCATTGCCCCGATGAAACCTGCCTCTCGTTTGACCGTATCTCTTGGATTTGCGCTTGTCACATGCTTGGTTATTACGGGGCCCGTGTACTCGGCTCTGGGCGTTGTTCCATCGGAGGATGTTGAGTCAGTGGGTATTCCGCTTGCTCAGATGGCTCGCGTTGCCGCGCTCGATGGCGATATGTCCGAGTCCGACCGTTCTTATATGAACGAGCTGCTCCCGCTTGATCGTTACAAGGAGGTTTATCACCCCAGTATTATCGATCCGCTTAAATGGAACGATGACTTTAATTCGGACCATTTAAAGGATGGATTCTGGGCTCATTGGGTCTCGATGCTTTCGCGTAACCCTTCGATATACTTTGAGGCGTGGGAACTGCAGACGTTTGGTTTTTGGACCCCAAATGTAAAGGGTGCTGACGGTCTGCCTGAAAACTTTCTCATGGGCGTTCCGTATAACCTTGTGGCCGACGCAAAGGCTTCTACGGGAGTTACATTTCGCAACTTGCTTGCGCCCCTTGGCGATGATGTTGATGTGGCGCTTGGCCTGAGCGCTTGGTCTATTTCTGGCGCCGTTGTCTTTTGGTTGCTTATGTTTTCGGCAGTTCTTTTGGTATCGCGTGGGCGTTCGCGTTTCGCATTGCCGCTTTTGCCTTTTTTGCTGTTGTACGGAACACTCTTTATTGCGAGTCCTATTTGGTATTGGCCTCGTTATATCGTGGCTGCTCAATTTGGTTTTCCTGCCGTGCTTGTGGTTGTCGCTCGCGGCATGCTGTCTGGTGAAAGACGTTCCGAAAACGATGTTGTGGGATAGTTTTCCAGTTTCGCAACGCCGCCTTATGGCGTTGAGGGCGGGTCTATACTGTTCGTTTGTCAACGATTACGAGTAAAGGAGTTGCATCCGTGTCGGATCAGACAAAGCAACAAGAAACTCGCAGTCTGCCTGCGACGTTTGCTAAGAACGAATTTGAGAAGGACGCGTTTATCCTTCGTCAGCTGGTTACCAAGGATTTTAAGATCAAGTATCGCCGCAGCGTTCTGGGCGTCGCATGGTCGGTGCTCAACCCGCTGCTGATGATGATTGTCATGGCCATCGTGTTCTCGACGATTTTTGGCCAGGGCCGCAATGGCTCAATGACGCCCGAGATGTACCCGCTGTACTTGATCGTGGGTAACGTTACCTTTGCCGTCATGTCCGAGTCTACGAACCAGGCCCTGACGTCGATCGTGGGTGCTGCCCCTCTACTCAAGAAGGTTAAGGTGCACCGCTGGGTCTTCCCGGTGCAGAAGGTGCTCTTCTCGCTGGTCAACTTTGCCTTCTCGCTGGTCGCCGTCGCCATCGTTATGCTGTGGTTCCGCGTTATGCCTTCTTGGCACCTGATTCTGCTGCCGGTTTGCCTGCTGCTGCTTATGTGCTTCTGCATGGGCCTGGGCATGATGCTCTCCGCCCTTACGGTCTTTTTCCGCGACGTTATGCATCTGTGGAGCGTCGTCATCACGGCGTGGACTTACATCACGCCTATTTTCTGGACGACCGACTTCGTTGCGCAAATGCCGCATCTCGTGCGCATTCTGGTCTATGCGAACCCCATGTATAACTACCTGCAGTTTATGCGCGATATCTTCCTGTTCCAGACCACGCCTTCGCTTTTGACGTTTGGTATGTGCGTCGCTTGGGCGGTTCTTGCGCTTGTTATTGGCTACACCGTGTTCCATAAGTCCGAGCGCAAATTTATCCTCTACATCTAAGGAGTGCTGTGATGACTGAATCTGTTGTTGATTACAGCGAGCAGCCTCTGGCTGTCGAGGTCGACGACGTTACCATGATCTTTAACATGGCGTCTGAGTCGCTGACCAACCTCAAGGAGTACTTCATCAAGCTTGCCAAGCACGAGCTGTTCTTTGAGGAGTTTAGGGCGCTCAAGCATATCTCGTTTGATATTCATCGTGGCGAAGTTGTCGGTCTGGTTGGCACCAATGGTTCCGGTAAGTCTACGATGCTCAAGATTATCGCTGGCGTGCTTGAGCCCAGTGAGGGTAGCGTTAAGGTGCACGGTAACATCGCGCCGCTGATTGAGCTTGGTGCCGGCTTTGACCCCGAGCTGACCGCCCGCGAGAACATCTATCTGAACGGCGCCCTGCTCGGCTATACCAAGGAGTTCATCGACGCCAACTTTGACGGCATTATCGAGTTCGCTGAGCTTCAGAACTTTGTCGACATGCCGCTTAAGAACTTCTCCTCGGGCATGGTTGCGCGTATTGCCTTTGCAATCGCGACGATTACCGAGCCCGATATTCTGATCGTTGACGAGACGCTGTCCGTCGGTGATGTGTTCTTCCAGCAGAAGTGCGAGGCCCGCATCCAGCACTTTATCCAGAGCGGCGACGTGACGGTTCTGTTCGTTTCGCACTCCATGGAGCAGGTTGAACGCATCTGCCAGCGTGCCGTTTGGATTGAGAAGGGTGACCTTCGCATGGACGGCCCGGTCGATGAGGTCTGCAAGGCGTACCGCGAGCAGTTCAACTAGGTTATAATTACTTGCGCCTGACAGGCTTGCGCTTGCTTGGGCGTGCGGTTATATGCTCCATTAGCTCAGTTGGATAGAGCAGGGGACTTCTAATCCCAAGGTCGACGGTTCGAATCCGCCATGGAGCACCATCGTTTATTAAGCGCGGACCGCTTGGTGGTCCGGGCTTTTTTCGTCTTGCTGATGTGGATTGGCCTTTCAGCGACTCCAACGCATGGGCGTAGCCTTGGTTTTGATCGCGTCGAAAATGTTGGTGTAAGGGTGGCTCCCTAGCGTCCCTTTAACGAAGAGCGGCCTTCGTCCTAGAATCTGAAATCACCACAACAACAGGTTCTAGGAAAGGACGAAGACCGCTATGGAAATCTTATCAGACCCGACGCCGGACATGCTCGCCATGCCGCGGTTCGACGATGGCGCCATCGACATGCGGGAGCTGCTCAGGCGCCTCGCCGAGCAGGTCGTGAACGCCGTGATGGACGCCGAGGCCGACCAGCTGTGCGGAGGCGGGGCGAACAGCCGCAACGGCTACCGGGAGCGCGGCCTCGCCACCTGCGTCGGCACGCTGACGCTGCGCATCCCGAAGCTCCGCACCGGCAGCTTCTTCCCCGACGACGTGATCGAGCGCTACCAGCGCGCGGACCGCGCCCTCGTGGCCGCCGTCGCCGAGATGTACGCCACCGGCACGAGCACCCGCAAGGTGCGGCGCGTCGCGGAGAAGATGGGCGTGTCCAGGCTCTCCAAGGACCAGGTGAGCGCCATCGCGTCGAGCCTTGACGCCGACATCGAGGAGCTCTGCGCGAGGCCCCTCGACGGCTCGCCGGTGCCCTACGTCTGGCTCGACGCCACCTACGTCAAGTGCCGCCGCGGGGGCCGCGTGGCCTCCACGGCCGTCGTCACGGCCATCGGCTGCGACGCGGGCGGCCGGGGGCGCGTGCTGGGCGTCGGCGTGGTGGACACGGAGTCGTACGACTCGTGGCTGGCCTTCCTCAGGAAGATCCGCGACCGCGGCGTCTCCGGCGTGGAGCTCGTCGTCTCCGACGCGCACGCGGGCCTCGTCGCGGCCGCGGCGGAGGTCTTCCAGGGGGCGGCATGGCAGCGCTGCGCCGTCCACCTCATGCGCGACTGCATGCGCGAGGCGGGCTCCTGGCAGCTCAGGCGCCGCGTGGGCAGGATCGTCTCGCAGGTGTTCCGCGGGCGCGACGCCGCCACCGTGACCGCCATGTACCACGTGGCGTGCGACATGCTGGAGGGGTGCTGCCCGAGGGCGGCGGCGATCCTCGAGGAGGCCGAGCCGGACGCCCTGGCATACCTCGACTTCCCGCCGTCGCACTGGAAGCGCCTGCGCACCAACAACGTCCAGGAGCGGACGAACCGCGAGATAAAGCGCAGGTCGAGGGTGGTGCAGGCGTTCCCCTCGACGGCGTCGCTGGTGCGGCTCGCGGGCGCGGTCATGTGCGAGCAGGACGAGGCATGGCAGGAGTCCAGGTACTTCTCGGAGGCAAAGATGAGGGAGCTCTACGACGAGGGCCGCACGCGCGGGCTCGACGGGACGGTCGACTGGTCGCGGCTGGAGGCCGAGGCCAGGAAGATGATCGAATCCGGCCTCGAGCTTGCGGACAGGATCGAGGCGGCATAGGATATCAACCGTATTCCAGGTTCCTGGACGCCGGGCCGACTCGCTTCGGATCGGACGCTACGCCAACTTTCTCGACACTACCTTGGTTTTAAACGTTTTGCGTGGCTTACTGCTCTGCCCTCGAACACTCCGATAAGTCTTTCGCAACCGCATTCCGCGATTACGGCAATAGAACTTAGTGCGGCATTCTAGTCGCATCTTCAACATCCAGAAAATCATTCGTGGCGCCAACAAACTCCTGCATGTTCCTGACGATGCGGCTATCGTTATCGATGCGAATCTCAAAACGCTTCCAGGGGAATTTCATGATGTGATAAAGGGTTACCAGCACGTCTTGCTCTTTGCCAATCTTGAGCAGCCAACGGGCGCAGTTGTCTCCGCAGGTGGAAGCATTAAATACCATGTCGGGGAGATTGCGTACCAGCAGCAACGTCTTGACACCGCCAGAAAGCTCGAGTGGCGTAATCGAGCCAAGCTGCTTGCTGATGATGTTGTGGGGGCCGATGAGCTCTGAACCGTCAACACCTTTAATCATCTGTGCAGCCATGGGATCTTCGAACCATGAATCCAGGTACGAGTTCCTAAAGTAGGTCTTGGTATCGTAGATGGAACCGGGGTAATCCCCCAGGTGAATGCTCAGCATGTGGGTCTCCAGACGTTGTGTGACTGCAACGATTATATGCCAGTAATAAAATGCCGGCAGCAGCGAGGTCGCTGCTGCCGGCGCTGGGGTTGTGTTCGTGTGAATCGGTGTTAATGAATCGATCCGCGAGGCTACTTATCGAGATGCTCTTTCAGCAGCTCCAACGCGTGGGCGTAGCCCTGGAGGCCCTCGCCGGTGATGGTGGCGAAGCAGGCTAGGCGTGCATAGCTCACCTGGCGGAAGTCCTCGCGCGTCTCTACGGCGCTGATGTGGACCTCCACGGCCGGGATAGCGACGGCCTTGAGGGCGTCCAAAATCGCGACGCTCGTATGCGTGTAGGCGGCCGGGTTGATGACGATGCCGTCGACCTTGCCGTAGGCCTCCTGGATCTTGTCGACGATGCTGCCCTCGTGGTTGGACTGGAAAACCTCGACCTCGTCGAAGCCCTGTGCGGCGCCTGCTTCCTGGCAGATCTGCACTAAGCGGTCGTAGTTGTCGCTGCCATAGATGCCCGGCTCGCGAATGCCGAGCATGTTGAGGTTGGGGCCGTTGATGACGAGTGCTTTCATGGTTGCTTCCTTTGCGATTGGAAAACCACCACAAAGGCGCCTGTCCCCTTTGTGGTGGTTTTGGTTAGAGAGCGGGTGGGAGAGTGTCGAGGAGGGCTTGGGCGGTGTTGGCGGCGCAATCGCGCGAGTCGATGATGTAGTCGGCCCAGGCGCGGTAGCGCGGCATGCGCTGCTCGGCCAGCTTATCGATGCCGTCGCGTGCGGTGATGGGGCGGCCCTTGTGTGCGAGCTCATCGAGCTTACGGTTGAGCATCACGATCTGGCTGTTCTGGTGCAGCAGCGGATAGTTATCGTCGCGCGTGACCACGCCACCGCCGGTGGAGAGCACCAGGCCACTGCGCTTGGAGATGTCGGACAGCGCCACCGTCTCCTGCTCGCGGAAGGCCGCCTCGCCGCGCTCGACGATAAAGTCGGCGCAGGGCATGCCCAAGCGTTCTTCGAGGGCGCGGTCCAGGTCGATATGCTCGCGTCCCGTGAGCAGGGCAATCTGCTCACCCACGCGGGTCTTGCCCGAGCCCGGCATGCCGATCAGCGCGATGTTCTGTTCGCGGCGCGACAAGCGCTCCGTTACGTCCAGGATGCGCTCACGCGGGGTGACCTGGCCGGTATAGCGCTCAACGGCTTGCGCCGCCTGGGCCACGAGCATGAGCAGGCCGCCGATGCAGGGGATGTCGCGGCGCTCGGCCTCGAGCATCAGGCCCGTACGGGCAGGGTTGTAGACAATGTCGATAACGCCTTCGAGCGCATCGAGCCCTTCGAGCGTGCAGGGGGCGTCGGGGCAGTGGGGGAACATGCCGGCGGGCGTGCAGTTGACGAGCAGGGCGGCGTCGGACTGCTGCGCGATGTTGTCGTAGTTGACTTCGCTCGTGCGGCCGACCGGCACGACGATGGCGCCCAGGTCGCCGAGCACCATGCTGGCAGTGGTGCCGGCGCCACCGGTGGCACCGAGCACGAGGGCCATCTTGCCGGCGACCTCAACGCCTAGCTCCTCGACTAGGCACTGAAAGCCGAAGTAGTCGGTGTTGTCGCCGCGCAGGCGGCCGTCGGGCAGGCGCGTGATGGTGTTGACGTTTCCCATACGCTCGGCGAGTGGACTCAGCTCGTCCAGGTATTCCATGACGGCGCGCTTGTAGGGGATGGTCACGTTGGTGCCCTCCCATTCGTCACCCGTCATAAAAGCCTGGAGGTCCTCGGGCTCGCGCTCAAAACGCACATACTCTAGCCCCGCGAGCTCCTTGTAGATGGTCGGGGTGTAGCTGTGGCCCAGCACGCGGCCCAGCACGCCGTAGGGGCGGGTTGCGGCGACATCGGTCATCTAGAGCACCTCCGTGTAACTGCCAAAGTAGGTGAAGCTCTCGCACACGTCATCGATGGAGTCGAGCAAGTCGTCGAGGGCCTTGCTACCAAAGGGGCAGTCCAGGTCAAAGTAGAACATAAACTCAAAGTCGTGCCCGGGGATGGGACGGCTCTCGAGCTTGATGAGGTTGATATTGAGCGCGTAGAAACGCTCGAGTACGCGATAGAGCGCGCCCGGCTCGTTGGCCGTGGTAATCATAAGCGAGGTGCGGTTGGCACCGGGGTAGACGCGTGGCTCGCGGCTGATGACGACAAAGCGCGTGTAGTTGTTGTCCGAGTCCTGGATGTTGGGCTCCAGCACCTCCAGACCATAGAGTGCCGCGCAGCTGCGCGATGCGATGGCGGCAACATCGGTGCGCTCGGAGCTGGCGACCATCTCGGCCGACATGGCGGTGTTGGGGTACTTGGTGGCGTGCAGGCCGTGCGCCTCGATAAAGCTAGCGCACTGCGCGATGGCCTGACCGTGGCTGTAGACCTCGCGTATGCCCGCGAGCTTGGTGCCGGGCTTGACGAGCAAGTTGTGGTCGATCTTGAGGCGCAGCGAGCGCACGATATGGAAGTCGAACTGGGCGAGCAGGTCGTAGACGGCGTTGACCGAGCCGGCGGTGGAGTTCTCGATGGGCAGCACGCCAAACTCGCAGAAGCCGTCGCGCACGGCGCGCATGACGCCTTCGAAGGTCTCGAAAAACGCAATGTCGGGCACATCGAAGAGCTTGCACGCGGCGATCTGGCTATAGGCACCTTCCACGCCCTGGCAGGCGACGGTAGCCGTCTGGGGGAAGGGCGTGTCAAAGGCCACGGCCGTGGCGTGGGCCTTTTGTGAGACGGTGATGCCCTTGAGCTCGTTGATGTAGCGCTGCTGCTCGGCCTTGCTCATGCTCATGAGGAGGCGGAACAGGGTGATGGTCTGCGCCTCGTAGCGCTCGGGCGCGCGGCTGGCAAGGTTGTTGAGCTTGGAGCGCTCACGGGCGGGGTCGAAGACGGCCTTGCCCATCTCGATTTTTGACTTGGCGACCTCGGTGGCAATGTCCATGCGCTCGACAAAACTGTTGAGGAGCGTGGTATCGATGCCATCGATGGTCTTGCGGATGTCAGCAAGGTCCATAGGGACCCCTTTCACTGGGTGGGCGTGGGGGCTGGAGTTGGCCCCCGGAGATTTTTAGCGCTGGGCGGCGTCTTCTAGGAAGGCGTCCCAGATGGCCAGCGCTGCGGCTGCTTCGGCTACGGGGACAGCGCGCGGGACGATGCAGGGATCGTGGCGGCCGTGGACCGAGAGCTCGGCATTTTCCATAGCGTCCATGTCCACCGTCTGCTGCTCGCGGCCAATGGAGGGCGTCGGCTTTACGGCCATGCGCCACATGACGGGCGCGCCGGTCGAAATACCGCCCAGGATGCCGCCGGCGTTGTTGGACTCGACCTCGATCTCGCCGGTCTCGGCATCGATGCGATACGGATCATTGTTCTCGCTGCCGCGCATGGCGGCCACGGCAAAGCCCATGCCAAACTCCACGCCCTTTACGGCTGGAATGCCAAACGCGATTTGCGCGATGCGGTTCTCGATGCCGTCGAACATGGGGTCGCCGATGCCGGCGGGAAGCCCATAGATGCCACATTCCACGATGCCGCCGATGCTGTCGAGCTCGTCGCGCGCGGCCAGAATCTCCTCGCGCATGCGACCCGCGGCTGCGGCATCGATGCAGGGCAGGTCGTTGGTAAGGATCGCCTTGCGGTCGGCCTCGCGATAGACCATGTCGTCCATGGGCAGGTCGGAGATGCCGCCGATCTGCGCGACGTGCGCCATCACGTTAATGCCGCGGGCCTCGAGTGCCTGCAGCGCAATGCCGCCGGCGATGCACAGGGGTGCCGTTAGGCGGCCGGAGAAATGCCCGCCACCGGCGACATCGTGCATGTTGTGATACTTCACGCGCGCAGGGAAGTCCGCATGTCCGGGGCGGGGCTTGCGGCGCAGCTCGGAGTAATCCTTGGAGCGCGTGTTAGTGTTCTCGATAATCGCCGCGACGGGCGCGCCGGTGGTGTGTCCGTCGACCACACCGGCGATGATGTGCACGGCGTCGGCCTCGCGGCGTTTGGTCGCGGTCTCGTCGCGACCGGGGGCACGACGGTCGAGGAAGGCCTGCAGCTGCTCCTGGTCAACAGCGATGCCCGCCGGAATGCCATCGAGGGAGCAGCCGATGGCGGGGGAGTGCGACTGGCCGAAGATGCTTAAGTGCAAGACGTTGCCAAAGGTCGAGGACATGCTATTCCTCCTCGAGTGTGACCTTGCCGCCCAGCAGGCGGTAGTGGTCGAAGAAATCGGGATAGGACTTGTTGACGGCCTCGGCGCCGTGGATCACGACCTCGTCGGTGGCGCGGCTCGCGGCGATAGCGGCCATCATGGCGATGCGATGGTCGTTGTGCGAATCGACCTCGCCGCCGGTGAAGGCATCGACACCCTTGATGATGAGGTCATCGCCGGCAATGCGCACCTGCGCGCCCAGCGCGGTGAGCTCGCGGGTGGTCGTGACCAGGCGGTCGGATTCCTTGATGCGCAGACGGGCGCAATCGCGGATAAAGGTGCGGCCCTGCGCCAGCGAGGCTACGGCCGAGATGACGGGCACCAGGTCAGGAATGTCGTGGGCGCTCATCTCAAAGCCGGCGAGCTTGTCGGACTGCACGGTGGCGGCGTTGGTGGAGCGTACGATGCGGGCGCCAAAGCGCGAAAGCGCGGCGAGCACGTTTCGGTCGCCCTGCGCGGAGCTCAGGGATACGCCCTCCACGGTGATGGGGTCGGCGCCGATAGCGCCGGCGCACAGCCAAAAGGCGGCGTTGGACCAGTCGCCCTCGACAGCAACGCTGCCGGGCGTGCGGTACGAGCCGCTGCTCACGCGGAAGTTCGTGACCTCGGGCTGGCCGTCCTTGGCCGGAATACGCTCGACGTTGACCTCGACGCCAAAGGCCTTCATGGCCTGGATCGTCAGGTTGATGTAGGGACGGCTCTCAATGAGGCCGGTTACCTGCACGCAGGAGGGCTGGGCCAGCAGCGGGGCTGCCAGCAGCAGGCCGGAGATATACTGCGAGCTCACGTTGCCCGGAAGCACAAAGGTGCCCGGGCGCATGCGTCCGCTCGTCTTGAGCGGAAAACCGCCCAGACCCTGTAGGTCGCAGCCGGCGGCGATGATCTCGTCCGAGAGCGGGGAGAGCGGGCGGGCGCCCAAGCGCCCCTGACCCACAAACGTGGCCTCTGCGCCCAGCGCGCAGGCGACGGGCAACATAAAGCGGAGCGTGGAGCCGCTTTCACCGCAGTCAAGCGTGCCGCCGGCAAGGGCCTTGAGCAGGCCAAACTCAACACTCTTCATGGTGGGGTGGACCTGGAAGCCGTCCTCGACGGTTTCAATGCGGGCGCCGAGTGCCGTAAGGCAGCGCACCGTAGCCTCGATGTCGGCGCAGGTGGTGTTGCAGGTGACGTGTGTCTCGCCGTTGGCGAGCGCGGCGCAGATGATGAGGCGATGCGCCATCGACTTGGACGCGATGGCGGGAACGGTGCCCTTGAGTGGGGACGGGGTGATGCGGGCTAGCATGCGGATGCGTCTCCCTTCTGGCCGAGGCCCTCGGCAATGAGTTCGTGGAAAGTGGAAAGTGGCGTGCGGTCGATGCTGCAGCGGCCAATGCCGTGCGGAATCACCAGGTCGATGGTGTCGCCCGCGCGCTTCTTGTCGTGGAGCGCCTCAGCAAAGACGGCATCGGCATCTAGGTCGCAGCGGGTCTTGAGGCCATGGCGGGCGCAGAGTTCCTCAATACGACCGGGCAGTGCGGCATCGCAAACGCCGCGCAGGGCCGCGGCGCGCGTGATGATGCCCATGCCGATCGACACACAGTTGCCGTGTCCGAGCTCAAAGTGCTCGCAGGCCTCGACGGCGTGTCCGGCGCTGTGTCCAAAGTTGAGGAGCTTGCGCTGGTTGGTTTCGCGCTCGTCGGCGACGACCACAGCGCGCTTGATGTCGATATTGCGGGCGATGATGAGCGCTACGCGGGCCACGTCGCGGTTGAGCAGCTCCAGCGTGAGCGGGGTCTTCTCCAGCTCGGCGAAGAGCTCCGGGTCGGCGATCACGGCGTGCTTGACGACCTCGCCGCAGCCGTCAGCGAACTGCTCGGGCGTGAGGGTCGCCAGGCATCCCACGTCGGCGATAACCACGCTTGGCTGCCAAAAGGCGCCGGCCAAGTTCTTGCCGGCAGCCAGGTCGATGGCGGTCTTGCCGCCCACCGACGAATCCACCATGGCGAGCAGGCTCGTCGGGATCTGCACAAACTTGCAGCCGCGCATGTAGGTGGCGGCCACAAAGCCCGCCACGTCGCCCACGACACCGCCGCCGAGTGCCACGATCGCGTCGGAGCGCGAAAGCTCGTGCTCGGCCACAAACTCCAAAATGGCGACATAGGTTTCGGCGCGCTTATGGGCCTCGCCGGCCTCGAAGGTGCAGATGCTCACCTCGTAGCCTGACGCCTCCAGGCTCTGCTTAACGGGCATCTGGTAGAGGGGGCCCACGTTGGTGTCCGTCACGATGACGGCCTTGGTGCCACCGGCGGTGGCGCGGACGAGCGGGCCTGCCTGCTCCAGCAAAAACGTGCCCACATGCACCTGGTAGGGGCGTGCGGTGTCGATATCGATGGTAATCGCCATAAGCTTCGGTCCTTTCGACCTGGCGTGATGGGTGGTCTAGTGGGAGGCCTCGTCGTCGAGTGCGCGCTTGATGCGGTCGCCTTCGGCAAGGAGATTCTCCAGATAGCGCTGGTCGCGATCCTTGAGCGCGCGGCTGTAGGCACCGAGCGAGTCGATGAGGTGGTCGATTTCGAAGGCGAGCGCGTCGGCGTCGTCGATCATGAGCTCGGACCACATCTGCGGGTTGAGGTGCGCCACGCGCGTGAGGTCGCGGTAGCTACCGGCCGAAAAGCCGTGGTGGACCTGGGCGGTCGGGCTCTTGACATAGGCGTTGGACACCACGTGCGCGAGCTGGCTCGTAAAGGCGATTACACGGTCGTGCTCGGCGGCGCTGGTCACGCTGAACTTGCCAAAGCCCAGGGGGCGCACCATCTCGCGCACCTGTCCCAAAAGCTCCAGCTTAAGCGCATCGTCCACCGCGGGCGGCACGAGCACGAGCGGCGCGCCCTGGAACAGGTCGGCGCGGGAGTGTGCATAGCCCGAGTACTGCGTGCCCGCCATGGGGTGCGCGCCCACAAAGTAAAAGCCGTGCTCGCGGGCAAGCTCAAAGGCGCGCTCGCACACGATACCCTTGACGCCCACCGTGTCAATTACCACGGGGCCCATGATGGCCTCGGTATCGGTGGCGTCGGCGAGTGCCTGGGCGTGTGCCTCGAGCCACTCGATGCAGGCTTCGGGGTAGCAAGCCAGGACGATGATGTCGCATTCGCCGAGCGTTTTGTCGTTGAGCTCGCCGGCGACGGTGCCCATGCTGGCGGCCGTCATGACGTCGTCATCGGGGTCCCAGGCCAGCACGCGGACGCCCGCCTGCGCATAGCCGCGGGCAAAGCTGCCGCCGATGAGGCCCAGGCCCACGATGCCGGCGCACTTGGGGCCGCCCTGGTTAACGCGCGCGTTTCTCACCGTACCCATGGGCTACTCCATGGTCTCTTGGAAGACGACCTCGCGGATGGCCCGGATGCGGCGCATGGTGTCGTCGAACTGATCGGGGGTGAGGGCCTGGGCGCCGTCGGACCATGCGCGGCTCGGATCGTCGTGGACCTCGATCTCCAGGCCGTTGGCACCGCAGGCGGTCGCGGCGAGCGCCATGGGCTCGACATAGCGGGTGTAGCCGGTGGCGTGGCTGGGGTCGGCGACGACGGGCAGGTGCGACAGGTGGTGCAGCACCGGCACGGCGTTGAGGTCGAAGGTGTTGCGGGTGCGGGTCTCGAAGGTGCGGATGCCGCGCTCGCACAGGATGACGTTGTCGTTGCCCTCGCTCATGATGTACTCGGCGGCCATGAGTAGCTCATCGATCGTTCCGGACATGCCGCGCTTAAGCAAGATCGGAGTCTTGGTCTTGCCGACCTCTTTGAGCAGAGGGAAGTTCTGGGCGTTGCGGGCGCCGATCTGCATGACGTCGATCTTCTTGTTCAGGAAGACCTGCACGTCGCGCGGGTCCATGATCTCGGTGACGATCGGCATGTCGAGCTCGGCAGACGCCTCGCACAGCAGGTCCAGACCGGCGGGGCCCATGCCCTGGTAGGCGTAAGGGGAAGTGCGGGGCTTGTAGGCACCGCCGCGCAGCATCGTGGCACCGGCGGCCTTCACGCGGCGGGCGATGCGGATGAGGTTCTCGCCCTCGACGGAGCACGGGCCGGCGATGACCTGGAACTGATCGCCGCCGATCTTGACGCCGTGGCCGCAGTCGATGACGGAGTCCTCGGGGTGGAACTTGCGGTTGGCGCGCTTGAACGGCTCGGAGACGCGCTGCACGCGCTCGACGACATCCATGGACTCGAGCAGGAACGGGTCGATCTTGGTCGTGTCGCCCACCAGGCCGATGATGGTCTCGTTCTCGCCGCGTGAGACGTCGGTCTTGAGACCCTTCTTCTCAATCCAGCTGACGATGTGGCTGACGGCCTCGTCGCTGGCGCTCTGCTTTAAAATTGCAATCATGGTGTGCCTCTCACCTCGATGGATAACCCTTGCAAAAACGGCCCGCATCGCGAGCCGTGTATATATGGTGCATGAGAGTTTATACTATCTGATTCGCTTTTGCCTTCTAAAGTGAGCCGTTGCGCCGCGTCTTCCCCGGAATTGCAAAGCTTTTTCTTTTATTTTGATAGCCCGTGGTGCACTTGGGTATAATGCCAACCGTTGGCCCTATTAGCTCAGGGGATTAGAGCGTCTGCCTCCGGAGCAGAAGGCCGTTGGTTCGAATCCAACATGGGGCACCATCGAACGTAAGACCGTCCGAACCCCGCATGGTCCGGGCGGTTTTTCTTATACCGACGCGACGTGATGGGACGTGGTATGGCAGCAACGGATATCGAGCGCGGACTCTCGACCGCCGAGGTCGAGGAGCGCATCGCCGCCGGTAAGATCAACCGCAACATGGAGCTCAAGACCAAGTCGGTCAAAGAGCTCATCATCGAGAACCTCTGCACGCTGTTCAATTTGATCAACGTGATCTTGGCGTTCCTGGTCATTTTGACCGGTTCGTTTAAGAATCTGACGTTCCTGTTCGTGGTGTTCCTCAATACCGCTATTGGCGTCATTCAGTCCATGCGTTCCAAGAAGATGGTCGATAAGCTCACGCTGTTGACCTCTAAGAAGGCCATCGCGGTGCGCGACGGCTCCGAGGTGGAGCTCGACTTGGACCAGATCGTGCTCGACGACATCATCCGCCTGGGGCGCGGCGATCAGATTCCCGCTGACGCCGTGGTGGTTTCGGGCGAGGCGCTCGTGAACGAGAGCTTGCTGACGGGCGAGAGCGACCTTATTAAGAAACAGCCCGGTTCCGAGCTCATGAGCGGCAGCTTTATCGACTCGGGTCTGCTGCGCGCCCGCGTGATCCATGTCGGCGCCGACAACTACGTGGCCAAAATTAATAACGAGGCCAAGTACGTCAAAAAGGTCAATTCCGAGATCATGAGCGCGTTTAATGCCATCGTGCGCTTTGCGAGCATCATCATGATCCCGCTCGGTTTGGCGTTGTTTGTCTCGAGTGTGAGCGAGCTGTGGGATGCCGCGGGAACCCCGGGCGATAGCGCGCTTTCGTGGTGCTTCTCCGAGCTGTTGGCTGGTCATGTGCCTTCGTCGGCGCTGCTGTCCACGGTGGGCGCCCTGCTGGGCATGATCCCGCAAGGCCTGGTGCTGCTGACCTCGTCGGTGCTCGCCATCGCCACGGTGCGCCTGGCCCGCCGCAAGGTGCTGGCGCAGCAGCTCTACTGCATCGAGACGCTCGCTCGCGTCGACGTGCTGTGCCTGGACAAGACGGGTACCATTACCTCGGGTCGTATGGAGGTCGAGGGCACGTATCCGCTGCCGATCGAGGGCTTTGGCATGGGTGCGGGGGAGGGCGAAGCCACCGTTCCCGTTGATACCACGGTGCTCGATTTTGCTCTGGCTAACGTGGCGCGTGCGACTTCGGCCGATGCCAACGAGACCTGCCAGGCGCTGCTCAACTATTACGCCGATCGCCCGGTCGAGGTGTCCGAGCCGCTGTCGGTCATTCCGTTCTCGTCCTCCAAAAAGTGGAGCGGCGCGTCGTTTGCGCAGGGCTCCTATGTGATGGGTGCGGCGCAGTTTGTGCTCTCTGATCGTGCGTTTGCCCAGGTCGAGAACCGTGTCGTCGAGCTTGCCGATACCTGCCGCGTGCTCGTGGTGGCGAGCGTAGACGGCTTTACGCCCGATGGCGATATGGTGGGCGAGGCCGAGCCCGTGGGCTTTGTGACCATCCGCGACGAGATTCGTACCTCGGCGGCCGAGACCATCGGCTACTTTAACGAGCAGGGCGTGACCCTTAACGTGATCAGTGGCGACGACCCGCGTACGGTGTCGTCGATCGCGCGCGTGGTGGGCGTGCCAGGGGCGGACGCTTATGTGGACGCCACGACGCTCGATACGCCGGCCAAGCTCGATGCCGCAGTGGACCGCTACCATGTCTTTGGTCGTGTGACCCCGCAGCAGAAGCGTGAGCTCGTGCAGGCGCTCAAGCGCCGCGAGCACACCGTGGCCATGACGGGCGACGGCGTCAACGACGTGCTGGCGCTCAAGGAGGCCGACTGCTCCGTGGCTATGGCGGCCGGCTCCGATGCCGCGCGCAACGTGGCCGAGATCGTGCTCGTCGACAACGACTTTGCCTCGATGCCCGCCGTGGTGGCCGAGGGCCGTCGCTCCATCAACAACCTGCAGCGTTCGGCCTCGCTGTTCCTGACTAAGACGCTGTTCTCGATGGGCCTGGCGGCACTGTGCATCGCGCTGCCGCCGTACCCTTTCGAGCCGATTCAGATGACGCTCATCAACTTCTTCTGCATCGGCGCGCCGGGCTTTGTGTTGGGCCTGGAGCCCAACAATGCTCGCGTGAAGGGGTCGTTCCTGACGAACGTGCTCAAGCGGGCACTGCCGGCGTCGATTGCGGTCATTTTGGCCGCGGCGCTCGATATCTTTGTGGCGCGCGTGTTTGGCTTTAACCAGCTCACGCTGTCTACGATGTGCCTGCTTACTTCGTGCGCGGCGAGTGTCAGCCTGATCTGGCGTATCTCGCAGCCCCTCACGCCCTTGCGTGTGGCGCTCTTTGTGTTTGTAGTCGTCGGCATTCTGACGGGCGTTATCGGATTCCCGAAGCTGCTGTCTATTGCCAACCTGTCGATGGGCCAGATGGTTATCTTGGCTGTCATCGTGGTCTTTACCTGCTCGGTGTTCTTTAAGCTCGCCACGATGATGGATTCGCTCAAGCCGCGTCGTCGTCATGCCGCAACTGGTTTTGGCCGCGGTGTGCGCGTCCGCTTGGGTCGCGGTGGCGGCAAGGTGAGCTCGACGGGTTCGACGGCGGAGCGTTTTGCCAAGCGCGTCGCCGCCGACATGGCACAGCGCCGCGAAGCTCGCACCGTTCGCGAGGCCGAGGTCCGCGCACTCGAGGGCGTGGCCCAGGCCCAGCCCAAGAAAAAGAAGGGTAGCGGAGCCAAGCGCTCTCGCGTAACCAAGTCCGCCCAAGGCATCAAAGTCTCGATGCCAAGTAAAAAGAAGAAGTAACTACGCGCTCTGGCGATGTTGAATTGGTGCCTTGCTCCTGTGGGGCCGTGGCGATGTTATGCTCTAACCTCGATTGTTTGAATTGCTTCGAAAAGAGGATGCCGTGATCTGCCCGCATTGCCTTAAGACTATCGAGGACGGCGCCTCGTTTTGTCCCTACTGCAACGCCTACGTCGGCCCGGGCGACGGTCCCGAGCACACCGAGTTCGTGTTCTGCGAGGGCTGCGGTGCCCGTCTTTCTCCGCATGATCGTACGTGCCCCAAATGCGGACGCCCCGCTCCGGGTATCCTCTCCGAGGACGCGGCCGCATCCGACCTTGCTGCGGGCCGCACGGCAGGCTTTCCGCGCCTAACGCAAGAGCAGATCGATACCGAGGTGCCGCATGCGCCGGCCTCTGCCGCTGCGGTGCTTTCGGACGCCGCCGACCCCAATGAGACCTGTGTGCTGCCGGCTTTCGATAAGGATTTCGGTATCCCCAAGGTCGATATTCCCACGCCCGTTTCTCTGCATGACGATGCTCAAAAACCCAAGCGCAAGGTGCACCCCGACGAGGACGCCTATCACAAGCACAAGCGCCATATCCCCAAGCCGCTCATTATCATTGCGGTCCTCGCCGTCGTTTGCGGCGGTGCCTATTGGTTCGTGACGACCGATCCCATGGGCGTTATGCCTGGCTTCTACGACCAGTTTGGCCAGGCTGCGCAGACGACCTTCCCCACGCGCCAAAAGGGCGAGGCGACCGAGGACGATACCAAGCAGGACGATTCTGCCGAGGTGGTCCAGGAAGAAACCGTGCTCACCGATGATCAGCTCTATACCAGGCTCGACGGTCTGTATCAGACCATCGTGTCCTACGGTGACGAGGACCAGATTGGCGAGGTCATCGATTCCTTTAACAACGGTTATCTCCGAACGCCGCTGTCCACCCGTCAGGAGCTGTCGCAGAGTGCCTACGCCCTGCGCGACCAGATCAAAAAGACGCAAGATGAGCTCAACAACCTTAAGTATCAGGACGATACGGTCTATGCGGATGACATCGCCCACTTAAAGCAGCTTGCCGAGTGGATGTACGAGCGTGTCGACGTGATCTGTCAGAGCTGGGACATCTCGCTGGCCATTCCCGATGGTGAGTCGATGAGTTCCCACCAAAGCGATATCCTGGCGCCCATCGCGCAGGGCGGCAACAGCGCACTGAACCAGTACGACGCCAATGTGGGTTCCTGGAAGCCGCAGCAGCGTTCCTAAAATTAGTTCGCCATAGTCGGCATAACCTACGTGCGCAATTGATGTAAGCGCATGCTTATTGCTACAATTCGTACAAATATGCTTTAAACGCACGAGGAAGGAACCACATGTTTGGTTTTAAGAAAGAGCTCTACACGCCCGAGTATCAGCTTGCCGGCGACGAGTGCGCCGTTATCGAGACGTCGAAGGGTACCATCAAGGTCAAGTTTGACGGTGAGGGCGCTCCCATTCATGTCGCGAACTTCTGCGAGCTTTCCACGATGGGTTTCTACGATGGCCTTAAGTTCCATCGCTATGTGCCCGGCTTTGTCATTCAGGGCGGCGACCCCAATACCCGCGATATGTCCGGCGCCGACGTCGCTGCCGGTCTTGAGGGCCCTGACGGCATGCCCGGTACCGGTGGTCCCGGCTACTGCATCAAGGGCGAGTTTGCCACCAATCCGCGCAACAGCCATGTCGATGGTGCCCTTGCCATGGCACGCTCCATGGACCCCGATTCCGCGGGTTCGCAGTTCTACTTCTGCCTGGGTGCCCAGCATAACCTCGATTCCGGTTACACCGTCTTTGGTACCACGGTCGAGGGTCTCGATGTGATTTCGCAGCTGCGTGCCGGCGACGAGATCGTCCATGTCGAGATCGTTCACGAGTAAAGGGGACTTCCTTGAATAGCCAGCTGATCCAACAGGGCCGCGCCGCTTACCGCGCGGGTGATTTTTCCGCTGCAGCCCAGATGCTTGGGGCGGCAAAAACTCCCGATGAGATTATGGGCGAGGCCGATCACCTTCGTGGCAACGCCTTGATGCACCTGGGCATGTATGCCGAGGCCGCCGAGGCCTATGCCGCCGCCCTCAACGACGGCACCTATGGCAAGCGCGGCGCACTGCTCACCAACCGCGGAAAGGCTCTCGCCGCCGTGGGCGACTACACGACGGCCGCTCAGGCGTTTTCTGCCGCTACGCAGGACGCTTCCTATGCCACGCCGTTCAAGGCCTATCTCGGCCTGGGTAACGCGCTGTTCCAGTCGGGCGACTATGCCAACGCGGGTACTGCCTTCCGTCAAGCTGCCATCGACGGCGCCAATCCGGCTCCTGCCGCCGCACTCGGCGAGCTCGGTCGTTGCTTCATTAAGCTCGGCCGTCCGGCGGATGCCGTGGAGACCTACCGCACGGCTATCGACTTTGCCGGCCCCCGCGACGACACGCGTGCGCTCAATGCCGGCATGGGTCAGGCGCTTTCTGCCGCCGGCCGTCCCTCCGACGCACTCGACGCCTTTAACGCCGCTACTGCCGATGGCATCTACCAGCTCACTTCCGAGCAGGCCGATGAGCTTGCCCGCGTGCATGATTCGCTTGCCGCACTGTCTGCCCAGACGGCTATGGTCACGGCTCCGGCGCCCGCGATGGACGCTCCTGCCGTCGATCCGCTCGATCCTACGGGCGCGACCGGTCAGTTTATGCCCGATCCCTCGGACACCGGCTTCTTTACGCTGTCCGAGTCCGAGATGGTCCAGCAGGACCGTCAGGATCGTAAGCAGGCCAAGGTCCGTCGTCGCCATCGCCACACGGGTCTCAAAGTCTTCATCGTGCTGCTTCTGCTCATTTTGATTGCTGCGGGCGGTCTGGGCTTTGCCTACACGCGCGGCTTTGGCTTCCCCTCGCAGGAGTCGGTTATCACCGATCTGTTCCAGGCTGCCGGCGACGGTGACACCGCAAAGGCCGAGTCTTGCCTGGCCTCGAGTCTGTCCGAGGACGCCAAGTCGATGATCATCTCCTCGATTCCGCAGGGCGCCACCGTGTCCGTCGAGGGCATGGATCAGTCCATGACCGAGACGAGCGCCAAGGTCAAGGCTTCGCTGTCCAAGGGCGGCGAGCAGGAGTACACCGTCAAATTCGTGCGCTCCGACAATCATATCGGCTGGGCCGTTTCCTCGCTCGATATGGATTTCTCGGCTGCTGACAACCAGTAGTGACCTTATGGGATTTAGCTTTGCCCGGCGCTTCACCGCAAGTGAGGTGCCGGGCTTGCGCTAGTATCATGAGCTAGTAGTTTTCCAGCAATCATCCAACACATCAGGAGTTGCGTTGTTTTCTTTGATGGATATGTTCTTCGGTAGCTATGCGGGCGATCTTGCCATCGACCTCGGCACCGCAAATACGCTTGTCTCCGTGCGCGGCAAGGGCATCGTCATCCGCGAGCCCTCCGTCGTCGCCATCGACAAGAACGACGAGCGCATCCTGGCGGTCGGTATCGAGGCAAAGCGCATGCTCGGCCGTACGCCCGGCAACATTGTGGCCGTTCGTCCCCTGAAGGACGGCGTCATCGCCGACTTCGACGTTACCGAGGCCATGCTTCGCTACTTTATCGACAAGGCGTCCGAGAAGCGCTATCCGTGGACTCCGCGTCCGCGTGTTGTCGTCTGCGTTCCCTCCGGCGTCACGTCGGTCGAGAAGCGCGCTGTCTTTGAGGCCACGATCCAGGCCGGCGCTCGCCAGGCCTACCTGATCGAGGAGCCCATGGCTGCTGCTATCGGCGCCGACCTGCCCGTCGAGGAGCCCACCGGCTCCATGGTCATCGACATCGGTGGCGGTACCACCGAGGTCGCTGTTATCGCTATGGGCGGCATCGTCGTCTCGCAGTCCATCCGTATTGCCGGCGACGAGTTCGATCAGGCCATCCTCACACACGTTCGCGATGCCTACAACCTGGCCATCGGCGAGCGTACGGCAGAGGACATCAAGATCAAGGTCGGCTCCGCCGTGCCGCTCAAGGACGAGCTCGACGTCGAGGTCAACGGCCGCGACGTGATCACGGGTCTGCCCAAGACCGTGCGCATCGAGAGCGAGGAGATTCGTCGCGCGCTCAACAAGCCGCTCGACGAGATGGCCAAGGCCGTTAAAGACGCCCTCGATGCCACGCCGCCCGATCTTGCCTCTGACCTTATGTACTATGGCATATTGCTGACCGGTGGCGGCGCGCTGCTGCGCGGTCTCGACGTGCGCCTGCGCGATGAGACCGGCGTTTCGGTCAACGTCAGCCCCACGGCACTCGATAACGTCGTTAACGGCTGCGCCCGCGTGCTCGAGGCCAATGCGTTTGATGGCGGCTTCGTCCAGACCAATGCTTAATTTCCAAAAGGTGGATTCCATTTGGCACGATCTTCGGGTTTCTCCACAAATCTGAATACCAAGCGACAATCAACGGGTATGCGCCCGTTGATTGTTTTCAGCCTGATTTCGGTGTTGCTGCTCACGTTTTACATCCGCGAGGGCGAGGCAGGACCGATTCATGCCGTGCGTTCGGGCGTAACGACGATTACCTCGCCGGTGCGCTTTGTGGGTTCGGCTGTGGCGGCTCCCTTCAATGCGATCGGCAACGTGTTCTCTAACCTTACGGCGTCGCAGGACACGCTTGACGAGCTTAAGAAGCAAAACGAGGAACTGACCTCTAAGGTTGCTGAGCTCTCCGAGGCTCAAAAGACCGCTGAGCGTCTGGAGGGGCTGGTCGGCCTGCAGTCGACCTACAACCTCAAATCGACCGCAGCTCGTATCGTTGGTGCCTCGGGCGATGCCTGGACCTCGACCGTCACGATTGATAAGGGTTCTGCCGACGGGCTTACCATCAACATGCCTGTGACGAGTTCGGCCGGTGTTATCGGCCAGATTATCGAGGTATCGGCCAAAACGTCTACCGTGCGCTTGATTGGCGACGAGAACTCGGGCGTGTCCGCCATGGTGCAGGACACGCGCGCCCAGGGCATGCTGCAGGGTCAGGCTGACGGCACGCTGCGTCTTGAGTACGTGAGCGTCGACTCCGATGTTAAGGTTGGCGACATCATCGTGACCTCGGGCATCGGTGGCGTGTTCCCCAAGGGTCTACCGCTCGGCACCGTCTCGTCGGTTGAGAAATCGGCAAACGATGTGTACTACACCATTGTGGTGCGCGCTCAGACGACGGCCGAGAACAACGAGGAAGTGCTGGTCATTACCTCGCTGACCGACGAACAGTCGGCCTCGGATGAGGACGTGAGCACGGCCAACAGCACGCCGCAGGGAACGTCGCGCGATGCTGCGACCAAGACGAAGGACGAGAGCTCGGATGACAGTTCCGACACGTCCGAGACGACCGATTCCGGCTCGAGCGAATAGGGGGCATGTCCATGGATCTACACGAGCAGGGGATGAGCTCCCGCACGTTTGTGATCGCCGCCATTGTGTGCGTGCTGCTGCAGGCAGGCCTGGCACCGCAGATCTCCATTGCGGGCGGTCGCGTCAACTTCATGATTATCCTGGTGTGCCTAAGCGTGTTCTCGGGCGACCCGACCCGTGCCGTCGTGTGCGGTTTTTGCAGCGGCTTGTTCTATGACCTGTCCGCTGCCGTGCCGGTGGGCGTTATGTCGCTTCTGCTGACCGTGGGTTCTTTTGCCCTGGTGCACAGCGCCGTCGGTCAGACGGGCGGTACCCCGAGTGCGCGCGGCGTCACTGTGGGCGCCTTTGCGCTCGTCATTAATGTGATCTACAGCATCATCTTGCTGTTTATGGGTTTGGAGACGAGCTTTGTCGTAGCGATCTTCGGCCATGCGCTGCCGTCCTCGATCCTGACGGGTCTGGTTGCCATTCCGTTTTTGATGTCCGGCGTCGTGCCGCAGTCCGGCTATGGATTCTCCGCACGTGGCGGACGCCAGGCGGGTATGCGCTTTAAGCCCAAGACCCGCAAGCTCAAATAGGGGAGGCCCGTAGATGTCTTCCCAGTTGACGGTTATTATCGCCGGTATCGTGCTGGTTGTGGCCATCGTGGTCGCGCTGGTCATCATGCGTCGCGGCGATTCCCGTTTTACCTACGATACGCAGCATGGAACGGCCCCGCGCGCCACCGAGGGCGAGGGCAATACCGCGGCGACCGCCTTTAAGGGCCGCTTTTCCATCCTCACCACGGGTGTGGGCGCGATGTTTGCGGCGCTCGCCGTCAAGCTGTGGGGCATGCAGATGGTCTCGTCGGACTATTACGAGAAACAGGCCAATAGTAATCAGACTCGCACCGTTACAACACCCGCTGTGCGCGGTCGCATCCTCGACCGCAATGGCGTGGCGCTTGTCCAGAACCGTCCCTCACTGGCTGTCGTGGCCTACCGCGACCTTGCCGAGGATGAGGTTCTGGTTCGCCATCTTGCCAACGTGCTTGGAATGCCTTACGTGGCGGTCCTTCGCAATATTCAGGACAATACAGAGGGCGCCCAGAGCCTGCATACCATCGCGACGGACGTCCGTCGCTCCACGGTTGCCTATATTCAGGAGCATGCCGGCGAGTTCCCGGGCGTCAAGATTGCCGAGCGTACCGAGCGCCAGTATCCATATGGCGAGACGGCATGTCATATCTTGGGCTATACCGGCACCATTACCTCCGAGCAGCTCGAGGCCCAGAATAAGAAAACCTCTGGCGATGATGATGCTTCTGCTGGCAAGATTACGTACCAGTCGGGCGATATCGTGGGCCAGGCGGGCGTTGAGAGCTACTACGAAAACCTGCTGCAGGGTATTCGTGGCGAGCAGACCGTCAAGGTCGATGCCTCGGGCAATGTGACCGGTCAGGCCGGCGCCGTGCCCGCGAAGGCCGGCTCCGACATTAAGCTCACGCTCGACCTTAAGATCCAGCAGGCCTGTGAGACGGCGCTGGCGAGCGCTATCGAGCTTGCCAAGACCACTGGCTACAGCAATGCCGGCAACGGCGCTGTGGTGTGTCTCGATCCCAACAATGGCGAGATCTTGGGCATGGCGAGCGAGCCCAAGTTCGATCCGTCCGTCTTTATCGGTGGCGTCTCAAACGACGTGTGGACCGAGCTCAATGATGACAAGGGTTCGCACCCGCTGCTCAACCGCGCCATTAGCGGACAGTACATGTCGGCCTCGACCATCAAGCCGCTCTCGGCGCTGGCCGGTCTTGAGTTTGGAACCTACACTTCAACGCAGACAACCAACTGCACGGGCTATTGGACGGGCCTGGGCAAGGCTTGGGGCAAGCGCTGCTGGCTGACGTCTGGCCACGGCACCATGACGCTGCAGTCGGGTATCGCCAACTCGTGCGACCCTGTCTTCTACGACATGGGCAAGGCGTTCTTTTATGACGAGCAACATCCCGAGGGCCTGCAGGAGGTTTTTCGTCGCTGGGGTCTAGGCAAGACCTGCGGTATCGATCTGCCGAGTGAGGGCGCGGGCCGTATTCCCGATGCCGAGTGGAAAGAGTCGTACTTTACCGACGCCTCTGCCGAGGACCGCAAGTGGAATGCCGGCGATATGACCAACATTGCCATCGGCCAGGGCGACATTTTGGTGACGCCTCTGCAGATGGCATGCGCCTACATGGGCCTTGCCAACGGCGGTAAGCAGTACGTGCCTCACGTGTTTTTGTCTGCCGTGTCGCGCGATGGCGACGGCGATGCCTATAAGTACAACGGCAAAGGCAAGAAGAAGCGCTTGGAGGCCAAGATCAACAGCGATTCGGATTTGGCTCTTGTTCGCAACGGCATGCACGACGTGATTTACACGGCATCGACGTCCCTGGCGGCTCACTTTGGCACCCTGACGCCGCAGGTATACGGCAAGTCGGGCACGGGCGAGAAAAGCGGCGAGGACGAATACGCGTGGTTCTGCGCCTATGCGCCGGCCGATGATCCCAAGTATGTCATCGCTACTGTCCTGGAGCAGGGCGGCGGTGGCTCAGATACCGCGATGCATGTCGTGCGCGACGTGCTCGGCGCGATTTATGACGAGCCCGATACCTCTTCGGCCTCGGGCGATTCTTCGGTTCGATAGGAGGTTGCGATGGATTTTTCTCCGGCGGATCTGTTCCGTTCAACCAAGACCGGCTCTCGCAGCAGCCTGGACCGCGTCAACAAGCAACTTTCGGCCTCGCGCGGTACGTTTCGCCAAAAGGTGCATATCGGTGTGCTGCTGGCTACCGTCGCGCTCGTTGCCTATGGCGCCATCATTATTTGGTCGGCGTCACAGTTTAAGGCCGACGCCTCATTCTCGCGCCACCTGCTGGGCATTGGCATTGGCGCGGTGCTTGCGGTGCTCGTCTGGCGTACCGATCTGCGCGGCATCTCTAACTTCTCGACGGCGCTGCTCGTCATTGACCTTATTGTGATCTTCTCGCCCAAGATTCCGGGCCTGTCCTATACGGGCGGTCTGGGCATGACGGGCTGGATCAAGATTCCCGGTATCGGCTTGACATTCCAGCCGGTTGAGCTTGCCAAGCTCATCACCATCTTCTTTATCGCCACGCTTGGCTCGCAGTATAACGGCCGCATCGATACCGTTCGCGACTACGTCAAGCTCTGCGGCATGCTGTCCATTCCGTTTTTGGCCGTCGTCGCCATGGGCGACCTGGGCTCGGGCCTGGTCGTGCTGGTCTCGGGCGCCATCGTCATCTGCATGAGCGGTGCACGCCGCGAATGGGTGCTGTCGACCCTGGCCCTGCTCGTGGGCCTGGTGGCCCTCGTCCTGGCGCTCGATTCGGTCTTTGATTCGTTGCTCGGCCACGATGTGCTCATCAAGCAGTATCAGATGAACCGTCTGACGGTCTTTATCGACCCCGATAATGCCGATTCGGACGATGCCTACAACCTGCAGCAGTCGCTTATCGCCGTTGGCTCGGGCGGCTTCTTTGGTAAGGGTTTGGGCCATGCGACGCAGTCGGCCGGCGGCTTTCTGCCCGAGTTCCACACCGACTTCGTCTTCGCCTTCCTGTCCGAGACCTTTGGCTTTTGCGGTTCCTTTTTGCTCCTGTGCCTCTACGTGCTGCTGATCTTTTCGACGATTCGCGTCGCCTTTAAGTGTGAGTCGCTGTTCTTGCGCCTATCGTGTGTGGGCATCGTTGGCATGTGGGCGTTCCAGACCTTCGAAAACATCGGCATGTGCATCGGCATGATGCCGATTACCGGTATTCCGCTACCGTTTATTAGCTTCGGTTCGTCTTCGATGATGATTCAGCTGCTGACGGTGGGTATCGTACAATCCATATGGCGGCATCGTTCGGGCGCCGCGTAACCGCTGGAGGGGTTTGCTATGAAAATTCCCGTAGATAAGCTGACGCGCGCTTTTAAGATGGGCGCGTCCGTTAAGAAGGATTCCGATACGCCGGTGCGCGTCTCGGTCTATTTGGATTCGTCCGCCTCGCGCTTTCTGGCCGAGACGGTGCGTGACGCCTTTGTACCGCAGACGACCTCGGGCATTGTGCGCGTCGAGCGTCTGGGGGAGGAGCGAATTGCTCCAAAGACCGATACCGATGTGGTGCTGGTGCTCTCGTGCGGCTCCGACCGCTTGGAGAGTGCCGTGCAGGAGCTCGTGATCGCCGGCGCCCCCGTGTGCGTGCTTGCCGAGTCTGCTGTGGAGGTGCCGTTTATCGAGGAGTCCACGCCTGTGCTCGGCGTGGTAGCGGCAACCGATAAGACGTATCTGCTCGAGACGCTTGCCCGCTGGATTCTCGATCGCACCGAAAAGGAAACGGCTTTTGCGGCGAACTTTGCCTTCATGCGCATCGCGGCGGCCAATCGTATCATCACCTCGTGCGCGCTCACCAATATGGCGACCGGTGCGCTGGTGTTTTTGCCGGGCGCCGATTATCCCGTTATGGCGCTGGCGCAGGTGGGCATGCTCTTTGAGCTCGCTGCCGTCTTTGGACGCGGCATTAAGCCTGAGCGCGGCTACGAGGTCGCGGGCGTGCTTGTCGGCGGTCTTGTGATCCGCGCGGTCACCCGCGCGCTCGTCAAGCAGACGCCGCATATTGGGTTTGCCGTCAAGGCGCTCACTGCTGCCGCGGGCACCTATGGCATGGGCCGTGCGCTCGTTTCGCTCTACGAGCGCGATGTCGACTACAGCCGTGCCAACGAGGTGGTTACTGCCACGTTCTCCCGCGTTCGCGATCTGGTGACCACGGTCGCGGGCGCTACCCGTCCTATGGCGTCCTATCAGGACGCATCCGATCTCGCTGCTTAGGGGTTTTCCGTTGCGCGTTCCGTATCAAGACTGTTTTCATTTAATTGAGCCGTTGCTCGCCAAGGTCGAAAAGCCGAGCCGCTATATCGATCACGAGTGGGGCACGCTTTCCAAGGCCGATGCCGACTACCGTTGCTGCCTGATCTACCCGGATGTGTACGAGGTTGGTCTGCCCAACCAGGGTATCGCCATCCTCTACAACATCCTTAACCAGGCCGAGGGCATCTCCTGCGAGCGTGGCTATGTGCCGTGGCCCGATATGGGTGACGCTATGCGCGAGGCAGGCATTCCGCTGCTCTCGCTCGAGGGTGCAGCGCCGGTCGCTTCGTTTGATATCGTCGGCCTGCATGTGCCGCACGAGATGGCGGTGACGAACTTCCTTGAGGCACTCGATCTCGCTGGCATTCCGCTGCTAGCGGCCGACCGAGGTGAAGACGACCCCATCATCATCGCCGGCGGCCCCTCGGTGTACAACCCCGAGCCGTACGCGGCCTTCTTCGATGCCATCCTCATCGGCGAGGGCGAGGAATCGCTGCTCGAGACCTGCCAGCTGCATCGCCGCCTGCGCGACGAAGGAGTCCCGCGCGCGCAGATTGTTGAGCAGCTTGCATCCATTGCCGGCAACTACGTGCCGTCGCTCTATGAGGTTCGTCACGACGAGCCCTGCTCGCCGCACGGCTACACCGTGCCGCGCGAGGGCAAGGATGCGCCGACCGTGGTCTACAAACGCGTCGTCGAGGATTTCGGCGCCACGAATCCGCTGTCGCAGTCGTGCGTGCCCTATGCGCAGCTGGTTCACGACCGCCTGTCTATTGAGATTCTGCGCGGCTGCGCTCGCGGCTGTCGTTTTTGCCAGGCCGGCATGACGTATCGCCCGGTGCGTGAGCGTTCGGCCGACCAGATCGTCTCGTCGGTGATTCAGGGTCTGGAAAAGACCGGCTATGACGAGGTGTCGCTGACCTCGCTCTCCACGACCGACCACTCCTGCATTCGTGACGTGCTTGACAGGCTCAACCGTCGCCTGGAAGATACGGGTATTCGCGTGTCTATTCCGTCGCAGCGCTTGGATTCGTTTGGCGTGGATATGGCCGAGTCGGTCGCCGGCGAAAAGAAGGGCGGCCTGACGTTCGCGCCCGAGGCCGGCAGCCAGCGCATGCGCGACATCATTAACAAGAACGTGACCGAGGAGGACCTGGACCGTGCGGCCAAGGCGGCCTTCGAGGCCGGCTGGAACCGCATGAAGCTCTACTTTATGATGGGCCTTCCCGGCGAGCGCGACGAGGACATCGTGGCCATCGCCAATCTGGCCGATCACGTGCTGGAGCTCGGTCGTTCCGTGGTGCCCAAGGCTCGTCGCGGCTCGATCTCGGTGTCGATCTCGGTTTCGGTCTTTATCCCCAAGGCTGCCACGCCGTTCCAGTGGTGCCCGCAGCTCGACTACGACGACGTCAAGCGTCGCCAGAAGCTGCTCATCACGAGCGTTCGCAACCGTGCCGTCCGCGTTCATTACCACGATGCCGAGACCTCGCTCATCGAGGCCGCGCTGTCCCGCGCCGGTCGTGACATGACGCCCGTCATCATCGACGCTTGGCGCTCGGGCTCTCGCTTTGACGCCTGGGTGGAGCATTTCTCGCTCGATAACTGGAAGGAGGCTGCTGCCAAAAACGGCATCGACCTCAATGAGCTCGTGCACCTGCCCTACGAGTTGGACTGGCGCCTGCCGTGGGAGCATGTGAGCCCCGGCTGCACGCGTGGCTTCCTCGAGCGCGAGTACCGTCGCTCGCTCGAGGGTGTCACGACTCCCGACTGCACCCGCACGTCGTGCACCGGCTGCGGAATCTGCCCCACGCTCCACGTCAAGAATGTATTGATGGGTGATCGCGCATGAGTGAGCGCCTGACCGACAACCCCACGCTCTTTAGGCTTCGTGTTCGCTATGGCAAGCGCGATCGCCTTAAGTACCTGGGCCATCTCGAAGTAATCCATACCATTGAGCGCATCGTGCGCCGTGCGGGACTTCCCTATGCCGTCACGCAGGGCTTCTCTCCGCACATGCGCGTGGGCTTCTCTTCGGCGCTACCGGTGGGTACGTCGTCGACCTGCGAGTGGTATGACCTGTTTATGACCGAGTTCGTGGCGCTCGACGAGGCGTTTGGGCGCCTGGCTGCGGCGTCACCGGCCGATCTGGCGCCCATCGAGGCGGCGTATATCGACGTGCGCACGCCGGCGTTGACGGCGCAGCTCACGCGTCTGTCGTATCGCATCGACCTGCACTTGGATCCCGAGGCGCCCGTAAGCGCCGACGAGGTGCGTCGTGCGATCGACACGCTGCGCGCCGACCATGGCATCGACTACGCGCGCGGCAAAAAGAGCAAGCGCTTGGATTTGGATCACACGCTCGTGGGCTATGAGCTCACGGCTGGGGAGCGTCCGGACCATCTGGTGCTCATGCTCGACACCCATGCCGACAACGAGGGCTCCATGCGTCCGGAAATTTTGCTTTCCGCTGCTGATGTTTTGTTGCAGGGCTTGACCCCGGGCGTGGATGCACCTATTGTTTCCACCGGTATGCAAGACCTCGTGACCATCTGCTCCTACGATGTCGAGCGTCAGAATCAAGCATGCGAGGACGACGAGGGCCGACTCGTCAGCCCCATACCTGTGCGAACTTGTGGATTTGCTCCACATACTCGTTGACGGGGGTATTTTCGCCTGCTACTATATTCGGCTGTTGCACTAACTGATGCATGAAGGGCAAGTAAACATGTACGCAATCGTTAACACGGGCGGCAAGCAGTACAAGGTCGCCACCGACGATGTCATCACCGTCGAGAAGATCGAGGGCAATGAGGGCGACAAGGTCACCCTGCCGGTCATCTTCCTCAACGATGGTAAGAAGATCGTCACCGATCCCGACAAGCTGGCCAAGGCCAAGGTTACCGCTCAGATCGTTGAGCAGTTCAAGGGCGAGAAGCAGCTGGTCTTCAAGTTCCACAAGCGTAAGCGCTATCGTCGTCTGAAGGGTCACCGTCAGCAGCTCACCAAGCTGAAGATCGTGAAGGTCCAGGCTACGTCCCGCGCCAAGAAGGCTGTCAAGGCAGAGGCCGAGGCTGTTGCCGAGGCTCCCGTCGCCGAGTAGATTACACTCGTAACGAAAGAGTAGGTATACACAATGGCACACAAAAAAGGACTCGGTTCCTCCCGTAATGGCCGTGACTCCCGCGGTCAGCGCCTTGGCACGAAGCGCTATGCCGGCCAGACGGTAACCACGGGCACGATTCTCGTCCGTCAGCACGGCACTCACATCCACCCGGGTGAGAACGTTGGCCGTGGCAAGGACGATACGCTGTTCGCGCTGGTCGACGGTACCGTTGAGTTCCACAAGGGTATCAAGCACAGGGTCAGCGTACGCCCGCTCGCGAACGCGTAATTCACCCTTCATAGAGCACATATGTGGGAGGCACTTGAGTTTTAGGATTCAAGGGTCTCCCTCTTTTTGTAGGAGGCGATTCTGTTGTCACAGTTCACCGATATCAGCCGCATTAACGTGTGCGGCGGCGACGGCGGAGCCGGATGCATGTCGTTTAGGCGCGAGGCATTTGTCCCCAAGGGCGGCCCCGATGGCGGCGACGGCGGTCGTGGCGGCAATGTCGTCATCCAGGCTGATGCTCAGCTGTCTTCGCTGATCGATTACCGCTTTAAGCATCACTTCCGCGCCGAACGCGGCACGCACGGGCAGGGTGCCCGTCGTAACGGCAAGAGCGGCGAGGACCTGATCCTGAAGGTTCCCATGGGCACCGTGGTGCGCGAGCTCGACCCCGAGACGCAGACCCCGATGTTCGAGATTGCCGATCTGGTGCACGATGGCGAGCGCGTTGTCGTGGCGCCCGGCGGTGCCGGTGGCCTGGGCAACACGCACTTTGTGACGTCGGTGCGCCGCGCGCCCGCGTTCGCTCAGCTGGGCGAACCGGCCGAGGAGCACTGGATTGAGCTTGAGATGAAGCTTATGGCCGATGCCGCACTCGTGGGCTTCCCCTCGGTGGGCAAGTCCTCGCTTATCGCGCGCATGAGTGCCGCCCGTCCCAAGATCGCCGACTATCCGTTTACAACGCTCGTGCCGAACCTCGGCATGGTGCGTGCCGGTGAGTATTCTTACGTCGTTGCCGACGTTCCTGGTTTGATCGAGGGCGCGAGCGAGGGCAAGGGCCTAGGCCACCAGTTCCTGCGCCACATTGAGCGTACGGCCCTTATCATGCATGTCGTCGACATGACGGGCGGTTTTGAGGATCGCGACCCGGTTGAGGATTACCGCATCATCAACCGTGAGCTCGAGCAGTATGGCGCCGAGCTTTCGGAGCGTCCGCAGATCGTCGTCGCCAACAAGTGCGATGCGCCGGGCACGGCCGACAAGATTGCCGACCTTAAGCGCGCCGCGCTCGACGATGGACATATGTTCTTTGCCGTGTCCGCCGTGACGGGCGCCGGCCTCAACACGCTGATGCTTGCCGTGGGCGAGCAGGTGGCTAAGCTGCGAGCCGAGCTGGCGGTCTCTGATGAGCCAGTCGATCTTCGCGACGAGGAGTGGGAGCGCCGCCGTCTGCAGCGCGAGAAGCGTTTCCGCATTGTCCAGGAAGAGCCCGGTGCCTTCCGTGTGGTTGGTCGCGCGATTGAGCGCATGGTCATCCAGACCGATTGGGAAAACGAGGAAGCCGTCATCTACCTGCAGCATAAGTTTGCGCGCATGGGTGTCGACGATGCGCTCGAGAAGGCCGGCTGCCGTGCGGGCGACGAGGTCCGCATTTGCCAGCGCGCCTTTGACTTTGAGGGCGCCGAGGACTTCTCGGAGTACGAGGAGCTCGAGGACGCTGGCGAGGACGTTGCCGTTGAGGCCCTTGACGTGACCGATGCTCCGGATGATGACGTCGAGGTTGTCGATGCGGCGGATGCCGCGGACGATGCCGAGACCTCGGAGGGCGAGTAAGCCATGTCGCTGCGCGGTGGAATCGGTTTGCCCGAGCTGCCCATAAAAGAGGGCAAAGAGTTTCGGCTTGGCATTATGGGCGGCACCTTCGACCCGATTCATTACGGGCACTTGGTGACTGCCGAGCAGGCGCGCGAGTCGCTCGACTTGGACGCTGTGCTCTTTATGCCGGCCGGCTCTCCCGCCTTTAAGCTTGACAAGCCGGTGACGCCTGCTGAGGACCGTTATGCCATGACGGTTCTCGCCACCGCCGCGAATCCGGCTTTTTTGGCGAGCCGTTTCGAGATCGACCGTCCGGGCGTGACCTATACTGCCGATACGCTTCATGCCCTTCGCGACTTTTACCCGCCGCAGGTAAAGCTCTACTTTATTACGGGCGCCGACGCGATTATTGATATTGTGACCTGGCATGATGCCGAGCGAATTGCTGAGCTTGCTACCTTTATTGCGGCGACGCGACCGGGTTTTGATATCGATACGGCGCGTGCCCGAATCAAAGAGTCGGGGCTGCCGTTCGATGTGCGCTATATTCAGATTCCGGCGCTGGCGATCAGCTCGACGAACATTCGTAAGCGAGTTGCCCGCGGCATGAGCGTGCGCTATCTTACGAGCGAGTCCGTGCTCGGCTACATTCGCAAGCGCAGGCTGTATGCCGATTTGGGCCAAGAAGATTTTGAGTGATGGGGGCTACGTTGTCGGTAGAGGATCAGTTTGAGGGCGATGAGCGCGCGCTGCTCAAGCGCATTCAAGAGCTGCTCGATGTTCGCATGAAAGATAAGCGCAAGCGCTATGTGCATTCGCTGGGTGTTGCCGAGACCGCACTTCATCTGGCCGAGGTCTACGGCGTTGACCGCTTTGATGCGGCTGCCGCCGGCTTAGTTCACGACTGGGACAAGGTTCTTTCCGATGACGAGCTCGTGGCCCGCGCGCTTCACTATGGCATCAAGGTTGCCGGCTCTCCTTCCGCCGCGACGCCGCTTTTGCATGGCCCCGTTGCCGCCTATGAGCTTCCGCAGCTTTTCCCCGAGCTGTCGCCGGCCGTTTTCCAGGCTGTCGACCGTCACACCGTGGGTGCCTGCGACATGACGCCGCTCGATATGGTGGTCTTTGTGGCAGATGCCATCGAGCCCAACCGTCACGGCGACTATGCCCATGCGCTGCGCAAGATGGTGGGGAAGTCCTCGCTCGATGAGTTGTTCTTCTCCTGTTTTGCGCAGGGTCTGGTCTTTGTGATCCAGTCCGGGCGCTATCTTTATCCCACGGCTATTACGATTTACAACCATTACGCCCAGCTGCGCTAGCTCGGGTGTGTCTAGAAAGAGGTATTCCATGGCCGACGAGACCATGACTGACGAGCAGATTCTTGAAGGTGTGGAGCACAAGAGTTTCGTTGCCACGTCCGACCGCACCGCCGCCTCGCTGTCCGCGAGCGGTGTCGCCGCCGAGGATGTCGCCCGCGCCGCCGCGCAGGCCGCCTACGACAAGAAGGGCGAGGACGTGCAGGTGCTCGACCTGAGCGAGCTTTCCGACGTGTGCGACTACTTTGTGCTTGCCACCGGTACCAACAACCGCCAGGTCGATTCGATTGTCGACGAGATCGAGGAGAAGGTTGCCGAGGCTTGCGGCGAGCATCCGTTCTCCATCGAGGGCCGCGAGCAGAAGATCTGGATGCTCATGGACTACGGCTCGGTCGTCGTCCACGTCTTCACTCCCGAAGCCCGCGACTTCTACCGCCTTGAAAAGCTCTGGGGTGACGCCCCCCAGCTTCCCCTCGACCTCCTCTAGTAGTTCATTTGGGACGGGCTTTTTAGCTAACCTCTACCGTTCGCCGGGCAGTTGCATCATTCGCAGCTGCCCGGCTTTCTTTTTGTCATAGGGACTAATCGTTGAAGCGGGATTGGCGGCCGAAGGATAGGGCAGTGTCGCCGAACTTGTCTCGGACGGCGTCGATAGCGACTGAGAGGTCGCGACGGTCGCTGGATTGGGCGCCGCGATCATCGACTTCACAGAACAGGTCGGTCTGGATGCCGCCCTGATGATCGAAGTCGCTCATGCCGATGCCCGCCAGGCGCACATGCATGCCTTCCTGCCAGATGTTGTCGAGCAGCTCGAGCGCCACCGCCACAAAGATGTTCTCATCGTCGGTCGGATGAGGCAGCCGGCGCTGTGCCGAGCGACCGCTTCCATACGAATACTTGAGCTTGAGCGTCACCGTGGCGCCCGTCAGTCCCTGACGGCGCAGGCGGCGTCCCACTGACTCGCCCAACAGCGCAATCGCCGCTTCGATGTCCCTGCGCTCAGTCAAATCTTTCGCAAAGGTGCGCTCATTGCTCACCGATTTAACCTCGCGCTCTTCATCGAGACTCGTGACTTCGGAGATTTCAAGTCCCAGCGCACGCTGACGCATACGTTCGCCGTTGACGCCAAAAATAGAGGCCAAGGTGGATTCCGGCGCGCGTGACAGCTCGCCGAGCGTGTAGATGCGCATACGGCGCAGTCGCTCCTCGGCCGAGCGCCCGATGCCGCTCATGGCAGATACCGGCAGCGCGGCCAAAAAGCGCTGCTCGGTTCCGGGGCGCACGATGGTCAGCCCAAACGGCTTATCACGCTCGCTTGCGATCTTTGCGACCGTCTTGTTGCAGCCCACGCCAATGGAGCAGGTCACTCCCAGCGCTGCCACGCGGTCGCTTATACGCCGCGCAACCAGTAGCGGGTCTTCGGGCGCAAAGCGACCCGGTGTGATATCGATAAAGGCTTCGTCGATGGATACGCGCTCAACGCGCGGCGTCTCCTCGGCAAGAATTGCCATGACCTGCGCGCTCACCTCGCGGTAGCGATCAAAGTGCCCGTGCGTCCAAATGGCTTGCGGGCACAAGCGCCGCGCCTCGGCCGAGGCCATGGCGGAGTGCACGCCAAAGCGACGCGCCTCATACGAACACGTGGACACGACGCCACGCGAATCGGCGTCTCCGCCCACGATGAGCGGCTTTCCGCGCCACTCGGGGTGGTCGAGCATCTCCACGCTCGCAAAAAACGCATCGAGGTCCATGAGGCCCACCGCCGGACCCGTCCAGGGGGGCGGCGTGACGCCCATGGCATCCTCATAACCGTATGTATGTTCGCGTCTTTCCATGTCATGAGTATACCGCGCAGCTCATGTGGGGTGCGTGTATGTGCTTGCAAATCCCGAATTCTTGTCTAAGATATGGATTTGCCCTCGACTACACCGAAGAAGTTGGTCTCACGGACTTCACCTGCCCGCGTCGATGGCGTATTATGTTCAACTGTTTGTTTGTAGTTGCAGCCTAAAGCTGCTTGGTTGGAGGAGTTTCCTTTGGCAGTCAAGATTCGCCTTGCTCGTCACGGCGCTAAGAAGCGTCCGTACTACCGTGTCGTCGTCGCCGATTCCCGCGCCCCGCGTGACGGTCGTATCATCGAGGAGGTTGGCCGCTACAACCCGATGACCGCCCCCAAGACCATCAACCTCGACCTCGAGAAGATCGCCGACTGGCAGTCCAAGGGCGCTCAGCTCACCGACGCCGTCGCCGCTCTGGTCAAGGCCGCCAACGAGGGCGAGAAGACCGAGACCGTCGTCAAGAAGTCCAAGAAGCAGCTCGCCAAAGAGGCCGAGGCCGCTAAGGCTGCCGCTGAGGCCGCTGAGGGCGCCGAGGAGTAAATCGTGCCTGAGGTTGACGCTGCACAGCTCGAGGGTGAGGCAATGCTCTCAGATCGCATCGCCGATCTCGTCGAATATCTCGTTGTTCAGATCGTCGACGACCCGGATTCCGTGAGCCTTGAGGTCATCGATGGTGACGACGCCTCTACGATCGAGGTTTCTGTCGCCGAGGATGACGTCGCTAAGGTCATCGGCCGTCGTGGCCGTACCATCAAGGCCATTCGCACGCTCGCCCGTGCACTGGCCGCTCGCCTCGACACTGCTGTCGAGGTAGAGGTTCTGGGCTAGGACCTTGAGGTCCCAGTACAAAAACATCGCCCGTGTGGTCAAGCCGCACGGAAGGAAGGGGGAGGTCCTCGCGCAGCCGCTGCGGGGGCTTCCTTCTGTATTAGAGCCGGGTATGCGCGTCGCCCTGACGCCGCCGGCGCTCAAGCGCGACCGCTTTTGCACGGTCGTGTCCGTCACCGATACGGGCGATGGCGATCTGGTCTCGTTTGAGGGCATTGACGACTTGACGGCCGCCGAGGGCATCACGGGATGCTATGTGTTGGCAAATCGTGACGATTTTGAGCTCGATTCACTCGACGCCGCCTATACCGACCTGATGGGTCGCGAGGTGGTCGACGAGCGCTTCGGTTCGCTCGGCACGATCGTCGAGATCGTGTCGACGCCCGCTAACGATGTTTGGGTTGTCGAGGGTGATCGGTACGGCGAGGTACTGATTCCCGTGATCGAGCAGGTTGTGCTCGATCTTCCCGACACAGGAACAATTTCCGTCCACGTTATGGACGGCCTGATCGATATGGACAAGTAGGGAGGACAACATGCTGATTGAGACCCTTTCGGTCTTTCCCGAGATGTTTGAGCCCGTCATGTCCACATCGATTTTGGGCCGCGCCCGCAAGGCCGGCCTTTTTGATTTTAAGGCGTATAACCTGCGCGACTGGACGCACGACCGCCATCGCACCGTCGATGACGAGCCGTATGGCGGCGGGCAGGGCATGCTCATGAAGGTCGAGCCTATCGCCGAGGCCATCGAGGCCATTAGCGCAGAGGGTCCCAAGCCCACTGTGGTGTTCTTTACCCCCTGTGGCGAGCCTTTTACGCAGCATGTGGCCGAGCGCCTGCTCAAAAGCGAGCGCCTGCTGTTTGTGTGCAGTCGCTACGAGGGCGTCGACGAGCGCGCATACGCGTATGCCGATGAGCGCCTGTCGATCGGCGATTACGTGCTCACGGGCGGCGAGCTTCCCGCTATGGTCGTTGCCGACGCCGTCGTGCGTCTGATTCCCGGCGCCCTTGGTGACGAGATGAGCAACGTCGATGAGTCATTCTCGACCGCCGAGGACGGTGGCCTGCTCGAGTACGCGCAGTACACCCGTCCCGCCGAGTTCAATGGCGAGGGTGTGCCTCCGGTGCTCGTGAGCGGCGATCATGCCAAGGTTGATGCCTGGCGCCGCAAGAATGCCATCGAGCGAACCTGCCGCTGGCGTCCCGACCTGATCGAGACGGCGCGCCTTACGCCCGAGGAGCGCGCATTCGCGCAAGAGATTCTGGACGCGTCGTATTCACAGAGCGAGGAGTGAGAATGGTTCCATCGCAGCATTCCGTGCTAAAGGGTGCCTTTGAGTGGATCGTGGTCGTCGCGATTGCACTGGTCGCCACCTTTTTGGTTCGCTCATTTGTGGTTGAACCCTTTGTGGTGCCTACCGGCTCCATGGAGTCCACGATCGAGATTGGCGATCAGATCCTGGCGCAAAAGGTGAGCCTCGAGCTCGGTCAGCCCGTTAAACAGGGCGATATTGTGGTATTCCACAACCCCGATGGCACCTCCGAGCACGATGTTCTCGTCAAGCGAGTTATTGCCACGGCCGGCCAGACGGTCGACCTTCAGGACGGCAAGGTCGTCGTCGACGGCCAGGCGCTCGATGAGGACTATACGACCGGCATGAGCTGGCCGCTTTCGGTCCAGGCCCCTGGCGCTCAGGTGAGCTATCCCTACACCGTTCCCGACGGGTGCGTGTGGGTGATGGGCGACAACCGCGAGAACTCTGCTGACTCCCGCTATTTTGGCCCGGTCGACCGCTCCGACTTGATCGCCGTGGCGCTTGTGCGCTACTGGCCGCTCAACCGTATCGGCGCTATCGACTAAAAACCGCTATAGTACAGTACCTAACCGTGTAATCGTTTCGACGAGGGGATATTAGAGGCATGAACGCTTCATCGCTTTCCTTCCAAGACATCATCCTGCGCCTCCAGCAGTACTGGGGCGAGCAGGGCTGCGTCATTATGCAGCCCTATGACTCCGAGGTCGGTGCCGGTACCTTCCATACCGCGACCACGCTGCGCTCGCTCGGTCCCGCCGAGTGGCGCACCTGCTATGCGCAGCCCTGCCGCCGTCCCGCCGACGGCCGCTACGGCGAGAACCCCAACCGCATGCAGCACTACTATCAGTTCCAGGTGCTCATCAAGCCCTCGCCGGTCAACGCCCAGGAGCTCTACCTGGGGTCTCTTGCCGCTATCGGTCTGGACCCCAACGACCATGACGTCCGTTTTGTCGAGGACGACTGGGAGAGCCCGACCCTGGGCGCCTGGGGCCTTGGCTGGGAGGTCTGGCTCAACGGCATGGAGGTCACGCAGTTTACGTACTTCCAGCAGGTGGGCGGCATCGAGGTCGATCCCGTGCCCGTCGAGATCACCTATGGCCTGGAGCGTATCGCCATGTACGCCCAGGGTGTCAACTCCGTCTACGACCTGGTGTGGAGCTATCTGCCCGACGGCACGCCCATGACCTACGGCGACGTGTTCCTCGAGAACGAGCGCGAGTTCAGTGCCTATAACTTTGAGGTCGCCAACGTCGAGATGATGCGTCAGAAGTTTGACGACTACGAGGCCGAGTGCCACTCCTGCCTGGAGCGCAAACTGCCGCTGCCGGCGTACGACTGCGTCATGAAGTGCAGCCATGCCTTCAACCTGCTCGATGCCCGTGGCGCCCTGTCCGCAGTCGAGCGTGCCAACTACATCCTGCGCGTCCGCGCCGTCGCCAAGGCGTGCTGCGAGGCCTACATGGCCGAGGTCGCCGGAGTCAACGAGAATGCCGATCAGGAAGGCGAGGTGGCGTAAGCCATGGCAGACGCTAAGGATTTCCTGTTTGAGATCGGTACGGAGGAGATGCCCTCCGCGCCGCTGAACAATGCCGTCAAGCAGCTCGGCACCATGATCGTCAAGGGTTTGGACGATGCCGGCCTGGCCCACGGCGAGGTCCGTGTGATCTCGAGCCCGCGTCGCCTGGCTGTGCTCGTTGCCGACGTCGCCACCGCGACCGATGAGGTTCACGAGGTCAAGCGTGGCCCCGCGGCCAACATTGCCTTCGACGCTGACGGTAACGCCACCAAGGCCGCCCAGGGCTTCGCTCGCAAGTGCGGTGTGGCTGCCGAGGATCTGGTCCGTCGCGAGGACACCGACGGCCGTGAGTACGTCTTTGCTGAGAAGAACATTCCCTCCGCACCGGCTACGCCGATTCTGACCGCTCTGTGCGAGAAGACCATCACCGGCCTGCAGTGGCCCAACTACCGCTCCCAGCGCTGGGGTCACGAGCACGCGACGTTCGTGCGTCCGGTCCGCTGGATTTGCTGCCTTCTGGGCGAGGATGTTGTGCCCGTGTCGTTTGCCGACGTGACGAGCGGCAACACCACGCGCGGTCATCGCGTACTTGGCCCTGGTGACCATGTGGTTGCCAGCCCCGCCGTCTACGAGCAGGTGCTCGAGGATGCCGGCGTGCTTTCTGCCGAGCGTCGTCGTGAGGCCATCCTCGCCGGTATCGCCGAGGTCGAGGCTGCCCGTCCCGGCTGCCATGTCGATACGCCCAAGAAGGTCTTCGAAGAGGTCATCAACCTCTGCGAGTGGCCGACGGTGCTCGTCGGTACCTTCGACGAGGAGTTCCTCAAGGTCCCGCACGAGATCATCTGCGAGTCCATGCTCACCAACCAGCGCTACTTCCCGATCTATGACGGCGAGGGCAAGCTGACGCGTGAGTTCGTGGTCGTCTCCAACAGCAAGCCCGAGAACGCCGAGCGCGTGATCGACGGCAACGAGCGCGTCGTGCGCGCCCGTCTGGACGACGCTAAGTTCTTCTACGAGGAGGACCTGAAGATCTCCCTCGACGAGTTCCGTGAGCGCCTGGCCAAGGTTGCCTTCCAGGAGAAGCTCGGTAGCGTGCTCGCCAAGTCCGAGCGTATTGAGCAGCTCGCGCTCGCTATTGCCCGCGAGGCCCATCTGGGCGCCCATCTGGCTGCCGATGCCGCTCGCGCCGCGCACCTGTGCAAGGCCGACCTGGTGTCCAACGCCGTCATCGAGTTCACGAGCCAGCAGGGCGTGATGGGCGGTTACTACGCCTGCGCGATGGGGGAGAACGACGAGGTCGCTCATGCCATTCGCGATCACTATCGTCCCCGCTTTGCCGGTGACGAGCTGCCCGAGGGCACCGCTGGCTGCATCGTGGCCTGCGCCGACAAGCTCGATACCATCGCCGGTATCTTTGCCATCGGCGAGCCCCCGACCGGCTCCTCCGACCCCTACGCGCTGCGTCGTGCCGCTATCGGCATCATCAACATCCTGCGCGACCGTCTGCCGATCGATCCCACGTCGCTGATCGATTTCGCCCTTGAGCTCTACAGTGAGCAGGGCATTGAGTTCGACGCCGCCGAGGTCGCCCAGCAGGTTCGCGACTTCTTCCATGGCCGCCTGGTGAGCATGGCCCGCGACGAGAAGATCCCGGCCGATACCGTTGCCGCCGTCTCCGCGGTGCACATCATTGCCCCGTCCGTCTTCTTCGCCCGCTGCGCCGCCCTCGACGAGGCCCGCAAGAACGACGCCGAGACCTTCGATAACCTGGCCACCGCCTATGCCCGCGCCGCGCATATCTCCAAGCCCGAGCTGGGTGCGGAGTACGACCGTAGCCTGATGGGCGATGCCGAGCTTGCTCTCGCCGACGCCTCCGAGGCCGCTCAGACTGCCGTTGACGCCGCCCTTGCTGCCGAGGACTACCCGGCCGCATTTGCCGCCCTCGCCGCCCTGCGCGCGCCCATCGACCGTTTCTTCGATGAGGTCATGGTCATGGACAAGGACGAGCAGCTTCGCGATAATCGCCTTAAGCTGCTCAACCGCTTCGAGGCCGTTTTCTCCGGCATTGCCAACATCGGTGAGCTTGCCCGCAAAAAGTAAGCCAGCCTGCGCATAAGCGCAAAAGGAGCCCCGCATGGATTGCCCGGTCACCGCTCGTCCCACCGTTATCGTTATCTCCGACTCGCTCGGCGATACCGCTTGTGAGGTGGTGCTTGCGGCGTCCGGGCAATTTGATGAAGGGGCTTTTCGCGTTTTGCGCCTGCCCAAGGTGACCTCCGTGGAGCAGGTCAAGTCATTTGTGGGGCCGCGCGTCGATGCTGACCATCGCGATGTCGCCGTGTTCCATACCATTGTCGATCCGGCGCTTCGCGCCCGCGTGCTCGATTACCTGGGTATGCTGCATATCCGTTCGGTCGACCTGATCGGCCCGACGCTTGCCGTGCTGTCGTCGCTCATCGGTGTGCCGCCCAAGTGCGTTGCGGGCGTGATTCACAAGACCGATGACCGCTATTTCCATCGTATCGAGGCCATGGAGTATTTCGTTGAGCACGATGACGGTCGTGGTTGCGACGATCTGTCGGGTGCCGATATCGTGCTGCTGGGTGTGTCGCGTACATCCAAGACGCCGCTGTCGATGTATTTAGCCTATCAGGGCTACAAGGTCGCCAATGTCCCACTGGCGCATGGCATGGAGCCGCCCAAGTCGATTTACGAGGTTGACCCGATGCACCTGTTCGGCCTGATTTCGACCGTCGATGTGATTTCCGAAATTCGCGATAGCCGCTTGGGCGATGACTACGCCCGTGCCGTTGCCGGCTCCTATGCCGAGCCCGAGAGCGTGCGCGGCGAGCTTGAGGAAGCTCGTGCTCTCATGAAGCGCTTAGGCTGCTTTGTGGTGCGTACCGACGGCAAAGCCATCGAGGAAAGCGCTGCCGAGATCATTAGCCACTTGGAGGAAATCCAAGATGCCCGTGCCCGCCGCGCCGCCCGCCGAGCCCAGCAAAGCTAGCTTATTGGGGTAGCTAAAAATGCCCGTCTCTAAAAGACTACCTAAAAATAATGCACGATATTGGTAAAGCGATTTAGCAATAAACTAGCATTTGACCTGCAAGCATCTTGCATTGGTATCTTCATAAGGTAACCAACTTTACCTACCGTTTACCGCCATATTTACCACGTTTACCAACCCCCGCGCCCTCTGCGCAAGCCCGCCCAAAACCCGCCGTATAGTACCCTCACGGCTCGCATTCGGCGGGTCGATTCGTTACCACGGTCGTGCGCGTAAGTGCATGGAAGGGGAAGTATCGTGAGCGATTGCAAGAGGGTTTACCGTTTTGGAACCGACGCCCAGGGCACCTGTGTCACTGAGGGCGACAAATCCATGAACTTCGTGCTTGGTGGCAAGGGCGCTAACCTTGCCGAGATGAGCCGTATCGGCCTGCCGGTTCCCGGTGGCTTTACCATTACCTGCCAGACCTGTGTCGAGTACTCCGGTGCCGGCAACGTCTGGCCCGAAGGCGCACTCGATGAGATCGTTGCTGCCGAGGCGGACCTCGAGGCCCGTTGCGGCAAGAAACTCGGCGATGCCTCCGATCCGCTGCTCGTGTCGGTTCGCTCGGGCGCTCCGTTCTCTATGCCCGGCATGATGGACACGGTCCTCAACCTGGGCCTCAACGACGATTCCGTCCAGGGCCTTATCGCGCAGACGCAGAACCCGCGCTTTGCCTGGGACAGCTACCGTCGCTTTATCCAGATGTTCTCCAACGTCGTCATGGGCGTCGATGCCGATCAATTCGAGAACGCCCTGACCCAGGCCCGCCTGGTCGCTGGCGTTCGTGTCGATTCCGAGCTTTCGGCCGAGGATCTGCAGGAGCTCGTCGAGACCTTTAAGGGCATCTTCTCCGAGAACGTCGAGGCCGTCCTGTATCCCGAGCTCGAGGTCGCCGACGGCAAGCCCGTCTTCCCGTACGATCCTGAGCTTCAGCTGCGCCTTGCCATCCAGGCCGTCTTTGGCAGTTGGATGAACGAGCGCGCCTGCATCTACCGCATGCAGCACGGCATTTCCGACGAGCTCGGTACTGCCGTCAACGTCCAGGCCATGGCCTTTGGCAACAAGGGGGAGACCTCTGCGACCGGCGTCGCCTTTACGCGCAACCCGGCCGACGGCACCAAGGAGTTCTACGGCGACTTTCTGGTCAACGCCCAGGGCGAGGACGTCGTCGCCGGCATCCGTAACACCGAGCCCATCGCCGACCTCAAGACTACCCCGGGCCTCGAGTCTGCAGGTGAGGAGCTCGAGCGCGTGTTCCTGACGCTCGAGGATCACTATCGCGACATGTGCGATATCGAATTCACCATCGAGCAGGGTAAACTTTGGATGCTTCAGACTCGCGTGGGCAAGCGCACCGCTACCGCCGCGCTGCGCATCGCTATCGAGATGGTCGAGGAGGGCCTCATCACCCGCGAGGAGGCCGTGAGCCGCATCGATCCCGCGCAGCTCGATCAGCTCCTGCACCCGCAGTTCGACGCCTCCAAGAAGTACGAGGCCCTGGCCAGCGGCCTTAACGCCAGCCCCGGTGCCGCCGTGGGCGAGGTCGTGTTCTCGAGTGACGACGCCGTCGCGCGCGCCAACGAGGGTCACAAGGTCATTCTGGTTCGTTGGGAGACCAACCCCGATGACCTGAAGGGTATGGTCGCCGCCGAGGGCATCCTGACCAGCCATGGCGGCAAGACGAGCCATGCCGCCGTTATCGCCCGCGGCATGGGTACGCCCTGCGTCTGCGGTGTCGAGCGCTTCCATATCGACGCTGCCGAGAAGGTCGTGCACATCGAGGGCAGCGACCGCGTGCTGCGCGAGGGTGATGTCATCTCCATCGACGGTACCCAGGGCATCGTCGTCGACGGCGCCGTCGACCTGGTTTCGGCCGAGCTCACCGGCGACCTGGACACCATCCTGTCCTGGGCCGACGAGATTCGCTTGGACGAGACCTGCGGCCACGCCAACCACGTGCGCGTCAACGCCGACAACCCCGAGGATGCCGCGCTCGCGCTCGAGTTTGGCGCCGAGGCCATCGGCCTGTGCCGCACCGAGCATATGTTCCTGGGCGACCGCAAGAACATCATCCAGAGCTTTATCCTGTCCGATGACGAGGCCGTAAAGCAGCAGGCCCTGGCCGACCTGCTCAAGGTCCAGACCGAGGACTTCCTGGCGATGTTCAAGACCATGTCCGGTCGCGATGTGGTCGTGCGTCTGCTCGATCCGCCGCTGCACGAGTTCCTTGACGATCCGCGTGAGCTTGAGGTCGCCATCACCAAGAAGGAGGCCGCCGGCGCCAGCGAGGAAGAGCTTGCCGCCCTGCGTGCCCGCCTGCGTCGTATCGACGGCATGGTCGAGTCCAACCCGATGCTGGGCTTGCGCGGCGTGCGCCTGTCCGTCGTCTTCGGTGACCTGCCGCTCATGCAGGTCCGTGCCGTGGCAACGGCTGCCGCCCGCCTTATCAAGGAAGGCGTCGACCCGCGTCCCGAGATTATGGTCCCGCTCGTTTCCATTACGGCCGAGCACGTTCAGACTCGCGAGGTCATCGAGCGCGTGATCGCCGAGGTCTCCTCCGAGGAAGGTGTCGAGCTCAACATTCCCGTGGGTACGATGCTCGAGCTGCCGCGCGCTTGCATGGTCGCCGACGAGATCGCGCAGCACGCCGACTTCTTCTGCTTTGGCACCAACGACCTCACGCAGACGACTTTCGGTTTCTCGCGTGACGACGCCGAGGCTAAGTTCATTCCGCTGTACCTGCACAAGAAGATCCTGAAGGACAACCCCTTCGAGACCATCGATACGGCGGTGCTGGAGCTCGTGCGCATGGCCGTCGAAAAGGGTCGCGCCACCAACCCTGGCATGCACTTTGGCGTGTGCGGCGAGCACGGCGGCGACCCCAAGTCCATCAAGGGCCTGTTTAACGTGGCCGATGTGGACTATGTGTCCTGCTCGCCTTACCGCGTGCCCCTGGCGCGTCTGGCTGCCGCTCAGGCCAAGCTCGAGGCCAAGCGCAACGCCTAGCGCCCTGCGCATCGACGCCTGGCATAGTCCCCCTTCATACCGCCCGTCTCATTCGTGAGACGGGCGGTTATCATGTGCGGGTTTTGTCTTTTTGTCTGCGTGAAAAAATGTTCTTGCAGCAGAAACCCGCGCGTGTATACTCGAATACGTTTGTTCAACTACGTGCCGGCCAAGGTGGTACGGCACCTCTAGAAGAGTAAGGAATTGCACATGGATTACATCCGCGCAATCGAGCGTCAGCAGATCCGCGAGGACATTCCTCAGGTTCGCGTCGCCGACAACGTCAAGGTTCACTACCGCATTAAGGAAGGCGACCGCGAGCGCATTCAGGTCTTCCAGGGCGACGTCATCCGCATGGCCGGCGCCGGTGCCCGCGAGACCTTCACCGTCCGCAAGATGTCCTTCGGTGTCGGTGTTGAGCGTACCTTCCCGCTTCACAGCCCCAAGATCGCCAAGCTCGAGGTCGTCCGTCATGGTCGCGTCCGTCGCGCCAAGCTGTACTACCTCCGCGACAAGGTGGGCAAGGCTGCTCGCATCCCCGAGAAGCGCTAAGAAGATCGCAGCGTCTGTCCACTCGTTTGGACACAAGGGTCACCTTCGGGTGGCCCTTCTTTTTATCTGATTTGCATGCAAGGAGGGCCTGGTATGGCCAACATGACGAGCTCGGTTTCGGCATCGCAGGTTGCCGGTGAGTTGGCGAGCGCTACGTTTGAGGAGATCCCCGCCCTCGTGGAGCATTATCGCGAGGACCCGCGCCAGCAGGTGATCAAGGCTTGTGAACGCGCCCTCAAACGCCATGACAAAGAGCTTGCCGAGCGCGAGCGCGTCAATGACATGTACGAGCTTATGCATGAGCTTGGCGGCGATGGGGTGGTCGTTGGTGTCGACGAGGTAGGTCGCGGATCGGTGGCCGGCCCTTTGACGGTATGCGCCGTCTGTCTTCCTATGGAGCCGCGCGTCTGGGGTATCAACGATTCCAAAAAGCTCACGCCCGCGCGCCGCGAGTTGCTCTCGGTGAAGATTGCCGAGGTGGCGACGGCAATCGGTTTTTGCCATATCGCGCCGAAGGATATCGATGAAATGGGCATGGCCCGTGCTATCCGTACCGCCGTTGCGGGCGCCGTGGCCGATACGGGACTTGAACCCGACTGCGTCCTCATGGATGGCAACCCCTTGGGCGCCGTTCCCAACGAGCGCGACGTGGTGAAGGGCGATGCCAAGATCGCCTGTATCGCCGCGGCGTCCATCATGGCCAAGGTCACGCGTGACGAGATGATGGTCGAGTACGACGCCGAGTATCCCGAGTACCATCTGGCCGAGTCGAAGGGCTATGCAAGCCCCGAGCATATCGAGGCCATTCGCAAACATGGACTTTGTCCACTGCACCGCGTGAGCTTTTGCGGAAACTTTCTGCAGACTGAGCGCCTTTTCTAGGTCAATTGTGGAGACAGGGACCTCAGGGGTTTTATAAACCTGCTGGTAGCGGGCCGTATGCAACACCATTGCTGCGTACGGCCCGTTTTTTGACGGCATTTGGTCAGCTTTTGGTTTGCTTCCGGTACTTACCCGCATGAAAGGTGCCCTCATCATCGGGGCAATGCAGCGTGCGGGAAAGGAGACCCCATGAGTGCCGCAATCAAAAAGAGCAAGACGCAGCAGCTCAAGGAGCGTTGGGAAAACGGCGAGCTCGACTGCGGGGCGATGACGCCCGAGTTTATCAAGGGACTCAGTCCCCGCGAGCTGGGCATGCTGGGCGAGCTGATCACCATCGACTACTTTAACGAGCGCGGCTACACCTTGCTGGAGCAGGGTTATCGTTGCACCGAGGGCGAGGCCGATCTGGTGCTGCTCGATGAGCTCGACGATGTCGTGGTGATGGCCGAGGTCAAGACCAGACGCGTCGCACTGGATTGCAACACGCGGGTCTTTCCCGAGGAGGCCGTGGACGCCCAAAAACAACGCCGCTACCGCCGCATCGCAAGTTGCTATCTCATGGAGCATTATCCGCTCAAGGCGATTCGCTTCGATGCCGTGGGTGTCACCATTCGCGGCGGGCATATCGCCGAGATCGAGCATCAGTACAACGCATTCGATTGGCAGGTGTCGTGATGGCGTTCGAGACGTTTGCCGTTCACGCGGCCTGCATCCGCGGCGTCGAGGCAATTCCCGTCACGGTCGAGGTCTCGCTTGCCGGCGGCGTTCCGGGTATTCAGATGCTCGGCATTCCGAGTATGGAGGTGATGGAGTCACGCGGTCGTATTCGCTGTGCGATGCGCTCCGCCGGGTTCGAGATCCCGCGCTCGGGCATTACGGTCAATCTGGCGCCCGGCGATATTCGCAAGACCGGTAGCGGCTTTGATCTGCCCATCGCCATCGCGGTGTTGGCGGCCGATGGGCAGATTCCCCGTGACAACCTCGATCGCTGCCTTATCGCCGGTGAGCTCGGCTTGGACGGTACGGTGCTTCCCGTCAAGGGCGAGGTGGCGTTTCAGCTGCTGGCTCGTGACATGGGGCTGTCCTTTATCGCCGGCAGGTCCGATCAGCATGTGCCGCTTGCGGGCGTTGATTGCGGCTTTATCGATCATCTGTCTCAGCTTGCTCGCGGCATGGGCGATGCCGTGCGTCATTATCTGGATTCCGAGGGTGTTGAGACGACCTTTGAGCCCGAACTCGACTATGCCGATGTGCTGGGGCAGGAAGTCGCTAAACGCGGCATGGCGCTTGCGGCCGCCGGCGAGCTCGGCCTGCTCATGATCGGCTCGCCCGGTTCGGGTAAGACCATGCTCGCGCGCCGTATGACCGGCATTCTGCCCGAGCTTTCCGTTGAGGACCAGCAGGAAGCGCTGTGCATCCATTCGGTTTTGGGTGAGAACATCGATGGCTTATTGGCAGGTCATCGGCCGTTTCGAAGTCCCCATCACAGCATATCAACGGCTGGCCTCATTGGCGGAGGGCGCCCGGTGCATCCGGGTGAGATCAGCCTGGCTCATGGCGGCGTGCTCTTTTTGGACGAGCTTGCTGAGTTTCCCACGGGTGTGCTGCAGACGCTGCGTCAGCCCATCGAACGCGGCTACGTCAGGATCGTACGCGTCGACGGGGCCTTTACCTTCCCGTCGCGCTTTCAGCTGCTGGCTGCGAGTAACCCTTGCCCCTGCGGCTTCTTGGGTGATCGCGAGGTGCCGTGTCGCTGCTCGGCGGCGATGGTCGAGCGCTATCGGTCTAAACTGCGCGGTCCTTTGGCCGACCGTATCGACATGATGATCGATGTGACCCGTCCCGACCCCCAAGTGATTATCGAGGGTGCGGAGGGTATGTCGTCTGCCGAGTTACGTGACTACGTTGTGCGCGGTCGCGCTTTTCGCGCTTGGCGCGAATCCCGTATGGACGATGCGGATGCCGAGGCCGAGGATGACGAGACACGGTCCATTGACGGCGTCGTTTCGACCTTTGAGCTCGATGATGCGGCGGAGAAGTGTGTGCTCGGCCTGTCGAAGCGCACACATCTCACGGGTCGCGGCATTGTGCGACTGGTGCGTATCGCGCGTACAATCGCCGACGTCGCCGAGAGCGAGCAAGTGACGCATGACCACGTGCTCGAGGCAGCGATGTACCAGGGAAGGAGGGACCAATGATGGCCGAGGGGACCTACGAGCTGCATCCAGGTGATGCGTTGTATCCCGAGACCGTTTTGGAGCTTTCTGATGTACCCCAGACGCTCTATGTGCGCGGCAACCCCGAGGTGCTTTCGACGCCCGCGCTCTCCATCATCGGCGCGCGCAAGGCCTCGCCGTATGGTCTTGCCGTGGCAGAGCTTGCGGCAAAGGTGGCGGTCGAGGCGGGAGTGACGGTAGTTTCGGGCGGCGCGGTCGGTTGTGACCAGGCCTCGGGTTGGGCTGCGGTCAACGCCGGCGGCAAACACGTCGTGGTGCTGGGGACGGGCGCCGACGTGGTCTACCCGCGTTCGAGCGCGGGGCTTATTAAGCGCACGCTCGATACGGGTGGCGCGGTCGTGTCGATCTCTCCGTGGGGCATGGGTCCGCGCAAGTTTGCCTTTCCGCGCCGCAATCGCGTGATCGCGGCCCTGTCGCAAGCCCTCTTTGTTTCCGAGGCGGGTATGCCTTCCGGGACGTTTTCTACAGCCGAGGCTGCTATGGATTTGGGGCGCGAACTTCTTGTCGTGCCGGGGTCGATCCTATCGCCCGAGTCGCGTGGCACGAATTACCTCATTGCGAACGGTGCTTGCTGCATCATCGACGAGGAATCTATCGAGATGGCTATCTCACGCATCTACGGCACCCTGCGCTACTCGCGCCCCGATGCTCCCGGCATTGCCGACCTGGATCCAACACAGCAGACCGTGATGCATGCGCTCATCGCCTCTCCGCTCAAGGTCGACGACATCGCGGCGCTCGTCGCGCTCGATGCTGTCGGCGTACTCAAACTCTTGGGTTCGCTTGAACTCGAGGGCCTTATCGAGCGCATGATGGATGGAAGGTATGCGCCCTCCAAGTTTGCCCTTCACGCCCAGACGCCCTTCGGTCACAATGGAAAACGTGTCAATTAGAAAGGTGTTTGCAGATGCAGTTCGATCAGGTGACGGTTATCGGTGGCGGTCTGGCGGGTTCGGAATGCGCGATCCAGCTGGCAGACCGCGGTTTTGCCGTAAAGCTGTGCGAGATGCGCCCCCAGGTTAGCTCCCCGGCTCACCATACCGATCACTTGGCAGAGCTCGTCTGCTCCAATTCGTTTAAGTCGACCCGTCCGGATTCCGCGGCTGGTTTGCTGAAGGCCGAGCTTAAGCGCATGGGTTCAGTCCTGCTCGATTGCGCCCATCGCGCGGCTGTTCCCGCCGGCGGTGCCCTGGCGGTCGACCGCGTCAAGTTTTCCGAGCTTGTCGAGGCCGAGGTTGCCGCCCGTCCCAATATCGAGGTCGCGCACGGCGAGGTCACGCAGATTCCCGAGGGCCACGTGGTCATTGCCGCGGGCCCGCTGTGTTCACCGGCGCTGAGCGAAGAGGTCATGAAGCTCGTCGGTGGCGACGCCCTTGCGTTCTTCGATGCCGCGGCGCCGATCGTCGATGCCTCCACGCTCGATATGGACGTGCTGTTTTCGCAGTCGCGCTACGAGGAGCAGGGGAGCGGCGACTATCTCAACGCTCCGCTCAACAAGGAGGAGTACGAGGCCTTTATCGAGGCACTTACCACGGCCGACCGCGTGGTGCTCAAAGACTTTGAGGGCGGCGATCTGTTCCAGGCCTGCCAACCTGCCGAGGAAGTTGCGCGCACCGGCAAGGACGCCATTCGCTTTGGCGCCATGAAGCCCGTCGGCCTCACCGACCCGCGTACCGGACGTCGCCCCTGGGCGGCGATCCAGCTGCGCGCCGAGAACAAGGAGAAGACCGCCTATAACCTGGTGGGCTTCCAGACCAACCTGACCTTTGGCGAGCAGAAGCGCGTCTTCCATATGGTGCCGGGCCTGGAGAACGCTGAGTTCTTCCGCTACGGTGTCATGCACCGCAATACCTTTGTCGACGCCCCGCACGTGCTCGATGGCACCTTCGCCGTGCCCGGTACCGGTGTGCGCCTGGCCGGTCAGATCACCGGCACCGAGGGGTACATGGAAGCCGTGGCGACAGGTCTGCTCGCGGCGCTCAACACCTATGCCGAGGCTATCGGTGCCGCGGGCGTCGAGTTGCCGCGTGTGGGTGCCCTGGGTGCGCTCGTGGGCTATGCGACCGATCCTGCCACCGTGGGCTATCAGCCCATGCATGTCAACTTTGGCCTGGTGCCGCCACTCGAGGATGGTAAGCGCCACAGCAAGCGCGACCGCTACCAGGCCTATACGGACCGTGCGCTCGAGGCCCTTGATGCCTATCTGGCCACTCGTCCTGATCTGTTTGGAGGCGACCGGTCATAGCCTTTGACCTGTACGACACCGTCGACTCGTTTATCGCCTATATCTCACGTGTCGAGGGACTTTCTCCCAACACGGTGACGGCCTATGGCTCGAGGCTGGAGCGCTTTGCTGCCTGGTGCGAGCGCGAGGATATCGATGCTTTCGCTGCCGACGTGCGCACCATTCGCCGCTATCTTGCCGAGCTTTCGCGTGAGCAGGTGGCTCCCCGAACGCTTGCGGCGCATCTGTCGGCTATCCGATCGCTCTATCGATGGATGGCTGCCGAGGGGGTCGTGGAGGGCGATGTGGTCTCGGCAATTTCCTCGCCCAAGCTCCCGCGCGATCTACCCGGTGTGCTGACGACCCAACAGGTGGAGGCGCTGCTCAAGACGCCTGATACCTCAACACCCGCGGGACTGCGCGATGCGGCGATGCTCGAGCTGCTCTATGCCTCGGGCGCCCGTATCTCTGAGCTCGCAGCACTCAATGTGGAGTCCATTGCGTGGTCCGAACGCACGCTGCGCCTGTGGGGCAAGGGGAGCAAAGAACGTATCGTCCCTCTGTATCGTCGTGCGCTCGAGGCGACGCGTCTCTATATTGAGGAGGGGAGGCCGGAGTTGCTCGCTCAGGCAAAGCGTCGTGACCCCGCTACCGGGCCGCATCCGCTGCTTATATCGGCGCGCGGTAATCGCATGAGTGCCGCCATGCTCAGGCGGCGGTTCCATACTCTGGCGACACTCGCCGGCATTCCGGCCGACATCGCCCCGCATGCGATGCGCCATACCTTTGCGACCGACTTGCTCGAGGGCGGTGCGGACCTGCGCTCGGTTCAAGAGCTGCTGGGTCATGCGAGCCTGTCCACGACGCAGATCTACACGCACCTCACGCCCGATCGGCTCAAACGTGCCGTGGCTCAAGCCCATCCCCGAGGCGAATAGTGGCTGGGACGTCCCGCGCCGCACTCAGGTGTGTGGTTTTGATTGCGGGTTGGCACGAAGATGCATTCCTGCTATCATTCATCGGGTTGCTTCACGGCAACATGTTTTTATCACGCACGCGCGGCTACTTCATACCGTGGTGCCCGGGCTTTGGTAGCACATGTCCGGGTTGGTTTTGGAGGATGACCCCGCGCGGAGGCAAACCACAGGAGGTTTAACATGGCTACCAAGATTAATATCCGCACCCTGCTCGAGGCCGGCTGCCACTTCGGTCACCAGACCCGTCGCTGGAACCCCAAGATGAAGCCGTTCATCTTCGGTGAGCGCAACGGCATCTACATCCTCGACCTCAAGCAGACCATCCTCGACGCCGACCAGGCCTACACCTTCGTCAAGAACGTCGCCAAGGGTGGCAACGTGCTGTTCGTCGGCACCAAGAAGCAGGCTCAGGAGGCCGTCAAGAACGCTGCTGAGCGCGCTAATATGCCCTACATCAACCAGCGTTGGCTCGGCGGTATGCTGACCAACTTCGTCACCATCCGCTCCCGCATCAACCGCATGGAGGAGCTCGAGGCCATGGTCGAGGACGGCCGCATGGCAGTGCTCCCCAAGAAGGAGCAGGCTGTGCTCGGCAAGGAGCTCACCAAGCTCCAGACCAACCTCGGTGGCGCCCGGGACATGAAGGGTCTGCCCCAGGCTCTCTTCGTCATCGACACTAAGCGCGAGGAGAACGCCATCAAGGAGGCTCAGCGCCTGAACATCCCCGTCGTCGCTCTGATCGACACCAACTCCGATCCCGACGAGGTCGAGTACGGCATCCCCTGCAACGATGACGCTATCTCCGCTGTCACCCTTATGTGCGAGCTCATGGCTGACGCCTGCCTCGCTGGCTCCGGTAAGGAGCAGGTCTCCGAGGCCGAGATGGCCGCTGAGCCCAAGGCCGAGTAAATCAGTCTTAGTTAATTCTTTTTCATCTCTTTGAAAGGAACCACAATGGCCCAGATTACCGCCGCTATGGTCAAGCAGCTCCGCGAGATGACCGACTCCCCGATGATGGAGTGCAAGAAGGCTCTCGTCGAGGCTGACGGCGACATGGACGCCGCTGTCGACGTTCTGCGTAAGAACGGCCTTGCCAAGGCTGCCAAGAAGGCTGGCCGTGAGACCAACGAGGGCGCTGTCGCCGCGTTCGTCTCCGAGGATGGCAAGACCGGCGCTCTGCTCGAGCTCTCCTGCGAGACCGACTTCGTTGGCTCCAACGCCAAGTTCACCGGCTTTGCTTCTAAGGTCGCTGAGGTTGTCGCTACCACCGAGCCTGCTGACGTCGACGCTCTGCTCGAGAAGCCGATGGGCGAGGAGACCGTTTCCTCCGAGCTCACCGAGATGATTCACATCATGGGCGAGAACATGAAGATCTCCCGCTTCGCTGCCCGCAAGGCCGAGAACGGCGCGCTCGCTTCTTACATCCACATGGGTGGTAAGATCGGCGTCCTCGTCGAGTTCGCCTTCGAGAAGGCCGAGACCGCTCAGGCTGAGTCCTTCAAGACCTTCGCTCACGACGTTGCCCTTCAGGTTGCCGCCGTCGCCCCGATCTGCGCTACCCGCGATCAGGTTCCGGCCGAGACCGTCGAGCACGAGAAGCAGATCTACATGGCCCAGGCTGCCGAGTCCGGCAAGCCCGAGGCTATCCAGGAGAAGATGGCTGTTGGCCGTCTGGAGAAGTTCTACAAGCAGTCCGTGCTCACCGAGCAGGAGTTCATCAAGGACAGCTCCCTCACCATCAAGAAGTACGCTGAGCAGGTCTCCAAGGAGCTCGGCGACACCATTACCGTCGTTGCCTTTGACCGTCTGGTCCGTGGCGAGTAAATAAGCTCTTGTAGCTGGTAATGAGCAGGCTGTGGGTTTTACTCACAGCCTGCTTTTTCATGGCTCTTATCAGAGCCTTTGATATCATATTGAGAGTCTAATTAAAGGAGGATCGCTTTGTCCGACATCCGATATAAACGCGTGCTTCTTAAGCTTTCCGGCGAAGCACTGATGGGCGACGGCCAATATGGCATCGACCCCAAGGTTACCGATCATCTTGCCAAGCAGGTCAAGGAGCTGCTCGCCGTTGGCCATGAGGTCGGCGTCGTTGTCGGCGGCGGCAATATTTTCCGCGGCATGGCAGGCGCTGCCGGTGGCATGGAGCGTGCTCAGGCCGACTACATGGGGATGCTGGCAACCGTTATGAACGCGCTCGCCCTGCAGGATGCCTTCGAGCACAACGATGTTCCTTGCCGCGTGATGAGCGCTATCCAGATGAACGAGATCTGCGAGCCCTATATTCGTCGCCGCGCTATCAACCATCTGTCCAAGGGCAACGTCGTCATCTTCGCTGCCGGTTCGGGCAATCCGTACTTTACGACCGACACCGCCGCGGCTCTTCGTGCGTGCGAGATCGGCGCCGAGATTCTGATTAAAGCCACCAAGGTTGACGGCATCTACGACAAGGATCCCGTCAAGTGCGCCGATGCCGTCCGTTTTGACAAGATTACCTATCACGAGGTTCTCGTCCGCGGTCTGCAGGTTATGGATTCCACGGCTACGGCACTGTGCCAGGATAACCGTATGCCGATTTTGGTCCTCAACATCGATGGCGAGGACACCGTCAAGCGCGCGCTCGCGGGTGAGCCCGTCGGCACGCTCGTCTATCAGGAGGATTAAGCATGGCAGAGAACATCACCGCCCATATGGACAAGTCGCTCGAGTCCCTCAAGCATAACTTCTCCAAGGTCCGTACCGGTCGCGCCAACGCCAACATTCTGTCCGACATCACCGTTGATTATTACGGTGTTCCCACGCCGGTCACGCAGGTTGCCGCCGTCAAGACCCCCGAGGCTCACATGCTGCTCATCGAGCCGTGGGACAAGGCGCTCATCAACGCTATCGTCAAGGCCATCGGCGCTTCCGATCTGGGCATTACCCCCAACTCCGATGGCACCGTCGTTCGTCTGCCGTTCCCGGCCCCCACTGAGGAGCGCCGTCGCGAACTCGTCAAGGAGTGCCGTGAGTACGCCGAGCAGGCCAAGGTGTCTATCCGTAACATCCGTCGCGACTTCAACAACAAGCTCGAGCGCGATGAGGAGCTCACCGAGGACGATGTCCGTCGCGAGCAGGCCAAGGTCCAGAAGCACACCGATGAGTATGTCGCCAAGGTCGAGGAGCTTCTGAAGGAAAAAGAAGCCGAGGTCATGGAGATCTAAGGTGCAATACGACGAGCATAAACTGGTCGAGTACTTTGCCGACGCCCCTGCGGGCGTCGGTTTTTCCGACCTTGACCTCAATAACATTCCGCACCATATCTCGTGCATCATGGACGGCAACGGTCGTTGGGCCACGTCGCGCGGTCTTGCACGCACTGAGGGCCACAAGGCGGGTATCGTCTCGCTGCGCGAGATCATTACCGCCTGCGTGCGCCTGGGCGTCGACGTGCTTTCGGGCTATGCATTTTCGACCGAAAACTGGAATCGACCGCAGCACGAAGTCAACGTTCTGATGCACCTGTTTGCCAAGACGTTTATCGACGAGCTGCCGCTTCTGAAGCGCGAAAATGTGCGCGTAGTCTTTTTGGGTGACATTTCCGCGCTGCCCAAGAAGACTCGCGACGTTTTTGAGCGCGGTCTTGCCGAGTGCGCCGATCACACCGGTATGACGCTGGCGCTTGCCGTCAACTACGGCGCGCGTGCCGAGATTACCCGCGCTGTCCGTCAGATCGCATCCGACGCTGCCGCCGGTAAGATCGATCCTGCCGCAATTGATGACGACATGGTGGCTTCCCGCCTCTATACCGCCGGTCTTCCCGATCCCGAACTTGTGATTCGCACCTCTGGTGAGCTGCGCCTTTCGAACTATCTGCTGTGGCAGGTGGCTTATTCCGAATTCTACGTCACCGATACCTATTGGCCCGACTTTGATCGTTGGGGCCTTGTCGACGCCATTTTGGCCTATCAGGGCCGTGACCGTAGGTTTGGTGGACTGAGTAAGACCGAGGAGGCTTAATCGTGTCCGATCGTCCCAAGGCATCTGCTCCCAAGACGCCAGTTTCCGCGGCGCCTGCGCGCAAGGCTGCCGCTGCGGGAGCACCTGCAGCAAAGAGCGGCACCGGTTCGTGGCTGGCGGGCTTTATCACCCGTGCCGCCGCCGGTATCGTCTACGCCGTTGTCTTTATCCTGTGCCTGGTTTTGGGTATCGTGCCCACGGCCATCTTTGTTTCTGTCATGAGCGGTCTGTGCTGCTATGAGTTTTTCCGTATGACGAGGCTCGATGGCAAGATGGCTAACGAGCGTATGGGTATCGCTGCCGCCGTACTCTTTCCGCTGTCGGCGTTGGGCGATTCGATGTTGCTGAATGCCCTGCTTTTTGCCCTGATGCTCGCTGTGGGCATTTGGTATGTCTGGTCGCCGCGTACCCGCATCTCTGATGTGGCCGTGACGCTCATGGGTCCCATCTACACTGGCTTTATGCTGTCGGCTATCGTGCTGCTGCGCGATGCCGTGCCCGGTTTTGCCGGCGCCCTGCTTTCAGTGGGCGTTTGCGCGTCCCTTTGGGTCTCCGATTCGTTTGCCTACATCGTGGGCAGCCGTATCGGCAAGCACAAGATGGTTCCCAAGATCTCTCCCAAAAAGAGCTGGGAGGGGTTTGCCGGCGGCATCTTGGGCTCGGTTTTGATTTGGCTCATCCTGTGGGCGACGCACTTCTACAAGCTCAGCCTGCCCTATGCGCTGCTGTGCGGCGTGGTCGTGTCCATTCTGGGCGTTATCGGCGACCTTATCGAGTCGCGCATCAAGCGCGGTGTGGGCGTCAAAGATTCCGGCAACCTTATCCCGGGCCACGGCGGAATGCTCGATCGTAGCGATTCGCTTATCTTCGGCTGCATCACCGCGCAGCTGTTGCTGATGATCGGAGGCGTGCTGTAATGTCCTTCCAGACGACGTATGGCCCCGATGGACGCCTTCGCGTTGCCATCCTGGGCTGTACGGGCTCTATCGGCACCCAGGCGCTCGATGTGTGCCGCCAGCATGCCGATCGCCTGCAGGTGACGGCGCTGTCCGTTAACTCCAGTACCTCCGAGCTCGTTGCCGCTGCCCGCGAGTTCTCGGTTCCGGCGGTTGCCGTGGCCGATGTCGATCATGGCGATGACGCCGTGCTGCAGGAGTTGCCCGAGGGAACGAAGCTCGGCGTTGGCGCGCAGGCGGTTTGCGAGCTCGCGCATCGCGACGATGTCGACTGCGTGCTTGTCGCTATTGTGGGCGCCGCCGGTCTCGAGGCGAGCCATGCGGCCTTGACCTCGAATAAGCGCCTTGCCCTTGCCAACAAGGAGTCCCTCGTCGTCGGTGGCGACTTGCTTATGCCGTTGGCACAACCGGGCCAGCTTATTCCGGTCGACTCTGAGCATTCCGCCATCTACCAGTGCTATCTGGGGGAGAACCCGCGCGAGGCCCACTGCATTTGGCTCACCTGCTCGGGCGGTCCGTTCTTTGGCCGCACGCGCGACGAGCTCGATCGCGTGACGCGTGCCGATGCCCTCGCGCATCCCACGTGGGCCATGGGTGCCAAGATTACCATTGACTCCGCCACCCTCATGAACAAGGGCCTGGAGCGCATTGAGGCCATGCATCTGTTTAACTGCGACCTCGATTTCATTAACGTGGTCGTGCAGCGTCAGTCCAAGATTCACTCTATGGTCGAGTTCGCCGACGGCTCCGTGATGGCGCATCTCGGTGCATCCGACATGCGTATTCCCATCCAGTTCGCGTTCTCGTATCCCGAGCGTTGGGATACTCCGGCGCCTCGTATCGATTTCCGCGAGCTGGGGCAGCTCACGTTTGATGCTGCCGACATGGATACCTTCCGCTGTCTGGCACTGGCCGAGCGTGCCGGCAAGACGGGTGGCACCATGCCGTGCGTGCTCAATGCCGCCAACGAGGTCGCCGTCGATGCCTTCCTGCACGATGGCTGCAGCTTTACCGATATCGATCGCATTGTGGAATCCTGCATGGACGCCCACGATATGCAGGTGGTCGATTCGTTTGAGCAGCTTCGCGACACCGATGCGTGGGCGCGTGAAAAGGCTGCGCAGGTGCTCGCCGCAACCCGTTCCTAACCCATAAGGATTGCTTTTTCGTTTTATGGATACTGTTCTGAGCGTTCTCTCATCGGTCTTTTGGGGCCTGCTGATGCTTTCCGTCCTCGTGTTTTTGCACGAGGGCGGCCACTTTTTGGCGGCGCGTGCCTGCGGCGTCCGTGTGACCGAGTTCTTTTTGGGTCTGCCGTGCCGCTTTGACATCCATTACACGTCGCGTCGCATTGGAACCAAGTTTGGCGTGACCCCGCTGCTGCTGGGTGGCTACGCTGCCATCTGCGGTATGGATCCGACCGACGTCTCGTGTGCCGATCGCGTGCTCGCGGCCATCTATCGCCACGGCCGGGTGACGGTGGCCGATCTTGCCGTCGAGCTCGAGCTGTCCGAGGAGGATGTGCTCGAGGCCTGTGCTTTGCTGTTGGGCTGGGGCTCTATCGCTCCCTGGTATGAAGAAGGGGAAAAGCCTTCGCCCAGCTACTATCCCACCAAGTACCAGACTCTGCCGCGTGACGCGGCGGGTTATACCACCTTTGACGGCCGTCGGTTCGATCGCGGGCATGCGACTGCCGAGGGCGATGTATGGGAACTGCCGTGCGACGAGGCCGAATTCCTTGCGCGCGAGCGCTCGCACACCTATTTGGGCCAGGGCTTTGTCAAGCGTGCCTTTATGCTGCTTGCGGGCATTATCGTCAATATCCTGACGGGTTTTTTGCTCCTTATGAGCATCTATTCCATCGCAGGTGTCACCGTGCCGGTGGATACCAATGTGATTGGCCAGGTTGACGAAGGCTCGATTGCCGCCTCGGCGGGAATCGAGGGCGGCGACGCGATTCTTTCGGTCGACGGAGTATCGTGCTCTACCTGGATGGACGTTTACGATGCCATCGGCAAGGCTGCCGGTAAGGACGATATCGCCATTGAGTACGAGCGTGACGGCAAGCAGCATTCGACCACGGTTGCGCTCAAAGAGGACGATCGCCTAGGTGTGTATGCCTCTAAGCAGGTGGTCCGTTTAGACCCCATCACGTCGGCTCGCCTGTCGTTCTCCTATGTTGTGCAGACAGCGGAGGGCGTGATGCGCCTGCTCCAGCCGCAGCATACGATGGAGATTCTCGATCAGTCCTCTTCGATCGTGGGTATTAGCGTTATGTCCTCACAGGCTGCTGCTGCCGGCCCTGCCACGTTCCTTTCGTTTGCCGCCCTCATTTCATTCTCGCTTGGCTTTATGAACCTGCTGCCCATCCCGCCACTCGATGGCGGCAAGCTAGTCATCGAGATCATTCAGAAGATTGCGGGCCGCGAGCTTCCGCTCAAGGTCCAGACGATTGTGAGCTATGTGGGCATCGCGCTCTTTGCGCTGCTGTTTGTCTATATGCTTCGTTCCGACATCCTTCGATTTATTTTGTAGGGGAGTGTTTGGATTGTCTTTATCCCATCCTTTGCCTCGCGAGCTGACGCGCCCCGTGCATGTGGGCGGCGTGCAGATCGGTGGCGGCGCGCCGGTGGTGGTCCAATCTATGACCTGCACCGATACCGCTGATGCCCAGGCAACGCTTGCGCAAGTGTGCGCGTTGGCGCAGGCTGGCTGCGATATCGTGCGCGTGAGCGTGCCCTCCGAGGCCGCGCTTGAGGGCTTCCGCACCATCTGTGCCGAGTCTCCGGTGCCCATTGTCGCCGATATCCACTTTAACCATAAGCTCGCCATTGGTGCCGTTGAGGCCGGTGCCGCCAAGCTGCGCATCAATCCCGGCAATATCGGCGATTGGGCCAAGGTTGACGCGGTGATCGATGCTGCGGGTGCCGCGGGCTGTGCGATTCGCATTGGCGTGAACGCGGGCTCGCTTGAGCAAGATATTGCCGAGCGCGACGACCTCACGCAGCCCGAAAAGCTCGTGATGTCGAGCGAGCGCTTCGTCAAGCACTTTGAGGATCGCGGCTTTACGAACATTGTGCTTTCGGCCAAGGCCCATAGCGTGCAAACGACGCTCGATACCTATCGAGCCCTGTCACGTGAGATTCCCCACGTTCCGCTTCACCTGGGCGTGACGGAGGCGGGGACCAAGCTTCAGGGCACCATCAAGAGCTCTGTAGGCTTGGGTATCTTGCTTTCCGAAGGCATCGGCGACACCATGCGTGTGTCGCTCACGGCCGATCCGGTTGAGGAGCCGCCGGTCGCCTGGGGAATTCTACAGTCGCTGGGCCTGCGTCGCCGTGGTCCCGAGATTGTCTCGTGCCCCACGTGCGCCCGCTGCCAGGTTAACCTCATTCCCATCGCCGAGGAGGTCACCGAGCGGCTTAAGAACTATTCCGCGCCGCTTTCGATTGCCGTCATGGGATGTGCCGTTAATGGCCCCGGCGAGGCTTCTGATGCCGACCTGGGCGTTGCTTGCGGACGTGGTCAGGCCTTGCTCTTTTCGCATGGCCAGATCATTGGTAAAGTAGCTGAGGACCAAATTGTCGACGCGCTTATGGCAGAGGTCGACAAGCTTATTGAGGAGAAATAAATGACCCGAGCAATGTATATGTCTAAGCTCTATGCGCCGACGCTTAAAGAGGATCCGGCGGACGCTGAGCTCGCCAGCCACCGCCTGCTGCTCCGTGCCGGCATGATCCGCAAGGAGGCCGCCGGTCTGTATTCCTACCTGCCGCTCGCATGGCGCTCGATTCGCAAGATTGAGAACATCGTGCGCGACGAGATGGACGCCGCCGGCGCCCAGGAGCTTATGATGCCCATTATGGTCGACGCCGAGTTGTGGCGTGAGTCCGGCCGTATCGATGCCTATGGCAAGGAGCTTGTGCGCTTTGACGACCGTCATGGTCGCGAGTTCGTGCTGGGCCCCACGCACGAGGAGACCGTCACGGCCCTGGTGCGCAACGAGCTGCGCTCCTATAAGCAGCTGCCAGTGAACCTCTATCACATCCAGGATAAGTTCCGCGACGAGTTCCGTCCCCGTTTTGGCCTGATGCGCGGTCGCGAGTTCATCATGAAGGATGCCTACAGCTTCTCCGCCACGCAGGAGAGCTTGCAGGAGGAGTATGACAAGATGAAGCAGGCCTACGCTAACATTTGCGAGCGCTGCTACATCAAGGCCTTGCCCGTCGTTGCCGACTCCGGCGAGATCGGTGGCGATACCTCCGTCGAGTACATGGCTTTGGCCGACGCCGGCGAGGCTTCTCTCGTCTATTGCGATGACTGCGGTTTTGCCGCCGATGATGAGGCTGCAAGCACCAAGGTCGTCGTGACTGAGGGTCCCGGTGACGGTACGCTTACCAAGGTCGAGACTCCGGGCATGGGCACCATTGAGGCCGTTGCTAAGTTCTTTGGGTTCCCCGAGAACGGCACGCGCAAGTCCCTGGCGCTCATCGATGCCGAGGGCAAGCCCGTCGTGGCCATCGTCCCGGGCGATCATGAGCTCAACGACTGCAAGGCCGAGCATGTCTTTGGCAAGGGTTATCGCATGATGACGGACGAGGAGCTTCAGACCTACGGTCTGCACAAGGGCTTTATCGGACCGGTTAACTTGCCCGAGGGCATCCGTCTGGTGTGCGACGAGAGCCTGCGCGAGTCTAAGCAGTGGGCCTGCGGTGCCAACGAGGTCGATTATCACTTTACCGGTGCCTGCCCCGAGCGCGACTTTACCGTCGATGAGTGGGCAGATCTGGTCACCGTCGTTGCCGGCGATCCCTGCCCGCACTGCGGCAAGCCGCTCTCTGCTGCTCGCGGCATCGAGGTCTCGCAGGTCTTCCAGCTGGGTACCAAGTATTCCGAGGCCATGGGCGCCACCTTTATGGACGAGGACGGCAAGGAGAAGCCGCTTATCATGGGTTGCTACGGCGTGGGCGTGTCCCGCTCGCTTGCTGCCGTCGTGGAGCAGCACAACGACGAGCACGGTATCGTCTGGCCGGTTTCCGTTGCCCCGTACGAGGTCGCTGTGATTCCGCTCGATCCCAAGAAGGAGGAGTGCGCAACCGTCTGCGACCAAATCGTCGAGGGCTTGTGCGCCGAGGGTATCGAGGTCGTCGTCGACGACCGTGACGAGCGTCCCGGCTTTAAGTTTGCCGATAACGACCTTATGGGATTCCCGTATCAGGTGGTGCTTGGCAAGCGTGGCCTTAAGAATGGCACCGTTGAGCTCAAGGACCGTGCCACGGGCGAGCGCGAGGACGTGGCGATTGACGAGGTCGTCGCCAAGGTTGCCGAGCTTGTTAAGGCGGCCCGCCGTTAATCGACGTTTCTGCTATTAGATGTAATTGCGGGACTGCTCCGTATCTCTCTTAGGAAGAGATGCGGAGCAGTCTATTTTGTTGCGTGAATAAACTCGATGGGTAAAGGAAAACCCCACAGCCCATATGAGCTGCGGGGTTTTCTTGTGCCTCCGATGCGAAATAAATCGCTCAGATATTACTGATAATCGACGACGTCGATCCAGTTCTTCAGGAACTCATCGTTCACGTTGCGCTTACGAGCGAGCTCGGAAGCAGCGACGATGCTCGTCCACTGACGCACGACCTGCATGGGCATGTCGGCGCGGTCGCAGTAGAGCTCCAGGTAGGCCTCGGCCTGGTCCTTGCTGTTGAGGGCAAAGAGCAGGTAGGTGGTGGCAACGTCGGCAGCAGGGGAGCCCTGGGTGGCATGTGCCCAGTCGCAGACGTAAAGCTGGCCGTCGTCTCCGACGATGACGTTGGAGGGGTTGAAGTCGCCGTGGCAGACCTTGAACTCCTTGGTCATGCCGTCCAGACGCTCCTGAAGGTTGTAGCGCGTGGTGGCATTGAGCTGATCAAGGCTGTCGATCATGCGGGCAAACTTGTCGCGCTGACGGTTGAGCAGCGGGGAGGTGTAGCCGTGGATCTCGACCTGGAGGTCGACGAACATCTCGAGGTACTCACCAAAGCGCTGGGGCTCGGCAGTCATCTTCTCGGCAAGGGTGGTGCCCGGAACCTTCTCGGTCACGAGCGCCCAGCCGTTGGCGTTCTCGAGCTGGGAAACCTCGAGAGCCTTGGGGCTGCGGATGCCGCACTCATTGATGCGGGCAAGATTCAAAGCCTCGTTGAACACGTCGGAGACAGGCTTGGTCTCGTTAAAGACCTTGACGATCTTGTCGCCCAGGTCGTAAACGACCTTGTTGCCACGGCGGACGAGCTCGGTCTTGGAATCGGGTAGCAGCATGGTTGCATCCTTTCAACGATGCGATAGAAGCGACGGCGGGGGTGTGTGAAACACCCGTGCACCCCCGTCGTTAAAAACCGTGCTAAAACTAGCAGACGGCGTAGTCCTGAGGCTCGCGGCCGTAGTAGGCGTCCAGGTAGAGCTCCTTGATCTCGCTCATGAGCGGGTAGCGCGGGTTGGCGCCGGTGCACTGGTCGTTGAATGCCTGCTCGGTCATCTCGTCGAGGGTGTCGAGGAAGTACTGCTCGTCAACACCGTAGTCGGCGATGGTCTTCTTGACACCGATGAAGTCCTTGAGTTCCTCGAGCTTCGTGATGAAGTTCTCGAAGACCTCCTTGTCGTCCTTGCCCTCGATGCCGCAGTACTTGGCCATCTCGGCGTAGTTGTGCAGCGCGTTGGGGTAAGGATACTGGGAGAAGGTACCCATCTTGACGGGAGCCTCAGCGGCGTTGTAGCGCATGACGCGGGTCAGGATGACAGCGTTTGCGAGGCCGTGGGGCAGGTGATGGAAAGCGCCGAGCTTGTGGGCCATGGAGTGGTTGAGGCCCAGGAAGGCGTTGGCGAAGGCCATACCGGCCATGCAGGAGGCGTTGTGCATCTCCTCGCGGGCGTGCGGGTCCTTGGCGCCGTTCGTGAAGCTGGAGGGCAGGTTCTCGAAGACGAGCTTGGCAGCGCGCTCGGAGAGGCCCTTGGTGTAGTCGGAAGCCATGATGGAGACGTAGGACTCGATGGCGTGGGTCATGACGTCGATGCCGGAGGCAGCGGTCAGGCCGCGCGGGGCGGTCATGCAGTTGTCGGCGTCGACGATAGCCATGTTGGGGAGCAGCGCGTAGTCGGCGAGCGGCCACTTGATGCCGGTCTCCTTGTCGGTGATGATGGCGAACGGCGTGCACTCGGAGCCGGTACCCGAAGAGGTCGGGACGGCGACGAAGTAGGCCTTCTTGCCCATCTCGGGGAAAGTGAAGATACGCTTGCGGATGTCCATGAAGTCCATGGCCATGTCCTCAAACTTGCACTCGGGGTGCTCGTACATCATCCACATGATCTTGCCGGCGTCCATAGCGGAGCCACCGCCGACGGCGATGATGACGTCCGGCTCAAAGAGAGCCATCTGCTTGGCGCCGCGACGTGCGCACTGCAGCGACGGATCGGGCTCGACGTCGTAGAAGCAGTCGTGGGCGATGCCCATCTCGTCGAGCTTGGCCTCGATGGCGCGGGTGTTGCCATTCTTGAAGAGGAACTGGTCGGTGACGATGAAGGCACGCTTCTTGCCCATGACGGTACCGAGCTCGTCGAGGGCGACGGGCGTGGAACCCTTCTTGAAGTAGACCTTCTCGGGAGCGCGGAACCACAGCATGTTCTCACGGCGCTCGGCCACAGTCTTAACGTTGATCAAGTGCTTCACCCCAACGTTCTCGGAGACGGAGTTGCCGCCCCAGGAGCCGCAGCCCAGGGTCAGAGACGGCTTCATGCCAAAGTTGTACAGGTCACCGATGCCGCCGTGCGAGGACGGGGTATTGATGACGATACGGCAGGCCTTCATGACGTGCTCGAACAGGCTGATCTTCTCGGCCTGGGCGGGGTGCACGTACAGAGAGGCGGTGTGGCCCGGGCCACCGGCGAGCACCAGGTGCTCGGCCTTGTCGACGGCCTCCTGGAAGTCCTTGGCGTGGTACATGGCCAGGACCGGGGAGAGCTTCTCGTGGGAGAACTCCTCCTTGGCGGGGTCGGTGGAGGTGACCTCGGCGATCAGGATCTTGGTCTTGGCGGGAACCTCGATGCCTGCGAGCTCGGCGATCTTGGCGGCAGCCATGCCGGGGATGCGGTGGTCGAGAGCGCCGTTCTTGAACATGGCGGCACGCAGTGCCTCCATCTCGGCACCCTGCTTGACGAAGTAGCAGCCGCGCTTCTGGAACTCGGCCTTAACCTGGTCATAGATGGTGTCGATGACGGTCACGGACTGCTCGGAAGCGCAGATCATGCCGTTGTCGAAGGTCTTGGAGTGGATGATGGAGTTGACGGCGAGCAGCACGTCGGCGGTGTCGTCGATGACGACCGGGGTGTTACCGGCGCCAACGCCCAGGGCGGGCTTGCCCGAGGAGTAGGCGGCCTTGACCATGCCCGGGCCACCGGTGGCGAGGATGATGTCGACGTCGCGCATGACCATGTTGGTCAGCTCGATGGAGGGGACATCGACCCAGCCGATGATACCCTCGGGGGCGCCGGCCTTGACGGCGGCGTCAAGCACGAGCTTGGCGGCGGCGATGGTGCACTTGGCGGCAGCCGGGTGCGGGGAGATGATGATGGCGTTGCGGGTCTTCAGGCTGATCAGCGTCTTGAAGATCGCAGTGGAGGTGGGGTTGGTCGTCGGGATGACGGCGCCCACGATACCGATGGGCTCGGCGATCTTGGTGATGCCATAAGCCTCGTCGCGCTCCAGGACACCACAGGTCTTGGTGTTCTTGTAAGCGTTGTAGATGTACTCTGCGGCGTAGTGGTTCTTGATGACCTTGTCCTCAAGAACGCCGCGGCCGGTCTCCTCGATGGCCATCTTCGCCAACGGGATACGAGCCTTGTTGGCGGCCATGGCGGCCTCATAGAAGATCTTGTCGACCTGCTCCTGCGTGTACGTAGCAAAAAGCGCCTGGGCCTCTCGCATCTGAGCGAGCTTAGCCTCAAGCGCCTCTACGTTGTCCACAATTGCGGGAGTAGTGTTTTCCGGTGACTTTTTCACCATTTGTGTCTCCTTGCGATCGGAGATTTACCCTACGTCTAGCATGATAGCAAGAAATAATTCGGTAAACGGTAAGATTCCCGTAAAAGGCACACTAAAACGCTTCAATTAACTGAAACGCTTCAACTATAACTTTTAACTTCCCGTTTGCCGCATCGCCCCACTCATTGGGGACAGACTTATATGAGTATTTCAATGGGAAAACGGGGAGAACGGGGCACCTGTTTGACAATCGCTATTCGCGGGTCGCGGTCGAGTCGGACACGCAGGCGGTCCAGTTGCTCGATTATATCCATCTCAATCCTGTGAAAGGCGCGCTCGACTCGCTCGATGCGTACCGCTGGTCAAGCTTCAAGGCATATCAGCTGGGCTATGATTCCTTTGACATCTGTAAACACTCATGTAAGTCTGTCCCCAATGAGTGCAAAAAGGCGCCCTCCGTGGGGGAGGACGCCTTTGGTAAGTTCTATATGAACGCGAGGTCTTTGACCCGGAGAGTCCGAGGTACTTGTTGGTAAGACCTTATTTAGGAGCGCGCAACCTTGCCGGACTTGAGGCAGGTGGAGCAAACGTTCATCTTGCGACGGTGACCATCGACGACGACGTAAACGCGCTGGATGTTGGGGCGGAACTTACGGTTGGTGACGCGGTGAGAGTGGCTGATGGAGCGACCGGCAACGGGGTGCTTACCGCAAACTTCGCAAACTTTGGACATAACTGACCCTCCTTGGGCGACAAACGAACATGTCGCGTTAACAAACAAGCCTGAACTATAGCACAGAAGCAGCTCCCTGTGCGTAATCTACACAGAGATATTCCTCTTTTGGCGATAGTGCTCACGCCACGGCCCTGGACGTAGATCCGATTTGCGTGCAGCAGAGGGGATTATGCCAGCTCGTGCGTGCGTTTTCAAGCTCGTCCCACAAATATATATAGGTTTATGGAGCGCCTGCGCCCGTTTACGGATTGTTCTGTATTTATGCTCGCAATTAAGCTCGAGGTTGGCTACACTATCCCTTGACCATTAAAGGGGTACGAGATACCCACATGGAATTACATAGCTGCCAAAGAGCAGCCCTTCCTGTGGGTGTCTGGTCCGCTTTAAGCGGTCGGGCATCTATTTTTTTGACTGTGTCAGCAGTCAAGACATGTGAGGAAGGAGATCGATGGGCACGACTTCCCCCAAGGCGGTCATCATGGACGAGACCGCCGTCAATCGAGCGATGACCCGCATCGCGCACGAGATTCTCGAGCGCAACGAGGGCTGTGAAGACCTCGCTCTGGTCGGCATCGTCACGCGCGGCGACCTTCTGGCAAAGAAGCTCGCCGAGGAGATCAAGGAGATCGAGGGCGTCGACGTTCCGCTCGGCAGCCTGGACATCAGCTTCTACCGCGATGACTATGCGACCAATTTCGCTCCCGCGATCCACGCTACCAACATTCCCTTCAGCGTCGACGGCAAGCGCGTCGTGCTGGTGGACGACATCCTGTATACGGGCCGTACTATCCGCGCCGCTCTGGATGCCGTCATGGACCTGGGCCGTCCGAGCCGCATCGAGCTGGCAGTTCTCGTTGACCGCGGTCACCGTGAGCTCCCCATCTCGCCGGACTTTGTCGGCAAGAACGTTCCCTCGTCGCATGAGGAGAACGTGCACCTGTATATGAAGGAAGTCGACGGCCACACCGCCGTCGAGATTAACGACGTCGCGCCGGGTTCCCACGTGGGCTCCGCGCCGCTGGGAGGTGAGTAGTACCGTGGCGTTCAACCATAAGCACCTGATCGACATTACCGAGTACTCCGAAGAGGACATCAAGCTCATCCTCGAGACCGCCAAGGCGTTCTCCGAGGTCAATGAGCGTGCGATCAAGAAGGTCCCCACGCTCAAGGGCAAGACCATCGTCAACATGTTCAACGAGCCTTCGACGCGCACCCGCAGCTCCTTCGAGCTCGCCGAGAAGCGTCTTTCGGCTGACAGCCTCAACTTTGGCGGCTCCTCGACCTCCACGGTCAAGGGCGAGAGCCTCGTCGACACCGTCGAGACCCTCAACGCCTACAAGATTGATTGCATCGTCGTTCGCGATAAGCACGCCGGTGCTCCCTACATCGTCACGCAGAACTCGCCCGCGAGCGTCATCTGCGCCGGCGACGGCAAGCACAACCATCCCACGCAGGCCCTGCTCGACCTGTACACCATCTGGGAGCACAAGGGCGACTTCCACGGTCTTAAGGTCGCCGTCGTCGGCGATATCGCGCACTCCCGCGTCTGCGGCTCGCTGATCCCCGCCCTTAAGATCATGGGCTGCGAGACCTACGCCGTCGCCCCCGGCACGCTGCTGCCGCCGGCGCCCGAGGTCCTGGGCTGCGACCACGTGACGAGCGACCTCGATTCGGTACTCCCCGAGCTGGACGTCGTCTACATGCTGCGCGTGCAGCAGGAGCGCCTCGAGGGCGCTCCGTTCCCGACCATTCGTGAGTACCACAAGCTCTTCGGCCTGACCAAGGACCGCGAGAAGCTCATGAAGCCCGACGCGATCATCTGTCACCCGGGCCCCATCAACCGCGGCGTCGAGTTCGACTCCTATATGGCCGACCACCCGCAACGCTCCGTCATCCTGGAGCAGGTCTACGCCGGTATCTGCGTGCGTATGGCTATCCTGTATCTGCTGCTTGGAGGTGCCGATAATGGCCTTGCTTCTTAAGAATGCCCACGTCGTCGACCCGTCCGTCGAGCTTGACGGTGTCGTTGACGTCCTGATTGACGGCGATAAGATCGCCGAGGTCGGCGAGAATCTCGCCGTCGAGGGAGCCGAGGTCCGCGACCTTTCCGGCAAATATCTCGTCCCCGGCCTGGTGGATATGCACGTTCACCTTCGCGAGCCCGGCTACGAGGTCAAAGAGGACATCGAGAGCGGCACCCGTGCAGCTGCCAAGGGCGGCTTTACCGGCGTGTGCGCCATGCCCAACACCGATCCCGTCACCGATAACGGCACCGTCGTGGAGTTCGTCAAGTCCCGCGCTGCCGAGGTCGGCCACTGCCGCGTCTATCCGTCGGGAGCCATGACCCGCGGTCTTAAGGGCGAGGCCATGTCCGAGATGGGCGATATGGTCGCCCACGGCGCCGTCGCCTTCACTGACGACGGTCGTGGCGTGCAGGGCGCGGGCATGCTCCGTCGCTGCATGGACTACGGCAAGATGTTCGGCAAGGTCTTTATGAGCCACTGCCAGGACGAGGACCTGGTCGGCCACGGCCAGATCAACGAGGGCAAGGTTTCGACCCGTCTGGCTCTCGAGGGCTGGCCGGCTGCCGGCGAGGAGCTCCAGATCGCCCGCGACATCGAGATCGCCAAGCTGACCGGCGCCAAACTGCACATCCAGCACATCTCCACCGCCCATGGCCTGGAGCTCGTGCGTGCCGGCAAGGCCGCTGGCGTTCAGGTTACCTGCGAGGCCACGCCGCATCACATGTTCCTGACCGAGAACGACCTGGACGAAACCTACAACACTTCTCTCAAGGTCAACCCGCCGCTGCGTACCGAAGCGGACGCCGAGGCCATCCGCCAGGGCGTCATCGACGGTACCGTCGACGCTATCGTCACCGATCACGCTCCCCACACTCCGTGGGAGAAGGCCCGCGAGTTTGAGCTTGCGCCCTTCGGCATGATCGGCCTCGAGACCTCACTGTCGCTCGTGCTCACCGAGTTGGTCAACACGGGCAAGATGAGCATGGGTCGCATGGTCGAGCTCATGGCCATCAAGCCGCGTGAGATCCTGGGCCTCGACCAGGTTCAGGTCAAGGCGGGCTCCGTTGCCGACCTGACCGTGTTCGACGCGTCCGCAACCTGGACGGTTGGCGAGGACGGTTACGAGTCGCGCGCCGAGAACTCCGGTTTTGCCGGCCGCACGCTTACCGGTCGTGCCACCGATGTGTTTGTCGGCGGCAAGCAGACGCTTGCCGACGGCTGCATCTGCTAGCATAGCCTTATCGCTTTTGTGCGCGGCGCCCTTGCGGTGCCGCGCTTTCTGTTCGCCTGAACCATGCAACCGCATGGGGGATTGGAGCGTCTATGCCCACACCTTCCACTGCACGCATGCACGACTTCGAGGTCGTCTCGAACCAGGAGATCGCCGACGGCATCTTCTCGCTCGTAATCTCGGCCCCCAAGCTTGCAAGTGCGCTCAAGCCCGGTCAGTTTGTGAACATCGCCGTGCCCGGCGATGCCTCTTCGCTGCTTCGCGTGCCTCTGAGCTTCTATCGCGCCGACGCCCAGGCCGGCACCGTCGAGCTGTGGTACGCAGTCGTGGGCGACGACACCCGCCGTCTGTCGCAGATGGCCCCCGGTTCCACTTCTAACCTGCTGGGCCCTGGCGGCCGCGGCTGGCTTGTTCCCGAGGGCACCAGGAAGGCGCTGCTCGTGGCAGGCGGCATCGGCGTTCCGCCCGTGCTCTGCCTCGCTGGCATGCTTGCCGAGCAGGGCGTGGATGTCGACGTGTGCTTGGGCTTTGGCACCGCTTCCAAGGCCGTGGGTGTCGATGAGTTCCGCGCGCTGGGCGCCACGGTTAACGTATGCACCGACGATGGCACGCTGGGCACGCACGGTTTTTGCACCGAACCGGCAGCCGAGCTGCTCGGCGAGGGCGGCTACGACTACGTGGCCAGCTGCGGCCCTGCCGTCATGATGAAGAAGGTCGCCGCCGCTGCCGCTGAGGCCGGTGTGTACTGCGAGGTGTCGCTCGAGCGCATGATGAGCTGCGGCTTTGGCGCCTGCAACACCTGCAACGTCGAGACGGTCGACGGTATGAAGGGCGCCTGCATGTGCGGCCCCGTGTTCGATGCTTCCAAGGTGGTGGTCTTCTAGTGGGTACCGTGAATATGGCCGTCGATTTCGGCGGCGTCAAGATGCAGAACCCCATCAACACCGCAGCCGGTACCTTTGGCTACGGTTGGCAGTTCCAGAACTTCTTTGATGTCTCCCAGCTGGGTGCCATCACCACCAAGGGCTGCGCTGCCGAGCCCTGGCCCGGCAACCCCGCGCCCCGCATGGCCGAGATCCCGGGCGGCATGATCAACTCCGTGGGCCTTCAGAACCCTGGCGTGGCCGCCTTTGCCCGTGAGTCCGGTCCGTGGCTCGAACAGCTGTCCAAGGACGGCTGCCAGGTCATCTGTCAGGTCGCCGGCCATTCCGTTGACGAGTTTGTCCGCGCGCTCGAGATGTATGTCGAGCTGTGCCCCTGGGCTGCCGGCTATGAGATCAACGTGAGCTGCCCCAATATCGCCGCCGGCGGTGCCGCCATGGGCTCCTCGCCCGAGGGCGCCTCTGCCGTTATGGCTGCTTGCCGTAAGGTGACCGATAAGCCGCTGTTCGTCAAGATGGCTCCGGTCAACGTCGCCGAGATCGCCAAAGCCCTCGAGGCCGCAGGCGCCGACGGCCTTTCGGTCATCAATTCCATCCAGGGCATGGCCATTGACGTGCACACCCGCAAGTCCCGCGTTGCCAAACCCAAGGGCGGCCTTTCGGGTCCACTGTGCCACCACATCGCCGTTCGCATGGTCTGGGAGGTCGCTCAGGCCGTCGATATCCCCATCAACGGTGTCGGCGGCGTCATGACGGGCGAGGATGCGGCCGAGTTTATCCTGGCTGGCGCTACCTGCGTGTCGGTCGGCATGGCCAACTTCGTCGATCCGTGCGCCTCGCTCAAGATCGCGCACGAGCTCGAGGCCTGGGCGGAGTCCCAGGGCGTGAAGGACATCAACGAGCTGGTAGGTGCTTTCGAATGCTAGAGACCGATGCCCGCGACCGCGTTATCGTCGCCCTCGACTGCGACCGTGAGCGTGCGCTCGAGCTCGCCCACGAGCTTTCTGGTCATGCCGCTTGGCTCAAGGTCGGCATGACGCTCTATTACGCTGAGGGCCCCGAGATCGTCAAGACGTTCAAGGACCTGGGCTTTAAGGTCTTCCTCGACCTCAAGTTCCATGACATTCCGCATCAGGTGCGCGGTGCCGCCCGTTCGGCCTCGCTTGCCGGTGCCGACCTGCTCTCGGTCCACGGTTTGGGTTCGGGCGCCATGCTCGCCGCGTGCCGTGAGGGTGCCGAGGAGGCGCGCGAGGACCGCGCCAAGCTCGTCGCCATTACCGTGCTCACGAGTATGAACCAGGATGCGCTGGCCGAGATCGGCGTCGAGTCGCCCGTGGCCGAGGAGGCCGCCCGCTTGGCAAAGCTTGCTCAGGCCAACGGCATCGATGGCATCGTGTGCTCACCGATGGAGGCTCATGACATGCGTGAGCTGCTGGGTCCTGATGCCCTGATCGTGACTCCGGGTGTGCGTCCGGTGGGTGCCGCCCTTGGTGACCAGTCCCGCGTGGCGACGCCTTCCCAGGCTATCGAGCGTGGCGCAAGCCACATTGTGGTGGGCCGTCCCATCACCGGTGCCGACGATCCGGTTGCCGCCTTTGACGCCATCGTCGCCGAGCTGGTAGAAAACGTCGCGTAAAAGATTCCCCTAAGTCACCACTTTTGGGTCTCATTAGCACAAAATAGCCCCTGTGCCTGCGTAAACTTTCCCATCCTTTGTGTGGAATCGCAGGTCAGGGGCTTAACTTTGGGCGCAGTATATTGCACTTTTTGCGGGTATCGTCTAACCTATGGAGCCGCGATTAGGCATTTTGTACGTTCTACGTGCTAAAATGCCAATTATTGAATCAGATATAACCCAACTATTTGGAGGTACGAATGGCACTCCCTCAGCTTACCGACGAGCAGCGCAAGCAGGCTCTTGAGAAGGCTGCTGCCGCACGTCACGCCCGCGCTGAGCTTCGCGAGCAGATCAAGAAGGGCGAGAAGTCCCTCGAGTCCGTGCTCAACTCCGATGACCCCATCGCTTCCCGCATGAAGGTTTCCACCCTCATCGAGTCTCTCCCCGGTTATGGCAAGGCCAAGGCCGCCAAGATCATGGAGGAGCTCGGTATCTCCGCTACTCGTCGCGTCCAGGGCCTCGGCGTCCGTCAGCGCGAGCAGCTCCTCGAGCAGCTGACCAAATAAGTGAGCGCTCAGGATTCCAAGCTCTTTGTGATTTCTGGACCGTCAGGCGCAGGCAAGGGTACGCTCGTCGCTCGTGTGCGCGAGCGCCGCTCGAACCTGGGTCTGACGGTTTCGGCTACCACGCGAGCACCACGCAAAGGTGAGGTCGACGGCGTCAACTACTTTTTTCTGACGCGCGAGGAGTTCGACCGCCGCGTGGCAAACGGTGAGTTTGTTGAGTGGGCCAAGGTCCACGGTAACTGCTACGGCACGTTGGTGAGCGAGGTCACATCCAAGCTTGCCTCGGGCTCGTCTCTGATTTTGGAGATCGATGTCCAGGGCGCCCTGCAGGTGAAGGAGCGTTTCCCCGAGGCCGTGCTGATCTTTATCAAGCCGCCTTCGCTTGAGGTGCTCCGCGAGCGTCTAGTCGGTCGCGGTACCGAGACGCCCGAGACGATTGAGCTGCGTATGGCAAACGCCGCCGATGAGCTTGCCCTTGCCGACCGCTACGACGACGTCGTGGTGAATGACGATCTCGACCGCGCGACCGATGAGCTCGTTCGCGTTCTCGATATGCATGAAAGGATCTGAGGTCCGTGTCCGTTGTAAAGCCTTGCATTGACGATCTTCTGGAGAAGACCGATCACAACCGCTTCCTGCTCGCTTCGCTTGCCTCTAAGCGCGCCTGCGACATCAATAGCATGCTGCGTGGCCAGCACAACCGCGTGCTTGCCGTCCAGGATGTCGATGACATCACCATCGGGCTTTCCGGTGCCGATACCATCTCGATGGCTATGGACGAGATTGTCGACGGTGACATCTCTTACGACGAGGCCCGTTACGAGAAGGCGCTCGGCCACAAGGTTGCTGAAGCCTAAATGGCGGCTCGCGTCTGCCTGGTCCACTATCACGAGGTTGGACTGAAGGGCAAGAACCGCGCACATTTTGAGCATATCCTCATGGATAACATCAAGGCGGCCTTGGCCGCCTTTTCCGTGAACGCCGTGTCTCGAATTTCCGGTTATATCCTCGTGACCTTTAACGAACATCAGGCCGACGAGGCGGCGCGTGTCATTCGCACCGTTCCCGGCGTTGCCCGTGTGTCTTTGGCGTATCACACCAACCGCGACCCGCAGGAGTACTGCGCCGCCGCCGTGAAGGCGCTGCGCGAGTTTGGTTCCTTCGATTCGTTTAAGGTGCACGCCAAGCGCTCCAATACTGACTATGAGCTCACCTCGATCGATATCAATCGTCAGGTGGGCGAGGTACTGTGTGAGGCCTTCCCCGATAAAAAGGTTCAAATGCACGACCCCGATGCAATGGTGCACGTACTGGTGGTCCAGGGTAGCGTTTACGTGTACGCACGCTCCGAGCGCGGCGTGGGCGGTCTGCCGGTGGGTTCTGCCGGCAAGGTCGTGACGCTGCTGTCCTCGGGTATCGATTCTCCGGTGGCGACCTGGATGCTCGCGCGCCGCGGCGCGGTTTGCGTGCCGGTACATTTCTCCGGTCGTCCGCAGACGCCCGATACGAGTGAGTATTTGGTGCAGGATATCATCCGTGCGCTTGAGCCGGGTGTCCAGATCGGCCGCCTGTACGTGGTGCCGTTTGGCGACTGCCAGCGTGAGATTTCGGTCACCTGCCCCAGCAACCTGCGTGTGATCATGTATCGTCGCATTATGTATTCGGTTGCCGAGCGCATTGCGCACATCGAGGGCGCCAAGGCCATCGTTACGGGCGAATCGCTTGGGCAGGTTGCCTCCCAAACGCTTGAGAACATCATGGCCGTCAACGAGGCCGTGAAGATCCCCGTGTTCCGTCCTCTCATCGGTTCGGACAAGCAGGAGATCATCGCGCGTGCTGAGGAGATCGGTACGTTCGATATCTCGACTGAGGCCGCTCCCGACTGCTGCACGCTGTTTATGCCGCGCCGACCCGAGACGCACGCTAAACTCGATGCCGTGCATGAGGCCTGGGAGTTGTTCGATCATGAGGAGATGATCGAGCGCCTGCTCAAGCAGACCGAGTACATCGACTTCGAGAGCAACACGTATAAGGCCCCTAAGACCTTAAAACGCAAACATTCGGAGCTTGCTCCGCGTGAGATTTACCAAGATTACGAGTAAATTTGTGCATAGACCGACGATGCGCCTGCATCGTCGGTCTTTTGCTATCTGGGCATTTTGCGGCTAAGTGTTCATTTGCTGACGTGTGCCTGAATAAATGGACAGATTTGTGCAAGGTTTTGGTCAGCTTTTGTTTTGACCTCGAAAACCGGTTTTGGGGCGTGGCTGTTGCGGAGCTCCTTTCCTGACACGATGATGTTGGGAGGTTTTGCTATGGCGCAGCGCGAACAACACGAACGAGTCAAAAAGATGGACCGCTGGGCGGGCAAACTGCTCGGTCATAAGGCAGTGGTGATGGCGATACTGGTCGTCATTGCGATGGCGAGTGGACTGGCAATGGCGAACTTTGGCGGCGGTGCCGGCGGTGTGTCGTTTGAGCGCACTGATGGTTCGGGCACGTTAGTGGAGCCGGGATCCGGCGATGCTTCGAGTGGAAAGACATCTGAAGGCTCTTCGCCTAAGGCGTCTGCCGCGGCAGAGGTCTATGTCGATGTTGATGGCGCCGTGGTGTCACCCGGTGTATATCGCCTCAAAGACGGGGCGCGGGTGGCTCAGGCGATTGATGCCGCCGGCGGGCTGGCGCCCGAAGCAGACGTTACGGGGCTTAATCGTGCATCTAAGGTCGTCGATGGACAGAAGATTCACGTTCCAACGGTAGGGGAGCAGCAGGCGTCCATTGCGGAAGCTGGTGTTGATGGTGGGACTTCCGCATCATCAGGCGTCGGTGGCGCAACAGGCCTAGTAAACATTAATACGGCAAGCTCGGCAGAGCTGCAGACGCTCTCGGGAATCGGTCCCTCAATGGCACAGTCGATTATCGATGAGCGGACAAAGAACGGTGCTTTTGCTTCGGTTGACGATCTGATGCGCGTGTCGGGAATCGGCGAAAAGAAGCTTGCCAAAATCAAAGATTGCATCTGCGTATGAGTGCGACCGAGCGAGAGCACGTGATGCCTCCGCGGCCCCTGATTCCGTGGACGATGGCCCTGTGTGCCGGCATGTGCGTGAGCTGCGCCTTGGTGCTCAGCATAGCCGCTGATGCGCTGCTGAGGGAGCAGGCGACGGCGGTCGGGCCGCTATGGGCCATTCCCGTTGCGGCAGCGGTTTTCGTTGTGCTGGCTCACTCTTGTGCGCGGCTTGCCCCTTTGAAGCGGTGGCTGTATGCCGCGTCCGCCGGTCTCGTGGCGGGAGCGGTCGTCTCGGCGTGGTGGGCTGTGGGTGCGCTCAGCGCCTCGAAGGCGCTCGACGGTCGAGCGGCAAGCGGCCTCGAGTTTGTCGTGCAGGGTGATCCATCCATAAACGACGACGTGTATTCCTATACCTGCGAGGCACGCGCGGACGGTAAGAACTTGGCAACGGTTCGCCTATCGTGTGATCGTGAGCTCAAGGTCGGGGCGCACGTGCGTGTTATCGGTCGCGTTTCGCGTTTTGAGAACGACGCATATGGACGATCGCGCGTGCTCCGAGGCGAGGTGCGCAAGGTTAAAGCCGTTCGGATTTTATCGGTCGATGAGGGTTCTCCGGGGCCGCTGCTTCGGCTGCGAAATGGGCTGCTTGCGTCCATCGCGCCTGCGACCGACCCGGCGCGTGCGCTCATAGCCGGTGTCGTCTGCGGTCGTTCGGCCAGGCTGCGCGCCCAGCCGGCGGGCGACTGGTTTTCTGTGACGGGAACGGCACATCTTATCGCCGTCTCGGGCAGCCATTTGGCTATCGTGGGGTTTGTAATCGAGGGTGTATTGCAAAAGACTCGGTGCTCACGTGGTCTTCAGCGGGCGATATTGGCGATAACGCTTGTGGGCTATGCTGCCTTTACGGGCGCGTCTCCCTCGGCCGTGCGTGCGTGCTGCATGGTGTTCGTGACGCTTGTCGTAAACGGCGCGGGGCGTCGTCGGCACGGCCTTTCGGCACTCTTCGTAACCATGTCCATCTTTGTGCTGCTGCGGCCGACGGTGCTGTTCGAGATGGGCTTTCAACTCTCGTGTGCCAGCGTCTTAGCCATTCTGTGCTTTTGTCCCTATGCGACCTACGCTTTGGGTGAGCTAGGTGTGCCATCAGGCGTTGCCAGCGTGCTTTCCGTCACGCTGTGCTCACAACTGGCGACACTTCCCATTACCATTCCTGCCTTCGGTACGTTCTCGCTCATTGCTCCGCTGGCAAATGCGGTCATCGGTCCGGTGGTGAGCGCACTGCTCGCTGTGTCGATCGTGCTGGCTCCCTTTTCGCTCGTGGGACCGTTGCGGACTTGGGCGCTCGTTGTGCCCATGATTGCCGCCCGTTGCGCGCTGTTCTTCGAGCAGCTGTTTGCCGCCGTGCCGGGTGCATACGTGAGCGTGCCGCCCGATAGCATGTGGATTTACCTAGTGCCGTGTTTTCTGGCGGTTCTGCTGGTCTGGTGGCCGCGTCCCCGTGCACGTCCTATGGCGGTGGGGCTTGCATGCCTGATGCTCTTGGCTGCGATTCCGTACGTCTATTGGGATCGATTCGCTCCGCCTTCGGTGACGGTTCTCGATGTGGGCCAGGCCGATGCGATTCTTATCCGCCAAGGCGGCGCAGTAGCTCTCGTCGACTGCGGGCTCGACGAGCGTGTGGTTGCGGCGTTGGTTCGCAATAACGTGCACCATATCGATGCCGTTTTTGTGACGCATTGGGATGAGGACCACTGGGGTGGTTTGCCTGCCGTGCTCGAACAGTTTTCGGTCGGAACGATTGCCGTGGCGGCGGATGCGCTGGAGGATGCTCCTGCCGAGGTATTGAACCGACCTGGCGTGGAGTATCGGCAGGTGCGCCGTGGGGATACGGTCGACATCGGCTCATTTTGCGCCCGCGTGATGTGGCCATTCGAGTCCGTGGATGGCGAGGGAAATGAGGACTCGCTTGTCCTGCTGCTCTCTTATGTTCAGGAAGGTAAGGGCCTGCGAATACTTCTCACCGGTGATGCCGAGCTCGACCAAGAACGGGAATTCGTGCAGGAGGTGGGGGATATCGATGTGCTTAAACTTGGGCATCACGGCTCCAAGGTTTCAGTCGATGGTGAGTTGCTGGACGTCCTGAAGCCCGAGCTTTCCCTCGCAAGCGCTGGTGAGGGGAATCGATACGGCCATCCGTCCGATGCCTGCATCGATGCCGTTAAGGAAGCGGGTGGTGTGTTCGCGTGTACCATCGAACACGGCGACATTACCGTCACACCGACTGCGAATGGCTTTGTGATGCGATGCCAGTGACCGTGACGACGTCGTTGGCGTGTGGTGGGCCCCTGGGCTAAAATGGCACGGAACGAATACGAAGGCCTGTGGGAGGGGAGCGCAATGTCCGAAACCGGTTTGCTGCCGGCATATCTGATCGTCGGTACCGACGGAGTTAAGCGCGACCACGCCGTCTCGCGTATGAAAGCGCGTCTGGAAAAATCGGGTATGGTCGAGTTCAACCTCGACGAGCGAGACATGACCAAGGACCCCGATATCGAGTCCATTATCGGATCGCTTAACACCTTTCCGATGGGCAGCGAGTTTCGTCTGGTAATCCTCGATGGCTGCTCAAAGCTCGCCAAGGCGGTCTCGGAGCCGCTCGTTGGGTATCTGGCGAGTCCCAGCCCAACAACGGTCTGCCTCATCATCGCCGACTCACTTGCCAAGAATACGCGCCTGTATAAGGCAATCGCCAAGATCGACAAGAAGGCTATCGTCGATTGCTCGGGTACCAAGCGCTGGGAACTGCCGCGCCGTGTTCAGCAGATGGCGACGCAGCGCGGTAAGTCGATTTCGACGGCGGCCGCCGAGGAGCTCGTCTCGCGTTCGGGCGAAAACACGCGCATGCTCGATAACGACTTGGCTAAGCTTGCCCAGATGGTCGAGGCGCCCCAGATTGAACTTGCCGACGTTGAGCGCTGGATTGTACGTACGGCCGAGGTTCAACCCTGGGACTTTCTCAATGCGGTCTCGGCCCGTGACATGCGACGCTCGCTCGAGCTCTTCAATCTACTGCCCGCCAAGAGCTACGTGTGGACTTACACATTGCTGTGCGGCCGCATCCGCGAGCTTATCGTTGCCAAGGCGCTCGATGCGCGCGGACAGGGTCGTGAGCTGGCCGCAACACTTAAGCTCCAGTCCTGGCAGGTCAAGAATCACCTGACCTGGGCACGTCGCTTTTCGATGGCAGAGCTCGTTGCCGCGCTCGAGAGCGCGGTCGATGTGGAGCTCGCGCTGAAGGGTTCGGCCGATTCTCAGACCGCGCTTTTGCTCTGGATTACGAACATCTTGAGAAAATCGTGATGATACCTGCCTATTTGACAAATTCGTTCTATCCCTTTGAGGGGGGGCGTGCTATAGTAGGCGCTTGCGTGACCTCACCGTGTCTCAGAGGTGTCATACATTTTTTGCAAGGAACTCGAAAGGAACTCCAGAAGTGGCAAACATCAAGTCTCAGAAGAAGCGTATCCGCACCAATGAGGCAGCTCGCATGCGTAACAAGGCTGTCAAGTCCGAGCTCAAGACGCTGACCAAGCACGTCCAGTCCGCCGTCGCCGAGGGCGACGTCGAGAAGGCCCAGGCTGCCCTCAAGACCGTCACCAAGCGTCTCGACATGGCTGCCGCCAAGCATGTTATCCACAAGAACCAGGCTTCCAACCGCAAGTCCGGTCTTGCCAAGCTCGTGAACAGCATCAACGCCTAAGTTGTAAATTTCACACCACACAGATGACGCGCATAAATGGAGCCTGTTTTATGGAACAGGCTCCATTTTTTGTACCGCTCGGGTAAGATAGTCCGCATGAATACTTCAATTGACATTTCCCACATCCGCAACTTCTCAATCGTTGCGCACATCGACCATGGCAAGTCCACGATCAGCGATCGCATCCTCGAGCTCACCCATACCGTCGACGAACGCGACATGGAGTCGCAGCTGCTCGACACCATGGATATCGAGCGCGAGCGCGGCATCACGATCAAGTCCAATGCCGTTCGCGTGTCCTATGACGCCGACGATGGCGAGACGTATCAGTTCAATCTGATCGATACGCCGGGCCACGTTGACTTTACCTATGAGGTCTCGCGCTCGCTGGCAGCCTGTGAGGGCGCGGTGCTCGTTGTCGACGCCACGCAGGGCGTCGAGGCGCAGACTGTCTCCAACGCGACGCTCGCCATGAACGCCAATCTGGACATTGTGCCGGCCATCAACAAGATCGACCTGCCCTCTGCCCATCCCGATGAGGTTAAGACCGAGATCGAGGATGACCTGGCGATTCCCGCCGATGATGCCGTGTGTGTCTCGGGCAAGACCGGCGAGGGCATCCATGATCTGCTGGAGTCCATTGTCTTTTTGATCTCTCCGCCCAAGGGCGATGCGAACGCGCCGCTCAAGGCACTCATTCTGGATTCGTACTTCGACGAGTATCGTGGCGTCGTCGCCACGGTGCGCGTCTTTGACGGCTCCATCAAAAAGGGCGATACCCTGCGCATGATGCAGGCAGAGGGCGACTTTTTGGTCGACGGCGTGGGTGTCAAGCGTCCTGCCGAGACCCCGGTTGACGCGCTGACGGTTGGCGAGGTCGGCTATGTGGTCACGGGCCTGAAGGACCCCGAGGCCGTTCGCGTGGGCGACACCCTTACCTGGGCGTCGAACCCCTGCCCCGAGCCGCTTCCGGGTTACCGCGAGGCCAAGCCCATGGTCTATACGGGCCTGTTCCCAATCGATAACAAGGACTACGAGAACCTGCGTGACGCGCTCGATAAGCTGCACGTTAACGACCCATCGTTGGTGTGGGAGCCCGAGACCTCGGTGGCGCTCGGCTTTGGCTTCCGCGTGGGCTTCTTGGGCCTGCTACACATGGAAGTCGTCAAGGAACGCCTGGAGCGCGAATTCAACCTGGACCTCATTGCCACGAGCCCCTCGGTCGACTATCACGTCTACAAGACCGACGGCGAGATGATCGATGTCCGCAGTCCGCAGGACCTTCCCGAGGCCACCCGCATCGATCGTATTGAGGAACCCTACCTCAAGGCAAAGATCATCTGCCCGCCTGAGTACACGGGTGCCGTCATGCAGCTCGCCATCGAGCACCGCGGCGTCACGACCGACATGATCCACCTGACGAGCAAATCGGTCGAGATGCGCTTTGATATGCCGCTCGCCGAGCTCATCTTGGACTTCTTCGATCAGCTCAAGAGCCGCACCAAGGGTTACGCCTCGCTCGACTATGAGCTCAACGAATATCGCCCCTCTGAGCTCGTCAAGCTCGACATCCTGCTTTCGGGCGACGAGGTGGACGCGCTTTCGTTTATCGTCCATAAGGACAAGGCATATGGCCTGGCCCGTGGCCTGTGCGACAAGCTCAAGGAGATCATCCCGCGTCAGCTGTTCGAGGTGCCCATCCAGGGTGCTATCGGCAACAAGATCATCGCCCGTTCCACCGTCAAGGCCCGTCGCAAGGACGTTCTTGCTAAGTGCTACGGCGGCGATATCTCGCGTAAGCGCAAGCTGCTCGAGAAGCAGAAAGAGGGCAAGAAGCGTATGAAGGCCATCGGATCGGTCGAGGTCCCGCAGGAGGCCTTTATGGCGATCCTCAAGGTGGACGAGTAGGTCTATGGCTCTTTCCGAATATAGTCTGCGGCTGCTGGGCGCCTATGCCGAGCAGCCGTTCCTTATGGCTCCCATGGCGGGCGTGACCGACCCTGCCTATCGCATCATGTGTCGCCGCCGCGGTGCCAACCTTGCCTACAGCGAGATGGTGAGCGTGGCAGGCCTTGCCTATGCCAGTAATAAGACGTGGCGCCTGGTGCTACCGGCCGACGAGGAGCAGCAGATTTGCGTGCAGCTCTTTGGCTCCAAGCCCGATCAGTTTGCGAGCGCCGTCGCCGCCGTCGAGGAGCGCGTTGGCGATCGCCTGTCGCTCATCGATATCAATATGGCATGTCCCGCCCGCAAGGTCGTTACCAAGGGCGAGGGCTCGGCGCTCATGCGCACGCCCGACCTGGCCGAGAAGATCGTCGAGGCCACGGTTGGCGCGGCGCACGTGCCCGTGACCGTCAAGATTCGCAAGGGCTTTTATGCCGAGGACCGCAATGCCACGACATTTGCCCAGATGCTTGAGAGTGCAGGGGCTGCCGCAGTCGCCGTGCATGGTCGTTGCGCCACGCAGCTCTACACGGGCCAGGCCGATTGGTCGGTCGTCGATGAGGTCGCAGATGCCGTTGAGATTCCCGTGATCGGTTCGGGTGATGTGTTCACCGCCGAGGATGCCGCGGTGCATCTGCGAAACTCGGGTGCCAGCGCGGTGTTTATCGCGCGCGGCATCTACGGGAACCCGTGGGTGTTTGGCGATGCTCGCGCTCTTGCGCTCGATGGCACACCGGTGCCGGCGCGCAGCTCTGTCGAGCGCCTGGACGCCCTGCGTGAGCACCTAACGCTGACGCATGAGCTCCTGCCGCTCATGTCGCGTGCCCGTACGTACGCAAGCTGGTACTTAAAAGGCATGCCCCATGCCGCCGCTTGGCGTGCCCATGTGGTGCGCTGCTCCACGTATGAGGAGTTTATGGCGCTGGTCGATGAGATCGAGCATGATGTGGTGGCCTGCGAGGCTGCCCTTGCCGCCGGCGAATCGGTGCCCCCTCATCCGCTGGAGGCTTAAGGGTGGCCGTTACCGCGCTGTACGTGCACGTGCCGTTCTGTGCCCAAAAGTGCCGCTACTGCGACTTCGACTCGCGCAGCTTTGCTTCGTGTGATTTGGATGCCGCGCTCGATTCCTATTTTGAGCAGTTGTTCGCGCGTCTCGATGCTTTTGGCAAGGCTGGGGCCCTCGACCAGATCCGCACCGTCTATGTTGGCGGCGGCACGCCGTCGCTGGCGGGGGAGCGCCTGGTGGAGCTGGCGCGGCGTATTCGTGCGTGGTGCTCCCCCGTTGAGTTTACCTGCGAGGCCAATCCCGAGTCGCTGACCGCCGAGCTTGCTACTGCGCTTGCCAAGGTTGGTGTCACACGCGTTTCTCTGGGCGTGCAAACGCTCGATAACACCGAACTTACCGCCATCGGCCGCATTCACGATGCCGATCGGGCGCTCGCCGCCATCGCGACGGTCAAGGACGCTGGGCTTGACGTGTCGTGCGACCTTATGTGCGGACTTCCCGGGCAGACCGCAGCGAGTTGGAAGCGTACGCTCGAGGGCGTGCTGGCGGCGGTTCCGCATCATGTGTCGGTTTACCCGCTCACGCTCGAGGTGGGGACGCCCCTCTATCGCATGGCGTGCCGTGACGAGTCGCTCGAGCCCGACGAGGATTTTCAGGCCGCCTGCATGGACGTGGCGCGCGAGCTCCTGGGTGCCGCCGGCTATCACCCGTATGAGGTGGCGAGCTACGCGCTCGACGGCCATGAATGCGCCCATAACATTGCCTACTGGACCGGACGGGGCTACCTGGGCCTGGGCCGTTCTGCCGCCGGTATGCTTGATACTGGGGATTTCGACCGTCTTGCAGGTTTGTTCCCCGGCGTGTCTGCTCGAGGCGACGCGTACCGTGTGCGTTTGGTTCAGCGCGACGATGACGCGACGTCGTTTGAGGCCGAATACCTGTCGCAGCGAGAGGCTGCGGCCGAAGACCTGATGCTCGCTTGTCGCATGACGCGCGGTATTGCGTCCGACCTGTTGGTTCGCGCGGCTCGTGTCATCCCGGCCGATGAGCTGACAGCCGCTTGTGATCGCGCACTCGAATTGGGTCTTGCCACTTGGGTGCCCGAGACGCTCGGGGTCCATGAGGGACCCTTTACTTCGGCAGATGTCGTCGCGGGCCATGTTCGAGCTCGTTTAGCACCGACACACTTGGGCTGGCTCGATGGAAATGTTCTGTTCGAGCTGTTTTGGGATCTAGCTTAGGCCGCTCGGGTAGAATTACCGGAATATATACGCTGCTGTGAGCAGGAGGTTGCCGCGCATGGCGACGATGAACGAAAAAGATTACTACGAGATTCTAGGTGTCTCCAAGGACGCCACCTCGCGTGATATTCAAAAGGCCTTCCAGCAAAAGGCCCGTAAGCTCCATCCGGACGTCAACAAAGAGCCGGATGCCGAGGAAAAGTTTAAAGAGGTTTCCGAGGCCTACGCCGTGCTTTCGGATGAGCAAAAACGTGCGCGCTACGATGCCATGCGTTCTGGCAATCCCTTTGCCGGTGCCCCTACGGCTTCGCCCTATGGTGGCGGCTATGCCGGCAACACGGGCTATGGCAATCCCTTTGAGGGCGGCTTTCCTTTTGGCGGTGCCTGGGGCCAGCAGCGTCGCGGCCAGGCTGCCTACAATCCCGAGAACGGCGCCAACGTGGTCGTCGATATCAAACTGGACGCCAAGGAGGCCAAGGACGGTGCCCGCAAGACCGTCCGCTATACGCGCTTCGATACCTGTGGTCACTGCGGCGGCTCGGGTTCTGTCTCCTCCGAGCATGCCCATACCTGCCCGAGCTGCGGTGGCCGCGGGCACATCGACGTCGACTTGTCCTTCCTGTTTGGTGCGGGCACGTTCCAGTCGGTCTGCCCCGAGTGCGGCGGTTCCGGTAAGGTCGTGGCCGACCCCTGCCCCGATTGCGGTGGCAGCGGTCGTACTCGCGTAACCTCCGAGCAGACGATTGAGTTTCCTGCCGGCACGCACGATGGCGACGAGGTCCGCATTAGCGGCATGGGTCACGCCGGCACTAACGGTGCCGCTGGCGGTGATCTAGTCGGCCGTGCCCATGTCGAGTCCGAGCGCTTGGAAGGCAAAGCTCGTACCGGTTTTTACCTGATGGGCATCGTGGCGCCGTTTTTGGTACTCTCGGCCATCTCGGGCGTGTTCTCGGCCTTTGCCGTGATGTGCTTTATTCCGTTTACCATGGGCCTGTTCATGGTGCTTTCGGACGGCGTGCTTCATCGCAGCCTGCTGTGGTGGAAGCGCGGTGCGATGCAGTTTGCCAACGGTTTTGCCAATGGCTTCATGTTCGCGCTCGTGTCGGTTTGGTTCGCGAGCTGCTCGCAACGGGCCATGCTTTCGCCTTACGGAATGCAATAACATCAAACCCTCTGTTTGCGGTCGGCCCAGCTTGGGTATAGGACGCACTGTGACAATAATGAAAGTCGGAAGGATTCGGTCGTGTCGGAAAATAGGGATTACTACGAGGTACTTGGCGTCGACAAGGATGCCGACGCGCGGACGATTAAGCGCGCGTTTCTAAAGAAGGCCCGTACCGTACACCCGGACGTTTCGGACGACCCCGAGGCCGAGGCCAAGTTCAAGGAGCTCAACGAGGCCTATTCCGTTCTTTCCGATGAGCAGAAGCGTGCTAACTACGACCGTTACGGCACTGCCGACGGCCCTGGTGGTTCGGGCTACGTCGATATCAACGATATCTTTGGTGGTATGGGCATGGACGACTTGTTCTCGTCGTTTTTTGGCGGCGGTGCCGGCGGTGGCGCCCGCAGCCGTCGCGAGCGTCGTCGCGGTCGTGACATGGCCATCTCGCTTTCGGTGACGCTCGAGGAGGCGGCGCTCGGCTGCAAAAAGACAATCAGCTATGACCGCCTTGCTCCTTGCGAGGACTGCAATGGCACCGGTAGGGCAGAGGGCGCACAGGAAAAGCAGTGCGGCCGCTGCCACGGCACGGGCTATGTCACGACGGTTCAGCGATCGTTTTTGGGCCAGGTTCAGTCTTCCTCGCCTTGCCCCGACTGCCATGGCGAGGGCACGGTTATCGACCATCCCTGCGAGACCTGCGATGGTCAGGGCCGCACGCCTTCGCATGAAAAGATTGACATCGATATTCCCGCCGGCGTTTCGACCGGTCGACAGCTGCGTGTGAGCGGCTTTGGCGAGGCCGGTCTTCGCGGCGAGCCTTCGGGCGACTTGATTGTCAACGTGCGCGTTGCCGACCATGAGCGCTTTAAGCGCAACGGTGACGACCTGTACCTGGTGAGCGATATCTCGATTGCGCAGGCTGCGCTCGGCTGCGAGATCGAGGTCGAGGGCATTATGCCCGACGAGGTCGTTAAGGTGTGCGTCCCCGCCGGCGCCCAGTACGGCGACACCGTGAGCGTCAATAATTACGGCATGCCGCGCATTGGCGGTGGCGGTTCGCGTGGCCGCTTGATCGTGCAACTGCGCGTGGTCGTTCCCACCAATCTTTCCAATAAGCAGCGCGAGCTGCTCCGTGCTTTTGCCGATGAGATGGGCGATGACGTCGCTTCCGGTAAGAAGTCGGTGACCGACCGTATCAAGAGTGCCCTCGACGATATCCTCGATTAAGGAGCCCGCGTGCTCGCACCCCATATTTCCGTCGTCAACCTCGGCTGCCGTGTCAACCGGGTTGAGTCTGACCGTATCACTGCCGATCTTATGCGCCTGGGTTTTGCTATGGTGGAGCCCCAGGATGCCGACCTGATCGTCATTAACACCTGTGCCGTTACGGGCGAGGCCGAGGCCAAGACCCGTAAGGCCGTTCGTCATGCGCTGGCCTATCCGGGCGAGCCTTACGTGGTCGTAACCGGCTGCGTCGTCAACCTGCATCCCGAGGAGCTGCTGGAGCTCTCCGATCGCGTGATCGCCGAGCCGTCCAAGATTGACGTCGCCGAGCGCGTCTGCGAGGTGCTGGGTGTTGAATCCGATAGCGTGCCCGCCTGTAGCGATGGCGACGTGGTCGATGCGCTCGGTCGCTCTCGCCTGGGCGTGAAGATTCAGGACGGCTGCAACCATCGCTGCACCTATTGCATTGTGTGGAAGGCACGCGGCCCCGAGCGCTCCGTGCCCGTCGAGTCCGTGCTCGAGCAAGTTCGCGAGGCCCAGGAGGCCGGCGTGCCCGAGGTGGTGCTGACCGGTGTGAACCTGGGTGCCTACGATGGCAAGAGCGCGACCGACGAGCATGTCGAAATCGATGAGCTGCTCGAGGCCATCATGGAGCGCACGTCTATTCCGCATGTGCGCATTTCCTCGGTCGAGCCCATGGATATCTCTGAGCGCCTGCTTAAGGTTATGGCGCGCTATCCGCAGCGTATCGCCCCGTTTTTGCACCTGCCCGTGCAGTCCGGCTGCACGGCGACCTTGCATCGCATGGGCCGTCCCTATAGCGCCGAGGCGTTTGAGGATACGGTGCGCATGATTCGCGCCAACTTGCCTCAGGCGTCCCTTTCGTGCGACGTCATCGTCGGTTTTCCCGGTGAGACGGATGAGGAGTTCGAGGAGTCGCTGGCGCTATGCCGTCGCGTGGGCTTTTCGCGCATGCATGTGTTCCGCTACAGTAAGCGTCCCGGCACACTTGCCGCCGATATGCCCGACCAGGTACCGCCAGAGGTTATGGCTGAGCGCAGCCGCCGTATGCGGGCCGCGGCGCAGGAACTCGCCATCGCCGATGTTCGTCGTCGCGTGGGAACCGTTGAGCGCGCCGTGCTCGAGTATGGTGACAACCTGACGCTCGGCTCGTTCCATCATGCCCGTCTTGACGATACCTGTGGACTTACAGCCCCGTGCCTGCTCGATGTTGCTATCATCGAAGTCGATGATTCCGGCTTGGTCCATGCGCGCAGGGAGGTTCATGGAAGCCTCGAAGATTAGACTTACCGTTCCCGAGGGGATTGATCCCTCGCGCGTTTTGGGCGCCGGCGACGGCGTCCTTCGTGCGCTCGAGAGCTTGGTTCGCGCCCACGTGGTCGCCCGTGGCGACAGTATCGCCGTGAGCGGTGACCCGGATGAGGTCGAGCTCGTGGTGCGCTTTTTTGAGCATGCTTTTCGCGAGGCGGCTGCCGGACGCACGCTGTCTGCCGACGATGTCTCGCGTTGCTTGGCTGTCCTGCGCGATGGAGAGCATGATGCCTCGTCGCTGCGCGATGACGTGCTGCTGTCGTATCGCGGCCGCGTTATTCGTCCCAAGACGCTCGGCCAAAAACGCTATGTTGACGCCATCCGCTCGCATACCATCACGTTTGGCCTGGGTCCCGCCGGTACCGGTAAGACCTATCTGGCCATGGCGCTCGCCGTTGCCGCGCTCAAGCGTCACGAGGTGGGTCGCCTAATCTTGACGCGCCCGGTTGTCGAGGCGGGGGAGAACCTGGGCTTTTTGCCCGGTACCCTCGAGGAAAAGATCGATCCGTACATGCGCCCGCTCTACGACGCCCTTTTTGACATGATGGATCGCGAGCGCACCGATGAGCTTATGGAACGTGGCGTGATCGAGATCGCCCCGCTCGCCTACATGCGCGGCCGTACGCTGAGCGATGCGTTCGTGGTGCTCGATGAGGCACAAAACACGACACCCGAGCAGATGAAGATGTTCCTGACGCGCCTGGGCTTCAACTCCAAGTTCGTGATTACCGGCGACTTGAGTCAGCGCGACCTGGTGGGTCGTCGTGGCGGCTTGGCGGATGTCGAGAAGATTTTGGGCCGTGTCGACGATGTGGCATTTTCTCACCTCGAGCGTGCCGACGTGGTGCGTCATGCCCTGGTGGGTCGTATCGTCGAGGCATATGATGCTTATGATGACGTGCGTGAGCAGCGTTCGCGCGACCGAAAGGAGTCCCGTTGAGTGTATTGATCAGCAACGATGCCGAGCTCGATACGCTGCTCGACGCGCAAGAGGTGGAGCACATCTGCGAGGTCGTGCTTGCCGCCGAGGGCGTTGAGCGTGAAGTTGAGATTTCCCTTTCGTATGTCGACGAGGACGAGATGCACGAGCTCAACCACGAGTGGCGCGGTATCGACCGCACCACCGATGTGCTCTCGTTTGAGTGCGATTCGGCCTTTGACGATGACATTCCCGCCGATGAGACGCTCGAGCTCGGCGATATTATCTTGGCCCCGCAGGTTATTGCCCGTCAGGCCCCCGGTTTTGGCAATAGTCCCGCTGATGAGTGCCGTCTGATGCTCGTACACGGAATGCTGCACCTGCTGGGCTATGACCACATCGAGGACGATGAGGCCGAGGTCATGGAGGCCCGCGAGGACGCCATCCTGCGCGATCTGGCGCTCGAGCGCGGCGAGGACCCCAAGCTAGTCCACGTCGGCCCCATCACCAACCATGCCCACGACTAGGAGCCGTCTATGATTCCCGGATCGAACAAGGACCATCCGTCCTTTTTAAAGTCGTTTTCTTACGCCATGGAGGGCTTCGTCACCGCCGTCAAGACCGAGCGCAACATTAAGGTCATGCTCGTGGCGGGCGTGTGCACCGTCATTGCCGGCTGCATCGTGGGGCTCGACATTGCCGAGTGGGCCACGATTATCATCTGTTGTGGCCTGGTGATTCACGGCGAGCTGTGCAACACCGCTATGGAGGCTATCGTCGACCTAGCGACCCAGGAGCTCCATCCGCTGGCCAAGCGTGCGAAGGACATCGCCGCCGCCTCTGTATACGTTCTTTCCATCACCGCCGCGATTGTGGGCGTGCTGGTATTTGCCCACGCGCTCGGCTTTATTTAGAAAGGGATTCCCATGTCCGACAATATGCAGTCTACCGATGAGATTTTGGACGACGAGTCCCCGGATGCTAAGGCGACCGAGGCCTATGAGGAAGTCGAGGAGTTCGACCCGTTTGAGGGCATGAGCGACGAGGAGCTCGACGCCCTGTGCGATGAGGACGACAGCCTCGCGGGCTTTGGCGACGTTGAGCCCGGTTTCCGCAGTGGCTTCGTGGCCTTGGTCGGCCGCCCCAACGCCGGTAAGTCAACGCTGCTCAACGCCTGCTATGGCAAAAAGGTCGCCATCACCTCGCCGGTGGCCCAGACGACCCGCCGCCGCATGCGCGCCGTCGTCAACCGCCCCGGCTACCAGCTGGTCTTTGTCGATACCCCGGGTATCCACAAGCCCAAGGACGGTCTAGGGTCCGAGCTGAACAAGAGCGCGCTGTTCGAGCTGAACGATGTCGATGTTGTCGCGTTTTTGATTGATGCCACCAAACCGATCGGCAGGGGAGACGCCTGGGTTGCCGAGCGTGTCAAGAATGCCCGTTCCAAGAAGGTCCTGGTGCTCACCAAGGCCGATGAAGCCGACCCCGCACAGGTCATGGAGCAGCTTAAGGCCGCCCACGAGCTTATGGAATATGACGACGAGATCGTGACGTCGTCGGTCAAGAACTTTAACGTCGATGCCTTCATCGAGACCGTTGCGCACTTTTTGCCCGAGGGTCCGCGTTGGTTCCCCGAGGACATGGGTACCGACGCTTCCGACGAGACGCTCGTTGCCGAGTTTGTGCGCGAAAAGGTCTTGCGCCGCACCCGTGATGAGATTCCGCACTCCGTTGGCGTTATTTGCGATGCGCTCGAGCAGACCAAGAAGGTGCTGCGTGTGCACGCCACCATTTATGTCGAGCGTGAGGGCCAAAAGGGCATCATCATCGGCAAGGGCGGCGAGATGATCAAGCATATCGGTATCGACGCCCGTCGCGATCTTGAGCGCATCTTTGGCACGCAGGTCTTTTTGGAGTTGGACGTGAAGGTCAAGGCCGGTTGGCGCGACGACGAGGCTCAGATTCGCCGTTTTGGCTACAACGCCGAGGACTAAGGACGCGCAGCGCGCATGGCAGGCTCCCGGACATATCGCACGAAGGTGCTCGTGCTCGACAAGACCAAGCTCAAAGAGACCGATCTGATTCTGACGATGCTTGACGAGCGGGGTCGCCAGGTTCGTGCCGTGGCAAAGGGGGCCCGCAAACCCGGTGGGCGCTTGGCGGCGCGCTGCGAATTATTCTGTACCGTCGATATGCTGCTCGCACATGGACGCTCGCTCGACGTTGTTTCTCAGGCCGAGCTTTTGGAAGCGCCACTCGGTGCCGCTCCTGACTACGAGACGATCTGTGCCGCCAGCGCGATTGCCGAGGTTGCGCGCGTGTGCTCGTTCGAGGATGCCGAGGATCCATTTACCTTTGCCATCACGCAGCGGGCGCTCACGCTTGTCGGCTGCGGGCTCGACTCGGCACATATGGACCTGCTCGTGGCGGCCTTTGTCTTTAAGCTGCTGTCGCACGTTGGTTACCGCCCCGATTTCTCGGCATGCGTCTCGTGCGGCGATCCCATGCTCTCGCATTTCTCGGCCCAGGCCGGCGGGCTTCTGTGCGGGTCGTGCGCCTCGAGCGTGCCTGGCGCCGAGTTGGTATCGGTCGGCGAGGTCGCATGGCTGCGCGCTCTGATGTCCATGACATTCGATGCCCTTATGGACGAGCTGATCGATCCGCATACGGCTGCGTTTTTGCTGGGGCTTTCGCATGTTTGGGCCGCCACGCACACCGATCAGCGGCTCCGTGCGATGGAATTCATGTTGGGTCGGTGATGATGCGCAGGCGCGCGTCGCTTGTGGTAACATACCGACCTGTTGGTACCTCGACCTTGGATGTTCGCTCCACCGGCGGCTTCCCAGTCCGAGGCGAATGGAGTCGCCCACAGGCGACGCGAAACGAAAGGTGAAACAATGACTGTTTCCAAAGAGCGCAAGGCGGAGCTGACCGCCCAGTTCGGTAACTCCCCGGTCGATACCGGTAACCCCAAGGTTCAGGTCGCCATCCTGTCCGAGCGCATCAAGGAGCTGACCGAGCACATGAAGTCCCACCAGAAGGACTTCCACACCCGTCGTGGCCTGCTTATGCTCGTTGGCCGTCGTCGTCGTCTTCTCTCCTACATCAAGAAGAACGACATCGTCGAGTACCGTGAGCTCATCAAGGCTCTGGGCATCCGCGACAACATCCAGTAAGGATTTGTACATGCTAAGAGCGTCCTGCGCAGCGGGGCGCTCTTTTTGTGTAAGGGCGTGAACAATCACGCTCTGAAGCGTGGCGGGGGCAGGGGGCCCGCGCCACATGAGAAGCCCGCAGGCAAGGGGCCTGTGGGGTAAAGGAGAACAATGACACTCGTATCCAAGACCTTTGAGCTGTACGGCAAGACCTACACCTTTGAGTCCGGCGAGCTTGCCAAGCAGGCCACCGGCGCTTGTCTGGTCAAGCAGGGCGACACCACGATGCTCGACACCGTGGTCGTCTCCAAGGAGCGCAAGAATTACGACTTCTTCCCGCTGACCGTCGACTTCAACGAGAAGATGTACGCCGCCGGCCGTATCCCGGGTGGCTACCTTAAGCGCGAGGGCCGTCCCAGCGAGAAGGCCACGCTCACGGCTCGTATGATCGACCGTCCGATCCGCCCGAGCTTCCCGGACGGCTTCCGCAACGAGGTACATATCGTCGCTACCTCGCTCGTCGCCGACCAGGTCAACCCCTTTGACGTCATCAACGTCATGGGTGCTTCGCTGGCCATGACGCTCGGCGGCGTGCCCTTCGAGGGCCCGCTTGCCTGTGTGCGCATCGGCCGCAACGTGGAGACCGGCGAGTTTATCGTCAATCCCACCTATGAGGAGCGCGAGAACTCCGACCTGGACCTGGAGCTGGGCGGCTCTGCCGACTTCATCTCGATGGTCGAGGCCGGCGCCGAGGAGATCTCCGAGGACGACATGCTTGCCGCCATGAAGTTTGGCCAGGAGGCCCTTGCCGCCTTCTGCCAAGCTCAAGACGAGTTCGTTGCCGAGTGGGAGCAGGTCAACGGCGCCATCGTCAAGAAGGAGTACCCGCTCGACCAGCCCGTCGAGGAGGTCCAGGAGCGCATCTTCGCCCACTACGACGAGATGGCCGCCGCCCTTCGCGACGCCGACAAGCTCTCCCGTATCGGTAAGGTCGAGGCTCTGAAGGAGTCCATCCGCGCCGAGTTCACCGAGGAGGAGCAGGCCGCTTGGGAGCGCGAGATCCCCGTGGCGCTCAAGAAGCTCGAGAAGAAGGCCATGCGCACCATGGTCGTCGAGACCGGCGAGCGCGTCGACGGCCGTGCCGCCGATGAGATTCGCCCCATCATGGTGAAGGACAACTACCTGCCGCTCGTTCACGGCTCCGGCCTGTTCCAGCGTGGCCAGACCCAGGTGCTTTCCGTCCTGTCGCTCGGCATGCTCAACGAGGGTCAGCGTCTGGATACCATCGAGCCCACCGAGGGCAAGCGCTACATGCACCACTACAACTTCCCGCCTTTCTGCACCGGCGAGACCGGCCGCATGGGCAGCCCCAAGCGCCGCGAGATCGGTCACGGAAACCTGGCCGAGCGCGCCTTGCTTCCGGTACTCCCCGACGAGAACGAGTTCCCCTACGCCATCCGCGTGGTCTCCGAGGTCATGGAGTCCAACGGCTCCTCTTCGATGGCGTCGACCTGCGGTTCCACGCTCGCCCTTATGGACGGCGGCGTGCCCATTAAGCGCCCGGTCTCCGGTATCGCCATGGGCCTGATCCAGGAGGAGGGCAAGACCGTGGTCCTGTCCGACATCCAGGGTCTCGAGGACTTCCTGGGCGACATGGACTTTAAGGTCACCGGCACCACCGAGGGCATCACCGCCCTGCAGATGGACAACAAGGCCACTGGCCTCACCTTCGACATCCTGGCCCGCGCTCTGCAGCAGGCCAAGGAGGGTCGTGCGTACATCCTGCAGAAGATGCTCGATGTGATCCCCGAGCCGCGCCACACCACGCGCAGCACCGCTCCGCGCATCGTTTCCATCCAGGTTCCGACCGACAAGATCCGCGACGTCATCGGTTCCGGCGGTAAGGTCATCCGCGGTATCCAGGACGAGACCGGCGCCTCGGTCGACATCCAGGAGGACGGCACCGTCTTTGTCGGCGGCACCGGCGAGTCCGTCGACCAAGCCGTCGAGCGTATCAAGCTCATCATCAAGGTTCCCGAGCCTGGCGAGGAGTACACCGGTCGCGTGGTCTCCATCCAGCCCTTCGGCGCCTTCGTCAACCTGCTGCCCGGTAAGGACGGCCTGCTGCACATCTCCCGCGTCGCCAAGGGCCGCGTGGAGAAGGTCGAGGATGTCCTCAACGTGGGCGACGAGGTCAAGGTCGTCGTCATCGAGGTCGACGATCGCGGCAAGATCTCGCTCGATCGTCTGGATAAGCCCGAGGCCCCGGCTCGCGCCGAGGGTGCCTCCGAGGGCGACGGCGAGCACTTCCAGCGCCGTGAGCGTCCGCGTCGCGAGCGCTCCGAGCGCAGCGACCGTCCGCGCCGTCCCGGCGACAACGGAGGCCGCAAGCCCCGCCGCCACCACGACGCCGAGTAACAGCCGTACATAAGCAGCTCATGCAAGGGCGACTCCTAAGGGGTCGCCCTTTTGTTTGCGCCCGGGAGGGCCGCATATGAAGTTTCCTGCTCTACAGTCCTGCGCAAGACGGAAAGCACATTAAGTGCTTTCCTTTGCGTGCGGAACTCGCGATAAACTTCATATGCGCCCCTCCCGGTCGCAAGCAAAAGGGCTGGTTAGTGCCGCTCGCTATTTAGCTAGACAGTCTATTCAGTAGTCAGATTTCAGATCTGTAGATAGCCGCAGCAGCATCTTCCCAGATAAAACCGACCAAAACAAACCTGTCCCTTTTTGGCAGGTTTCCCGTGGGGCGGGCGCTGATGAAGTTTATCGCGAGTTCCGCACGAACAGGAGGCCACTTAATGTGGCCTCCGTCGTGAGCAGGACTGTAGAGCAGGAAACTTCATCAGCGCCCGCCCCACGGGAAACCGGCGGGATAGACCAGTTCAGATGGGGCTTTGATGCATGGGTGGTCTGTTGTTGTGCAAATGGGTATCATACTGTGGTTATTGCATCGACTCTGCGATGCATATTTGTACGTTCCCGGCGGTCGGTTTGCCAGAAGCGCCCCGTCGGTTGTTCCAGACCCGTTTCGAAGAAAGGAAACCACACTTACCTATGGCAGCTAAAAAATCATCTCCTTTGAAGATCATTCCGCTCGGCGGCCTTGACGGCATCGGCAAGAATATGACGGTCTTCGAGTGCGGCGACGACATGGTGCTCGTCGACGCCGGTCTTATGTTCCCGGATGACTCCCAGCCCGGTATCGACCTGGTGCTTCCCGACTACACCTATGTTCTGGAGAACGAGGAGAAGCTCCGCGGTATCATCGTTACTCACGGCCACGAGGACCACACCGGTTCGCTTCCGTACCTGCTGCAGGACCTCAACAACAAGGTGCCCATCTTCTCGAGCAAGCTGACGCTCGGTTTTATCGAGGGCAAGCTTTCTGAGTTCCGCATCCGCGCACCCAAGTTCCGCGAGGTCAAGGGCGGCAGTCATGTCAACCTCGGCGGCATCTCGCTCGACTTCTTCTCGATGACGCACTCCATCCCCGGCGCTCTGGGCGTGTTCATCCGCACCAATCAGGGCACCGTTATGCACACCGGCGACTTTAAGCTCGACCAGACGCCCATCGATGGCGTCACGCCCGACTATGTCGCTATCAGCCGCTTTGCCAAGCAGGGCATCGACCTGCTGCTTTCCGACTCCACTAATGCCACGGTTCCCGGCTTTACCAAGTCCGAGGCCGAGGTTGGTCCCAACCTGCTGCACGCCATCAAGAACGCCCCGGGTCGCGTGTTCGTCGCATCGTTCTCGAGCCACATCCATCGTTTGCAGCAGATCTGCGATGCCGCCCGCAAGTGCGGCCGTAAGGTCGTTGTGACCGGTCGCTCCATGCTCACGAACACCCGCGTGGCGCGCGAGCTCGGTTATCTCAACATCGATGATGCCGATATCATCGATGCCTTCGATATTGATAACCTGCCTGACGACAAGATCGTCGTCATGTGCACTGGTTCGCAGGGCGAGCCGCTGTCGGCCCTGTCCCGCATGGCCAATGGCGAGCACAAGACGCTCTCCATCCACGAGGGCGATACCGTTATCCTTTCGGCAACTCCCGTTCCTGGCAACGAGAAGGCCGTCCAGCAGGTCGTCAACAGCCTGGCCAAGCTCGGCTGCGACGTGTGGGATAAGAACCGCGCTCTCGTCCACGTCTCGGGTCACGGTAGCCAGGAGGAGCTCAAGCTCCTGATGGCCATGGCCAAGCCCACGTACTTTATGCCGGTTCACGGTGAGGCCGTGCATCTGCGCGCCCATGCCCAGCTGGCCCGCAAGATGGGCATCAAGGACGATCATATCTTTATCCTCGATAACGGCGACACGCTCGAGATGCGCGGTGGTATCGTCAAGCGCGGTACGCCCGTCGAGTCCGGTGTCGTTTACGTCGACGGCCTGCGTATCGGCGATACCGACCCCATCGTCCTGCGCGATCGCCAGAAGCTCGCCAACGACGGTATGGTCACGGCCGTTGCCATCGTCTCCCTCAAACACAAGAAGATCGAGGCCATCGAGTTCTCGGGCCGCGGCGTCTCGTTTGCCATCGACGACCAGTTCTCCGAGGATGCCTCCGCGTCCATTATGAAGACGATCGAGAAGGGTAAGTTTAGCTTTACCAGCAGCGGTTCCGATGCCATTCGCAAGGCCGTGCGCGATTCGCTCTCTAACTTTATCTGGAGCCGTACGCGCACCCGTCCGATGATCATCCCGGTCGTCATGGAGGTTTAGTTTGGCGCGCGGATCTGCACAAAACGCCAAAGGCAATAAGGCCAATAACCAACCGGCATCTGCTAAGGGTGCCGGTTCCCATCTGCGTGCCAATAAGGGCCATGAGGCAGACTTCGACGATTTTGAGCCCTTGGTCGAGCCTTCGGCCAATCGCGATATCGCCGGCGTGGTCATTGCCGTTTTGGCGATCGCTTCTTTCATTGCCGTGATCTCACCGGCAACAGCGCCCGTGACGGCTGCTGTTGCCGGGTTCTATCACCTGGGCTTTGGCCTGGGCGCCTACGTGCTGCCGATCGTCATCTTGCTGTTTGCCGCCACGCTCTTTTTGGGTGAGGACTCGCCGCTCAACGTGCGCTCTGTTGCGGGCGGTGCCGTGGTCTTTATCGCCGTCGTCTCCATTCTTTCGCTGATGGTGCCGGGCACGAGCGATTCGTGCGACCTTATGTTTACGCCGCAGAACCTTTCCGTGTCGGGTGGCTACATTGGTGCGTTTATTGCGAGTGCGCTGCAGAATGCCCTGGGTAAGCCTGTCGCGATGGTGGTCCTGTTGGGTCTGGCCGTCGTTGGTTTTGTCATCATTGGCTTTTCGGTGGGCGGTGTGCTGCGCTCTGCCCGCGATCGTGCGGCAGATTTTGCCGAACGCCGTCGTGCCGATGTCAACGCCAGCCCGTGGGGTGACGACGAAGCCCTGTCGGTGCCCGGCGTTGCCCGTCCGCACCTGAGCATTCTTCGTCAAAAGGGCTCCGATGCTGCCGTGACCACGGTCATGGGCAACGATGTGGACCCGGTTTTGGACGATGACGACGAGGACGATGACCCATTTGTCGACGTATCCGAGTCGGTTGAAGCCGAGCGCGCCAAGACCACGCTGCTGCCGCGCCGCCATGCCAAGAAGGGCAAGGCTGCGCCCAAGCTCAACACAAGCGAGCCCGACCCGTCTTGGTCCGATAGCGAGATTGAGCTCACCGAGGGTGACGACGAGGACGACGAGGCTCCGCTCGAGACCGCCAAGACAACCTTGCTGCCGCGTCGCCACGCCAAGCGCGGGCAGGTCACTGGACAGCTTTCGATGGAGGACGATCCGGACAAGATCGACGAGTCCGAGCCGCCGTTTGCCGTGAATCCCGTCTCGGCCGCACCTCAGATTCCCGACTTCCTGAAGCATCCCAAGGTTGCCGATGCGCCTGCCACGAGTGCTGTCGAATCGGCTGCGGCTCGTGATGGGGGAGTGGACGACGGCGCCGCAGATAACGAGGGCGAAGAAGAGGACGGCCTCAAGCTTCCGCCGCTCGAAATCCTACATGCCAACCCGCAGTCGGCTTCTGCCGCGTCTTCGGATAAGGAGCTGGAGCAGACCGCTGAGTCACTGCAATCCACCTTGCTTGAGTTTGGCCGCAGTGCCCGCGTGGTCGGCTGGATCGCCGGCCCCACGGTGACGACCTTTAAGCTGCAACCTGGCGAGGGCGAGCGCGTGAGCAAGATTTCGAGCCTCGAGGACGATATTGCGCTTTCGCTCGCCGCCCAGTCGGTTCGTATCTTTGCCCCGATCCCCGGCACCTCGCTCGTGGGCATCGAGATTCCCAACCGCAAGCGCCAGAACGTCAATCTGGGCGACGTGCTGCCCTATGTGAAGGGCGGTCCGCTCGAGCTTGCCATCGGCCGCGACGCCGAGGGCACGCCGGTCGTCGCCGACCTCGCCAAGATGCCTCACCTGTTGATCGCCGGTACGACCGGTTCTGGTAAGTCGGTGATGATCAATTCCATCATCACGACCTTGCTCATGCGCGCCCTTCCCGAGGACGTTCGCCTGATCATGGTCGACCCCAAGCGCGTCGAGCTTGCGGGCTATAACGGTCTGCCGCATCTCTATGTGCCCGTGGTGACCGAGCCCAAGCAGGCCGCGAGCGCCCTGCAGTGGGCCGTGTCCGAAATGGAGCGCCGCCTGAAGGTATTCGAACGCCTCAACGTCCGTAAGATTTCGACCTATAACGAAAAGCAGGCCGCCGGCGAGTTTGAGCATTACGACAACCCGCCGCAAAAGATGCCCTACCTGGTCATTATCATTGACGAGCTCTCTGACCTGATGATGGTTGCCGGTAAGGATGTCGAGGCCTCGATCGTGCGTATTGCACAGCTGGGCCGCGCCGCCGGTATTCACCTGATCGTTGCCACGCAGCGCCCCAGCTCCAACGTGGTGACGGGCCTTATCAAGGCCAACATCACCAACCGCATCGCCTTTAACGTCGCCACGGGCATCGACTCGCGCGTCATCATCGACCAGATGGGTGCCGAGAAGCTCACCGGTTTGGGCGACATGCTGTTCTCCAAGGTCGACTGGGGCAAGCCCCGCCGTATCCAGGGCTGCTTTGTCTCGGACGACGAAATCAACGAGATTGTCGAGTTCGTTAAGTCGCAGAGCGAGCCCGACTACCACGAGGAGATTCTGTCCGCCGTGGCGCCCGCTTCCATGTCCATGGCTGGTGGCGGCATTGTCCGCACCGGAGTCGCCGAGCCGCAAGACGATGATCCGCTCATTTGGGAAGCCGCCCATATTGTGGTGGAATCGCAGCTGGGCTCCACATCTGGCCTGCAACGCCGCCTGAAGGTTGGCTATGCGCGTGCCGGGCGTATTATGGACATGCTGGAAGAAAAGGGTGTCGTCGGCCCGCCCGACGGTACCAAGCCGCGCGAGGTCCTGTTGGACGAGGAGGGGCTTGCCGCGCTGGAATCTGTCGACGCCGAGATGGCACGTGAAGATCGTGAGTTTGGAGGATTCTGATGGCTGCACGCTTTGGTGACATGCTGCTCGAGCAGCGTCGCCGAATGGGCCTTTCCATTCAGCAGGTCGCCAACACCATCAAAATCAGGCCGCAGATCATCGAGTTTTTCGAGACCGGTAACTTTGCTTCGATGCCGCCGCGCGGCTATGCGCAGGGCATGATTTCGAGCTATGCTCGTTTTTTGGGCCTCAATCCGCGCGAGGTCGTCAATGCCTACTTTGACGAACTGATGGCATACGAACGCGAGACGTCGCAGCAGGGCGGTCGTTTCCAGGACGCCGCCGGCTACGTCAATTCGCGTTCCTCGGTCGATAACGGGCGCTTCCTGATGGTTCAGGGCGGTCGTTCGACTCGCTATGGACAGCGTCCTCAGCAGGCCGGTTATATTACCGAGACGGGTTCGGGCGAGGAGATTCGCTCGCAGCGTGACCGGTTCCGCAGTACGCCGATGCCCGAGGACCGTGCACTTCCCGCTGCCCGCGGCGTGGCGCGTGACCCTCGTGCCGGCTACGGCGACGGCGGCTATTCCGATCGCGGTTACCGTTGTGCCTCTACGGGACGCTCTCGCGGTGGCTATGCGGATGCCGATACCACGCAGGTGACGCCGCGTCTTCGCTCTCAATCTCAGCCGTGTGGCCAGCGCCCTTCGGCTCCGCGTTCGGGCCAGCGTGGCTATCAAGGCCGCGGTGAACTTGCGCCCCGCTCGGGTCAGCGCGGCCTTCAGGGCCAGGGTGGCTATCGTGGCCGTTCCGATAGCAATTGTGGTCGTATGCCTCAGGGAGGTGGCCGCAGCAGTTCCAGTCGTGGACGCGGCGGATCTCGTACTCCTCAAAACAACGGGCTCGATCCGCGTATCGTCTACGCTGGCATCGGTGCCGTGGCGTTGCTGCTGATCGTGCTCATCGTGGTACTTCTGCGCGGCTGCGCATCTTCGACGCCCGAAACCACGCCCGAGACGCCCGCTGTTACCAAGACGACGACCAAGAAGTCTTCTAAGAAGACCGAAACGGTCGACGAGGACGAAGACACCGATGAGCCGACTGACGAGTCGACTGATTCGGACGCCGCCAAGACGACGGCCAAGAAGGAAGAGAACGAGGTCACAAAGGTTAAGGTCTCCGTTGCCAAGGGAAAGACCGCGTGGATTGAGGTCAAGGTCGACGGAAAGTCGGTTTATGGCGCTCAGGCGACTGGCCCCTTTGAGCAGGAGTACACGCCCGAGTCCTCGATCGAGATCACCACGTCTAAGCCTTCCGATGTCACCGTTACCAAGAACGGCGAAAAGGTCCGTTACGATACCAAGACCTCGGGCGTGGCGCGCGTGACGATCACCGTTCCCAAGAAGGAGACGACTGGTTCCGAGAATGGTGAAAGTTCTGATGGTACCGACACCACCGATGGTACCGACACCACCGACGGCACCGATGCCCAGTCCACGGATGGCGCCGATACCGCAACTGACGGCCAGACGCCCACCGATTCTACCGACTATTCGTACGATAGCTATTAAGCCGCTCGTACGCGAAAGGAAACATCATGGCTAAAGATTCCAGCTTCGACGTCGTGTCCGAGGTCAACATGCAAGAGGTCGACAACGCCTTCCAGCAAACCACGCGCGAGATTTCCCAGCGCTATGACCTGAAGGATTCCGGCGCCACGATCGAGCTTTCGAAGGGCGACAAGCTCTTTACGATCAACGCCCCGGCCGACTTTGTCTCCAAGCAGATTATCGACGTGCTGAGCTCCAAGCTCATCAAGCGCGGCATTGACCTCAAGGCTGTCTCGTGGGATGCTCCGCAGGCGGCATCGGGCGGCACCGTGCGCGTGCTCGGCCATATCGTCGAGGGTATCGACCAGACGACCGCCAAGAAGATCAACAAGGACATCAAGGACCAAAAGCTCAAGGTCAAGGTGACTATCGAGGCCGACAAGCTGCGTGTTTCCTCTGCTTCGAAGGACGCGTTGCAGACCGTGATCCAGTTCCTGCGCGACCAGGACTACGGCCAGCCGCTGCAGTTCACCAACTACCGCTAATATCATTCGAAAGGACTGCTCTCCAACATGGATACACCGTTGGGCTCCGTGCTCTACATCACCCTCGGGTGCGCTAAGAACGAGGTTGACACCGACCGCATGCGTTCTCTTTTGACCGCCGCGGGCTACGAGGAGGCATTCGACCCACAGGATGCCGATATCGCCATCGTCAATACATGCTCGTTCCTCGCCTCCGCAACGTCCGAGAGCATCGAGACCACGCTCGAGCTCGCCAACGAGGTTCAGGACGGCGTTCGTTCTTGTCCCATCGTCATGTGCGGCTGTGTGCCGTCGCGCTATGGCGACGACCTGCCTGACGAGCTGCCCGAGGTCGCTGCCTTTGTGAAGGCCGACGAGGAGGACGGCATCGTGGCGGTCATCGATGGCGTGCTGGGTGTCGAGCGTGAGATCGCTGCCTATATTCCGCAAGTAAAGCGCACTGTCGAGGGCGCTGTTGCTTACGTCAAGATTTCCGATGGCTGCAACCGCTTCTGCAGCTTCTGCATGATCCCCTATATTCGCGGTCGCTATCATTCGCGCAATGCCGAGAGCATTATCTCCGAGGTACGCGACCTGGTTGCCGGCGGTGTGCGCGAGATCGTGCTGATTGGCCAGGACACGGGTATTTGGGGCACCGACTTTGCGGATGAGGACGTCGCCGAGGGCTCGCCGCGCAATCTGGCGCAGCTGCTGCATGCCGTCGCCGAGGCCGTGCGCCCGCACAACGTCTGGGTCCGCGTGCTCTATCTGCAGCCCGAGGGCATGACCGACGAGCTTATCGATACGATTCGCGATACGCCCGAGGTGCTGCCTTATATCGATATCCCCGTGCAGCACTGCGACGCGCGCATCCTCAAGGCTATGCGCCGTTCTGGTTCGCGCCAGGAGCTCGAGGACCTGTTCCGCGATCTGCGTGAGCGTATCCCCGGCATCGTGATCCGTTCCACGGCCATGGTCGGCTTCCCGACCGAGACCGACGACGAGTTCCGCGACCTTATCGACTTTATGGACACCGTCGGCTTTGACTACACGAGCGTCTTTGCCTACTCGCAGGAGGAGGGCAGCCTGGCCGCCAAGATGGAGGGTCAGGTCGATGAGGAGGTCAAGCTCGAGCGCGCCCAGGAGGCCATGGACCTGGCCGAGTCGCTCGGTTTTGCCGCCACCGCCGCACATGTGGGCGAGCGCGCCCAGGTGATCGTCGACGGCATCGAGGAGACCGAGGACGGCGCCGAGCTGATCGGCCATGCTTGGTTCCAGGCGCCCGATTCCGATGGCGCGGTGTACTTGGACGCCAGCGAGGCGTCCGTGGGCGATATTCTGACGGTCGAGTTTACCGATAGCTTCTGCTATGAGCTTATCGGCCATGTTGTGGAGTAGGAGAGCATCGTGGCAAACGAGAGCAATAAGGAACTGACGAGTGTTTGGACGCCCGCCAACATCGTGACGTGCGTTCGCATCGTCTTTATCCCGGTGTTCATGATCGTGTCGGCGCTTTCTCACACGAGTGTTGCCGGTACAGATTGGAGCACCTTCGACGGCCCGCTCGCCGCCGCTGCCTTCATTCTGTATGTTATCCTGTCGTGCACCGATAAGGTCGACGGTTATCTGGCGCGCTCGCGCAACGAGATTACCGATTTCGGTAAGTTCTTGGACCCCATCGCCGATAAGCTGCTGGTGTTCTCGGCTCTGCTGCTGTTCTTGGATTTTGGCGCTGTGACCGTGTGGTCCGTGTTCATTATCCTGTTCCGTGAGCTTCTGGTGAGCGCCCTTCGCATGGTCGCGAGTGCCGCCGGCGTGGTCATTGCCGCCGATAAGCTTGGCAAGTACAAGACGGCGACTACGATGGTCTCCATCTGCGGTTACCTGTGCGTCTTTGCGATGGCCGGCCTCCAGTTGGGGCCTGCGGAGCTGTTGCTCGGTGTCTATGGCGTTTCACGCTTCCTGTACGCTGTTGCCGTTGTCCTGACCGTTATCTCGGGCGCCCAGTACTTCTGGAACTGCCGCAAGATCGTCTTTTCGGTCTAGGTCCTGGTGGGTATGGCGGACTCTTTTGAGCAGATTTCCGCACATAACGAGGAGCTGGCGCGCGATATTGTCGAGCGCGCGAGCGCTCGGGGCGTGACGGTTTCTACGGCTGAGTCGCTGACGGCGGGTATGATCGCCTCGACGATTGCCGATATCCCGGGCGCCTCGGCGGTGCTGCGCGGCGGTGCGGTGACCTATTGCGATGAGATCAAGCATCGTGTTCTGGGTGTTGAGCAGGAGACGCTCGATCGGTTTAGCGCCGTGTCGCACCAGACGGCGCGCGAGATGGCCGCGGGCTCGCTGGACCTCTATCAGAGCGATGTGGCCGTGAGCGCAACGGGCTACGCTGGGCCCGGTGGTGGCACCGAGCAAGACCCCGCCGGCACGTTCTATATTGGCTGGGCGTATCGCGTGGCTGATGGGGAAGTGCCGATCGTGGACTCTGTGCGTTGCCACTATGAGGGCGACCGTTCGTGTGTTCGTGCCCATGCGGTCACGGAGGCATTGGGACGCATTGCCCTTGTGCTCAACTCTATGGAATAGGCGTGTTTTAAGGGGCCTTAGGGCCCCTTAATTGTGGAGATGGGGACCTCTGACGAATTTAGCTTTTGTGCTGGTCATAGGTGTATTATCTCCTTCCTTGTTTTTATTTGGCCCTATGTGGTCAAGCATTTGGACAGTGTTTGGTCGGCGTTTGGTTGGGTTTTGGAAAGACTGCCTGCATATGATTGGTCTGAACGGTTGACCACGAACAGCCGTTCGTTTATTATCGATGCAGGTTGTTAAGAGGAGGGCTATTCATGGCCAAGAATTCAGGTCCCGTACGTACCGTCCATGCACCCACGACGGGCAAAGAGCGCGAAGAGATGATCGCCACCACCAAGGCCGAGATCGAGAAGAAGTTCGGTCAAGGTTCCATCATGAGGTATGGTGACGGCGGCCCCGAGCTCGAGGTCGAGGCCATCCCCACGGGTGCTCTGGCGCTCGATGCCGCTCTGGGTATCGGCGGTGTGCCGCGCGGCCGTATCGTCGAGATTTACGGTCCCGAGTCCTCCGGTAAGACGACGCTTTCGCTCGAGATCCTGGCCGAGGCCCAGGCAATGGGTGGCGTCGTGGCGTTTATCGATGCCGAGCACGCGCTCGATCCCACGTATGCCGCGCGCATTGGCGTGGATATCGACGAGGTATTGATTTCCCAGCCCGATACGGGTGAGCAGGCGCTCGAGATTGTTGACATGCTCGTGCGTTCCGGCGCCATCGATGCCATCGTCGTCGACTCCGTCGCCGCGCTGACCCCGCGTGCCGAGATCGAGGGAGAGATCGGCGATACCACGGTCGGTTTGCAAGCTCGCCTGATGAGTCAGGCGCTCCGCAAGCTCGCCGGCTCGCTGTCCAAGTCCAATACGACATGCATCTTCATCAACCAGCTGCGAGAGAAGATCGGCGTCATGTTCGGCAACCCCGAGACCACGACGGGCGGCCGCGCCCTTAAGTTCTTCTCTTCGGTGCGTATCGACATTCGCCGCATCGACAGCATTAAGCTTAAGGATGAGGTTATTGGTAACCGCGTGCGCGCCAAGGTCGTTAAGAACAAGGTGGCCGCTCCGTTCCGTTCTGCTGAGTTCGACATCATGTACGGTACGGGCATCTCTAAGGAGGGCTCGATTCTGGACATGGCTGTCGAGTGCGGCATCTGCAAGAAGATGGGCTCCTGGTTCGCCTATGGCGAGGACAAGCTCGGCAACGGTCGCGAGGCCGCCAAGGCGTTCCTGCGCGAACACCCCGATTGCGCCGACGAGATTGAGCATAAGGTTCGCCTTGCCTGCGGGCTTGAGTTTGATGACGATGCTCCGTCCGAGGTCGAGCTGACCGATCAGCCTGCGCCTGAGGAGTTTGACGAGCTTTACGCCATCGATGGTTCCGCCATGCTCGATGATGACGACGAGTAGCGGTTACGCTCATGTCGTATACGGTGACCGAGGCCACGGTCGTCTTTCCCGATAAGAAGGCGGCCTCCTCGTTCTCGAGCGGCTATGCGTCCAAAAAGCCTTGCGCACATATCGATTGTGAGCTTGAGGGCGGTTTTGAGCGGTCCATTTGGATCCCCGTGCGGGTCGCGCGGCTGTATGTCAAAAACCGCCCCGATCTTCCCTGTGATTGGGATAACTTTCGTGATGCTGTGCAGCTCATCGAGCGTAAATGTGCGCTTACCATGGTGACCGAGATGTTATCGCGCCGCGACCATGCGACGGGTGAGGTCCGTGACAAGCTGGCTCGCTACGGCTTTCACCAGCCCGCTATCGATTTCGCGGTCGAGCGCGCCACCGAGTATCGCTTTTTAGACGAGAACCGCTTTTGCTCGTACTTTATCGAGGAACGAAAGCGGCGTGGTTGGGGACAGCGTAAAATCGAGACCGAGCTTAAGCGCCGTCATGTCGTGCTCGATGACATTCCCGGTTATCCCGAGGATTATTTTGCCGTCGAAGACGATTTGGCGCGTGCGTCAGCCCTGCTCGCCAAGCGGCGTGTTCCAGAGACGCGCGGATTCGAAAAACTGGTTCGGTTTTTGATGGGCAAGGGCTTCACGTATCACATTGCCGCCGATGCCGTTAAGGCACGTCTCGATGCCGAACGTGAGGAATGTGCGGTTTAGGCGTATGCGTTTTGTGGCCCTGCCGTTCACCGCGTTTTAGCCGCCGTGCTGGGGCCATTTATTTGACAGTTGTTGTGGTTCAACGTACGATAAACATTGTCATTTGCTTTGTGATATGTGCTCATCTGTGATGAGTTTGTTTATATGTTTATCTGTATCCGACCCGCATAAGCTGCGCCCATATTACTCAAATGTCGCGAGCCGTTCGTAAGGACGGTTCGCTTTGTTGTGTAACGAATCCATAAAAAGGAGTGAGCATGCCTATCATCGCAGCGCTCGTTGGCATCGTTTTGGGTGCCATCGCCGCCATTGCCTACATGCGCACCGCCAAGCAGGGTAGTCTTCACGAGGCCGACGAAAAAATCCAGTCGGCACACGCACAGGCTGAGTCCCTGATCGGTGATGCCAAGCGTCAGGCCGAGACCCTCAAAAAAGAGGCTCTGCTCGAGGCTAAAGAGGAGATCATCAAGAACAAGCAGGCCGCCGAGGCCGAGGACAAGCAGCGTAAGAACGAGATTCGTACGCTCGAGAACCGCGTGATGCAGCGCGAGGAATCCCTCGATCGCCGCAACGACGCTCTCGACAAGCGCGAGCATCAGCTGTCCAGCCAGGCCGGTCAGGTCGAGAAGCGCTCTCGTGAGCTCGAGGAGCTCTGCGCAAAGCAGACCTCCGAGCTTGAGCGTATCGCCGACCTTACCCGCGAGGATGCCCACAAGGAGCTCCTCGATAAGGTTCGCGGCGAGGTCACCCACGAGGCCGCCACGATCATTCGCGAGTCCGAGCAGCAGGTTCGCGCCGAGTGCCACAAGACCGCCCAGGAGATTCTGTCCCTGGCGATTCAGCGCTGCGCTGCCGACCACACTGCCGAGGTCACCGTTACCTCCGTGCACATTCCCTCTGATGACCTCAAGGGCCGTATCATCGGTCGCGAGGGTCGCAACATCCGGACCTTCGAGCAGGTTTCCGGCGTCAACCTCGTGATCGACGACACGCCCGAGACCGTCGTTCTTTCGAGCTTCGACCCGGTCCGTCGTGAGACCGCCCGTGTCGCCCTCGAGAACCTCATCGCCGACGGCCGCATTCACCCCGCCCGCATCGAGGAGATGTATCACAAGGCTGCCGACCTGGTTCAGCAGCGCGTGCGCGAGGCTGGCGAGCAGGCTGCCTTCGATACCGGCATTCACGACCTACACCCCGAGATCGTTAAGACCCTGGGCGCTCTGCGCTACCGTACTTCGTTTGGTCAGAACGTGCTCCAGCATTCCCTCGAGGTTTCCGACCTGTGCGGCGTAATGGCTTCCGAGCTTGGCCTTGACGTTATGACCGCTAAGCGTGCCGGCCTGCTGCACGATCTTGGCAAGGCTATCGACCATGACGTCGAGGGTCCGCATGCCGTTATCGGCGCCGAGCTCGCCCGTCGCTATGGCGAGAAGCCCATTATCGTTCACGCTATCGAGGCTCACCACGCCGATGTCGACCCCAACACGGTGCTCGATGTTCTGGTCCAGGCTGCCGATGCCGTTTCTGCCTCTCGTCCCGGTGCCCGTCGCGAATCGGCCGAGAACTATATCAAGCGCCTTGAGAAGCTCGAGGAGATTGCCAACTCCCATGACGGCGTCGTGCGTACCTATGCCATGCAGGCTGGTCGCGAGGTCCACGTCATGGTTCAGCCGGACAAGATTTCCGATGCCCAGTCCACGGTCTTGGCTCATGACATCGCCCATCAGATCGAGGAAGAGATGGAGTATCCCGGTCAGGTGCGCGTCGTCGTGATTCGCGAGAGCCGTGCTGTCGATATCGCTAAATAACATGAACGACGCGAACGAGCTCATCTCATTTATCGCGTCGATGTCGGGGGAGGGCAACCTTCGCGTCGAGGAAAACCTTGGCGAGGGGTATGTCCGCCTCCGCGTTTCGGAGGCCGAGCGGCGCCAGGCAAAGCATGACATCCAGCATGTCGAGGATATCGTCATCGAAATGCTGCGCAACGCCCGTGATGCCGGCGCCGACAAGGTCTATCTCGCCACGACCAAGGAAGATGGCGTCCGTACGCTCGTCTTTCTGGACAATGGTTCGGGCGTGCCGCAGGATATGCAGAAGCGCATCTTCGATGCCCGCGTTACCTCCAAGCTCGAGAGCATGAAGATGGATCGTTGGGGCGTTCACGGTCGAGGCATGGCATTGTTCTCGATTAAGCAGAACACCGACGAGGCACGCGTTGTCGCATCTGATGTTGACCTGGGCTCGGTCTTTAAGGTGAGCGTCGCTACCGACCGCCTTGGCGAGCGCGCCGATCAGTCCAGCTGGCCTCAGGCCGTGAAGGACGAGGACGGTCACTATGTCTGCGCCCGCGGCCCTCACAACATCATTCGTGCCGCCTGCGAGTTTGCCCTCGAGGAGCTGCGCGCCTGTGATGTCTATCTGGGGTCTCCGTCCGAGATCGCCGCGACGTTGCATGCGCAGGCCTCCAGCCATCTCGATGCTTCTCGTCTTTTGTTTATCGATGACGAAGCCGAGCTTCCCGTGGTCGATCGTCTGGGTCTTGCGTCGGATGCGGAAGACTTTATCCGTATCTGTTTGGGTTTGGGCCTTGAGATGTCCGAGCGTACGGCGCATCGGATCTTGGCGGGCCAGATTAAGCCCGTTCGCGGTGTGACCGCACGCCTGCTACGCGAGCGCGATTCGTCCTCGCATGCGTCTGCTCCGGTTGATCTCGCCAAAGATCGTCGTGGGCTGCGTATCGCCAAGGACGACATGGCGCAGTTCTCGCGAGCCGTCGAGCGCGACTTTAACGATCTTGCATCGCGGTACTATCTCAACCTTTGCGGCGACCCCAAGATTCGTGTTTCGCGTGATCGTATTACCGTGACGTTCGATCTTGCCAAAGAGGAATAGCATCTTTACCGAGTCCGTTCGCTACGTTACAGTTATTGCAGTTAAAACGTACTTTTAAACGCAGGAGTTTCTTCATGGATTGCCTGAAGGTATCAAGCAAATCATCGCCCGCGTCCGTTGCCGGCGCCATTGCCGGCATGGTCAAAGATGGTGTTCCCGTCAATATTCAGTGTGTCGGCGCGGGTGCCGTCAACCAGGCCATTAAGGCTGTGGCTATCGCGCGCGGTTTTTTGATTCCGACCGGGTTTGATATTTCCTGCGCGCCGGTGTTCTCCGACATCCTCATCAACGGGGAGTCGCGCACGGCCATCCGTCTTTCTATTTACGTTCATCAGATTAATCGAGCCGCTATGGGTAACGTTGTGATGGACGACGTTAAGCCTGTTGCATAGAGTGTTTACTCTTTGTCCGCCCTCTTTGATTCCGCCTATTCCACTTCGTTAGGACTTATACACATGGACCAGGGTTCCGTACGCGATATTCTTGCCGGTAAAACCTACTTTATCCGCACCTTTGGCTGCCAGATGAATCAGCACGACTCCGAGCGCGTGAGTGGCCTGCTCGACTCGTATGGCTGCCTCCTGGCGCTCGATCCGGAGCATGCTGACATCGTCGTGTTCATGACGTGCTGCGTTCGTGAGGCTGCTGACACCCGTCTGTACGGTCAGTGCAACTCTTGTAAGAGCCTCCCGCCCTCGCCTTCTGGCAAGCGCGTGGTCGCCGTGGGCGGCTGCATCGCGCAGCGCGACGGCGAGGGTCTGCTCACCAATGTCGATAACGTCAATGTCATCTTTGGCACGCATTCCATCGCACATATGGCCGAGCTCATTGCCGAGGCATTCTTGGACGGCAAGCGTCATATCCGCACCAATGAGCATGAGGATTCAGATGCCATGAGCATGCCGTGGCATCGCGAGACCCAGTATCACGCCTGGGTGCCCATTATGACGGGCTGTAATAACTTCTGTACCTATTGCATCGTGCCGTATGTGCGCGGTCGCGAAAAGAGCCGCCCCTTCGAGGAGATTGTCGACGAGGTGACCGGTCTAGTGCGCCAGGGCGTGCGTGAGGTCACGCTTCTGGGTCAAAACGTCAACTCCTATGGTCGCGATCTGTTTGGCAAGCCGCGCTTTGCCGACCTGTTGCGTGCCGTGGGCGATACGGGTGTGGAGCGCATCTTCTTTACTTCCTCGCACCCCAAAGACCTGCTGCCCGAGACCATCGACGCTATGGCCGAAACGCCTGCCGTCATGCCGCAGCTGCACCTGGCCGTCCAGTCAGGTTCGACGCGCATCCTCAAAGAGATGAATCGCCGGTATACACGCGAGGATTATCTGGGGCTCGTCGATCGCGTTCGCAACCGCATGCCTAATATCGCGCTTTCGACCGATATCATTGTGGGCTTCCCCGGCGAGACCGAGGAAGACTTTGAGCAGACGCTTTCGCTTGCCGAGACGGTCCGCTATGCTCAGGCCTATACGTTTATCTATTCCAAGCGCGCCGGAACTCCGGCCGCCGAGATTGACGATCCCACGACGCATGAGGTGATTCTTGAGCGTTTCAACCGTCTGGTGAAGGTTATCGAGACCACAGCACACGAGTATAACCAGGGTGAGCTCCATACTGTTGTGCCGGCGCTTATTGAGGGTACGAGCAAAAAGAATGATGCGGTGCTGCTGGGCAAGAGTCCCAAGAATCAGACCGTTCATGCACCGATTCCCGAGGGTTACAGCATCGATCAGTTGATTGGCAAGATTGTCGATGTTGATGTCGACGTTGCCAAGACGTGGTATCTGTCCGGATCCGTTGTGGGTGAGCCGCGCTAATGATTGCTCCCGGGGCAGGCCTTTCCGCTGTTGCGATTGTCGGTCCGACCGCGGTTGGCAAAAGTGATGTCGCAGATCGTTTGGCGGCTCGCCTTTCGTCCGAAGTGCTGTCGTGTGACGCGATGCAAATCTATCGAGGCATGGATATCGGTACTGCCAAGATGGCACCCGAGGAATGCATGGCGCCGCTACGCCTGGTCGATATTGTTGAACCAGGCGTTGCATATTCTGCTGCGCTTTATCAGGCTGACGCTCGCGCGCATGTTGAACGTCTCCTTGGTTCGGGCCGCCTACCGGTGTTTTGCGGGGGCACGGGTTTGTATCTCAAGGCCGCCCTGGATGAGATGGATTTTCCCTCGGGCGAACTTGAGGACGATCGCCGCACGGGGTATCAGGAGCTTGCCGAGCGCATGGGCGAGGAAGCGCTGCACGCGCTGCTTGCCGAGCGTGACCCCGAGTCCGCTGCGGTCATCCACCCCCATAATGTTCGCCGCGTGATTCGCGCGCTCGAGATGCACGATGATGGTGTTTCCTACGCGCAGCAAAAGTCGCAGTTTAGTGTTCCGCGCGAGCATTATCACGCTCTGTGGTTTGGATTGACGCGTAATCGCGAGGCGCTTTACGAGCGTATTAACCTACGCGTCGATCTGATGTTTGAGCAGGGTCTTGTTGATGAGGTTCGCGGTCTTATGGACCAGGGGCTGGGAGATGCCCTGACTTCGATGCAGGCGATTGGCTATAAAGAGATTATCGATGCCCTTGACGGCGTCATTTCTATGGATGAGGCTCGCGAACTCATCAAGATGCGTTCGCGTCGCTATGCCAAACGTCAGCTTTCGTGGTTTAAACGCGATGACCGCATCGTGTGGTTCGATATGGACGAGTTTACGATCGATGAGGTTGTTGAGGATATCCTTCACCGTATCGAGGCGGCCTAATGGCTCGGTTTCCCCTCGTTCCTACGGCCCCTGAGCCCGAACGTGCCGTTCTTGTCGGAGTTGAGTGGCGCGATAACGCCTGGCCGCTCGATCGTTCGCTTGACGAGCTTGGGCGCCTGGCCCATACGGCTGGCGCCCAGTGCGTGGCGCGTCTGTCACAGCGTCTGGTTAAGCCGTATCCAAAATCGTTTATTGGCTCCGGTAAGGTTGAGGAGCTTTGCGGGCTCGTTCATCGTATGGATGCCGATGTCGTTATCTTCGACGACGATTTAACGCCCTCGCAGCAGTCTTATCTGGAGAAAGCCGTGGGCGAACCGGTTAAGATTATCGACCGTACGGCGTTGATTCTCGATATCTTTGGTCTGCACGCTCAGACCCGTGAGGGCCGCCTGCAGGTGCAGCTGGCGCAGCTGCAGTATCTGTTGCCCCGCTTGCGCGGTATGTGGACCCATCTTGCTAAAGAGCAGACACGTGGTGGCATTGGTTCGCGCTTTGGCCAGGGCGAAAGTCAGCTCGAGGTTGACCGACGTTTGATTCGTAACAAGATTGCCGCGCTTCGTCGCGAGCTTAAGCAGGTTGAACAGCGCCGCGATGTCCAGTCAAAGAGTCGTATCGAGTCGCCGGCGTTTCGCGTTGCCTTAGCCGGTTATACCAATGCCGGTAAGTCGACGTTGCTCAATCGTCTGACCGGGTCTACGGTGCTTTCACAAGACAAATTGTTTGCCACGCTCGATCCGACGACGCGCTCGTATCGCTTGCCCGGCGGTCGTGGTATGACCATTACCGATACCGTTGGCTTTATTCAAAAGCTACCGCATGGTCTCGTTGATGCCTTTAAGTCCACCCTGTCTGAGGTCCTTGGTGCCGACCTGATCCTTAAAGTTGTGGATGCCTCTGACGAGGACTACGAGCGTCAGCTCGAGGCGGTCGATCGCGTTCTTGACGAAATCGGTGCCGGCGAGCGTTTGACGCTTACGGTGTTCAATAAAATCGACCTACTCGATAGCGTCGATCGATTGAGTTTCCATCGTCGCTATCCCGAGGCCGTGCTGTTCTCGGCCCAGACGGGCGAGGGGCTTGACGATCTCGTCGACCGTATTGCCCGTGAGGCAGCTGCCACCGATGTGTTGCTCTCCGCCGATATCCCGTATCGCGAGGGCGCCCTCATCACGCTGGTGCATGAGCAGGGAACCCTTCTGCATGAGGAATATCTTGAGGACGGAGTTCGTATTGTGGCGAAGTTGCCGGCCCGAATCGCCCCGCGGCTCGAGCGTTATCGCACCGAGTAGACGAGCTCCAAAATGCCCAGAATGATGGGCTGATGCAGCAGATAAAAGGGGAGAGCGTGACGTCCAAGGCTGGCGAGCGCCGGCAGGGGGTTGGCGTAGGCCCAGCTAGGGACGGTCTTATCGATTCCCTGCGCTATGTGTGCGGCGAAGTATCCTGCAAGATACATAAAGATAAACGGGATGATGGGGTAGTAATCACCTGAGATAAACCCAGGGCTCGGAAATCCCAGCCACGCCAGGTAGGGGACAGGGTAGATCGTTTTGGGGATGCTCCAGGTGATTGCGAACAACATAAGGCATAGGGGCATGCCCCATCTCGCCGTTATCTTCTTAAGGACGGGATCGGTCAACGCCACGATGCCGGTGCATGCGGCCATGCAGTAGATGATGCCAAAATTAACCGAATCGTCGACTGAGACAAGTGTTGTTGCCAACCAGACAACGAGTGCTGCTAAGGCGTATTTGGCGGCACGTTTGATATTGTTGCGCGAAAGGGTGCACATCCAACCGGCGATAAACAAAAATACCCAGCTGATGCTGGCGCGCCAGATGTCTTGAAAGGCTGACTGGGTAAACCAGGGCATATCCCAGCCGTACAGGTAGGCGAAATCATAGCAAGCGTGAAAACCTGCCATAGAAATCATCGTAAACCCGCGGACGGTATCAAAGATGGTTATGCGTTTTTGCATTACGAGAACCGGCGCATCAAGCCGAGGACTTTGCCCAGGATAACGGGATTCGTTGCATAGATAGGCTCCATGGTGTCATTCTCAGGCTGCAGGCGTACGCGTCCCTGCTCCTTGTAGAACGTCTTGACGGTCGCTGAACCATCGATCATGGCCACGACAATTTCGCCGTTCATGGCATTCTTTTGTTCACGGACGATGATGTAATCGCCATTGAAGATGCCGACATTGATCATTGAGCTCCCATGCACCTCAAGGATAAAGGAACCCTGATCAGTCGCGATTTCGGTCGGGATAGTAAAAGTGTCTTCGATATTCTGCTCGGCCAGAATGGGGATCCCAGCCGCGACGCGACCAACGAGCGGTAGCGAGACCGTTCCGCGAGGTGCGATGGGCTCGTCAGATTTAGAAATTGAGACAGAGGAACCGTCCTCGTTAAAGAGTTCCAGGGCGCGCGGTTTGGTGGCATCGCGCTTGAGTAGCCCGCGCGCCTCCAGGGCAGAGAGATGGGCGTGCACAGTGCTGGGGGAGGAAAGGCCCACGGCAGAAGCCATCTCGCGCACGCTGGGCGGATAACCCTTCTCCTGCTGATATTCCTTGATGAAGTCGTAAATTTGCTGCTGACGCTTGGTAATTTTGCGAGCCATCAGGGCATCCTCTCTACCCATGTCAAACAAATGTTCGAATTTTGCTTGACAGGAACAACTGTTCGAAGATAATAATAACCGAACATTCGTTCTCGCGCTAGACATTTTTGTCCGCGCGGCTTGATAAAACTGTTCTCAGCAAAACACGCGAGAGGAGAACATGATGAACGTAACGAATATGGTCCAGGGAAACCTCGCCCTTAAGCTCGAGACGCCTGCAGAACCCACTTTTACGGTTGTTCAGGGTGGCCGCTCCGGCTTTCAGCCTTTGACCGTAAAGCCTGCGCGCAATCAGCAGGCTGTAGTCGCGCCGGCCCGCGTTGCCCTGAAGGTTCCGACGATTATCGCCTTTGCCGTTGCGTTTACGCTCTTCTTTGTCCTCGCTACGTCGGTCTTTAGCGCTCGTCACGCCGCGTATGCCGAGTCCGTTTCCAACGTTACCTACGAGACCATTCGCGTTCAGCCTGGTGATTCTCTTTGGTCGCTTGCCGAAGAATATCCAATCGAAGGCCTTTCCACGCAAGAGACTTCCGACATGATCCGCAACGTCAATCATCTGGAGCATGGTTCGCTCGCCGCCGGTGCGCATCTTAAGGTTCCTGCTCGTTCGTAATCATTATCTCGCTGCGCATGGTACCCTTGTTATCGTTTAAGAGGAGGTACCATGCGCTGTCCCAAATGCGGCAAGGCACATACCCGCGTCGTTGATTCCCGTATGCAGGAGTCAAATAACACCATTAAGCGCCGTCGCGAATGTTGCTCGTGTAACTACCGCTTTACAACGTTCGAGCGATGCGAAGACCCAATCGAGGTCATTAAGTCAGACGGAACCAAGCAGCGGTTTGATCGCAATAAGCTGCTCGTCGGCTTGATGCGCGCCACCATCAAGCGCGATATCGACACTAAGAAGCTCAATGAGATTATCGACGACATCGAGGTTGAGCTGCGCTCTCGCACGCTGACGGCCGTCACGTCCCATGAGTTGGGTGACATGGTGCTCAAGCGCTTGGCCAAGATCGACAAGGTGGCCTACATTCGCTTTGCCTCGGTCTACCGCGATTTCAAAGACGTCGATGAGTTTCTGCAAGAGCTCGACAAGCTAAGGTGATTCCATGTCCAACATTACCGTCAACATAAAGCGTCTCGACCCCACCGTTGAGCTTCCCAAATACGCCCATCCCACCGATGCTGGCTTGGATTTGCGCTCCAACGAGGACTGCGTCCTGAAGCCCTTCGAACGCCGTCTGGTCTCTACGGGGCTGGCCATCGCCCTGCCCGATGGCTACGCCGGCTTCGTCCAGCCCCGCAGCGGCTTGGCCATCAAGCAGGGCCTGTCTATAGTCAATACGCCGGGCCTCATCGACGCCCACTACCGAGGAGAACTCAAGGTTATCCTCATCAACCTGGATCCCTCCAATAACATTCAAATCAATAAAGGCGACCGCATAGCCCAACTCGTCATCCAAGAAGTCCCCACGGTCAATCTCATAGAAGTAGAAGAACTAGACGAAACCGACCGAGGCAAAGGAGGCTTCGGCTCCAGCGGCATCGCCTAGGGCGCCCGTATCCCTCCCGCCCGGGGCTTACCTATATCATTCCATGCTCAAACATTCTCGCGTCGCTTCGCTCGCTGCGAAACTGCGCGTGGAACGATATAGGTAAGCCCCGGGCGGGCGGCTACTCGCTTGAAACAATATTTACTTTTCTAGTAAGTCGATGCGATGAAGGGACGCCTCCTTTGTCGCATCGACTTACTGTATTTATATTTTCTGGTTCCCCTTTGCAGATTCTACTGGTGGGGAATCTGGTATAGCCGCTGGTACGTTAACGCAGCTTACCTGCGGGAGGCCCCTATATATCGTCCCGCGCGCAGTTTCGCAGCGAAGCGAGAATGTTTGAGCACGGGATGATATATAGGGGCCTCCCGCAGGCAAGCGGAAATTAAGACGCTAGCGGATGTGCGCGGGTTTTCCGCCCCAGTAGAAGCGGCAGAAGGCTCGTTTGCGCTTTTGGGGTTTGCCTACGAGCTCCATGGTTGCGATGGCTATGTCTTCGGCTGCGTGGGGGCGGCGTAGTACTTCGCCGTTGATGAGCAGTGCCTTGAGCGACTCAGGATGATCGTGGAGATGTCGCAACGTCACGATGAGCTCTCGTGCGGTGGTGACATGCATGCTGGCGCCCATGCCGGTGAGCATGGTGGTGTTGGCCTTTTCCTGGCCATAGGACTTGCCCAACAGGATCATCGGCAGGTGTGCACACAGGCACTCGGTGACGGTGAGTCCGCCCGATTTGAGAATTGCCAGGTCGCACCCGTGCATGAGGGCCGCCATGTCGTCGACATAGTCCAACACCGTGACGTTCTCGAGCTTCATGGCATCGAAGAGCGTCTTCAGCCGGGTGGCATACTCCACGTCTTTGCCCGGCAAAAAGACAAAGTGCATGTCCTCGAAACTGCGCAGGAAGGGGAGGGTCTGGTCCATCGCCGCGCGAAAGCGGACGTACGGTTGAGGTAAACTGGCGCCGGCCATAACCAGCACGACGGTCTTGTCGGTGGGGAGGTTGAACTTGGCTAGCTCTTCCTCGCGATCGTAATCCGTGTCGAATCCGGCGCGAATAGGAATGCCGGTAATGCGAATCTTTGCCTCGGGCACCTTGCGCGGACGCAGCGTTTCGGACATAAATTCGTTGGCAACACAGAATAGATCGGTGTCCTTGTGGGGCCACCAGCCCTCGACTTCGTAGTCGGTCGGTACGCAGATGACTGGATAATCGATACCCGTAATTATGCGGGCACCCACGGCAACATTGGCTGCTGTGATGTGCGTTGCGACCACGGCTATGGGCCTGCGGCTACGAATATATTCGTTGAAGGCGGGGAACATGATTCGCGACCATGCCGTGCCGCCACCCCAGAGAAGATGTCCCGTAAGTGTATATCTCCAGGTCAGGTCGTAAATGGGGCGCGTGGCTCCCGTAAAAGAAGCCGCGGTCTTATTACCGTCGAATTTAATACGTCCAAAATCAAGGATATCGAGCACTTCAATCTCAACATCCTCGGGGATGCCATTGGTGCCGCGGATGAGGTCGAAGGCCTGCGCAATCGCATTTGCGGCGGCCTTATGGCCTGAGCCGACCGAGGCGTGCACGATGGTCACGAGAGATTTTTGCTGAGCCAAGAGCGCTGTTTGCTCCGATTGGGGAGTGCTGTGCGTGAGCAGGGGAGCGTCGTCGCTCGTCTGCGTTTGATCCATCGATAACTCCCCTTCGACGTTGTAACACGGATTTATCATTGTAGTGCATGAGTGTCATGTTCACGTAAATTTGGGTATGAGCGCAAAGAACGTCAATGTTTCGACGAGAGGATGTTCCATGACTACCGATCAGCCGATCGATGTTGCGATTATCGGCGGCGGCCCCGCGGGCTATGCTGCCGCCATTTACGCTGCGCGTGCCAACCTGACGACGACCGTGATTGAGCAGGGCATGTCGGGAGGGCAGATCGCCACAACCAATGAGATCGAGAACTATCCGGGCATTCCGCTCTTGAGTGGCGCTGAGCTTGGCGAGCGATTCCAACAGCATGCAGAAGGCCTGGGAGCTCAGATTGAATGGAGTATGGTGACAGGCGTCGATTACGATGCCGATGTGGCTCAATTTACCATCCATCATGATATGGGTGACACGGCGGCCAAGAGCGTCATTGCGTGCATGGGTGCCACGCCGCGTCCGGCAGGTTTCGCAGGCGAGGATACGTATCGCGGTCGTGGCGTTTCATATTGCGCAACATGTGACGGCATGTTTTTCCGCGGCAAGCAGGTTTTTGTAATCGGTGGTGGCAATTCGGCATGCGAAGAGGCTCTGTTCCTGTCCGACATTGCCAACAGTGTGACCATCGTGCTGCGCCGCGACCAGTTCCGTGCGCCCGATGGTGTTGTTCAGAAAGTACTCGCAAAGGACAATATTACAGTTAGGTACCAAACTAGTATTGTGGAGCTATCGGGCGAAGCCATGCCAACGACGATTACCTTTAAGGACAATGCATCCGGCGAGACTCATACCGAGTCATTTGAGCCCGGCTCGTTTGGCATCTTTGTTTTTACCGGAACGCAGCCCCATACCGAGCTTGTTGAGCATCTAGTCGATCTGGCGCCTGATGGCGGCATTCTGACTGATGAATCCATGGCGACCCGCACGCCAGGTCTATTTGCCGCTGGCGATATCCGTTCCAAACGTTTACGCCAGGTTGTGACCGCTGTTTCGGACGGAGCCATAGCGGCAACGAGCGCATACGCGTTTCTCCGTGGATAAGTACGATAATATATCTTATGTAAGGTTGTTATCAATTTACTAATTGGCGGGACGAAGCATCAGTGCACTGTCCCGCCAATTTTCTTGCCGGCTATGTGGTATGCAAAACTAGATAACCTAGAATACAATATAGAAAATGAACGGAGGACCTTTATGAACCACGTTAAACACGTTATTCCGATGTCCGATTCGTCGGTCAGCATTAAGCCCGAGGATATTCAGCCCACGGTGCTGCCCGATGCATTCATTCAGTCCGATATCGTGCGTAAACTCAATACGTTGAGTCTGCCGCGCTATAACCAGTTGCCCAATGTGACGCTCTACCGCGACCAGGTCATTGAGTATGTTGCGCTGTGGATGGAGCCGCTGTCCATTTGCGTTGAGCAACCTGTCATTACGCCATCGATGATCAATAACTACGTGAAGGTCGGCCTGGTGCCTGCTCCGGTCAAAAAGCAATATGGCCGTGAGCAGATTGCCCGCCTGATCGCTATCTGCCTCTTTAAGCAGGTGCTACCTATTGCTGCGGTGCAGGCACTCTTTAACATTCAGCGTTTGAGCTACGATGCCCCGACGGCCTTCGATTATGTGGTCGATCAGCTCGAGGCATCGATTCGTTCGGCGTTTTCCGTCGAGCAGACGCCGGTTCCCGATACGGCGCATCAGGTAACGCGTGAGTCGCTGCTTGTGCGCAGTGCGGTTTCGTCCTTCGTTTCGAAGGCGTACCTAATGAGCTATCTCAAGTTCAACGGGTTTAATAGCTAGCCGACGTATAAAACGGGCGGGACAAAGAGCCATCTGTCACTTTGTCCCGCCCGTATTTTTGCTTGGTTGGACTTTATTGGCCCGAAGCCACGTCCATGCCGTAGCCGATGATGAGGCCGTGCATCTCGGCGTAATAGGAATCCAGGCCGTTGCAGGGCATGATGATAGTCTTGGAGCCTGGCCAGCGCTCCACAATGCGGCTGGCAAGTGCCTGGGCGCCTGCCTCATTCTCGACATGGTCGATGACGACCTCGCCGCCCGTAAAACCCTCGGCTTCCATGGTGTCGATGATCTTGTTGAACATCTTCTTTTCGCCACGCGTGTGTCCGACGAGTTCGATTTTACCGGCCTCACTCGCCGTGCCCAAAATGCGAATATTGAGCTTGTTGGCAATGACGCCGGCTGCCTTAGGGATACGTCCGGCTTTGGCCAGGTTTTCGTAATTGCACAAGCTGAAGAGGATTTTGCTGTTCTGCTCAAGGCTATTGAAGTATGCGCAAGCGTCCTCGAATGAGACATCCGGATTGCTTGCAAGATAGCGGTCGAACAGCAAGAAAATGAGGTCCATTTTGCCGCCAGCTGCGCGCGAATTGACTAGATGAATCTGCCGGTCGGGCTCCTCGGCAAGAACCATATCGCGAGCCGTGGCTGCTGCGTTGTAGCTGCCCGACACGCCCTCAGAGATCGGCATGCAGATGGTTTTGTCGGCCAATTTGAAGAGCTCGGCCCACTCCCCTACGCTGGGACAAGCGCTCGAAGAAGCGTTCGTCTCCGCCTGAACAGCGCAGTTGAGCTCATGAACGTCGAGTGAAAGGTCATCAACGAATTCACGCTCCCCCACTCGAATTTTGAGGGGCGCAAATGCAAAGGTGGTATGGGGCGCGGTTGGTTGCCAATCGCGGAGGTTGCAGCTTGAATCGGAGATAAGTGCCCAGCTCATAGAGGGTCCTTTCTAATTGTTCTCTAACAATTATAGCCATCTTGCAGACCGAGTGGGCCGCTATCTAGTATTCAAAACTAGATAGCGGCCTGCACGAAAGGCAAAAGAATGGACCCCATGGCTCAAAGCCACGAGGTCCATATCCGTTTGCTTTATCTGAATACTTAGTAGCGAACGAAGATATAGTTGTTGTTCATGCCGGCGGCAACGGAGCTGATGATAACACCCGTGTTGTAGTCGGAAGCATGAATCATCTGACCACCACCGATGTAAATGCCGGTGTGGTACGAGTTGACCACAACGTCACCGGGCTGCGGATCGGACACACGCGTCCAACCCATAAAGGTGCCCGTGGTGCCCAGGCGGCAATAGCGACCAGTGAGGCAATAGCTAACAAAACCAGAGCAGTCGAAGCTGTTCGGGCCAATTCCGCCCCAGGAATAGGCGCAACCAAGTTTGCTGTATGCACGCGAGACAACAGAACCGCCATCGACGGACTGGCTCGGAGCAGAAGGCGTCGGAGCCGGAGGAGGCGTGGAGGGCTGCGGCGTCGGAGCAGGTGCCGGCGTAGGAGCCGGAGTGTTGCCGCCCTGGTTGTTGTTATTGCTGGTCTGACCACCGTTGTTGGTGTTCTCGGTCGTACCAGCAGTCTCGTTGCTCACCGTGGCCTTCTCGGCAGTACTGGCGTTGATGCCGGCCTGCAGCGCGGCGTTGGCCTCGGCCTCGGCGGCAAGCTCGGCCTGCAGCTGTGAATCCAGGGAGTTTACGACGTTCTGGGCTTCAGCCTGCTGAGCGTTAAGCTCGTCGACCTTTTTCTGCGTAGCGGCGACGTTCTTTTCCTGCTCGGCCTGCTTATCGGTGAGCTGCTGCTTAAGCTCCTTGACCTCTTGAATGGTCTGAGCCTGCTTATCGGAAACTTTGCCGTAGTAGAACAGACGGTTGAGCATATCGCTCAGGTCATCGACGCCGGTCAGAACCTGAAGCAGGCTCAGACCGCCGGTTTTGTACTCGCCGGCGACATAGGTCGAGAGCTTGGCCTGACCGTCAGCGATCTCCTGCTGCTTTTGCGTGATCTCGCCAGCAGTCTGATCGAGCGCCTGCGTCTGCGTGGCGAGCTCATCGTAAATCTGTTGGGTTTGGGTACCGATCTGCTCGAGCTTCGTACGAGCAGCGGCAAGGTCGGATGCGGTATCGGCGTAGGCAGGAGCCGCGAGGCCCAAGCCCAAAACACAAGCGAGGGTTGCCGTAGCAGCGCAGCGTGCCATGTTTTTGTGCGTGTTTGCTGTGCGCATGTAGCTTCCTTTCCAGTAACTAAGGGTAACGGCTAGTCCACCGTCACCAGGCTAAAGAGCTCAACATCGTCGTCAGTCGGCGTGAGCTTCTCGCGCGGGTTGAGAAACGCAAGCTCAAGGATACAACCGTAACCGACAAGCTTTGCGCCCATATCTCGCACCAGTTTACCTGTTGCCTCGACGGTTCCGCCCGTCGCGACCAAGTCATCCAGAATCAACACGGTATCTTTAGAGCTGATAGCGTCGGCATGGATCTCAATGGAATCCGTTCCGTATTCGAGCTCATAGCTTTGGCTCACGGTCTCGCGCGGCAGCTTGCCCGGTTTACGTGCGGGAACAAAGCCGGCGCCAAGGGCTACAGCCACCGGTACGCCAACCATAAAGCCTCGAGCCTCTGGGCCCACGACCTTGGTGATTCCCATGCCGGCAAAGTGCTCGGCGAGGGCATCGGTCATGGCTTTGAGCGCCTCGGGATTGCCAAAGAGCGGCGTGATGTCTTTAAAGATGACTCCGGGCTCGGGATAGTCGGGGATGTCGACGATTTGAGATTCGAAGTCGTACATTACATGGCCTTTCAATGGGTTGCCGGATAAGCGGCAGCTGTTATTTGCCCGCGGTGGCGGTGCCGGATTGCGAAGGGGGGACGACCCTGAGCGGCTTTACGAGAGAATCCTCGTGCGAGGCAGGCGCGGCTGTCTCTTCGTTTTTGGCCTTGGTGGACTCGGAGCGAGCGATTTCCTCATCGAGTGCATCGATGTCGGCATCCTCGACCACGGCGTTGAGCGACTCAAAAACGCGGTTTTTGAGCAACGCGGTGTGCACGCCTTCCGTCAGGTCGTGAAGCTTCTTAAACGCACGCTCGAGCTTGGCGTCGCGCTCGTCATCGGAGGTATCCATGCCGAGCATGCTTACGAGCACTTGCTCAAACATCGAGGATTCACGGTTGGCGGAAGACACGTACTGACGCAGGTTGCGCGGCTCGATATGGAAGCGCGACAGCTCGGAGCAGTAGCGGATGATCGGAAAATCGCGACCATCGACAAGCTCGCGGTTCTGCGGACTCTTGATGATGCGGATAAGGTCGTTCTCGGCGAGCGAGCGGATAAACGAAATCTCGACGCCCAGCATATCGGGAATGGTCTCGATGGGATGCAGCTTTTGCTTAGTCTCCTTGGGCTCCGTCTTGAGCGGAACATCTGACAGCAAGCCCACCTCGTAGGCGAGCGTTGACAGGTCCGTGGCGTTTTCCAAGCGCTGCTTAATCACGTTGAGCGGCATATAGCGGGTCTTCTGCAGGTGCAGGATGACCTCCAGGCGGTCAACGTCCTCCTTGGAGTACTGACGGTATCCCTTAGGCGTACGATGAGGGGTAATGAGCCCCTCATCTTCTAGAAATCTAATTTTTGAGTTCGAAAGATCGGGGTATGCGCCTCGAAGTAGGTTGACGACTTGGCCGATACTCAGATAGTTGCGTTCGGCCATGCCCTACTCACCGGTTTCGATGCGCTCCGGCGTGCTCTCGTGGTAGATGAGCGTAAACGTACCGATCTGAACGGAAGAGCCGTCGTGCAGCGGAGCGGCGTTGACAATGGCACCGTCGACCCAGGTGCCATTGAGCGAGCCCAAGTCTTCGATGCGAGCGCCGAGTCCCTCGCGAATAATGCGCGCGTGGCTGCGCGAAACGGTCATGTCATTGAGGAAGATGCCATTCGCGGGATCTCGGCCGATGGTGGTCACGTCGTCCTCGAGTTCAAAGGCGGCACCCGTCTGCGGACCCTTGACGATAGACAGAACGGGGGCGGTGATGCGCACGTTGGCCATGAGGTCGGGAACGGTGACGTCGCTTGAAGGCACGCGGAATACGCAGGTAGCGTCAGCAGTCTTATCATTCTGAGGCATATTGTTAACCATGTTGTCCATGACAACCCCTAACTTATCGCGGACGTGCCGCAAATAATGAACCGTACGTAATCATACCCCAACGAATCAGTCTTCGATTTCGGGGTTAAGAAAGTCGATGTCCTCGTCCTCGGGATGCGCGAGGGCCTGTTTAATGGCCACTCCGCCCTTAATAGAGTAGATGACAGCGGTGAGCATGGAGAAGATCACACCGCCATACACAAAGAAGATGCCGAGGGGCACCGAGCTTCCGTTGAGACCCGGGAAGGCCGTGAGGGTTGAAGGTAAAAGGTGCAGGCCGTCAATAACGGGGAACCCGAGCAGCATGAGCGAGAAGCCGGTCATGAGCAGTGCAGTGGCAATCTTTCCGGGAAAGACGACATCGATGGGGCGACGGTGATAATGACGCACGATAAGCGTGCCGATGCCCAGATAGATGTCGCGGCCGATAATGAGCACGCAGACCCAGATGGGCAGCTCTCCGCGGACCACCAGCCCAAGTACGCCGGTGAACAGCAGCGCACGGTCGCAGATGGGATCTATGACCTTGCCGAGCCACGAGACCGTCTTGGTCATGCGGGCGATCTGACCGTCCATCCAGTCGGTGGAGGCGGCAACGGCGTAGATAACGATGGCGATGACGCGGTTGTTATCCGTCACAAACAGGTACAGAAATACCAGGGTGAGGATCAGGCGCGTAAAGGTGATGAAATTGGAGATCGTAAAGATCTTATTCGACGGGTAATCGGAAGTGCCGATAAGCTCCTTTTTGATCTTCTTTTTGATGCCCACAGGACTCCCCCGCTGGTTAACGACAAAACTTTCGATACTATACCCGTTCCGGCGATGTCTATCCAGCGTAAGCATAGAGAGTCCAGACATATGGAGGATGCTACTGGGTTATGCGAGATTCTGCATTTGTGTACATCAGCCTTCAAATATGACATTTTTCGGCATCTTTGATGGCTGATGTACACGTTTTGATTCAGTGATTACATCGATCGGGAAAGTTGTTGCCTTAAGCAAATTAATCATGATGTGTGGGTCGAGAAGGGTTGGCGCTAAAAGAACCCAACGGCTGTTACGGCTTCGTTAGAAACGCGCCCCACCATGGATGGTGAACCCGAAAGGTAAGGCGCGCGGGCACGGTGGCTCGGCCCGCGCGCCCGGAAGAGAAAGGATAAACCCATGGGTTACATGCTCGAGACGCGTGGGCTCACCAAGCGCTTCGGCCGCGGCGACCAGGCGCAGGACGCCGTGGCCGACGTGAGCCTTCATATCCGCGAAGGCGAGGTGTACGGGCTGCTCGGTCCCAACGGCGCCGGCAAGTCGACAACGCTCAAGATGATCTGCGGGATGCTGCGGCCGACGGCCGGGGAGATTCTCTTTGCCGGGCACGCCTGGCGCCGCGAGGACCTCTACGCAATCGGCAGCCTCATCGAGGAGGCGCCGCTCTACCCCAACCTCACCGCGCGCGAGAACCTGCGCGTGCGCACCACGCTGCTGGGCCTTCCCGAGAGCCGCATAGATGAGGTGCTCGCCGCCGTGGACCTCGCGGACACCGGGAAGAAGCGCGCCGGGCGCTTCTCGATGGGCATGCGGCAGCGCCTGGGGCTCGCGCTGGCGCTGATCGCCCGGCCACGCCTGCTCGTGCTCGACGAGCCCACCAACGGCCTCGACCCCATCGGCATCGAGGAGCTGCGCGACCAGATCCGCGGCTTCGCGGCGGCGGGTACGACGGTGATCGTCTCGAGCCACATCCTCTCCGAGGTGCAGCAGATGGCGGACACCATCGGCATCATCTGCGGGGGGCGCCTTGCCTACGAGGATGCGCTTCGTCCCGGGCAGGACCTCGAGGAACTCTTCATGAGTTTCTGCCGGGAAGGGCGACGAGCGCGCGGGGAGGTGGCGGCATGACGGGCGAGAAAGGCGGCCTGCTCGCGGCCCTGCGCGCCGAGGCCCTGAAGTCGCGCCACGCGGCACCGGTTCGCCTGGCCGTGCTCATGGCGCTGCCGATGCCGCTGCTCGGCGCGATGCCCTACCGGGGCGTGCAGATCTTCAGCGCGTGGAACTACTGGTACGCGCTCTTCCTGCCCGTGTCTCTCTCGCTCGTGGTGGCGTGCGTCGCGCGGGCGGACGCTCGCACGCGGATGCGGGGGCTTCTGGGTCTGGGCTTCCCGCTCGGGCGCGCCTGGTGGGCCAAGGCGCTCTGGTGCCTCGCGCTCTGCACGCTCTCGAACCTCGTGGTCTTCGGCATCTACCTTGCGGGATCGGCGTTCACCTCGCAGGGCCTCACGGCCGCGGGCACGCTCACGATGCTCCTCTGCGCGCTCGTCAACACGGTGACCGCGGCGTGGATGATTCCCGTAGGGCTCTTTCTCACGGCGCGGCTCGGCATGCTCGCCGGCATCTTCTGCCCGCTCGTCGCGCAGCTCGTGGGCGGGTTCGCCTGGTCGTTGGTGCCGCTGCCGCAGCTCTTTCCGCCGTCGGCGAGCATGGTCATCCCCACGAGCTTCATCCCCGTGCTGCCGAGCGGCGAGCCACTCGCGGCGGACATGGCGCTCGGCGGGGCGCTCGCGGCAGACGGCATGCTCACGCTGGCGGGCCTTGCGGTCTGCGCGCTCGCGTTCGCCGCGCTCACGGCGGCGGGCGCGGCCTGGTTCGCGCGCTCCGAGGAGAGGTGATGGCCGTGACACGACTCTCCGACCCGATGCCGCGCATGGCTCTCTCGCGGGCCCTGCTCTCCGAGGCCCTGCGCCTGGCGCGCTCCCCGCTCGCGGCGGTGCACCTCGTCTGCGGCCTGGCAGCCGGTCTTGCCTGCGGCGAGTACTTCTCCGTAGCCCGATGGGACCCGGCGCTGGGCGCGGACGCCTACGTCCAGTTCCTCGGCGCTCTCATGCCGCTCATGTCCGCCATCGTCTGCGGGCTCGCCGTGGACGAGGAGCGCGCTGCCGGGCGCCTCGCCAACCTCACGGCGGTCCCCTCGCGCGGGCGCGCCGTCGCGGCGAAGTTGCTCGCCCTTGCGGCGCTCGGTGCCGCCGCGCTGGCCGTGGCGCTCGGCGTGTTCGGGGCCGTGCTCGCCGTCGCCGGGCGCCTGCCGCTCGGGTCCGCTCCGCTTGCGGTCGCCTGGGCGGGCATCGTGCTGGGCAGCCTGCCCCTCTACGCGCTGGGGCTCGGCGTGGCCCTGCGCCTCGGCCGCAACGTCGCCATCGGCGCCGGCGCGGCGGGGGTGCTCCTCGCGTTCTTCTCGGTGGGCGGACTTGCGCACGGCCTCATGACCGGCGATCTCACCGGTGCCCTGGCGACGCCCCTGAGTTGGGTGCCGCTCGCCTGGCCCGCGCGCCTGGGGTCGCTTGGGGTGGAGGCCTTCATCGACGCCGCACGCGCGGCGGGCCCTCTTCTCACGACTGCGCTCGCTAGCCTCGTGCTCACCCTGGCAGCCGATGCCGTCCTTCTCGCCTGGTTCTGCCGCTTCGAGGACGGGAGGGTAGATGCGTAGGAAGGCGCTCGCCGCCATGCTCGTCCTCCTCTCCGCAGCGCTCGTCCTGGGCGGGAATGCCCTGCTCGACGCTGCGGACGACAGGGGCAATGTCCGAGAGCTCCAGCTCATCTTCTTCGGGCGGGAGTCGGACGGCGAGGGCTGGCTCGAGATCGAGGCGCGCGGCGGCTCGGGCGTGCGCTACCACGCGTGCGACGCGGCCGAGGCGCCCGCGACTGCGCGCAGAACTCTGGACCGCTGAGTGCGGCGCTAGTACAATTCCGACGAGAGTTTCAGGAGGTCTAACATGGCGAGGATACTGGCAGTGGATGATGAACGGGCGATCCTCGACGCTCTCGCGCGCGTCCTCGGCCGCGACGGTCATGAGGTCGTCAGGGCGGCGGACCCGACGGCGGTCCCGGGGATGGACCTCTCGCGCTTTGACCTCGTGCTCTGCGACGTCATGATGCCGGGGCTCGACGGCTTCGAGCTCGTGCGGCAGATCCGCCCGGACTTCGACGGGCCCATCGTCTTCCTGACCGCGCGCGTGGCCGAGGAGGACGCCGTGGCCGCCTACGGCCTGGGCGCCGACGACTACGTCCGCAAGCCCTTCGGGGCCGCGGAACTGCGCGCCAAGGTCGCGGCCCATCTACGCCGTGAGCGCCGGCCGCGCTCGCACGCCCTCTCCTTCGGGGAGGTGCGGATCGACCTCGGGGCGCGCGATCTCGCCGTGGGCGGCGAGACCGTGCCGCTCACTCCCACCGAGTACGCCATCTGCGAGTACCTCGCCCGCCACCCCGGGCAGGTCATGAGCCGCACGCAGATACGCGAGGCGGTGCTCGGCTGGGAGAGCGACGCCGACGACGCGGCCATATCTATGCAGGTCAGCCGCGCCCGGAGGAAACTCTCCGAGGCCGGCGCCGACCCGATCGCGACCGTCTGGGGGATGGGGTACAAGTGGCAGCTCTGAGGACCGGGGCGCGAGGTCGCCGAGGCATGCCGCTCTCCTTCGTCATCGCGCGCTACTTCGCCTACGCGTTCGCGGCGGTCGCCACGGCGTGGCTCGCCTCGTTCATGGCGCTCTCTGCGGCGATCAACGCGGGCTTCGTCTACGAGGCTAGCTGGGGGCCGGCCAATGCGCGCGAGGTCGCGGAGGGCCTGGCACGCGACGGCGTCTGCGGGCAGCAGGACGTGCCGACGGCCTACCGCTACCTCATCCTGAACAAGGACGGATACGTGCTGATGACAGACCTCGAGGGCACGCGGCTCGAGGATGCGACGGAAATGGCCAGTACGGCACTCGCTGCGGATCCGGGCACAGTGGAGATCGAGGGCGGGGGCTCGGGCCTCACCTACGCTGCGTTCCCGCTCAAGGGCGGCGGGGCCTGCGCACTCGTCAGCGAGTACCTGCCGCAGTGGGTCTCGCGCGATCTCGCCAGCCTGCTTCCCAACCCGCAGAACCTCATGCTCGTCGGCGCCGCTGTGGGAAGCGCGCTCGCGCTTGCGCTCGTGGCGCGCCGTGCGAGCCGCGTGATCTCGCGCAAGATGGCGCCGCTCGCGGAGGCGGCGGGGCGCGTCGGCGCGGGGGAGCTCGACTTCGCGGTCGGCAGCACCAACGTGCGCGAGGTGAACGACGTCCTCGCCGCGATGGACGCCATGCGGGCCTCCCTCGCCGAGTCGCTCGAGGCCCGCTGGGCTGCGGAGCGGGGGCAGCGCGAGCAGATGGCGTCGCTCGCCCACGACCTCAAGACGCCGCTCACCGTGCTGCGCGCCAACGCCGACTTCGTGGCGGAGGAGCTGGAAGACGAGAAAGACGCCGACCTCGCGGCCGCCGCGCGCGACATAGCCGGCAGTGTCGAAAGGCTCGACGACTACGTGCGCCTGCTCATCGAGGCCTCGCGCGGGTCCGGCGGGGCGGAGAGGGCCCCCATGCGGCCGGCCGAGCTCTGCGAACAGGTCCTCGCCGAGGCCGCCCAGATCGCCCGGGCGCGAGGCGTGACGCTCAACGCGGCCACGGGCCCCGCTGTCGCGGGCGCGCCCGAGGCCCTACTCGACCGAACCGCCCTGGCGCGAGCCGCCGCGAACCTCGTGGCCAACGCCGCCGAGCACGCGCGCTCGCGCGTGGCGGTCTCCTGCGACGTCGCGGGCGGACACCTCGTCATCGAGGTGGCCGACGACGGACCGGGCTTTTCTCCCGCCGCCCTCGAACGCGGCTGCGAGCGCCTCTTCACAGACGACTCGTCCCGCTCCTCGCGCGACGGAGGCCGCCACTACGGGCTCGGCCTCCACGTCGCCTCCGAGGCCGCGAGCGCCCACGGGGGCTCCGTCTCGCTCGCCAACAGCCCCTCGGGCGGCGCGGTGGTCACCATCGCGGTCCCCCTGTGCGGGATCTGACGATTTCCTCGATGTCTACCTCGACTGCGATATGTCGCTCGCCGAGGCCGCGACGAGATGGTGTTGCGTCTGCCCCATTTGGTGCTTCTAGCTCAAATTTGATCTGATGTAAGGCCCGTGCAATCCTGCATGGGCCTTTCTTTTGGCAATTGCTCGACCGATTCGTGGCTTGAAACACAAATTATCGAGTTAAGGAGACATGGGGTCACACAGCGGCTCTCAGAGCGCCCGCCGCACTCCCCCGCCATTACCCTGCGGCGTCCTCGTATAGAGCCCATCCCGCTTGGCGTTTCGTTGCAACAGCCCACTTGTCCACCGATCAAGTGAACTACTGGAATAAATACAGCGACATGCTTGTCCGTTATAGTCGCTATATCTGTGTTAATCGCCGCGATAAATACAGCCTGTACTCGGCTGCATACCAGCTACGCGTATGTAGATTCATATCGCGTTAATAAATCGGCTCAAGCGCGTGCAAAACGCGCAAGTAGCCGCAAAAGGCGATTATCGCGTAGGTAGATTTTTGGCACCCTGTTGCTTAATCAAAATTAAGCAATTGCTTAAAACAAAAAAGGTCAGGCACTAGGTGCCTGACCTGCAAACTTCTGGTCGGGACGACTGGATTCGAACCAGCGACCCCTTGACCCCCAGTCAAGTGCGCTACCAAGCTGCGCCACGTCCCGAAGCTTTTGTTTGTTGCTCTGCTCTCGCTCGCAACAGGGAGTATATTAACCCGAAACTTTAGACTTGTGCAAGAACTTTTTTATAAATTTTGAAGAAAGTCCAAAATTGTATCTGCGAGCTGGGGTTTTGTTAGAACGGGAAGTTCTTTCGTACCTGTTGTGCTCACAATCCAGGCCTTGTTAGTGTCGGTTCCAAAGCCTGAATCGGCGCGCGAGACATCGTTGGCGATAATTACATCGCAACCCTTGCGGGCAAGTTTGCGCTGCGCGTACTCCACGACGTTATCGGTCTCGGCCGCAAATCCGATCACGCATCGCTCTCCCTTTTGGCACGAAAGCTCGGCCAAAATATCAACCGTCTCGACTAGTTCGATGCGATCCAGGCGCTCGTTGGCCTTTTTGAGCTTGTGGTTGGCAGGGGCCGCGGGGGTGTAGTCGGCGACGGCCGCAGCGCAAATGGCAGCGTCGGCCGTCTGGAAGGCGTTTAACGCCGCCTGCAGCATCTCTGCGGCGGTCTGCACGCGCACGCACTTTACGCCGCGAGGAATATCGAGCGATGTCGGTCCCAGCACGAGCGTGACGGCGGCACCGCGACGTGCGGCCTCCCCCGCCAGGGCGATACCCATCTTGCCCGAAGAACGGTTGCCAATGAAGCGCACCGGGTCGATCGGCTCGTGCGTGGGGCCGGCGGTGATGACGATGCGCTTGCCCGTCAGGTCTTGCGGCACGGGGTTGAGCACCTCACAGACAGCCTCGACGACGTCCTCGGGCTCGCTCATGCGTCCCGTGTCCACGTCGCCGCAGGCAAGGTAACCGCTACCCGGACCCACAACATTGACACCGCGCTCGCGCAGCGTGGCCATGTTGGCCTGCGTGGCCGGTGCCTTCCACATGCCATTGTTCATGGCCGGTGCGATCACGATGGGGCGCGGCGTGGCAAGCAGCGTGGTGGAGATGAGGTCGTCGGCGATGCCGTTGGCCATCTTAGCGATGATGTTGGCCGTCGCGGGCGCCACGACCACCACGTCGGGCTCCTGCGCCAGCGAGATATGGTGGATGGGGTCGGAGGGGTCGTCGAATAGGCCCACGGCAACGGGCTCATTGGTGAGTGCGCGGAAGGTGAGCGGCCCCACGAACTCCGTGGCGTGCTCGCTCATGACGACCTTGACGTGGGCGCCGCGCTTTTGCAGCAGGCGTACGATGTTGCACGACTTATAGGCGGCGATCCCGCCGGTAATGCCCAGCAGGATCGTTTTTCCCTCAAGTTGCATTGAATTGTTGGGTGCCGCCATCGTTTAAGCTTCCTTGCTCGGGAGCACCAGCAGGCGGTGGCAGTACGGGCAGTGCGTAATCTCGCTACCGTCGTGGTTGAGGTCACTCATGGACGATGCCTGCAGCGCGGTGTGGCAGACCGTGGGGATGTTGCCCTTGATGGTCTCGACGGCCAGGCCGCGGAACTGCTTGAGCAGACGTTCGTAATCGGTGAGCACGTCGGTCGGCAGCGTGGCGGCAAGCGCGGTGCGCTCCTTGGTGGCGGCATCGATCTGAGCCTGCAGATTGGCAGCCTTGGCGCGGGCAGCCTTGGTATCGGCCTTCACGCCCTCCTCGAACTTGGCGATGATGGCCTGCGCGCGAGCCTCTCGGTCAAGCGCTTCCTTATGGGCGACGACGACGTCCTTGCGGGTGTGCTCGATCTTGTCCAAGCGCTTGGCCAGGGTGGCGAGCTCGTTCTCCAGGTCCTGAACCTCGCGGTAGTCGGAGCCGTCCACGTGGCGCTTCTTGGCGGCCTCGATGGCGTTGTTGGTCTGAATCTCGGTGGTGTTGAGATCGTCGAGCTCAATGTCCAGATCCTTGCGCTGGGCGTAGAGCTTGGTCATCTCGGACTTGAGCTTCACATAGGTCTTGCGCTTGGAAGCGAGCTCCTTGAGCTCCGGCATATTGGCAAGTTCGCTCTTGTTGCGGGCGAGCTCCAAATCGATCTGTTGCAGCTTGAGTAGCGTAGCGCCGGCGCTCATAAGTTCTCTCCTTTTGTCACAGTCCACCATTGGCAAGGGTTCAGTATTTTAATCGCATGACGGGGGTCGACCCCGGCGTCAACTGCAGAGTTCATCAATATATCAACGAACGGCTCCTCGGAGCGGTCGTGGCCGAGCAAGATCACCGGCAGCCCGCGCAAGACAAGGTCCTGTGCCACGTGGTAGCCTGCCTCGCCCGTCACGATAACATCTGCGCCCGCGGCGATGGCGAGCTCTCCAAAGTCGCCTAAGGAGCCGCCCAAAATGGCGATGGTGCGGCACGGGTGATCTGCCTCGCCCCACACGCGCGGGTCGCTGCCAAACTCCTGGGCGGCGCGGGCGGCAAGGTCGCGCAGGCTGCAGGGGTCGTTGAGGGTCGCAAGGGCGCCCAGACCGGTGAGTTCAGGCTCGTCCGCATGCTCCAGCGAGCTTATGGGCTTTGCGCCTAGCAAATCGCTCAGGCGAACGCGCGCTTCGTGCGAGCGGTCCAGGTTGGTGTGAAGCGAGATGATGCTCACGCCGCAACGAGCTGCCTCGTACAGCGCGGCGCTGCATTGGGGGCGTGTGGAATCCGACGGACAAAACGCCTCGGGCGCCTTGATATAGATGGGATGATGCGTTAGCAGCACGTTGGCGCCGGCCTCCTGGGCGCGGTGCACATTGGCTTCGGTCGCATCGAGTGCACAGGCAACACCGGTAATCTCCGCGGCAGGGTCGCCGACGGAGAATCCTACATGGTCCCAACTCTCGGCATCGGTCTTGGGATAGCGTGCCAGCAGCGCGCGCTCAAGCTCGGCGACGATCATGCGGCGCCTACGATCGAGAGCAGCGTCTGGGCAAACTCGTCCAGATCGTCCGGATTCACGCGGTCGTCAAAGGAAATGCGTAGTGCGCCCAATGCCTGCTCGCGACCGATGCCCATCGCGCTTAAAACATGGCTCGGGTCCATGCTGCCACTCGAGCATGCCGAGCCTGCCGACACCTCAAAGCCGGCGGCGTCGAGCTTGATGATGAGTTCCTCGGAGTCCATGCCGTCAATGTAGATCGATACCATGCCGGGCAGACGGTCGGCTTGTGCGTAGTCACCCATGGTGGCGTGAATGCGCTGGTGGGCCGTAAGCGTGGCGTAGAGCTTGTCGGAAAGGGCTTGCAGCTTCGCGCGCTCCTGAGCCACATGGGGCGTCAGAGACGAGGCGGCAGCGGCAAAGGCGAGCTGCGTGCGCAGGTCTTGCGTGCCGGCACGACGTCCGGCTTCCTGTCCGCCGCCAAAGATGCGCGGGCGCAGCGGCGTGCGGTTCTTAAGGTAGAGCGCGCCGGATGCCACGGGGCCACCGATCTTGTGGGCTGCGACGGACATGGCGTCGACGCCCAGCTCGGTGACATCGAGCGGAATATGCAGATACCCCTGGATGGCATCGGTGTGGAACAGGGCGCCAACGGTATGCGTGGCCGCGGCAAGCTCGCGGATGGGCTGCACCACGCCGGTCTCGTTGTTGGCAACCATGATGCTCACGAGCGCCACGTCGTCGCCTAGTAGCTCGACAAGCGTGGCAGGCTCAATGTAGCCCATGCGGCAGGGCTGCACCAGGTCGACGGTAAAGCCGGCGGCACGCAGCAACGGCAGGTTGTCCAGAATCGAATCGTGCTCGATGGCCGAAACGATTACACGATCGCGCTTGCGATCGCGCTGACGAGTGCCCTCGGCAAGACCGAGCAGCGCCAGCTGGTTGGCTTCGGTGCCGCCGTTGGTCAGTACAATCTCGGACGGGCGGACGCGCGCGCCAAAGCTGCGGGCGATCTCGCGACGTGCAACCTCCAGACGCGCGGCAGCCTTGCGGCCGAGCGAATGCAGCGAGTTGGGGTTGACGCCGGCAAGCTCGCTGTCGTCGTACTCGCGCTGCGCAAGGAGCGCCTCGGCGCGCATGGGCGTCGAGGCGGCATAGTCAAGATTCACGGGTATGCGGTTTTGACCTGCGGTCATAAGGGTTTATGCCTCCTGTGCGGCCTCGTTGCCCAGCTTCTGCAGCAGCGCAACCTCGGCAGCGGGATCTTCGGACTTAAATACGGCAGAACCGGCCACGAGCACGTTGGCGCCGGCCTTGACGACCTCGGCAATGTTCTTGGAAGAAATGCCACCGTCGACCTCGATGAGGGGCGAAACGCCGTGACGCTCGCACATGGCCCTGAGCTCGTGGAGCTTAGCGATGGTGCCCGGGATAAAGCTCTGGCCGCCAAAGCCCGGGTTCACACTCATGAGCAGCACCATATCGACGACGTCGATGATGCTCTCGAGCACGCACACGGGGGTGGCGGGGTTGAGCACCACGCCGGCCTTAACGCCGCGCTGCTGCAGATGGGTGAGCGTGCGGTGCAGGTGCGTGGAGGCCTCGTAGTGTACGGTGATCATATCGGCGCCGGCGTCTGCGTACCAATCGACCGTCTCGTCGGGGTTCGACACCATGAGGTGCGCGTCGACCGGTACATTGGTGGAGCGCTTGACGGCCTTAAGGATGTCAACGCCAAAGGTGAGGTTGCCGGTAAAGTGGCCGTCCATGACGTCGAAGTGCACGTAGTCGGCGCCGGCGATCTTGTCGAGTTCGCCCTTGAGGTTGGCCATGTCGGCCGAGAGGACGGACGGAGCGATTTTAATGGAACCCATGGTAGTAGCCTTTCTGCGCTAGTCGGTGAGTCCGTAGAACTCTTGAGAGGGGACGCGATCGGTAAGAATCTCGAGCGCCCTATCCAAAGTAACACCGTTGTAGAGCGTTTGCTCCACGGCAAAGGTGAGCGGAATGTCTACGCCCAGTGAACGGGCAAGCTCACTGACGCTGCGGGCCGCGACGGCGCCCTCGACCACCATATGCGTACGTGCCTGGTACTCGTCGAGCGAGACGCCGTGGGCAAACTCGTAGCCAAAGGTGCGGTTGCGCGAATGCTCGGAAGTGCAGGTGGCAATGAGGTCACCCATGCCGGCAAGACCCATGCAGGTCATGGCTTGACCGCCGCGGGCGTGCACCAGACGGCTGATCTCGGCCAGGCCGCGCGTCATGATAAGGGCAAGCGTGTTGTCGCCCGCACCAGAACCGGCGGAAATGCCGCACACGATGGCGATGACGTTTTTCATGGCGCCGCAAACCTCGACGCCGGTCATGTCCTGCGACAGGTAGATGCGGAAGGCCGTGGATAGGAGCAGGTCCTTAAAGGTCTCCCCTACCTGCGGATCTTTGCTGGCGATGACGGCGGCAGAAAGCCCGCCGCGGCAGATCTCCTCGGCATGGTTGGGGCCCGAGAGCGCCGCGACACGCGACTCGTTGCCGATCTCACTGGCGATGACCTCGCTCATAAGCAGGCCGGATTCGGGCTCAATACCCTTGGTGAGGCAGAGTGCCGGGGTGTCGGCGGCGATGAAGGGTGCTGCCTGATGGCATACGCTGCGCAGGTGCGTGGAGGGCACGGCAAAGATGATGGCCTCGGCGCCGTCGAGCGCCTGCGACAGGTCCGTGGCGGCGACAACGTTGCCGGGCAGCTCGTAGTCCACCAGATACCGGGGATTGCGGTGCTCGGCATTGATGCCGGTGGCCGTTTGCTCGCTGTGGGCCCACATGGTCACGCGCTCGGCTCGCTCGGCGGCGAGGCCGGCGACGGCGGTTCCCCAGGAGCCGGAGCCAATCAGCGCAACATTCATGACTCTCTCCTACTTATCGTCGGGCTCGGTGACGCGCTTGGTAAACGAGAGCTTGGACTCCTTACCGGCCATGAGCTTTTGGATATTCGAGCGATGGGCCCACACCACGGTGATGCCGATCATCGCCATGCAGAACTTGAGGCCTAGGCTGCTGTACGGAAAGACCGCGCAGGCGGCGATGGGAAGACCGATGGCCGCGGCAAGCGAGCCCACCGACACAAACTTGGTGATGGCGACGGCCACGATAAACATGCCGAGCAGCGACAGGCCAATGGGCCAGTACCAGGCGAGGATGACGCCCAGACCAACCGCGATACCCTTGCCGCCATGGAAGTTGAGGTAGGGCGAGAAGATATGGCCCCACACCGCTGCCAGGCAAATGACACCGAGCATCCAGTCGCCGGGGGCTCCGGGCGCCATGATGTTCGGCGGAAATCCATAGCCCACGCTCGCGATGAACGGACGGGCGATAAGGACGCAGATGGCGCCCTTAAGGCAGTCGAGCAACAGCGTGAGCGCGGCCACCTTAGGGCCGGCCACGCGCAGGGCGTTGGTGGTGCCGATGTTGCCGGAGCCCGCCTTGCGAATGTCGGTGTGGTTGAACACGCGGCCCAAGATCAGACCAAACGGAATCGCCCCGATAAAGAACGAGACCACGGCGCAGATGGCGGTCAGCAGAATCGGATTATGCATCCTTTTGCTCCTTCTTCCTAAAGAAGAGTCGAATGGGCGTGCCGGCAAAGTCGAAGGTCGAGCGCATGCGGTTCTCTACGTAGCGCTGGTAGGTGTCGTTGACCAGGTCGCTATGGTTGACGAAGAACGTGAACGTCGGCGGGTTGACGCCCGTCTGGGTCACGTAGTGCATGCGCAGGCGGCGCTTGCCGTCCACCACGGTATGACCGAACTCGCGCAGGTCGGTGAGGAACGCGTTGAGGCGCGAGGTGCTAATCTTCTGCGAGCGCGTCTTTTCGGCGGCGTCTACCATCGCCCAGATCTTCTCGACGCTGCGGCCGGTGAGAGCAGAGATGCGCAGGTACTGGGCCCAGGGAGCCATGACGCCCAGACGGCGGTCGATGGTCTCCATGCAGGCCTCGCGCTTACGGTCGTCGTCGAGCAGATCCCACTTGTTGAGCAGCACAACGATGGCGCAGCCGCGCTCGATGGCAAGACCCATGACCTTCTGGTCCTGCTCGGTAACGCCCACGGAGGCGTCGACGACGAGCAGCGCCACGTCGGCGCGGTCGATGGCGCGCAGGCCGCGGACCATGGAGTAGTACTCGATGTTCTCGTACACGGTGCTCTTCTTGCGAATGCCCGCGGTGTCGACCATGCGGTAGTGCTTGCCGTTACGCTCGACGACAGTGTCGATGGCGTCGCGCGTCGTGCCGGCAATGTTGGACACGATAGAGCGGTCGGCGCCCAGGATGCGGTTGAACAGCGAGGACTTACCGGCGTTGGGGCGGCCGATGATGGCCACGTTCAGCGCATCGGGGAACTCATCGGCGACCTCGTCCTCCTCCTCGGGCAACAGGGCCACGATGTCGTCGAGCAGGTCGCCCGTGCCATGACCATGCAGGGCCGAGAGCGGCGTGGGCTCGCCGATGCCGAGCGAATAGAACTCCCAGATGCTGTCGTTCTCGCGATCGGGGTTGTCGAGCTTGTTCACCAGCAGAAAGACCGGCTTGTCGCAGCGCTTGAGCATGCGAGCGACCGACTCGTCCTCCTCGGTGACGCCGGTGCGGCCGTCGACCACAAACAGGATGACGGCGGCTTCCTCGGCGGCGGCGAGGGCCTGGTCGCGGATGGACGTGGCAAAGACGTCGTCGCTCTTGAGCGGCTCGATACCGCCCGTGTCGACGATGGTGAACTCGCGGCCGTTCCAATCGGCCGTGTGATACGAGCGGTCGCGAGTAACGCCGCGGGACTCGTGGACGATGGCGTCCGAGGTCTGGGCCAGGCGGTTAACGAGCGTGGACTTGCCCACGTTGGGGCGTCCGACGACGGCGACGATAGGTTTCATCTGCTCTCCTTTAATGGGTAGGGTCAGCGGAATTAGTAGAGTCGGCAGGCGCAATGCCAAGGATGTGCTCCAGGGTATCGAGCAACTCATGCGGCATGGTCGATACCACATGAACCTCGGCGCCGCGACTGGTAAGGCTTGCGAGTAAATCGTCACGATGATACTCGTCAAGCGTCATGCCGTCAGCGTTGAACATGAGCTTAGGCACAAAGAGCATAACCCCCGACAGGTCTTGCGGCAGCTGCTCCAGAATGTCACACGCGACGATGAGACCGGTCACGTCCACGTTGCCGCCAAAGTAGCGGTTCTTGATGGCCGTGACAGTGCCGGCGAGTCCCTTGGGCGACTCCACAAAGCGGGCCACCGTGTCGCGTGCGCTGGCGCCCGAGAGGCACAGCAGGTGCTGGCTGCGGGCGGCGATGGCCTCGCGGACGCGGGCCAGTCGCTCAGCATCGGTGGTCAACACGTCGTCGGTCTCGTCCAGATACGAGCGGATCATGCCGATGCCGTCGTAGTACTGCGGATAGCCGTCGTAAAAGTCTGCCTCGGGAGGATCGATGCCGGCGTCCAGATAGAACTCGTCGCTCATCTGGAAGGTGTGGCGGCCAAAGCGTTCGTAGGCACGATCCTGGTAGGGACGGATCATGGCAATGGTCTCGCGCGCCAGTTCGGGCTTGTCGCTGTATGACCAGCTAAAGCGGTTTTGGTGTTTGGTAAAACCGAGCGGCACAATGCCCAGGCTTGTGATTTGCTCATGCTCCTCGCAAAAGCGCAGGGTCTTTTCCAGCTCCTCGCCGTCGTTCATGCCGGGGCACAGTACGATCTGCGCGTGAATCTCGATGCCGGCGGCCATGATGGTCTCGAGTACGTCCATGCCTCGCTGGGCGTTACGGCCCATCATACGACGGCGGACGTCGGGGCTCACAGCGTGGACCGACACGTTCATGGGACTCATGTTGCGCTGGATGACGTTTTGCACGTCCTCGTCGGTGAGGTTCGTAAGCGTGACAAAGTTGCCTTGCAAAAAGCTTAGGCGATAGTCGTCGTCGCGGATATAGAGCGTGGAGCGGCCGCCCTTGGGGAGCATCGTCATAAAGCAGAACACGCAGGCGTTTACGCAGGTGCGCATGCCGTCGAAGATGGGACCATCGAATTCAAGGCCCCAGTCCTCTCCCGGGAAGCGGTCGAGCTCGACGGGGGTGACGCTGTTGTCGCGCGGGTCGAAAACCTCGAGGTCGACGGTATCATCGTCGGCTTCCCAGAGCCACACAATCATGTCGGTAAGCTGCTCACCGTTGACCGTGAGCACGCGCATGCCCCGCTCGATACCCACATCCCACGCGGGCGATTCGGGACGCACGTTCTTTACGAGCGCGCCCTCACCCGGCTCGGGGTCGCGGCTGCGCCCGTAATCGGCCACCTCGGCGGCGTATGCGGGTACGGTCTGGTCCATGGTTAGCGGCAAAGCTCCTTGATGCGCTCGACGGCGCGTTCGATGTGTTCTTGCGGGGTGGAGGCTCCGGCGGTGATGCCGATGTGGTGAGCTTCGGTAAACCACGCGGCCTGGAGCTCAGAAGCTTCCTCGATGTGATACGTGCGCTCGCAGGCGTCTGCGCAAATCTGCGCTAGGCGGCGGGTGTTGCCTGAGTTCTTGCCGCCCACCACGACCATGCAGTCGCAGCGGTTAGCAAGTGTGGCTGCTGCTCGTTGACGCTCACTCGTGGCAGCGCAGATGGTGTTGATCACACGTAGCTCCTGCACGCGCGGGGTGATAGCTGCCACGACCTCGGCGAGGTTCTGTGCGGTCTGAGTGGTCTGCACGACGAGGCCTACCTTGCCCTTGAGCGACAAGGCGGTGGCGTCGGCGGCACAGCTCACGACCTGCGCATCATTGCCGGCGTGGCCCAAGATGCCCTCAACCTCGGGATGGCCCGGCTCGCCTACGACTACCACGCGGTAGCCCTCGCGTACCAGGCGCTCGGCGGCCACATGGACCTTCTTCACGTAGGGACAGGTGGCGTCGACCACGGTAAGGCCGCGCTCGCGGGCAGCATCGATCACCTGCGGCACCACGCCGTGGGCGCGGATGATCACGGTACCGGTTGCGGCGCTATCCAGGTTCTCAGCCAGGCTAACGCCTGCCTCAGCGAGCTCGCGCACCACGATAGGGTTATGGATGAGCGGACCCAAGGTATGGACCTGAGTGCACTCCCCTGCCTGCGGCGCAGCGGCCAGCGCCATATCGAGCGCACGCTGTACGCCGTAGCAAGTGCCGGCGTGGGCGGCGATCTCGATGGTAGGCGCGGTTGCCTGGTCGGACGCAGTCGCGGCGGTGTTCGTCACGTTCTCGCTCATGGCTAGAACCTGCCCGGATGCTCGGCGCACAGCTCGTCTCGCATGGCGTAGACGCGGTTCATGGCCTCGGACTCAAACCAGGCCAGGCGCTCCGTACGCTTAAGCCCGGCCGGCGCGTCCGAAAGCGCGACGGCCTTGCCGGCACGAATCCAGCACTTCTTGGGACGCATGAGCTTTTTGCCCGCGGGCGTGATGTCGGACCAGCCGCAAATGGCGAGCGGGTTGACGGGCGCCTTGCCCATCTGAGCGATGAGCGCAAAACCGCCGTGGACCTCGGGCTTGATCTCGCGCGAGCGGATGCGCGTGCCCTCGGGGAAGATCAGGACATCCTCGCCGCGCTGCAGCGCATGCTGGGCGGCGCGCAGGCACTTCATATCGGCAGTGCCGCGCTCTACGGGAATGCCGCCTACACGGCTAAAGGCCCAACGCACGATCTTGGTCTTGGCGAACTCGGACTTAAAGATAGGGCGAATGCGGCGGCCGCCAAAGAACAGCGCCGTCTCCACGGCCAAGAGCTCAGCCATCGAGGTGTGGTTGCAGATGACCACGCTGCCGCGGCCTTCCTGGCGCTCAAACAGCAGGTCGGCGTCCTCGACCTTCCAACGCCACATGAGCTTGGAGAAGGCCCAAAGGATGGCCATGACTACGACGACGGTGCCGCGAATGAGCGCTGGGAACTCTGCGTAGGGGGCGTTGTAATAGTCCTCGGGCGTCTGCTTAAACAGGCGCATGGGCTACCTCCTTTGGTTGATGAGGTCCTCGATAATGCGGACGACCTCGTCGATGGTATGGGCGGTGGAGTCGACGTGCACGGCGTCCTCGGCGGGCACGAGCGGGGCGACCTCGCGGCTGCTGTCAAGCTTGTCGCGCTGCTTAAGGGCGTCGAGAGTCTCGTCGACCTCGGCCTCGAGCTGCTCGGCAGTAAGCGGTTGGGCGTCGTTTTGGTGACGCTGCAGCACGCGGCGGCGGGCGCGCTCGCGCGGGTCGGCGGTCAGGAAGACCTTGACCTGCGCGTTGGGGAACACGACGGTTCCGATGTCACGACCCTCGGCCACGATATCGCGGTCCTCGGCGGCGCGGCGCTGGTGAATGAGCATGGCGGCGCGCACGCCCGGGTAGGCCGAGACTTTGGACACGTTGGCGTCGACCTGCGGGGTACGAATGGCGGCCGAAGCGTCCTGGCCGTCAATGGTCAGGCGCGTGTCCTCGCCGGTGCCGTTGGTAAAGCGGATCTCGATTTGCTCGGCGAGGGTGTCAATGGCCGCCTCGTCGTCCAGGTCGATGCCGCGGTCGAGCGCGGCGAAGGTGACGGCGCGATACATGGCGCCCGTGTCGAGCTTGTTAAAGCCCAGCTGGCGGGCAATCTCCTTGGCGATGGTGGACTTGCCGGAACCGGCGGGGCCGTCGATGGCGACGATCATGCAATGCTTCCTTTCGGTGGTTGACGTGCTGGTATGGGACGCGGGCGCTGGGGCTTTGCGATTGCCTAGCTCGTGTAGCGCTCGCGGTAGGTGTTGCGCTTGGGCGCGGAGCCGTGGCTACCGTGGTGACGCGTGCGACTCGCGGTGTTGGTCGCGGGCGCGGCGGCGCGCTCGGAAGCGGCCTGCTTGGGCGGGATGCCGCCGGTCTTAAGAATCTGCACCTCGCGGTCGGTGAGCTCGCGCCACGAGCCCTTGGCCACATCCTTGAGCTCCAGGCCGGCAAAGTTGCAGCGGTGCAGGCGGATCACCGGGTGGTGAATCTTGCTCAGCATGCGCTTGACCTGGTTCTTGCGGCCTTCGCGGATGATGACCTCCACGGCGGTGGTGCCGGGCTTAACGCCTTGCGGAGCTACGGCCTCGGCCTCGCGCGCGTTAATGACGCGGCAGATCGCCGGCTGGCACAGGCCGTCATCGAGCTCGATGCCGCGGCGGAGTGGTTCTAAGTCGCGATCGGTCAGGTTGCCGTCCACGAGCGCCTGGTAGGTCTTGTAAACATGCTTGCTGGGGTGCAGCAGATCCTGCGACAGGTCGCCGTCGGTGGTAAAGAGCAAAAGCCCCGTGGTGTCGCGGTCCAGGCGGCCCACAGGGAACAGGCCCGGAAATCGGTCGCGCGGGACCAGGTCGGCCACGCAAGGGCGCTCCTGCGGATCGCTCATGGTGGTGAGGTAGCCGGTCGGCTTGTAGAGCATCAGGTACACGGAGCCCTGGTTGAGCTTGACGGGCATGCCGTCGACCTCGATATGGTCGTGGTCGACGTCGACCTTGGTGCCCAGTTCGGTCGCGATCTGGCCGTTGACGGTCACGCGGCCGGCGGTCATCAGGTCCTCCGATCCGCGGCGGCTCGCCACGCCCGCGCGCGCCAAAAAGCGCTGCAGGCGCATGGTGTGCGGATAGACGGGCTGGGCGTCGGATTCGTGCGTATCCGCGTTGGGCACCGCAGCGCCGGCGCGCGTCTCCCCTACTTCGTTAGTCCTCGTCATGTAAATCCTCCGAGGTCTCGTCGACGACCAGGTTTTCCAAGTCCTCGACTGCCTCAACATCTTCAACATCTGTATCGAGCAGTTCGCGCTCTTCATCCAGGTCATCGGCCTGCTCCTCGAGCGTGGACTGAATGCTGCGGCCGCTCAGGCGCTCGCGGATAAACTGACGCGACTGCTCGTCGGGGGCAAACTGCTCCAGGTCAGGCAGGTCGCGGGTGGAGCGCAGACCGAACTTTTCCAAGAAGGCGTTGGTCGTGCCATAGATGATGGCTTGACCGCGCTGGGGGTCGCGGCCGAGCTCGCGCACCAGGCCCTTGTCCACGAGCGACGCGATGACGCCGTCGGAGTTGACGCCGCGGATGCCCTTGACCACCTCGCGCGTGACGGGCTGGTGGTATGCGATGACGGCCAGAGTTTCGAGCGCCGCCTGCGACAGCTTTTGCGTGTCCCAGCTCAGCACGTAGGCCTCGACCACGTCGTGGTAGGCGGGATGCGTAAACAGGCGCCAGCCGCCGGCAACCTCGCGCAGCTGAAAGCCGCGGTTGGCCTCCTCGTATTCAACCTTGAGCTCGGCCAACAGCGACGCGCACTCGCCGGGGGCGATATCCAGCGCACCTGCCAGCGCGGGTGCGCTCACGGGGTCGCTCGACACCAGCAACAGCGCCTCGAGGGCGCCTTTGAGGCTGTTTGCCTCCAGCGTGGAAAGGGTTGACATGGTTGCCGCTCCTATTCGGTGAGCTCGGGGCCCTCGCCGGGTACGTATGCCTCGGCGCCCTCGACGCGGTTTATTTGAATGGTTCCAAAGATCTCGTCCTGGCTCAGGGTAAGCGAGCCACGTTTGGCGAGCTCGAGCATAGCCAGGAAGGTGACGACGAGCTGCTCGGTGGTGGCGTCGCCGTCCAGCAGCTCGCGGAAGGTGCAGGTTTGGTGCGCCATGGTAAAGCGGTCGACCGAGGCCACCGTCAGGTCGAGCGGCACGCGATGCGGCGCCACGTGCTCGGCCTCCAGCAGGAAGGTCTGGCGCTTGCCGTCCAGGTCGGCGCAGATGACGGCCAGGCCACGCAGCGTGATGCCGGCCAGGTAGTCGGGCATAAGGCCTAGGAACTCGGGGTCGGGGCCGGCCACGCGCGGATGCATGCGGCTCTCGGCCTGCATGCGCGCGCCAAGGGCTGCCGCCGCGCCCTTAAACTGCTTGTAGGCGATCAGGCGCTGGATCAGGACCTCGCGCAGGGCGTCGCCGTCGAGCGCGCTGAGTTCCTCGAGGTCTTCGTCGCCGCCATCCTCGTCGGTGTTGCGCGGGGCCTCCTGGGGTACCAGCGAGGCGGCCTTGATGTCCAAAAGGGTTGCCGCGACCAGCAAAAAATCGCTCGCCACGTCCAGGTCCAGTGCCTCAATGCGCTCGACCTCGGCCAGGTATTGCTCGGCCACCTCGCTGATCGAGATGGCGCCGATATCAACTTTTTGGCGGGTTACCAGCTGCAGCAGCAGGTCGAACGGTCCGCTGTAGACCTGCGTCGACACGCGATACGACATCTTCGACCTCCTTTGACGGCGCCTTCGCGGCGCGGTTTGGGTGCATGTTGCGACCGTTTTGCACGGTCGACCTGTAAGTTTACCTTAGATGCCGGCGATTGCGAAGTTGAGCAGCCACTCGGCCAGCGGATACACGGTAACGTCGAAATACCGTCCGATCACGTCGATGCCGGTCCACATGGGCAGCAGGTACAGCACCAGGATGAGGATGGGCATGGCGTATTGCTGCAGGCGATAGTAGTTGGCGAGCGTTTTGCCTTTGAGGAACGGCACGATAATCGACGAGCCGTCGAGCGGCGGGATCGGGATGAGGTTAAAGAACGCGAGCGACAGGTTGACCACGATAAAGGTGGCGCCGAAGTTCATGATTTGGGACGCCACGGCAAAGGACATGCTGGCGTAGAGGTTGCCGTATGCCGCGTGCATGAGGGCGGCCGCGAGACACGCGAGGGCGATGTTCGATGCGGGGCCGGCTGCGCTCACCAGGACCTCGTCGCGTTTGGGGTGCTTGAGGTTGTTGAGGTAGACGGGCACGGGTTTGGCAAAGGCGAACACCGGGCCGCCGGCGGCAAGCATGAGCAGCGGCAAGATGACGGTGCCAAATGGGTCGATGTGATTGAGCGGGTTGAGCGAGACGCGGCCGCGCGAACGGGCCGTCTTGTCGCCGAGCGCCCAGGCTGCGGCGGCGTGCGCGCTCTCGTGGATAACGATGCCCACGATGACGGCGACAGCGCTGGCGAGCAGGTTCATGAGGTAGCTGCTGGACATGGCGCTCCCCTAGCGGACGCGGCGCGAGGCGCGCGTGAGCAGGTAATCGCCCACAAACAGGATCACGGCGACGATGGCGTAATCCAGGCGGAACACACCGCCAAAGGGCGACGTGATGACGCCGTAGCCGGCGATGGCGTTCGGAAGGGCGCGCGAAAGCTCAACGACAAAGCCCACGATCTGCAGCTTGGCGGTGAGGCCGCTAAAGCACAGCAGCACGGTCATCGCGCTCATAAAGATGCCGCAGATACGACAGACGATGGCGATGATGCTCATCGCCACGGCAGCGGCCTTACGAGAGTTCACGCGCGGTCTCCTCTTCGATCTGGGTGGAAAGCTCCAGCCATTCGTCCTCGAGCTTGGGCAGCTCTTGCTTAAGGCCGTTATATTCCCCCAGCGCGGCGTTGAACTTGTCCTGATCGGCATAAAGCTCTTCACTTGCCATCAATTCCATAAGCTCGTCATAGCGGGCGCGCTTTTTGTCGAGCTCTGCCTCGATCTTCTTGAGCTGGTTGCGCACGCCCTTGAGCTTTTTGTTGAGCGCGGCGCGGGCCTGGGCCTCGGCGCGTTTTTGCTCTTTGGTCTTTTTGCCCTCGGCAGGCTTGGGGGCCGCGGCGGGGCTACTGGCCTGGACGGCGTTGGCGGCATTGTTGCTCTTGCTTGCCACCGGCGCGCTCTCCCCTGCCGCCTCAGCAGCGGCGCGGGCAGCGAGATCCTCGCGCTTGTAGAGGTAGTAGTCGTAGTCGCCGTCATAGACCGTGACCTTGCCGTCACGGATGTCGATCACGCGGTTGGCCACGGCGCGCACCAGGTGCTCGTCGTGGCTGATCAACACGATGGTGCCGGGGAAGTTTTGCAGGGCGTTCTCGAGCATGTCCACCGAGTCGATGTCCAGGTGGTTGGTGGGCTCGTCCAGGCATAGAAGCGCCTCGGGCGCCACGAGCATCTTGGCGAGCGCCAGGCGCGCTTTTTCGCCGCCGGAGAGGACGCGGACCTGCTTTTCGATTGCGTCATTGTCGCTAAACAGGAAGGCGCCCAGCAAGCTGCGCTGTTGCGGCACGGTCCACTTGGGCGTGACGGTGTCGATCTCTTGCAGGACGGTGTTCGATTCGGTCATGCCCTCGAGCGCGTGCTGGGCATAGTAGGCGACGCCCACGTTGGTGCCCAGGTCGCGGGTGCCGGAGGTAGGCGGCTCCAGGCCGGCGATGATCTTCATGAGCGTGGACTTGCCGGCGCCGTTGGGGCCGACGAGCGCCACGTGCTCGCCGCGGTAGAGCTTGAGGTCGATGTCGCTGTAGATGTGCTTGTCGCCGTAGGATTTGGAGACGCCCTCCAGGCCCACGACCATGTCGCCGGAGCGCGGCGGGTCGGGGAACTTAAAGTCGATGTGCTTGTGGCCCTCGGGCAGAATGACGAGCTCCTTTTTGATCTGCTCGATCTTGCGGATGCGCTCCTGCGCCTGGGCGGCCTTGGTGGGCTTGTAGCGGAACTTGTCGACGAAGACCTGCATGTGGGCGATGTCGCGTTCCTGGGCGGCGCGCTTGGCGCGCATCTGCTCCAGGTTGTCCTCGCGCTGCTTGAGATAGCTGCTGTAGTTGCCGGTGTAGGTGGTCACGCGGCGGTTTTCGAGCGCGGCGACGTGGTCGACGCAGGCGTCCATGAAGGCGCGGTCGTGACTGACGATGAGCACGGCGCCGTCGTAGTTGGCGATAAAGCCGCGCAGCCACTGGACGCTCTCGAGGTCCAGGTGGTTGGTGGGCTCGTCCAGCAGCAGCAGGTCGGGGTGGCGCAGGAAGAGCTTTGCAAGCGCGATGCGCATCTGCCAGCCGCCCGAGAACTCGGAGCACGGGCGCTCAAAGTCGGTGACCTTAAAGCCAAGGCCGGACAGGATCTTGCGGGCGTTGCTCTCGAGCTCGTAGCCGCCCAGGTGCTCAAAGCGGTCCTGGACCTGGCCGTACTCGTTGAGGAGCGCGTCGACGTCTTTGCCCTTCTCGGAGAGCTCGGTGATCTGGGCCTGCAGCTCGTTGGCGCGCTCGCCCATGCGGCGAATTTCCTTGGCGGCGGCCATGACCTCGGCGAGGATGGTGGTGTCCTTTTGCTCCAGGTTGGTTTCCTGCTCTAGATAGCCCACCTGGCAGTCCTTGGCGTACTGGACCTGGCCAGAGTCGGGACTGTCGATGCCCATGATGATCTTAAGCATGGTGGTTTTGCCGGCGCCGTTGGGGCCCACGAGCGCGAAGCGCTCGCCGGGGTTGATCTGGAAGGACGCGCCGCTAAAGAGGACGCGTGCGCCGAAGCTTTTTTCGATCTTGTCGACCAGGAGGATCATGGTGCCGCCTTTGACCTTGTGTGCCAATATGAAAAAAGGCCCCAACTTGCGTTGGAGCCTCATTCAATGCTCAGGTGGAGACGAGGGGGATCGAACCCCTGACCTCTTGACTGCCAGTCAAGCGCTCTCCCAGCTGAGCTACGCCCCCGTGCGAAGAAGTACTATACGGGAACTCGGACCACGATGCAAGGACATTTTTGGAAAAATTTTCGCGAGTGTCGGCGCGCACGGGACCGCGCCAGCCCGCGGGGCGCCTGGCCCCCGCACAGCCCGTACGCCGGCCGACTTGGCGCGTGGAACACGACGCGCCCCGTTCAACAGGGTTTTCCGTGCGCCGCCAGTCCCATTATCGGGTCCGATTGCGAAGCGCCCCTCCCCAGCGCCTCAGAACCATGCCGGTTTACTACGATAAATCAGGAATGTCCAACCACGCACGCCTTTTCGTGCAACCGGCGGGCTACCTACCTGCGGTTTTGCAAACGGAGAACACACGGTGCTCGGGGGTCGCCGATTCGTCGTAGTAAACCGGCATGGTTTTGAAATGGCATCAGGTTGATTTCACGCTGAAATGTCTTGAAGCCCTGAATTTAAGGCCTTAACTTTTTATAAAACACTTCTTATCTGCGACGGGCCTAGATTAGCTGTTGTTTAGCATCGAACTTGATCTTGCGTTGTGCGACTTGCTCGTGCATGGTAGTATTTCACGACGTGAAGCGAAGAAATTAGGCCTGAGTTGCCTTTGCTAGAATTGCATTCACCGTTCATAAGGGCTCTTGGCGCAACGGTCAGCGCAGGGGACTCATAATCCCTGGGTTCTGGGTTCGAATCCCGGAGGGCCCACCAGAGTATTTCGAGGCTGGGCATTACGCCCGGTCTCTTTGTTATTGGCGCTGCAGACTAGGTTTGCTATCCAGAAACGTAAAGTTATTAACATTCATATTCGTAATTAACAATGGGTATGTCGCCAAGATGCTGCCCAGTCAACACATGGCGTAAATCGATAGATATGAAAAAAGGCCCCAACTTGCGTTGGAGCCTCATTCAATGCTCGGGTGGAGACGAGGGGGATCGAACCCCTGACCTCTTGACTGCCAGTCAAGCGCTCTCCCAGCTGAGCTACGCCCCCGTGCGAGAAAGTACTATACGGGAACTCCCCCGCCGATGCAAGGACAATTTTGGAAAAGATTTTACGGTGCGTGGAACGGCGCGGGGCCGAAGGGACACACGATGCCCGAAATAGCCCGCGGGGCGCGCCCCAGGTGCCGCCGGCCAGAACAAAGCAATCCGCGGTGCTTCCGCGGGAGGGTTTCGTCTGAGCCCCTCTCCGCGCCTTCGGGTCAATTTACTGAACCGTGCGCAGCTCGCGCCAGCTGGTCGCTTCATAAACGGACCGGTTTACTACGACGATTCCCGGATTTCCGACCACACGCCTACATTCGCAAAACGGGCAGGCATTCTACCTGCGGTTTTACGAGCGACGAATTCGGTGCGCTCAGCTACCCCCAATCCAACGTAGTAAACCGGCGTGGTTTTAAAATGGCACTTAATTACTGCAGCATATAAAGTAGTAATAATGCTCACTTGAACATTATTACTTACCAATACCAAGCCAATTGCACAGAACGTTGGCTCGCAATCTGGTCTCAGCGCATCTCATCGCCTCGGTTTTTGGTTTGTAGCGCAACTCCAATCGCTCACACACACTGTGAATGATGGCATCAAGCTGATCGTGATCATTGAGCATGTCATGGGTTACAAGAAATACGTCGTATCCCATGCTTTGTAATGCTGTCATTCGTGCGGCATCGTGGTCCAGCACGGCGCCTGAACCATGGATAACCTCTCCCTGAAGTTCGATAATCACAGCTTTCATTATTATTGGGTTTACGATGACGATATCGCCGTAACAGATTTTCTGACCTGCGATTTTTCGAGCTGAATTCGACAGCGGTGTTAAGTCGTTGACGTATATGTTTTTAAACTCCGCTCCGCCAGTACGCCTCGGAAGACTTAGCAACATGATTCCAGCAACTTCTAGCGGGGATGCCGCAATACCCATTACCTGCCGTGCGGCTTCGTAGAATTGTTTTCCCCACATCTCGCCCTTAACCTTCGCTGCAAATTTGTGCAGTTCTTCTATTTCAATAAGAGGCTTTCTCATCCAGAGCGATGTGCCTTTTCCGTTTGCTTTATTTCCGGATCCGTCATTCTGCTGCCCACTTTGATCATTCTCGCTGTCCTTCTGGCTCGCCCGAGCATAGACTCGCTTCCATGGGGCCTCGTCTTGGGTTTCATCTAGTTCAAAAAGACTTTCTGTGGTGTACTGCTCTTCTTCTGATTTTGCTTGCTCAAGTGCCATGTCGACCGCGGGCGATGGTTTAAAAACCGAAAACCATCCGCAGAGCTCGTACATGGCCAGAACCAGGTCGCATGAAGAAACGCTTCGAGTCATGGTGAATAGCGTATGAAGAGGGTCTGTGACGCTAAAGCCCATGCCCGTGTCGATCGAGACCTTCTCTGTATAGGCGCTGTTCCATCGGATGGTCCGTCTTGTCTCGGAATGTAGGTTGCTTCGAGTTGATGCTGCTGTGATGACTGGGGTCTTGAGGACGTCGGTTACGAAAGGGGCTTGGGATAGAGCTCGCCAGCCTTCTTCGGAGTTGGGTAGGCGCGGGTAGAGGTCGCGCACCTGCGGTGGGCAGCGCCAATAGCGGAATGCGGTGTTTGCGCAGACGATTTCGTCCATTTGCGCCTCCCCTGGTATCGGCCGTAGACCGTGCGGTTGTGGTCGTGGACGATTATCTACCGGGGCATCATGCGGGTAAGTACCGGAAGCTGACCAAACGCTGACCAAAAGCTTGACGCAATCCGTTGAAAAGCCGCCATAGGCATGAACGCGCTGGTACAAGCTGTGAGCCAGCGGTCTCTGTCTCCACAATTGCACATAGATTACGCAGGGAATTCAATGAATGAACGCAGACGCATTTTGCAAAACGCGCAATGACGACACCTAAGGTGAACTGCGTAACATATAACGCCTTAGGTAACTTCGCTTCAATTTTGGTGTCAAAAAGAAAAAGGTCAGAGGCTTAACACCTCTGACCTGTGCTTTAGATGGTGGGCGATACAAGATTCGAACTTGTGACCCCATCCGTGTGAAGGATATGCTCTACCCCTGAGCCAATCGCCCGTCGCCTTTCGGCAAAAGAGATACTAACATAGCCGCGCGAGGTTTTCCAAGAACTTTTTGCCCCCGATTTTAAATTCGTGCGCGTCAGCCGCGCCATGGCAAACGCCGTAACCACTAAAATCGCAGCTCAACACTGCTTTACAGCTTGAACCACGACGTCTCGGGGTGGCAGCTTCGTCGATCAAGGCGATGCTGTCCAGATCATCGGGTAAAGTACGGGGTGCTTTCGGCACGATAGGGTCGGTTGCGTCTGCTGTACAGTTGTCAAAAGTCATACCTTGTGGATGTCCCTTTCTTCCAAATGGCAGCTATCTCAACAACGACATGCGGCAGCTAGAAGCATTGTACCAAGTAGGAAAAGCGTCACGGAAGCGGCGATCCAGTTGTTGTCGGCGGTCTTGGGGAGTGCCGCACTTGTCGCAGTGGCAGCCTTGGGCTTGGAGGCTTTGGCGACCGTGGTCTTGGTTACTGTCGTTGTTGTCTTGGTTGTCGCGGCCGCTGGTTTCAGCGCCGGATTTGTCGTGGGCCCTGTGGTGGGCTCTCCGGCAGCGGGGTTAGCATCGGCGGAAGGCTCGCCCGCCCCGCATCCAGGCACATCGCTCCCGTCGGTCTCCCCCGCCGGAGGCGTGGCGACATCGGGCTCAACCACCACATGCGGTGCCACTACCCCTGCAGCATCCATCACGCCACTAGCACCAAAAGCCCCGCCAGCAGGCGTCACAAACCGTGCGGACACAAGCGACCCGCCCGTACACGCAGCGCCGCCGTCGGCACCGGCCGCATCAAGCCACGAGGCGTCAACGGAAAGCCGACAGCCGGCCGCACCATCGCCAAGGCCCGCATCTTGCAGATACACACCGTAGGCGCGCACGCCCGCTCCGGACCCGGCGCCCGCGGCAACGATGCGCCCGCCGCCGCGCACGGCCATGTCGCCAGCGATCACGCCGGCGACCGCCTCGTCCGTAATATTGGCCACGTCTGCCCGGGCATCGACGGTGCATCCGTCCACCACGAGCGCCTGCGAAACGTGGATCCCGCACTGCGAGCCCGTCGCCGTCAGGGTCCCGGTGCCGCGAAGCGTCAGGCTGCCCCACACCTCCATGCCGCACAGCGTGATGTCCGCATCGGGCGCATGCGACTCCGTCACGGAGTTCTGCCCGGCAAGCGTCAGCACCAGGTCGCCGTCGGCGCCGATGGCCTCGCCCGCGTAGCCGTTGAGCTCCAGATGGTCGGCATCGGTCCAGGCCCAGCCGGGGCCCGACACGCCCGGCTCGTAGTATGTCGCGCCCGCGATGATGAGGCTCTCCGCGCCCGCAGCATAAGAAGGCCCGCCCAGCAAAACGCATAGGCAGGCCATGGCAACAATCGCAATGTAATGACGGCTGGTGTAGGACTCGGCAGCAAACATACCCGCTCCGATCTTCGCGGGAGCCAATAGAATATGCACCAGAAAATGCCCTGGTGGCAGCACTTATTAGTTTAGCGAGATCGATGCAGGAGCAAGGAGAAATCGCGTGGGCAACTCCCACAATTAGGTGTAAATCGTTTTGCCAGTCGGTGAAAGGAAGAATCGGCTTACAACCTCCGTTTCGATTCTTCAAAAGCGCAGGTAGCATCCTTCAAATTGACAGCATGATACTCCGAAGTGAATCTGAACTTGCGTCAAGACATCTCAAGCAATCTGAATTTCGTAATGTAGATGCGATGCAATAAGAACATATATTCGTTATGTTTGGGTGTTGATGATGGAGGGCTGCGTCGCGATTGAACTGCTCTTTCGGGCCTTCTCTACGAATTCGCTGATCCAAGATCTTGTTGTGTTCTTGAGGATCCGGATGTTTTCGGTCGCTTCAATGTCGATTTCCATCATTGCCCTGTCGGCGATGTCGTCCGGCAATGTCGGCAAGCCACTGGGAGCAGTCTCCCTGTACTTCTTGGCAAACATGGATACGTATCTTTCGACAAAGAACTTTTTGTCGCTTACGCTTAGCTTGGAGAAGTGGCTCATCAAATTGAAGCGGGAGAGGAGTTCTGCCGGGAAAGTTTCATTGATCTTCCCGAGGGGGCAGTTTGTCGTGAATACGATGATGAACCCGCGGAGATCGTGCTCCATCCCTTGGGAGTCCGTGAACGATCCTGTCTCGAGGAGATCGAGGAAGAAGTTCCAGACGGCGGGTTCAGCTTTCTCGAACTCATCCACCAGGAGAATTCCGGCATCGGACGAGTCGATCTTCTTTCCCAGCTCGCCTTCTTCGCTTCCCATGTATCCTCTCGGGCTGCCAATCAGGGAGTTTAGAGAGTCCTTGCTGCTGTAGTTCCCAAGATTGACTTTAGGGAGGGGCTGGCATGGCGCGATTGCCTCGCAGAGAATCTTGGCGACTTCTGTTTTCCCGACACCCGAAGGGCCAAGAAGGAGCAACGAGAATACCGGCTGCTCGTCGAGCGCGTTGAAGAGCCTGAAGCTGCGCGATCGGGATTCGAAGGAGCGTTTGAATTCGATCTGGCCTATGAGCTCGCTTTCGAGGGTGGTGAGGACCTGTTTGAATTCGAGTTCGTCGAGGGATACGAGTGTTCTCTTTACTCTTTTGTCCTTCTGGGCGTCCTTATCGATCTCGATGTCGCATTCTATAATGTCGTCGAACATGGTTCTCAATTGGTATGCTCCTTCGTTCACGGTTTTATCGTCTCCGATGAAGAGGGTGCCAAAGGGTAGCTGGTGGACGAGGAGCTCGAATTTCGATGCCAGCTGAAGATCGCCCGAGAGTAACCCCACAAGTGATGAAACGTCCACGACGAGCTTTTTCTCGGAGAGGAGCTCGGAGATTTGGTCGCTTCCGTGTAGTTCGAGAAGCGACATCAACTTGAAGCCGCCGTCTCCGAGCTGGTCGATCAGGGCTTTATACTGGGATTTGTTGTATGTGACGAGTTTGCGCATGGCGTTGCCTATCAAGCCTCGAAGGACACTGCCTGAATGACAGCAAGGATGTCTATGTAATAGCCCTGTTCTACCCGATTGCCGCCGCCGGTCATGGCGGTGGGTGACGGGTTCTTTCCGCATATAACAATGTCGTTCTGCGGCGTGCGTTTCGGGTCGTCTGGCTGTTGGAAGTAATCGAGGGGGCTCTTCATCTGGGCCGGGGTGATTTTCCCTTTGCATATCCCGACGATGCCGACCTTTCCGATGAGCAGGTCGTCGATTGTGTACCCGCTTTCGAACATTTCTTCTCCATCGAGGGGAATCTTCGCGTACAGCGGCGTTCTTCTTCTTGCGCGGTTTCCTCTGAGCTTGAAGGCTGCGCCGTCTCCTATGAAGGATTGCATCATGTGGCCGATGTCGAGGTCTCCGGCATCGGAGACGGTGATTCCGTCGAAGGTCCCGCTCATGATTGCCATGATGCCTCGAATCTCCTCCTCATTGATGAGCTCCAGCGAGACATCGCCGATGTATGCGAGGTCGCCTTCTGCAAGCGTTGTTCCGCTTTCGGGGGCTTTGCAATGCTCCATTATGTCGGCGAGCATCCGGCTATTTGTGTTCACGTATTCGAGGGTGTCCACGATCTTCTCTTGTTTTTCGTGCCTGACGCTTCCTTCGAGTTTTGCCCTGAGTTTCGTCAGAAAGGGAGGGTTGAGCTCCGCTTCGGCGTTCAATGATGCTCTCTTTGTCGTCCCGTTCTGGTTTTCCTTGGAGCTTGTAGTCTTGAGTTTGTTGTCCAGGAGCATCCTCGTCTCGAACACCTTCTGCTGATTCATGTAGTAGACGGTGAAGAGGCCTGGTATTTTATTTTCTGGCATAGTTCCTCCGCTCCTTTCCTTTAGCGTGGGGCTGTCGTTGTTTCCGCCCCTCGTTATCCGCGTACCATCCGTTTCACACCATACGTATCATTGCCACTCCGAAAAAGCAATCGGACCCACCATGCAGCCGAGACGGACAGAAGACCGTGAGCACGGCGAAGAAGACGTGACTGGCGCATCCTTCAATCTATGCAACAAATGAAATCAAGCCGGCACCGCGCAAGCGCAAAACAAGACCGCTGGCACTGAAGCGCACGGCAAGTGGAGCATCGGTGCTACTTCTGTACGGGATACCCAAATCGGCTCTCAAGCTCCTCCAGATTTCTCAAGAACAAACGCCTTCTCATTGATCCAGTTTTCGTTTCAACGTTCGTTTCTTCCAGTGCAGTCTTTATCTCAAGTATCCATTCAACTAAATCCGCCGATGGCACCCCACCCGGAATCCAAACGTTATGAAGATGCACAAAGAACTTGCGAAGCGCCTCTTGATTCGCCGCATCTTCTCTACAAAATGACTCGACAATGACTCTCGGACTAGCATTAACCAACACTTTGACATCGCGTTCTGCAGCATCGTTGAGAAGTCGAGCAATCTCCCTGCCCGTCAGTCCCTCCGCTCCCTCAGATATCATCAACTGACTCGACATCTTTTTATTCAGCTCTGTCCGAGCATAACGCTCAAGTTCTTCGGCGAGCGCCCGTCTTTTCCGCCTTTCGTCTGCACTAAATACTGGTCCAGAGAGGAGCTCAGAAGCTTTGTCTAGATCGGCATCGATCACTTTCTTGCAATATTTGATAAAGTCATTTTGCGAAAATGGACATTCCCATTTGAGGTCAGATAGCAGGTAATAAACCTCGAGCACGTCGTGCAAACAATCGACTGAATAATGTGCTCTAGTAACTAAATCATAGTAACGCTGCGCGAGGCCATCTACATTATCGTCATCAAGATCGTAAGCGCACCGCATACTTTTAGCGATCTCCCTAACTTCGAGGGTATCGCGGTTGCTCGGGTACCGTTTCCAAATGTATGTTTTAAACCCTTGTTCGAGATCTTCAATATCTACATCGCCTGAAGGGTCGAATGCCTTACCTATCACGGAGAAATCAGAGTATTGCTCGTAAAGAGACACTCTGCGATCGTATTCCAGCGCCTCCGGACTGAGCCATTCCTCTGGCTTTCCGTTTTGTGGCATGGAAGGTGCGTTCCCCATGGAGGTCAACAAAGCAAAATGGACTGCGTCCCGTAGAGCGTAAAACCGGTTTTGAAGTGCAATTCCTGTATTTTGAAGCACCTCAAGGCTGCAAATTCTTCTGATTAGCTCATGAGCACGAATCATTGCCCGAGCATTTACGCATCCGCTGGCCTCTACCCCCGCAAGTATGGCGCTATGCATATCAAGGTCTTCCGATGGGCGACAATCTCCCATGAGAATTTCTTTGGTCAATGCAGACGGGCACGGCTTGAAAGGATAGACTTTCCAAATTAGCTTTTCGCGTACGTCTCTATCGAACTCTCGCATCGATTGCACATCACTTCCTTCCCAGGCATTTGAAACCAGCATGACCTTCAATCCAAGTCTTTCGACAAGATCGTTCATCGTTCCGAATAGCGCCAAATCGTCGCTATGTTTAGAACGCCTCTCCACATCATCGAATACAAGAAAGTGCTTCTTTTTGAGCATTAGGCAGGCAACGGATTGTATCCCGACGGCGAGATTCACCGATAATCCCGTTCTTTTAATTAAAGCCCTCGAAATACCGTTGAGGGCGCCCCCTATAGTTTTGGCAGCAGCTTGCGCCTTCATACCTTTATCGCTAAGGTGTACAAGCGCCATCACAATACGTTCGTATAGATCATCAGCAGTGGCAATTCCGAACATGGAAACGCGGACAAGGTTGTATTCGCCCTTTTCGAGATACTCGTTGAGTTTCCCTTCGATGAATCGGGTCTTTCCCGATCCTCAATCTCCCTCAAGTGCAATTGCATATTGATTGTCCTTATCCTTGAGATAGGAATCAATATGATCGAGTAGCTGATCAGCAGGCTCTTTTGACCGGCATGTCTCCATTATTTCCTCCTGCATAAACTTATAGCGAAAGATTTCCTTCGCTGCGCTAGATCAAACCGCAACCGAGGTCGCCCCGTTCACAACAATGATGGCATAAGCTCGATCGAATGAGTATTTGAGCGCCCCCCAATATTCGCGGTACGGAAACGTGCAAATACTCACTCGATGCTAGATCTGCGCTAGCGGCCGAGGCCATCGGAGAAGATCTGTTTGTCGCGGGCACGATGACTTCGCGTCGGTGATGCCGCCCCTTGTGATTTCAAGCTAGTTCGCCGTGGCGGCGTTCCTACGGGGGAAGCGTTGCGGCTCCTCTTTTCTGAATCTGGCAAACCACCTGTAAAGGCGCGACTCTCTCAAGTGGTTGAGCTTACTCAGTCTTCCGCGCTCATGTTGGACGAGAGGCACCGCTCGATGCGGTCGGCCCATTTGTTCCTGCGATTGGCGTTTGCTTGCATCACCGCAACCTCTTTGAATTGGCGTTGCAGCATGTTTGCCTTAAGAAAAACAAGCTGTTGAGACGCACCCATTTATACGCTTACGAAACGGCAACCATCGATCATCCCTTATTATTCGGAGTTAGAAGTATCGCCCCACGACGCTAAGCCGGTGACCATCCAGTGACTTTTGACAACAAAATAGACATCGCCAATCTGATTGTCCAAGCATTCATCGGATTCTTTACCTTGGGGACCTTGATTGCCGCATTGCGGCAAAGCAGCCAGAACAAAAGGAACAGGGAGGACGACATCAAGCGGTATCAGCCATCCCGCATATCGGCATGGTACGAAGGGGGTCGAAACCGAACCGATCAGCCCAAGGACAATCGATTCGTCTGGCAGTTAGTCGTGCTTCGAAACGAAAGCGAGTCCCCCGTCTACGACGTAATCGTCACCTGTGTCGGGATTAGCGGAGCCGGCCCCTCTTTCAAAGGAGAGGACAACCGTCCCGCTTTTCCCGACCGCGTCTGCGTCGGCACGCTTCCTCCTGGAGCATGGTACACATGGCTCCCGACGGAAGGGCACGGAATGGGAGTACGCACGGCACCCGAAACGGCTTTCACCGACGCAAACGGAACTTCGTGGGTTCGGCGAGGCGACGGAAGTCTCGAGGAGATCCCTATGGAGCCGACCTCGTTCTACAGGCTGCCCCTCCCCTTGACCTGGTACGGATGCAAGAAGCTGACCGAGTAGCCCCTTGGCATCGTCGCTTTAAGCATTGGGTTTTCCGGACTGAGACGCGAACTTTCCCGGCCGTTCCGGATAACGGGAAAGTCAGAATCATTCGGGTTTGCGGGGCGGGAACGCGAGAGCGACTCCGCCCTTATTTTTCGATACACCCATAAATTGAAGCGAGATCGGCATCATCATCTCGAAGCACTTACTCACAGATCCATATGGTAAAGGTAGCAATTCACTACCTTTTGTACTAAACTTGATATAGAAAATCCGATTATCCGCATAAATACAGCATTTAAGGGCTGTTCATCACTTGAAAAAATAAGTGTTTTACCACGAATTTACCATAATTGAATATGAGTCTTGATATGACGAAATATAAAGGGAGATTGCACGTATAATAAAACCGCGTATCTCCCTTTAACAAACTATCTAAAGTTTTCTACATTTATAACTCTGGAAAAACAATCGCACAAATTCATGTTGTGAGTGACCATGATTATAGTAATGCCCTTTTCATTTAATTCTTTCAAAAGTTTCATCACTATCAATTCGTTCTCTTTATCAAGTCCAGAAGTTGGTTCATCAGCTAATATAATCTGACTTCCTTGCAAAATCAATTTAATAATTGCAATTCGCTGTTGCTCTCCACCGCTTAACTGATATACTTTTTTGTTAAGCATGTCACTTAGCTCAAATTGCTTTAAATACTTATTGATTAGTTTCAGTTTTTCTTCTTTTTTTACTTTTTTATATTCAAGAGCTAATTTTAAATTCCACAACACGCTTTCATCTTCTATTAGTCCATAATTTTGAAATAGATAGCCTATTGTATATCTTCTCAAAATCATAGCATTTTTACCGTTCATGGACAAATTTTTATGACTATCAATAGTGATTGTTCCCTCGGATATATCAGTAATCAATCCTATTATATTTAAAAGTGTCGTTTTACCTGCCCCGCTTTTCCCTACAAGCCCCACAAATTCGCCTTTTTCTATTTCTAAAGATAAATTTTCAAATAGAACCTGATTTTTCCCATATTCTTTTTTGACGTTCTTTAATGTAATCAATGACATACTTATGCCCCCTTTTCAATCTCATATAAAGCGTTTGAGATATAAATTCTATAAAGCAATTCGCAGAATATGTAGTCAATAAGTATAATCGCAAAAAGGCAAGCAAAATAATAATTTATAGCAGTTAATACGCCTGATATAATTATTTCGATTCCCCAAAAAATATACCGATTTTTCAGTGTCCTAAAATGAGAGAATCCTAAAATCTCTTTTGCCGCATATCTCTTTCGATTTACAAAAATGTCCACATAATTTGAAATATACAAAATAAACAGTAAAGACACTATAAAGACAATCGTAAACATAGTGAGTGTTTTAAGAACGAATGTCACATTTTCAAGTTGCATTAAATAAGGTGTAAGTAATGTTCCAGCTGTAACTAATTGCTCTAAATCATATTCTGATAACAAAGAAGAAAAATCTTCTCTTGACTCCATTTGAAAAAATAAACACCTTGTATTTAAAGAATCCAAATAGTAAAGTCCTGCAAAATTGCCCGTATCAACAATGATAACAGGATTAGCCATATCCGAAAAACCATTTTCTGTATTGACTTTTATCGTAGAATCATCGTCTATATAAACAACATTAAATTTATCAATAGTTTTTTCTTCTCCCGGTATTCCATAAAATTGATTGTAATTCATCAATCGGAAATATTCTTGCTTAATATATTCGCTAATAGAATTTTCATCATTCTTATATTTATGTGGAACTAATACTGTTGGTTCACTAAATATATCTTCTCCCAATGGTTTTCCACTGAGCTGGATATTTGAAAATTCATTCAGATAATTTCTATTTGCAATAACAAGCTGTTGTTCATAATAGGGGCGTGATGTCTGCAAACCACCGTCTGTCCTAAAATCACATAGTAGTGAATGGTTATGATTATACATCTCTAATGTTTGTTCAGAATATTTTTCTAATATGTCTGTGTTTGCTAACGCATAATCATACTCCGATGAATTAAAACCATTAGCGGTATAATATCCGTCCAGATACTTATAATCTAAAACAGCTTGTTGGCTTTGTCTAAATGAGTTCCCCTGATTCAGCAATGAAATAATAGTGATAGCGATTATTACCGAAAAAATTATTTTTATAGCCTGAACTACAATATTTGTGCCGCTATTTAAAGTCTTATTTTTTATCATTGCCTCTAAAGAAACAAACTTAATTAAAATACTTGTAATTAAAACACAAAGTATATTTATAGCTAAAACACCAATAAAGAACAGTACACTTGTTGCTAAATAAGAAAAATCATATCTGTTTGTTAATGCGTAATATAAATTTAGCAAGAACAGTAATACTAAACATATTACAGCAAAATATTTTATTACACTGGTAATTTGCTCCTTTAAAATATGTATAGTAGAAAAGCCCATGCTTTTTTTAATACCTATTTTTTTCAAACTATAAGACGTATAAATACAGTATATGATTTGAAGTACAATAAATAAGATTACAAAATTCAGAAGATTCAATTCTAATACCATACTATACGGAATAGCGTCATTTTCAAAGTTATTTATTGCGACGGACAGTTGAGAAGCTATCTCTTTAATTGCGTTAGCTGGTAAATCTGTATAGAATACACCAACACTATCTAAAAAATCTTCCTTTTGCAATTCATGATATTGAAACAAAATAGAGGAAGATATAGGCTGTTTTTGTGTAAACTCATTTAATGGATAGCAATATAAATCATAAACAGATTTATCTGTGGAAGTGAGCGTATTGTTAATGAGTTCTAATTTATTTTGAGAATATTCTTCTGTAAATATTGTATAAAATTTGTCGAGAATTTCTGGCGATGTTTCTTCTAAAACATACCCTTTTAAATTCTCAGTAGCAATGTTATTCTTTTCATAAATGTTGTAAATAGAAGTATTAAAAATATATGCAAAGAGTATGACTTCAAGGAAAATAAAAATCTTTAAAAATTTTTTCATAACATACGCCCCTTTCTTTGAAGAAATGTATAAAATAGGGCGGGACAAATAGCCCCGCCCTAGGTGTTTGAACTATTTTACTTAATATGGATAATAATCATAATAAGATGTTTCGTTCGCCCACCAAACTCTCTTTGCATCTTTGTAAGCGTAGTTTGACTTGAATCCACTGGTATATGTATCTCCGCCGACCTTTACAGTTGCCTTTACCATGTAGTTGCGACTAATACCTGCTTTACGCCCAATTTCGGAATATACAATGGTGTCTGTTTGCCCTCCATTGTAGTACAAATCTCCACCCGCTACATCAATAGCCCACGCTGTAAGTGGAGCGCCGACAACCATAACTGCTGCTACAAGACCAACTACTTTCGTTCTCAACTTCTTTGCTCTCATTCGATAAACCTCCTTTCTCTTTTTTACTTTTTGATAGTTTTATGTCACGTACTGTTTTTACTAACCTCAACATAACATATATTTCATTAAAATTACAGGTATCTTAATTAAGCTGTTAAAAAATAATCAACAGCTGTTCTGATTAACCGGCTAATACAACCATGATTCCAACCACTGGTTTTACAAACGATAAAGACCAGCTTCCAACCACTTATTTACCATTCTCGACAAGATAATCGAAGTCAATCAGCTGAAGCTGCTCTACGAACTTCTCCAAATACGAGACAACTTCCTCGTCATTCACGAATAGCGGCCTGTCCTGCGTCAGTCTGCCTGATTTGTCCTGCGGATAGCGGAGACTGATGCCGTTGTCATCGATTTCGGCAATGGCTTTTACAAAAGCACCCATGTTCTTGATGGTTGTATTGTCTTCACGGCACTTTTGCCCCGGAAACCTCGAGAGCAAGGAGTTCCACAGGTTTGTAAGGCTGTGGTCTTTCTTAGGCTTAGCCCCACATCTTTTTATCGCCCTCTTGATTGAAAGCTCAATACAGTGCCTTGTGAGGAACATCACCGGAATCGCGTAGGAATGTTCCAGCATCACATACATGCCCGGCCTGTCGGTCGCTCTCCTCCCGGCGGCCGCAAGCTCCTTGGCGGCATTGAGGAAGGATCTAATGAACTCATCGTCGAACCTGTCGGCTTTAAGCTCGTCTTTCACCAGGGCAGACGAGTCCAACAGCATGAAATTCCTCAAAGTGGGGTCATTGAAGCCATGCATCTGAGGCTTCATGACCTGTTGATCCTTGTATTTAGGGAACACATGGTCATTGAACACGCTATCCATCAGAGAATCCCTCCTGTCTTCGCGTCTATCCTCGCCCCCGACTTCGAGTCGATGAACTCGTCCACAGCCTCACCATAATAGACCAATAGATAGTACATCTGAGCTGATGCGGTGCCCACAGCGATGCCAGAAACTCAGACGCCCATGAATGGCGGGGAAACGTTACGAGATGGATAACGCTCCAGAGCGCATAAGGTCCGGCTACTTTGCTCGACCGGCGACGAAGCCCCATTACAGTCAGAAACGAGCTATTCGATACCCCGTTGATGCATTTCCCGGTGTCGCATACGATGCAAGCAAGCCCGTCTGGGCCGCCGATCGGGCGCCCGCGTACGGCCGTCTTTCCCTGCCCCGAAGAGGTCCCGGGGGGTATTGCCGACGCAGGCGTCGCCGTTTCAGACGACTGATAGGAAACTGCCGGACCTCAGGGAAGATGGCCACGGCCAGGTAATGTGGGTGTCGCGGGAAACGGCTTCCGATCGACCGACGATTGGAGGATACCATGGCCAACAACGCAGCGCCCGCGAGGAGGGCCGTCCTCTAGCTCGATGTCGGGAAGTCCTTCCACTGGGCCTGCATGCTCACCCGGGACGGGCAGGTCGCCGTCAACCGCCCCGTCGCGAACTCCTAGCATGAGCTCGACAGGCTGTTCTCGCTTGGTGACCACCACCGCACTTACCGGCACAGAGCTATACGCCAGGCACAAGAAAAGCCGCCGTTAAAGAACGGCGGCTTTGATTCTCGCATATTTATTAAGAGCGACTAGAGCGTCTTGAGGTACTCCCCCAGCTCTTCCTCCCAGTCGGGCATGTCGAAGCCTGCGGACTCCAGCTTGGACAGGTCGAGCGCGGAGTGGACCGGGCGCGGTGCGATGGGGCCCTCGGCGTTCGCGTAGTAGTCGGCCGTGGAGACCGGGACCACCTTGCCGCCGTTGCCGTTGGCGGCCTCGAAGACCTCACGCGCGATTTCGGCCCAAGAGGCGACGCGGCCGCTGCCGGTGCAGCCGTAGGTGCCGTAGGGGGCCTTGTTCTCCAGCACGTGGAAGATGGCCGCGGCCATGTCGCGCGTGAAGGTCAGGCGTCCCAGCTGGTCGTCAACGACGGTGATCTGGGTGAGCTTATCCCCCGGGTCGGCGACGCGGTCGGACAGCGCCTTCATGGTCTTGACGAAGTTGTGCCCCTCGCCGATGACCCAGCTCGAGCGCATGATGTAGTGGCGCGGGCAGCCGGCCACGGCGATGTCGCCTGCCGCCTTGGTCTGGCCGTAGACGGACAGCGGGCTGAGGGGCTCGTCCTCGTCATGGATCTCGGCGGTGCCGTCAAAGACGTAGTCGGAGGAGACGTGCACGAGCGTGATGCCGTGCTCGGCGCAGGTGCGGGCGAGGAGCGCCGGGCCGGTCGCGTTGGCCTTCCAGGCGATGACACGGCCCTCGGGGGTCTCCGCTTTATCCACGGCCGTGTAGGCACCGCAGTTGATCACGGTGCCGTAGAGCGACCAGTCGTACTGTACGTAGGCGTCCGGGTCGGACATGTCGAAGGTGTCGATGTCGCAGAAGTCGAAGTCCTTCGCGACGCCGCGCTCCTCGGCGAGCGCGCGGACCGCACGGCCCAGCTGGCCGTTGCAGCCGGTGACGAGCGTGCGCTTCGGCGCCATGGGGACGACGTCCTTGAGGTACGGGTGGTTCAGGTCGGCCTCGGATACGGTGGCCAGATTCAGCGGGATCGGCCACTGGATGTCGAGCTCGGGGTCGGCGAGGTTCACGAACGTGTAGGTCTTCTTCAGCTCGAGGGACCAGTGCGCGTCCACCAGGTAGGTGTAGGCGGTGCCGTCCTCCAGGGCCTGGAAGGAGTTGCCCACGCCGCGCGGCACGTAGATGGCCTTCGAGGGGTCGAGCACGGTCGTGTAGACCTTGCCGTAGGTGGCGCTGCCCTCGCGCAGGTCCACCCAGGCGCCGAAGACCGAGCCGCGCGCCACGGAGATGAACTTGTCCCAGGGCTCGGCGTGGATGCCGCGCGTGACGCCGCGGCTGTCGTTGTAGGAGACGTTGTTCTGGACGACGCGGAGGTCCGGGATGCCCAGCGCGCACATCTTGGCGCGCTGCCAGTTCTCCTTGAACCAACCGCGCGAGTCGCCGTGGACGGCCAGTTCGACGACCTTCAGGCCCTCGATGCCGGTCTCGGTGACGGAGAGGTCCTTCTCGAATGCGATGTCTGCCATGTCTCTGCTCTCCTTACTGCCCCTGCGCGCGGTAGCGGGCCTCGGTGGCCTCCTTGGCCGGTCGCCACCAGGACTCGTTGGCGACGTACCAGTCGATCGTCTGCTTGAGTCCCTCGGCGAAGTCGGTGTGGGCCGGCCTCCAGCCCAGCTCGCGCTGGAGCTTGGTGGAGTCGATGGCGTAGCGGCGGTCGTGGCCGGGGCGGTCGGCGACCCAGTCGAAGTCCTCGGGGTCGCGTCCCATGGCCGCAAGGATCATGCGCAGCACGGTGATGTTGTTCTTCTCCCCGTCGGCGCCGATGAGGTAGGTCTCCCCCATGCGGCCCTTCGTGAGGATGTCCCAGACGGCCGAGGAGTGGTCCTCGGTGTGGATCCAGTCGCGGACGTTCTCGCCGCGGCCGTAGAGCTTGGGGCGGACTCCGTCGATGATGTTGGTGATCTGCCTGGGGATGAACTTCTCCACGTGCTGGTAGGGGCCGTAGTTGTTGGAGCAGTTGGAGATGGTGGTTCGCAGCCCGTAGGTGCGGGTCCAGGCGCGCACGAGCATGTCGGAGGACGCCTTGGTGGAGCTGTACGGCGAGGACGGGCGGTACGGCGTCTCCTCGATGAACTTCGCCGGGTCGTCGAGCGCCAGGTCGCCGTAGACCTCGTCGGTGGAGACGTGGTGGTAGCGGACGCCGTATTTCCTCACGGCCTCCAGCAGGCGGAAGGTGCCCTCGACGTTGGTGCGCAGGAAGGGCTCCGGGTCGGCGATGGAGTTGTCGTTGTGGCTCTCGGCGGCGTAGTGCACGATCGCGTCGTGGCCGGGGACGAGCCTATCCAGCAGCTCGGAGTCGCAGATGTCGCCCACCACGAGCTCGACGCGGTCGGCGGGAAGGCCCGCGATGTTCTCGGGGTTGCCGGCGTAGGTCAGCTTGTCCAGGACGGTGACGTGCACGTCGGGGTGGTTGTTCACGACGTGGTGCACGAAGTTGCTGCCGATGAAGCCGCAGCCGCCCGTGACGATGATGTTCCTGGGCTCGAAGAGCTCTTCAGACATATCTGTATCTCCCATTGAATCGTTTAGTACTCGCGCGGGCTGTTGACGATCTCGCCGGCGGCGACCTTCTTCAGGTGCTGGCCGTAGACCGACTTGCCGTAGGCCGCGGCCGCCTCCTCCAGCCGCGCCGTGTCGATCCAGCCGTTCTCCCAGGCGATCTCCTCGGGCACCGAGACCGGTAGGTCCTGGGAGTGCTCGACGGCGCGGACGAACTCCGCCGCCTCGTGGAGCGACTCCATGGTGCCGGTGTCCAGCCACGCGTAGCCGCGGCCGAGGGTCACCACGGAGAGCGTCCCCTCCTCCAGATACATCTGGTTGAGCGTGGTGATCTCCAGCTCGCCGCGTGCGGAGGGCTTCACCTCGGCGGCGCGGGAGGACACGTCGCCCGGGTAGAAGTACAGGCCGGTGACGGCGTAGGAGCTCTTGGGCTCGGCGGGCTTCTCCTCGATGGAGACGGCCCTGCCCTCGCGGTCGAACTCGACGACGCCGAAGCGCTCGGGGTCGTCCACGTGGTAGCCGAAGACCGTGGCGCGGCCCGACTCGGCGTTCTGGACGGCGCGCGTCAGGTGGCGCGACAGGCCGTTGCCGTAGAAGATGTTGTCGCCGAGCACCAGCGCGCAGGGCTCGCCGCCGATGAACTCCTCGCCGATGGTGAAGGCCTGCGCCAGGCCGTCCGGCGAGGGCTGCTCGGCGTAGGAGAGGTTCACGCCGAAGCGCGAGCCGTCGCCCAGCAGGCGCTGGAAGTTGGGCAGGTCGGTCGGCGTGGAGATGACCAGGATGTCCTTGATGCCCGCCAGCATGAGCGTGGACAGCGGGTAGTAGATCATGGGCTTGTCGTAGACCGGCAGCAGCTGCTTGGAGGTCACGAGAGTGAGCGGGTACAGTCGCGTGCCGGACCCGCCCGCGAGGATGATGCCTTTCATTTAATCTGTCCTCTACAATCGAAATGCGCTTTAGATCGAGTGATAAATAAGACTTGGGTATCCTATTTTGCTAAACCCCCTCATTCTTAACGAAATAGGCAAGGTAATGACTGCGGAATATGGCTACCTGAATTGCCCCTTCCATTTTTCAATGCTCGACCAAGGGAGATTGATTCCGGTTATTTCAGGTTGGTTAATCCAATCAGCCATTTTGAGTAAAAAGTCATCTTCTCGTTCGAAAACAGGAAGTCCGGTATCTTCACCGATGATCGCGTGCCAAATGTTGGTAATGGACTCACTTTGCTTTAACGCTATGAAAAGCGCCAGTATCGAAAATCAATTTATAATCCCACAATGATGTGAATTCGTTCGGGCAAATAACGACCGCAAAGTGATACAAGCGAATAAGATCCGGCAAGAGTTAGCGCCCAAACAGCAAATGTCGAAACACCAAGTGGAATGACGAATAATCCAAGCAGTTTCCAAACGGCCTTGAGAACAAGTATATGGCAGAGGTAGATTCCAAAAGAGGCGTTCCCAAGGTCAACAAGCAAAGTAGAAGATAATCGCGACTTGAATGATCCCGGAACCGCCATAAGAAGCGCGATCACAGCTAAAGAGGTCGCGGCAGAACCGAGCTTAAGCTGAGTTGTGGCCATATTGAAATCGCCAGTCAAATACCACCAGAAGCCTGCGACCTCCTGAATTATTAAAAATATAAAGAGCACTGCAACAAGCTGAGTGGTTCGTCCTTCAATGAGCGCAGCCCAACGCCTCCAGTCGAGACCGAAAACATAAAAGATGAGCCACATGGGGCAGAAAACCTGTATTAGAGGCAATGCGATACCGGCAACGGCAGCGAGCTCCCTTAGAAGCAAGCAAGCCGGTGTCACACAATAGACAAAGAACCTATACCGTGAAAGGAGCCTGAACAGTACCGGAGTAAGCAGCACAAGCTGTGAATGGACCAATAGATAGTACATCTGAGCCGATACGGAGCCCACGGCGAACGCCAGAAACCCAGACGCCCATGAAGGGCGGGAAACGCCGCAAGATAGATAACGCTCCAGAACGCATAAGGTCCGGCAACCTTGCTAATGCGGCGTCGAAGACCCATTACAGTCTGAAGTGGGCCACCGATAAATTTCGATGGCGAGCATTCGGCGCATTGCCTACGATACGGGCAAGC
>NZ_JAQLFP010000020.1 GCF_028207065.1 Collinsella aerofaciens
CAAATGGTTCGATGTCTGCCCGGATGCGACACTGAATGTGTCCATCCTCGCAGTATCCGGTTCTCAAGGTGCACGCCCCGCGGCTCATCCGGTCCGACCGGGCCGCGCGGCAAGGAGATATATTGCCAGACCGGAGGGGCGCCGGGGGCGGGAATCGCGCACTCCATATTTTGTTCACAAATGAATAGAACCCTCAGTTGCTTCACTGAGGCCGCATTCGAAGCAGCAGCTTCTGATATTGGCGATGACCAGCTGGTTTATAGGTGTTAAGGCATCGGTCATCTCTGGAGCGCCACTTTACTCCAAAAGCATGAGCTATTTGTTTCCCGTCGGTAAAAGGCAGGTTTTGTTCGCCAAGCGTTCTTATATATAGAGAAGTTCGGGTTCGAACCCGTGCACCGGCAACAAAAAAGCGACCAGCCGGAGCCGATCGCTTTCTATTCTATGCTGGATCATCCAGAGGGCGCTTCCGAACTCATTTTCTCGCTGCCATTCATGCTTTCGAGGCATCGTTCGACCTCCACAGCCTCATGTTTTGAGGATCTGCCGTGTTTATCACTGTTATTAATGAGTGTGTGGAAGTGATCCTCATACAGATACGTGCGATCCGCCAGAGAACTGAGAAGCATCTCTCTGCAGCCCTCGTTGCCTATCCTCGCATCTCTCAGGTCTTCCGGAAATTCACAAGCAGTCTTAGAGTCAGTTTGTTTCCGTTTTCAGAGACTTGTTTGAGAGTTTTTAAAGACAGTTCAAAACAATAAGTGAGACACCATAAAGCAGAGCAAGATGTGCCGGATAGAAAATGTAGAAGAAATATTTGAGCTTCAGCCCTCGCTTACCATTATAAAGATTGATAAGCAGCAACGAAACGACCGCGGCAGCAACATCAGGATTAAATACATTAGCTGTAGCAAACTCAAATCCGCCGCCAACTATATGGCATGACGAAAGGAGCACTGCACATACTGCAGCAAAGAACATCTTGGCCTTGCTGTCGTGGAATAAATAGAATGCAGCCACAAGCATAATGCCATACACACCGCCATCTAGTTTAGTGTATTCAGCTGCCAGTGCTGTCAAAACAATCAGAGCAGTTTCTGCGATGTATCTTTTCCGTTTTGAAAGACTTTGTATCTTTTCCAGAACAATCAAAAAGACCAAGGAAAGCAGGAGCTCACACATAACATTTTGTTGCCGAAGGTCAAATAGTTGCCCGGTTTGGACGAAATCGTATATGGGCTCCGCAATGATTGCGAAGACAAGCATATTTCGCAGGTACTTCTTTAAGTCATGAGTATGCAAAAATCCCTCAACTATCAAAAAGCAAAATAAGGGAAATGCAATTCTGCCAAGAACATGAAGCACATCCGAAGCCTCGCTTAGAATCGCCCACTGTTCGTCTGATATCTGACTGTACGATGCGTGAGTCATGATTCCATTGGTCAGGACGATCCTGCTTACATGATCGAGAACCATCGAAATGGCTGCTATTATCTTTAATGTGCTGCCGCTAATTCCGTATCTATTTGTTTTCATTTCGTATTCCTTACTTTGGGTGGGCCGTCAGGGGTTCAGCCTGCTCCGCAGGCGGCCGCTGCGGCGCTTCGCGCCTTGCGCGCTGCGCTGGCAAACGCTCACGCGTTTACTCAGCTCCGCGCCCTTTCGGGTTCGAACCCGCGTCGCGGCAACAAAAAAGCGGCCGGCATCCGCCAGTCGCTTTTCCATTCTATGGTGGGCCGTCAGGGGTTCGAACCCTGGACCTTGGGATTAAAAGTCCCCTGCTCTGCCAGCTGAGCTAACGGCCCGCGGGTGGCATTGTACCACGGTCTGGGACTATTCCCAACTCCATTGGCCGTTCTGGAAAATCACAACTTCACGTCCATCAGGCGTAATGCCCGTAATATCGATGTCGTCCGTGCCAATCATAAAATCGACGTGCGTGCTCGAGACGTTAACGCCATGCTCCAGGAGCTCTTCCTTGGACATGTCATACCCACCCTCGATACATTCGGGGAAACCGACACCTAGCGCGAGATGGCAGCTGGCGTTCTCATCATAGAGCGTGTCATAGAACAAAACGCCACTTTCACGGATCGGCGTGTTCTTGGAGATAAGCGCGACCTCACCCAGATGAGCGGCACCTTCATCGGTGTCAATGATGCTCGCAAGCGTCGCCTTGCCCACGCGGGCATCGTAGTCCGCCACGCGGCCGGCCTCGAACTTAATCCAAAAATCGTCGACCTTGTTACCGTGGTGAATGAGCGGCATGGCCGAGTACACGATACCGTCGGCGCGCATACGATCAGGCGAGGTGAAGACTTCCTCGGTGGGAATGTTGGGGAAGAAGGGGTGTCCATCGGGCGTCTTGCCCTTGCCGCCGGCCCACTCGTGACCCTTCGTCATGCCAATCGTCAGATCGGTTCCATTTTCCGCGGTGTAATGCAGGCGGTCAAAACGATTGTCGTTCAGGAAACGCAGGTTCTTTTCGAACGCCGCGTCATGAAGCTCCCAGTCGCTCTCCGGGTCCTGGCCATCGGCACGAGCGGTGTGCAGAATCGCATTCCATAGCTTATAGATTGCAACCTCATCGGCGTCTCCCGGGAACACCTCGTGCGCCCAAGCCACGACCGGAGCGCCGGCGATGCACCACGGATTGATGTTGTAATCCAGTCCACGGCGGAAAACTTTGCACTGCGTATTCCTCGCCTTGGATGCCGCGGCCGGCTTGGCTGGATCGATGCCCTTGAGGGCTGCAGGATCCGCACCCTCAATAAAGATAAAGCAGGCGCCATCCTGGGCCAGGGAATCCAACTGCAGGCGCTTCCACTCGGGCGTCTGCTCAAAATAGCTTTTATCGACATGCTCGTACGTGAGCCTCGTCACGGCATCATCGGCCCAAATGACCGTCACGTGGCCAGCGCCGGCGGCATAAGCCTCCGCGACCACCACGCGGGCAAAAGGCGCGCACTCGACCGGAGACTGAACGACAACCTCCTGGCCGGGCTTGACGTTTACGCCTTTGCGGACAACCAGGCGCGCATAGTTTTTAATCTTGGGCTCCAGGGCCTTCATGCCCTCCAGAGCTTCTTCGACCGTCAGGGCAGCTCGAATCATGTGCCACTCCATCTATCTATAGGACAATAATAAGGCGCGCCGCAAAAACGACACGCCTTATATCTTAGCGATAAGTATGCATGCAAACGCTACTTCTTCTTGGAGTCCTTTTTGTCCTCCTCGGCAGCTGCGCGCTCGATAAGAGCGTTGAGCTTGTTCTCGGACATGCCCTCGGCCTGCGTGCGGTACATGTTGCGCAGGGGACGAATACGAACGAAGTCGTAAATAAAGTCACCCAAAATGACGACGTAGGACAAAACGATGCCGACCATCTGGACAGGGCTGGACACCATGCCAGCGGGAGCGAAGTAGAACGAAGCCCAAATTGCCACGACGAGTACCATGCCGATAGTAAGCACGGCCCACCAGATACGACGGCGCTTGGTGTAGTCCTCATCCTGCTTGAGAAGGATATTCGACACCGTGTAGATGCGGTCCTCCTTGGCGCGCTGCTTAGCCTTGCGGGCGCGCTTCTCCTCTTTAGAGAGGCCCTCGAGGTTCTCGCCCTTCTCGAGCTCTTTGCGGCGTGCCTTAGACGAAGCCGGCACGACGCGGACAGAGCTCGCTGCCTGACGGGCAGGCTTAGCAGATGCGGCGGACTTGCGCGCAACCCCGGTAACCTCGTGGGATTGCGTGCGCTTGTTCGTGGCGCTACGGGTACTCACTTATGCGTTCTCCTTCATGCTTGTGAACTGGGAGCCCGTGATGATCTGGAAGGCCTCGCGATAGCGCTCGGACGTGCCATCGATGACCTCGGCGGGCAGGTGCGGGGTCTCCCCCGTCATATCCCAGTTGGCCTTGAGCCAATTGCGGACGAATTGTTTGTCGTAACTGGGCTGGATCTTGCCCTCCTCGTAGCTGGCAGCAGGCCAGAAACGGCTGGAATCGGGCGTGAGGCACTCGTCGATCAGCGTGACCTTGCCATCGATGACACCAAACTCGAACTTGGTGTCGGCAATGATGATGCCACGGGTCGCTGCATACTCGGCGGCAGCCTTGTAGATCTTGAGGGAAAGGTCACGAATCTGCGTGGCGATATCCTCGCCCACGATCTCGCAGCAACGCTCGAACGAGATGTTCTCGTCGTGGTCACCAATCTCGGCCTTCGTGGACGGCGTGAACAGCGGCTCGGGAAGCTTGGAAGCCTCGGTCAGGCCCTCAGGCAGCTGGATGCCGCAGACGGTGCCGTTCTCGTCGTAGGTCTTCTTGCCCGAACCGGTCAGATAGCCGCGGACGATGCACTCGATAGGAATCGTTTGGGCCTTTTTAACCAGCATGGCGCGGCCAGCGAGGTAGTCACGATACTCAGCAAACTCCTCGGGGAAATCCGCCGGGTCGATGGAAACGAGATGGTTGGGGACGATGTCGGCAAACTTATCAAACCAGAATGCCGAGATGCGATTGAGCACCTCTCCCTTAAACGGAATCTCGTCGGGAAGAATGAAGTCGAACGCAGAAATGCGGTCGGTGGCGACCATCAGCAGGTTTTCACCGGCATCGTAGATATCACGAACCTTGCCACGGGAATCCGGACGACGCTCCATCGTTGTCACGTGAGTCACTCCTTACCAAAATACGACAGTAATGCGGGTTCTTTCCCGCACGTTTTCGCAAACTCGGAGCGGCAGGGATGAAACCCCTCCTTCACCGAATAGCGAAAAGCTAGTGCTCCATTGTAGTAGATGCCGCGTCCGCCGTGTGCTCGCGAGGCAGATGAATCGTAAAAGTCGTACCCTTTCCAAGCTCCGACTCCACGGAAATGTAGCCATGATGTCGCTCGACGATCTGTTTAGTCACGGCGAGGCCCACGCCCAGACCGCCCGCCTCACGGGCACGGCTGGCATCGGCGCGCCAAAAACGGCCGAAGATGCGCGACAAGTCATCCTTGGCAATACCGATGCCGGTATCAGAAACGGCGACGCTGACGTGTTTGCGGTCACTGAGCACCGACACCACGACCCAACCGCCCTCGGGGGTATAGCGCATGGCGTTGCTCATGAGATTGATGACGCATTGTGTGATCATGTCGGGATCGGCTTCGACGACATCGTCGTGACCTTGGGTCTCGTCAGCAAAGCGCAAGCGCAGATCGCGGTCAACAAACAGGCGCTCCTGAGCGTTGACGATGGAACGCACGAAGGGAACCATGTCCACCGGCTCAAGGTTGAGCGGCGCTGTGCTGTTTTCCATGCGCGATAGATCGAGCATCTGCTGCACCAGACGGGCCAGGCGACGTGTCTCGGATGCAACGGTTTCCAGATGCTCGTCGTCGGTGGGATACACCCCATCCTGCATGGCTTCGACTGTCGCGAGCATGGCCATAAGCGGAGTACGAAGTTCGTGAGCCACGTCTGAGGTCAGGCGCTTCTCGTGTTTCATATCCTTCTCGAGCGAAGTGGCCATCTCATCGAAGGTCTCACCCAGCTGATCAATCTCGTCATCACCGCGCAAACCAGTACGAGCGGACAGATCGCCATCGCGAATTTGCTTGGCCGTGCTCGTAATACGATGAATCGGCTTGGTGAGCATGCGCGACACGAGCGATCCGATAACGACCGAAATGCAGATTGCAACAACCGCGGCGAGGGCCATGGCGTTAAAGGTCTTCTCCCTAAATGCAGAATCCGCCTTGGTGAGCAAGGCATCGGAGCCGATGGCCCATAGCTTTACCTGTCCGACATGCTCGCCCGAAGACGTTATGATTTCGACGTTGGCAACGCTATCGGAGTCGGTGGGAGCCGACGAGACCGGGCTATGCGATGCTTTTTTACCGCTCGAGCTGCTCGACGCCGATTCGCTCTCGCGCACATCGGCGGTCGCGCTTGCCGAAGGCCATGAGTCGTCATAGACGACAACGCCCTTCTTGTTGACGACCTGCATACTCAGGTCGTCGGATACCAAACTCGATGTCGCGACCGTGCGCAGCTCGCCCGCAGTCCAGTTGCCGTTTTCCTCATACGACGTCGCAAGCTTTTCGGCAGCTGAATTGGCGATCTCGACGATATTGGAGCGCGTGTAATCCGAAAAGACCGTGCCCCACACAACAGAGACCACGCCCACCAGCACCAATACCGTCATGAGCGATGTCAGAGCAAAAGCAAGTGCCATGCGCGAGGGATAGCTCATCGTTGGCCGTGAATCGGAACGAGGCGTGTTCCAACTAGCCTTGGAACCCGCCTCGCTCTCCTGCTTGTGCTTTTGTCCGATTTCAAAGCGCGCAGGTGTCATATGTGATTTCCCTATTTCTCGTCCGACTTATCGGTCTTGGCCGGAGCCTCGAAGCGATAGCCGACACCGTGGACGGTGTAGAGCCACTTGGGCTTCTTGGGATCATCGCCCAGCTTGGCGCGAAGGTTCTTCACGTGGCTATCGATGGTGCGCTCATAGCCCTCAAAGTCGTAGCCGAGCACCTTCTCGACCAGCTCCATGCGGTTGTAGACGCGACCGGGGTGACGGGCAAGCGTGGTGAGCAGCTTAAACTCGGAAGCCGTCAGGTCGACTTCCTTGCCCTCGACCAAAATCTTGTGGCCCGAGATATCGATGACCAGATCGCCGAAGTCGAGTACCTCGACGGCTGGCTCGTCGGCCTGATGGGCACGGCGGAACAAGGCGCGTACGCGCGCGACAAGCTCGCGCGGCGAGAACGGCTTAATCAGATAGTCGTCGGCGCCGAGCTCAAGACCGATAATACGGTCCTCGATCTCGCCCTTGGCAGTCAGCATGATGATGGGGACATCCGAGGTATCGCGAATGGTGCGGCAAACGCGCTCGCCGGGGATCTTGGGGAGCATAAGGTCGAGCACGACCAGGTCAAACTGATGCTTCTCGAACTCCTCGATCGCGGACTGGCCGTCGCCGACACCCACAACCCAGTAGCCTTCGCGCTCGAGATAGGCAGCGACGGCGTCACGGATTGCCTTCTCATCCTCGACCAGCAGAATCTTTTTTGCATCTGAAGCCATAACACGGCCCCCCTGTCTCAATCAGCTAAGAACAAGCCCATTTTAACGCACCTGAGCCCGCCGGATGCCACTATGACGCGGCAGCTCGGCGGGCGGTACTCACAATTACAACGCGTTTATTCCCCTGTTGGCGCCTTTTTAACCCCTCTAAGCTTAAAGAGAGAATAGGCGTGCGGTGACCGTCTCGGGTATACCCTGGCTGTTGCGCACCGTGGCGTACGTAAGGAATGAGTCCGATTTTCCCGCCGTAGCTGGATAATCGCCATATTCCAAAGCGCGGTCGGGCGACAACAGCGAGCCATAGGTCTTGGCAGAGGTGTCGATGAGAAAATGCGATGCCTGTACCTTAACGAGATATTTATTCTTCTTGCCGGCAGCACATGCGAGCGGCTCGCGGGACAGAAAGAGGTATGGCCCTCCCTCATTACCGATATACGTGCCCATGTTGCCCAGGCTGCCCACGTCACTATAGGTCGCCTCGATAGAAAACACGAAGGTATCGCCCATATATACGGCCTCGAAAGGCGAGACTGACGAGGGAAGGACTAGCTGGGCACGTTTGGTGTTGTTGCCATCGGTCAGATCGATTGCCGTTATGCCATAGTAGACGCCTTCGTCGTTGCGGACACGCGGCGAGATGGTCAAAATGCCGTCGCTCGCGCGCGGGGCCGATGCAAAGCGGCCCATCGATTTCCAAATTACCTCGGCCTTGGATTCATCAAGCGAGCGACGATAGCAAAACGAATCACTACTCGTTTTATTGCCGCCTGCCGAAGGCATTTTATACCAGATGACCGATGACCCGAACGCCGTAAACAGGGGCGGATCATAGTCCTTGCCACCTCGATCGAGCTCAGCCACGTCGCCAGAGAGCGAAGCGCCCGACAGATTTTGAGCGTAGAGCTTCCACGATGAATTGGCAAAGTTCATCTCAACCCACGCAAACACGCCATCGCCGGCACGGACATCGTAAAAAGCATATCCCGTGCCCTCGATAGGATCCTCGATTAATGTGGTAAGCGAGCCATCGCCCAGGTTGAGCACACCAAGCGTATTGGCATGCAGAGCAGAAGCAGGCGCCATCATCGCGGCGGCGTAGTCGCCATCGCAGTAGTACAGCAGCGTGCCCAGCGGCAGCGTCCACGACGCCGCCGGCTCAAGATCGATATCAACAGCTTCGTACTCATCAGTGATCGAGACAATCTTCGAATCGTCCTTGATAACCTGCGGCTCGCCGGCGGCATCGTCGCTGGTGCCCGTTTTTTTCGAGCAACCGGCAAGCACCGTGGCAGCGCCCGCGGCAGCACCGCCGAGCACAAAGCCACGGCGCGATATTCCATTCTTGATGTGGTCGGCGATACCCATTAGGCGATCTCGGCGCGAGCGGCCTCGATAGCGCGCGTAAGCTGATCGGCGCAAGAGGTCTTTTTCATACCGCAGGTATTACCGGCGAGAACCTCGATTACGCGATCGGCAGGAGCACCCTCGACTAACTTGGAGATTGCCTTGAGATTGCCGTCACAGCCTCCGGTAAACTCAACGCCCAGCACCTTGCTGCCATCGTCAGAGAGATTGAGGTGAATATTGCGAGAGCATACACCCTGCGGCTTGTAGTCAAAACTAATCATTGAGATCCCCTCTCGTAAAGCAATTTCAGACGTCTATTATCCCCGTCCGAACCGATAAAGTATCGCGGGCACCGATTCAACATTCCCCAGTGCGCAAACCGGCGGCAGCAATACTAGCAATCTGCTTCCCGAGCGTGGACTTTTCGTTTCTCTTGATACATGTTGTGGTCAGCGATGTGGTACATCTCGGTCAGCGAACATCCGGGTGTCTCTGCCGTCGCGACGCCAAACGACGCACTGACTGTCAGCACCTCATCGCTCGCAGCAGCAAGGCTGAGGCGAAGATCTTGCACTACTTCACATGCGGATTCGCGATCGGTGCGAGGGCAAATCAGCAAGAACTCGTCGCCACCAATGCGCATAGGCACAAACTTCTCGCCTGCCGTTCGCCTCAATACAGACGCCGTACGCCGTAGCAGCTCATCGCCCATTTCGTGACCGTAGAGATCGTTGGTACGCTTGAGGAAATTGCAGTCCATCATGATCACACTCACGGGCAGGGAATCGTTCACCAGGTCGTCGCCAAGGGACTCAAGGTAATTTCTATTGCGAAGTCCCGTCAGCTTATCCTGGAAAGAAAGCTCCTCGGCGCGCTTTGTCATCGAGATGTTATGCGTCGCCACGACGACCGACTCCAGTCGACCCTGCTCATCGCGGCGCTGTGGAACAACCTGCAGCGAATACCACGTACCTCGGCAGTCTCGTACCTCGGCATCCAAGTACGGCATGCCCTCCATACGATCCTGAAGCGTCTTTATATCTAAGAGCTCCATGACCGCCTCGCGACTTTCGGGACTCACAATGTCTCGGCAAACCGTTGCAAAAAAAATCATATGCCTCGGCGTGCTCGGCAAATATCTTCGCCACCGATGGCGACATGTTAATCCCCTCGATCTCGAGCGTGTCGAGATGCAACAGGAGGGTCGACTCATACGTGGAACTGATGGCATTGATGATGCCGAGCTGCTTGTCCTTTTCGGCCAAATTGCGACGATCGGCGACGATACGCACCAACAGCACTACAACCAAAAACACTAGGAACGCCAGCACGCCGACAGCGATAAATGAAATCCTGCCCGACATGACCTCAGATTTGGGATAGAGCGCAAACAGGCGATAGTCCTCATACGCCGCACGCACGGCATACCAGGTACTTCCCCGATATTCGACACGTGTTAGACCTTCGTCTTTCCAATCAATTCCGCTATCGGCAAGAAGCCGGGCGAGAGCTATATCGACGGTCGAATCGTTTGAAGAAACGATTTGCGCATCGCGCATCACGAACACGGTTGGGCTCTGATGGAATGTGTTGTTCACGAGCACGTCGGCGATCGTATACGAATAATCATCGGCGGGCTCGGGCGCAAGCGATCGATACCCCAGCGCTACGCCATCACCGTACGGAACAACACTCACGGCAAAGTCGACATCTCGACGCTCAACGACCGTCGAGTAGGACACCTTGGAGCCTCGATACATCGATGCGACCGACGAACAGGCAAGCTCCTCTCGCCACAGCATCAGCGGATCGCGACCGTCGATATCGTAATGAGCGGTCATATGGCCGTCGGCGTCCATGACCAACATTCCCAAAAGGTGCTCGGAATGGACGTACTCCTCGACACGATCATCGTTGACTTCAACGCGATCAGGCGGCAAGAACGTCGAAAACGACTCGAGCGCGGCATCCAAATTGTGCGTCGCCTCGGTTTTTCTTCCCTGTTCATATCGGTCATATTTTTCGCAGGCGTTTTTTAAAAACACCATGGTTTCCTGGCCAAACCCAAGCGTTTTATTGAGACAGCGATGCGTACCGACCACATACAGCAGACCCAACAAAACAGCGCTGGCCACAACGCAGATAGCCGCGGTGACTAATGCCTTTCGGCGCAAGCGGCGCTCATCATTTGTCATGATTCCGCTCCTTGCCCGTCCGTCGTCGCCCTTGCCTTGTACTTGCCCACAATGCGCTCAATCGTGCCATCTCGATCCATCTCGAACAGCACGGTATCGAGGTTTTTGACGTACTCCCCCTCATAGCCGTCCTTAAACGCGACGCCAAGGTCAACCGTCATAACGTTGTCGGCAAACACACGATAAACACCGGGACACTGCGCGACGAGCCGGTCGAGCGATTGGACGTCCGCCATCCAACAGTCAACATAACCTTTGACCAGGGCAGCTTTGCAGAGTTCGGCAGAGCCATATGATTTGATGTGCACATCCGGCGAGATCCCTAGGTCCCCGGCAAGCAATCGGCGTTCACTCACCGAACCGGCAATCACCGCAACAGTCTTGCTGCCATCGAGATACGCCAAGGACTTGATACCACTCGTTTTCTTGGTGGCAACCGAAACCGTTATGGTTAGATACGGCTCAGTCCAGTAATACTCGTCTTCGCGATAACAGGGCGAGTAGTCGCACCACAGACAATCGATATCGCCGTTTTTGAGCAGGCGGTCACGATCATTCCAAGATATGTCAATGAACTGCGGTTTGATTCCCGCACGTTTGCAGGCCTCGCGGGCGATATCGATATCAATACCAGCGTAGTCGCCTGTGGTATCGACATACACATAGGGATCGTTATCCGTAACGCCGATTTTGAGCACCGGGAGATCTTTATCGGCTTCGCTCGGTGAGGTAGAACTGCTTCGAACGGTATACGTCAGGGCGACCGCACAAACGGCAACAAGGAGTATGAGCACGGACGAGACGATGGCGCCTCGTTTGATACGTCTGGACACACGGCTCTTTTCATCGAAACAGCAGATAAGGTTCATTTTATTACCAGGGGGCCAGTGCAACAGCGAAAAAAGCGCCTTGCCCAAGACGGGCAAGGCGCCAATGGTTGAAATGCATCCGCAGGCGGTCGAATTAGGTCAACCCTACTCGAAGCTCAGCTGCTCCCGAATGCACCCCCGACCGCTGCCTCGTTCAGGCCGTTGGCGCCGACCGCGTATCTGGCGGTTTCCGACGCGCCGCACTGCACGCGACACACGGGCTGAAGTCTTTAACGTAAAAGCCCCGTAGGTAAAACGAGTTACCAACGGGGCTTGGACTGAAAGGTCGCGCTTAAACGAGAGGGGCGCCCTAGCGCTCGAGACGTTTGCGCATAAGCGCGAAGGCAATCAGCGAAGCGCCGGCAACGGCCATAATAAAGGCGACAGCAAGGGCCTGGTCGCCCGTGTTGGCGAGCGTACCCTTAGTAGTCTTAGCAGACTTTTTGGTTACCTTGGTCGTCGTCTGCTGACCGGGCTGGGACGGCGTCGCGGGCTGAGTCGGCTCCCCCTTGGCCTCCTCGCCCGTCACCACGTACGTCGAGAAGTGGCTCGTGCGGAAGCAGAGGTAGTCGCCCTCGGTCCACGTATCCATAGTCTGAGTGGAACCATCCTCGGCAACGTAAAGCACCTTGAGATTGGTGAGCGCCTTCATGGCAGCAGTCATCTTGACACGGACGATGAAGGACATGCCTTCGTAGTCCTCGATAACCTCGCCGTCCTTGAGAAGCTTGATATCGAGCTTATCGGCAACCTTGGTACTCCCCTGCTCAAGGCCGGAAATTGTAGCATTGGCGGCGTCGGTAAGATTTGTCGGTTCCTCGACCACAAGAGAGATGCTGTTGTTCTGGGCAATGCCGGCAGCGGCATTGTTCTCGGCGCTTACGCTAACGTCCGTTCCGTCGCTACCTGCAACGCCCGCAATAGTCCTCGCCGCCACAGTAACGGTACAGGTCATTGTTTTGTCACCACAGGTAGCGGTGATCGTGGCGGTACCGGCCTTAAGCGGCGTCACGACGCCGTCTTTGACCGTAGCGATCGACGAGTCGCTGGAGGTCCAGCTCACCGTTGTATCGTCTGCATCTGCAGGAGTCACCGTTGCGGAGAGCTTTGCGGAGGCGTCGCCTACGGTAAAGGAAAGGTTCGTCTTGTTGAGCTCAACCTTCTGGGCGGGATTGGTCACGCTCACCGAAACGGTCTGGGAGAGCGACCCTGCAGTGATGACAAATGAACCAGAACCGGTCTTGAGGGCGACAACGGTGTAGGAGCCATCGCCGTTGTCGACGACCTTAAACGCCTTCGAAGCGCCCGTGTCATCCAGAGCGAGCTTGGTCTCGTCGACCTCACCTGCCAGGGCTCCGGCAAGAGAGGCTTTTACAGTACCTTCTTCACCCTTCGCAAGGTTGAGGGAGGACTGATCGACTGTAAGACTCGTTGCGGGATTAGAGACGGTCACCGCGCAATCCTGAGAATAGGTGCCATCTTCGGTCGAAGCAGTGATGGTTGCGGCGCCCTTGGAAACAGACGTCACTTTGCCGGTTTGATCGACCGTAGCGACGCTCTCGTTACTGGACTTCCAGACAACCGTCTGGTCAGCCTCCGCGGGAACGACCGTTGCCTTAAGCTGCTCGGTTGCAGCGCCCACAAGCGTGACCTTCTGCTTATCGAGCGTGATACCCGTTGCAGGTTGAATAACCGTCACCTTGCACGTGGCACTATATTCGCCGTCCTCAGTGGTAACGGTGATCGTGGCAGCACCGGCCTTGACCGGGGTCACGACGCCGTCCGCAACCGTGGCGACCTCCGGGTCGCTCGAAGACCAGGACACATTCTTATTCGTTGCATTGTTGGGCTCAACCGTTGCGGTCAACGTCGAGGGCTCACCGCCCACAGCAAGCTTAAGATTCGACGCGCTGAGACTGACGCTCGAGACCTTTACGACCGGAGTGGTTACCGTAATTGCATCCGTGGTTGCAGAGACTCCATCAACCGTTGCCGTGATAGTAGCATTACCGTCACCGACAGCAGTAACAAGACCGTTGCCATCGACGGTAAGGACGCTCTCGTTAGAAGAGGACCAGACAACCTTACTGGCTTTATCGTCAGGGGAAACCTTTGCCTTCAACTGCTGAGTCGTGCCCTTGTCCATAGATGTTGAGTAACCATCCGCAATGGAGACCGTAGTTTTTGCAGGTTCCTCGCCAGGCTTAACGACATGAACGGTCATCGTGTCACAGAGACGACCACCCAAGTACATTGAAACCGTTGCATCGCCGTAACTATGAGGCACTAAATACCCCAAGTAACTGCCACCATTAAACATCGGTCCTTTTACCTCGAGGACATCGGGATTATCTGAAGTGAAAGAATACTTTGCACCGGCATAGGAGTCCATCAATTCCTCAGCGCTTTTGCTCAGCACGCCCTTTGGATATTCAAACCCCCTGTCACATTCCAGCCAAAGCCAATCTTTGGATATACTATCTGAACTGACCTCACAGGGAAATGTATAATCGCTCGACACAAACTTAGCCTTCGAAAGGCTCACTTCCGCAGGGTCGACAACCTCTATCTCAAAGGGATGGTCATTGCCAAGGCCATCACGAGCATGAGCCTTAACGGTGCCAGGCTTTATTGCCTTAAACGAGTTTTCACCATCGATAAGCTCAACAACATCGCTGCTTTCTAGAGAATAGGTTACAGAGCTAACGAGCGAATCCCAATGTGCACGCTGGCATGCCTTCAGTGCTTCATTTGGGGAAACGTTGAGAATGGCAGACAGATAAGAGCTGTCCCCAACCAGCATCTTTTGTTTTTTGTTCCCACGCTCATTGAATCCAGGCTCCTGATTCTCGGTTACAACATCACATAGCTTCTTCATCTCGGTCTCGCCGTTGCAATAGTCGACAAGAACCTTGGCCTCTTTTGCATCTTTCGCCAACGCCTCGAGTTGCAAAGAAGCGCTTAGCTCAGAAGTTCCATATGAATAATAATTCGAATTCACCCTTGCCTGAACTTTGGAATCCTTTGAGGGATCTTCCTTTATTTCAAAATATGTAGCCGCACGGGTCTCGTCCTTGGGGCGAACGTAAACTGTCCCCTCTAGCAATGCATAGTGCGTGTTCCCGCATTTTTGCGGACAATCATCCGTGTAACCCAGCGTTGCAGTCGTTGTCGTCGCACCGGATTGGTCATAGGATACGAAACTCACCTTAATTGGATTGACATTAGCCACGCTCTTAATCTTAAGAGAACCGTTTAAACTCTCGTCAGCCCTGCTCTTCATGGTTATAGTCGTTGTGCCGACTTTGGTGGGACTAATTGTCAACACCCAATCACGTGATTTATAGCTCACTTTAGCGATATCCTCATCAGACGATGTGATATCGATATCACTGGGGTCAATGGGCGCCCATTCGTGATTTTTATTAAAAAAGGAAAGCCTTCCTTTCACCGTCTGTCCAACAGCGACATCAAATTCTGACCACACATCGCCTGTAGACGAATCGTATGGGAGAAACGATGCACCCATGGAACCATCCTGCGACTCCAGCATGACAGCATCCGCATGCGGGGCGGCCACCGTCAGCCCAAACGTTGCCGCCGTTAAAGCAACGCAGATGCCTGCGGCTATCCTCCAAAACCCTTTTCTCATTCCCCTAAGTCCAATCTCTCGTGAAAAAACGCAGCATTCTCCCACACCTTAAAATTGGCTTAAGGATACCCCCCCCCAACGAGCACTTGCAAGCTAATGTTTGCCAGAAGGGGCAAATTAACGGCAAGCGACATTTCTGCAATATACCATCATCCGCTGAAGTATGACTTTCCCGACGCTCCCACGCAAAAGCCCCGTTGATAAACGCGTTACCAACGGGGCTTGGGCTGAAAGGCCGAGCTTCAACGGAGGCCGAAAGTAAACTGATCGGTTTGACTTCGTCCCCAATCGATCAGTTAGAACTCGAGCTGCTCCAGACGATCGAAGACCGTGTCGATGCGGGTGAGGAAGTCCCACGGATCAAAGATCTCGTCGAGCTTCTCCTGGCTGACGGTGCAGCGCGGATCAGCCTCGAGACGCTCCTTAAAGGTGGGACCGGAGACGCAATCCTGCACCTCGTGCCAGGTAGCCATGGCGTTTTCCTGCACGATCGCATAGGCATCTTCGCGGGTGATGCCCGTATCGACGAGGGCCAGCAGGACCTTGGAGGAGAAGATGAGACCGCGAGTCTTGTTGAGGTTGGCCATCATGCGAGCCGGATACAGCTGCAGGCCGTCGATAACGCGAATGAGACACTGGAACATGTGGTCGAGTGCGATAAAGCTATCGGCCTGGGCGACGCGCTCGGCAGAGGAGTGCGAAATGTCGCGCTCATGCCACAGGGCGACATTGTCGAAGGCGACCTGGGCATTGGACTTCACGATGCGCGACAGGCCACAGACCTTCTCCATGGTGATCGGGTTGCGCTTGTGCGGCATGGCGGAGCTGCCCTTTTGACCCTTGCGGAACGGCTCCTCTGCCTCGAGCGTATCGGTCTTCTGCAGATTGCGAACCTCGGTAGCGATGCGCTCGCAGGTGGCTGCGGTGGTGGCGAGAACGCCGGCGAGATAGGCGTGATGGTCGCGGCTGATAACCTGCGTGGACAGCGGATCGTGAACCAGACCCAGGTGCTCGCAGACATATTCCTCGACAAACGGCTCGATGGAGCTGTAGGTGCCGACGGCACCCGAGATGGCACCGAAGGCAACGTTCTTGCGGGCATCCTCAAGACGATCCAGATCGCGCTTGAGCTCCCAGGCCCAAGAGCCAAACTTCATGCCGAAGGTCATCGGCTCGGCATGGATGCCATGGGTACGGCCGGCGCAGAGCGTGTTGCGCTCCTCGAAGGCGCGGCGCTTGCAGATCTCGCCGAGCTTCTTGACGTCCTCGATGATCAGATCGCAGGCCTGGGTAAGCTGGTAGCACAGAGCCGTATCGCCCAGATCGGAGCTGGTCATGCCATAGTGAACCCAGCGGCTGGGCTTGGGGTCGCCCTCGGGAACATCAGCGTCGATGTACTCCTTCATGTTGGTCAGGAAGGCAATAACGTCGTGGCGCGTGACTTCCTCGATCTCGTCGACCTTTGCCTTCTCAAAGTTGGCGTGGTCGCGGATCCATTGGGCTTCGTCTTTAGAAATGCCGATCTTGCCGAGCTCCGCCTGGGCCTCGCAGGCCAGGACCTCGATCTCCTGCCAAATGGCGTACTTGTTCTCGAGGGAGAAGATGTGTCCCATCTCCGGGCGGGTATAGCGATCGATCATAGCGGCTCCTTTTTGGTTATTGGCACGTTGGTCGTAACCCAACCATTGTACCGTGCGCAGGTGCAAGTATGGGCAGCAGGCATGAACCTAACATTTTGGAATTGGAGCGGGCAACGGGACGTCCGCGCGCCCGCGTCGCGGACGCACACCGGCTGTGGTCAGCATGCCCCGGTCCGCAAAGCCGCCGAAGGAGACCGGATCGAACCGAGTGTCCCAGCATCCCCCTTGGCTGATGGAGCGGGCAACGGGACGTCCGCGTATTTGCTTCGCAAATCCGCACCGGCTGCGGTCGATCTCCCCGGATTCACGGAGACGATGGGGAAGACTTTGTTGAATTGGCCGTCCCAAGGTCTCCCGCGCCCGATGGAGCGGGCAACGGGACGTCCGCGTATTTGCTTCGCAAATCCGCACCGGCTGCGGTCGCCTATCGGCGACCTTGCCTGCTCGCTATAAACGCTTCGCGTTTATTTAACGCTCGCACCCTGTCGGGTTCGAGTCCCGGCACTTTATTGAAAAAGGCACAGTAACGAAACGTTACCGTGCCTGAAATTCGAATGGAGCGGGCAACGGGACTCGAACCCGCGAGTGTCAGCTTGGGAAGCTGATGCCTTACCACTTGGCGATGCCCGCATATGTGGGGGATAGTATAACGCGGTTGTCTTGTTCGATACAAGGGTGGCGATGCTTGTTTTAGCTGTGGAGATTCGTTTGAAAATCGCGTCAATTGTGGAGACGAGGACCTTTGACTTCCTGTTCACCTTATCTTCTACCTGCGCTTTTGCTTGATTGTTGTATTTGAGCTCAATTTGTCAGGAATTGGGCAAGCTTTTGGTCAGGCTCCGGTACTTACCCGCATGAACCTCGGGGGTAGCCTCATCCTACGCGTCGCAACCTCCCCGTGCGGCGCACGAGGGATAAGGAGCAGCCATGTCCAACGCACCCACGCACTCTGTCCACAGCGCAATCGCAACAGGTCCGCTGCTCCTGCTCCTCTTCCTGCTTTTCGGCTGCCTGGCACCGGGAGCCGCATTTGCCGTCGATGGCTACGACCAGCTCGGCTTCCGCACTATTAGCGATGATTGTGGGCCCTTCTTTATCGGCAAGTATGAAGCTCAAGACGCCTCGATTGCCTACTGCATGAACCAGGAGCGCCCCGGCCCCACCAAGCCGGGCGGCCCATGGCTCAACTTTGATCAAGGCTGGGTGTGGCTCGACGACGAGTTCGCGGCAATCGTTTGTCACGGATATCCTACCGCCACGTCGTTTGGCTGTTACCATCTTTCACCCGATCGCGCCCGCGCCGCCACCCAACTCGCCGTATGGATGCTCAACGGCACTACCCATGTCGACGGCACCTACTCCTACACGACCGCTCAGGGCAAAACCAAGAGTGGGCACTTTACCGCCGACAATGAAGTCGTGGCGGCTGCGCGGTGGCTCCACGACAACGCAAAATCAGGAAGCATCAAAGCCGCTCCGCACCGCGCGCGGCGCTATTTAGGGGCCGTATCGGGCGGCAGCAAACGTCAAGACATGCTCTATGTACTGCCGGCGGTCTCTGTTTCCTTCCAAAAGCAGTCTGCGAACACCGTTATTACCAGCGGAAACAATACCTATCAGTTTGACGGGGCAACATTCGATGTTTTTGAGAGCGCCGGCGACGCACATGTCGGCACCATCAAGATGGACGGCAACGGTCGAGCACAGGCAACACTTCTGCCCAATACGGCATACTACCTAGTTGAAACGAAGGCGCCGGCCGGCTATGTCCCCCGTCGTGATCGCATCGCCTTTACCACGGGGAATGACAGTGGACAGGTCGCCATTGATGAACAGCCCGGCACCATCAACCTGTGTATCGTAAAACTCGATGCCGCGACGAATGCCGGCCCCCAGGTGGGATCTTCACTCGCAGGAGCAGAGTTCACGTGTGTGTCGCAATCAACCCCTGGATGGGCGCAAATCCTCACGACCGACGAAAGCGGTCGAGCTACCCTCACCGATGTCCCCCTGGGAACCTTTACCATCTATGAATCGAAGGCGCCCGAGGGCTATTTGCCCTCCGGTGACAGTTGGTCTTACACCGTTGGAGCCGACCAACTCGGCGATTCAGGCGTGGTCGAGATCGAATCTCGCGTTTCCGATATCCCCATTGCGTTTGACCTTGAGATTTCCAAATTCAAGGACTACGGCAATAGCGATCAATCCGGCCTGGAGCAGCCGGCAGGAGATGTTGTCTTTGAGGTTGTCAGTAACAGCTCTCAGCAGGTTGTTGGCACACTGACTACAAACATCTATGGCTTTGCCTCCACCAAAGACCAGCCCGAAGCATGGTTCGGCACAGGCAAGCGACCAGCCGGTGTCCACGGAGCCGTCCCATACGACCGCGCCGGCTACACGGTTCGTGAGGTTCCGGAAACCGTCCCCGAGGGTTTTAAACGTGCGGGGGAATGGACCGTCGAGGCCAATCAGATTTCCGACGGCGCCGAGCTTCAATATATCGTGGACAACCACGCTCTGTCGACGCATCTCCAGATTGTAAAACGCGATGCCCAAACAGGCGCTTCTGTTCCCCTAGCCGGATTCACCTTCCAACTCCTCGACAGCAATCACAAACCTGTCTCACAAACATGCTGGTATCCAGCACATAACGTAATGGACACCTTTACGACTGACGCGACCGGCACCGTCACACTGCCCGAATCGCTCGTGCCGGGCACCTATTATGTACGCGAAACCTCGGCCAAAGAGCCCTATCTTGTCGGCGGAGAGATCGAGGTAAACATACCCGCCGATATAAACCTAACGCCCGTTGCAATCGTCTCGTATTATGACCGCGCCGCAACCGGAAACATCAGGATCGTTAAAACCGATGCCGTAGACGGCAGCAGCCTCGCGGGCGCCATCTTTGAGATCCGTGCCTCAGGTGATATCGTGCGCCCCGACGGTAGCATTGCCGCGCTCGACGGTGAGACTGTCGCTACCGTCACGACGGATGAAACTGGAGAAGCACGCGCGGACGACCTCCCGCTGGGATCTGGCACCGCACGCTACGAGGTTGTCGAGACTCAAGCGCCGACCGGCTTCTTACTCGACCGAACGCACCATATCGTCGACCTTACCTATGCCGACCAGAAAACACCCGTTGTAGAAGCACGGCTTAACGTATCCGACAATTACACCAAGGTTGATATCTCCAAGGTCGATGCAAGCGGAGAGCGGGAAGTGAAAGGCGCACAACTCACCTTATATGGTCCCGATAAAACCGAAATAGACTCCTGGACCTCATCCGACAAGCCGCACCGCGTCGAACATCTTGCACCCGGCACCTACTCGTTGCGCGAAATGATGTCTCCGCGGACCTATGACCTTGCCGAGGAGATAACGTTTGAAATAAAGGATACGGGAGAAGTCCAATCCGTCGCGATGAAGGATGCGCCCATCGAGATCAAAGGACAGGTCGACAAGCGTCAGGAGCTTGTCCAACCTATCGGGAAGGGTCTGCTGGCCAACGGCGATGGTAAAAATCGCGCCGCAACGCAAACCAATACGGACGGTCTTTTCTCCTATACCATCGACGCTCGAAACGATTCAGCTACCTGGGTTGATGAGTTCACAATTACCGATGATCTTGAGTGCGCCAAAGACGGCACGGCGAGATTCGTCTCAATCGAAACCCCCGTCGCCATCGGCGACCTCAACGGTCTGTGCAACGTGTGGTATCGCACGATGCCGTTGGACTCGACAGACGTCGATGAGCCGGCAAACGCGACGCTTGACGATGGGCACGAAAATCCTTGGCTTGAGTCCGACGAAGTAAAAGAGAGTCTGGGTGAGGATTGCCGCCTCGTCGATTACGACGGCTGGCACCTCTGGAAGGCGGATGTCTCGACCACGGAATCCACCACATTGGAGGCGAAAGAACTCGACCTTGCATCCAATACCGTCGTAACGGGCATTCGCATTGAATACGGTGCAGTAGCCGCCGACTTTACGACTCGAAGCGATGTGGATTCTTGGACCCGTGATGATCTCAAAGATGAGCACGACGACCTTGACGATGCCAAAGCAATCCTTGGCACAGACGCTCGGGGCGCAGCCGTGCACATGCAGGCAACGTCAGCTTATACGCCCCAAACCGCACTCACCAACAGCGCGCGCGTCGATCTTTGCCGCAACGGCGGCGGCGATAAACTTGAGTCACATGACGAGGACCGTGTCATTCAACGCTGTACCCTACCGCAGGACCTACCGGCAACAGGATCAGTTCCCATCGCCGCTTGCATCACCGCGCTTCTGACCTCGGGTGCCGCAGCCCTATGGTTCGCTCGCCTTAGGTCGATCCCAAAGAACCGCTAGCACGATGAAAAAAGCGGGCGAGCCAGTCCCCCGGCTCGCCCGCTTTCAATCATTTAAATCGCCGTATCTACTCTGCAGACGAAGATCCACCATCAACGATTGCCTGCTCGGACTCAGGAATCCCATCGGCACCCGTGCTCTGTTCTTGCTCCACCTCTTCGCTGATTGCGGAGGCGGGGGTCGAGCCCTTCGCACCCACGATGTAGGCAGCCCCAAATCCTAACGCAATGGCAATCAAGGTCAAAATCACATAGACAGGCCAATGGCGCTTAATATACGAAAACACGTTGACTCCTTAGAGCTCCGTCTACGAACGGCGGATAACCTCGGTCACGACCTCGGATACCGTGGCAATGTTCGTCGGGTTGACATTGTGGGGCAGGTCGTCCTCGGTACGAGCACAAGCCAGGCGCGTGCCGTCCACGCCGGCGATGGTGAGGGCTCGGCGGCTCGCCTCGAGCGCGGCATAGGCATCGGTCTTGGCATAGGGCATCTCGAGCGCGCCACAATCGACATGGAACGACTTGCACACTTTGCTGACCAGGTTCATGATGCGGCGATCGCCCTTGAGCAGCTGCTGTTCGCCCTCAACCGTCACCACCGAAAGCCTACCGGCGCCGACGGATTCAAGATTGATGAAGAATACGCCGCGGAGCTTATCGCGATGCGAAGCCAAGAAGGCCTTCATGCCGGCGCCATCACAATCCGAGGCGCCCGTTGCCACAAACCAGATATCGTGACCGAGCAGCTCATCGTCACCCATAGAGGCGACAGCCGAGAGCATATCTTCGGAAGAAGCGCCGTCGGAAGACGTAGCGCCGCCCTTCCAGCCATCGTTGTCGTCCTCGAAATTATCCCACGAACCGATGCCGCGACCGGACTTCTTGGCATCGTAATCGTCTTCGACGCCCAGCCAGTCACTCATGCTGTCCTGTTCGTTTTTCTTTTTACGACCGAACAGGCCGCCCAGGCCGCGCTTGCGAGACTTGGGTGCCGCAGGGGCGGGAGCCGAAATGGTCTCGATCGGCTGTGCGCCCGACGCAACGGGCATAGGAGGCGCAACGGGTGCCGATGTGGGTTCGGGACCCTGAGCGGTAGCAAAGGGGTCGTTGACCTGTGCGGAGGGATCGGGAAGGTCGAACAGCGACGTGCGAGACGCAACGTTTGTCTGCTTCATCGACGGCAGCGACGGATCGGGGACCGAAGCCAGCGGAGACGAGGAGGGTGCAGGCGACGGTGCCGACGCCGGATCGGGAACATTCATCTGCGGACGCGGCGATGCTTGGGAGGAAATCTGGGCCATAAGGGAATCGACCGTTTCGTCCTGGGTGGGAGCGACATTGGCAACCGTGGCACCGGAACCACTCGAGGTCGGCATGGTGAAAATCTGCGTGGAGTAAGGCCTCGACTCATCCGTCTCGGGAGTCTCGGAAACCGCAGGCACTTCCTCCTGCTCGACCTCGGTCGAATCACCTTGATCGGCTGCCGCGTATTGCTCTTCGTCAGAGTTGGCCTCGACGGGCTCGTCCTCGGCGACATCTTGGATTTCGGCAGCATCAATAGGCTCGTCATCGTCTGCCGCGTCGCCCTGCTCATCGGAAACAGGAAGGGGCCCGGCAATCGCGGTGCCTTGCTTTTCAAACGTTATCGTGGAATCGAACTGCGCGGCATCAAACGACATGGTGCTATCGACATGTTGCTGAGCCTCGAAAGACGTCGTCGCCTCAGCAACATCCGCGGACGCCGGTTGCTGGGACTCAAAGGACGTCGTAGCTTCGGCAGCATCGACGGGCACGGACTGCATAGCCTCGTTCTGCTCGAGCTCTTGCGCCGCGCGCTCACGTGCCGCCTCGGCTGCCTGCTGCTGAGCGATAGCCTCCTGCTCGGCAGCCTCGCGTGCGGCAGCGCGCTTCTCCTCGAAATCGTCGACAAATTTCTTGCCCTTTGCAAGCGCACCCTTAAAGAAGTTGGAAGCACTGGCGCCAATCGAAGAGAACGCGGATGCAATATCGGCATGGGGCGTTGCCGCGGGAATCTCGGCCGAGAAATCAGTATCGCTCTCGTAAGACACGCGCCTCGGCTGTTCAACGTAATCGTCGTCAGACTCGTCCGTAACGTCTTGCGCCGGCGCGGCGGGAGCCAAAATGTCCAGTCCTGCCGCGGGATCGATCGCGGACACCGCCTCGGGCTCGGCAACAGCAGCGGTAACCGCGGCAGACTCATCATCCACGGCGACAACGGGCGCAGGTGCAGTCACGACGGGGGCAGGCTCGGGCTCAAACGTCGGCTCCTCGCCTTCCTCGTAATCGAGCGTGCAGGACTCAGGAAGCATTCCGAGCGCACGGATGGCATCCGAACCAAAGCGGATGTTGCCGGCGGCATTGCGATAGAGCTTGGGCTCGGGCTCGGCCGCGACAGGCTCCTCCGCCGGCTCGGCAGCGGGAACCTCGTCATTGAACTCTTCGGCCTGGACAGCCTGATTCTGATCCTCGGGCACGATGGCGCCAATCAGCGTCTCGTCGGCAGACGCACCCTCAAAGCCCTCGATCTGCTCGTCGAAAGCCTCGCTCTGTTCGGGCTCGGTCTGAGCGTCGGAAGCAATCGGCTGGCCGAACTCGTCCTCGGCGTAGGTAGGCTCTTCATACTCGATGGTGTTGCCGTAGTCGTTTTGCTGTTGGGCCGCGGCATACTCCGCCGCTGCGCGCGCCATTTCCTCGGCACGACGCTTCTGCTCCCCAAAATAGGTATCGAACGGAACATCGTCGGGAAACTCGTTTTCGCCCTGGAAGGGAGCAACGTTGTCCATAACGCCGAGCATAGCGGCGACAGAAGACTTGTTGCACACTGCGCCGGACGTATAGGGAAGCACAAAACGGTTAGAAATGATGTTTGCCGCGTTGGCGAGCGCAACGAGGGAAGCGAGGATCGCGACAATCCACAGCAGAACCTTGAGCGCGCCGGGGAGCGGCAGGATACGCAAGATGGCAACGGCAGCAGGGGCAACCGTGGCAACGGGCAACAGCTTGGCGATGAGCGCACGATAAGAAGCATAGGGCTCGCGGGCGAGCAGCTCAGCACGGGGAGAGTCGTAGTGTGCGACAACGACCACCGGGCGGTTGCGCGGAGACGCGAGCGGGCCCGAGGCCTTGTGGTAGGCGATGACATTTTGGCTCACGCCCGTCTTGCCCAGGCGCGAAACCACGGGGTGGCCCGTGCGTTCGAGCACGTAAAGAACGGCGCCGGCAATGGCCAGCAAGGTGCCGACCAAGCCGATGCCGCCGCCGATGCCCATCAGTAGGGCGCCGGCAAACGCAAGAATACCGGTAACGGCAAATGCCAACCTACTGGGCGCCGGGGCATTGAACTCCTGAACCTCGGGATCAAAGCCGTGGTTGCGGAAGATCTGAGCGATATCCTCGGCAGCCAAGCGCTCTTCTTCGCTGCATGCCGGCGTAATGCCGGTGTTCTGCAGCAGGTGGTTAATATAGTTCTGGGTGTTCGCCATGTGCGCTCCACATCCATAATCCGACAAATAGGCCCAATGCATGCACATTAGAACCGTATATAGTCGAAAGTATACCCCGAGCGAGCGCAAACGACCGAATTCGGGCCATCTTAACGCCCCGAGCGGACAAGGATATAGCCTAATCTCCATATCGGACTAAAATCATGGCAGCAAACCACCTTCTCATGCGAGGACTCTATGACGGCAAGCGACGCGACCGCGACAATTAAAAAGGAAAATTCGGAGCCCAGTTTCGATAAAACGGCTCAGCGCATCCTCAATCTTTTCTTTGTGCTCAACAGCTCCCCCGAACCGCTGACGACCGAGCAGATCGTCTTGGATTCTGACCTGGGATATGGCTCGGGCAACATCGACTCTGATAAGCGCAAGTTTCGGCGCGATCGTGACAAACTGCTCGAACGCGGCATCCTAATCAAGGAGGTTCGCCCTGCCGGCGCGCAGGAGACCGAGGAAAGCTCGTGGACAATCGACCGCGAGCACACGTTTGCAGCAGGTGGCCTCATCACCGCAGACGACGCCGACATCCTACTCAACGCCATCGACCAAACGCTTGCAAGCGGCTCTTCCACCTTTGCCGCACCGCTTGCCGATATTCGTTCAAAGATTGCCTATCTCACCGGCAGGACGACGGTAGACGAGGCGCCGATCAGCCGCTCTCCCACCGTCGATGCGGTTTGGAGCGCCTTTGCCGAGCGATGCGCGCTGCGATTTTTATATCAGAACGGACGCGGTGAGCAAAAAGAGCGTACCGTCTGCGTCTACGGCATGTTCGAGCGCGAGGGCGTGGCGTACTTCTGCGGCCTCGACAATGCCACCGACGACACCAGGACATTCCGCTGCGACCGTATCGTTCGCGCTTGGCGTCCTTCGAAGGCCTACACCATCCCTGCGGACTTCAACCTCAACGACTACCTGTTCTTTGAATTCGATTTTGCCGACCGACCGCCCGTTGCAGCTACGTTCTCATTCGCCCCTCAGACGCAGATCGATATGATCAACGGTCTCACGCGCGGGCGAGGTAAGCTCGCACACACCGATGCGGGATGGATCTGGACCGTTGACGTGCGCGACCTTGAAGCCGCCGCCTCATTTTGCATGGCCCACGCCATGGACGGCATGAGGCCCATGGCCCCCAAATCGCTCAAACAGGCGTGGAACCACCTCATCGAAAGGACGGTGCACGAGCATGCCCGTGCGTAAACTCACCAGCGAGCAGAGGCTCTCGCGCGCCATCGACATCATGGAGGCCCTCTACGCCGCCGGCGAGAACGGCATGACTCGAAACGAGATTTGCAGTCGCTTTGACATCACGGGGGCGTCGCTCGACGAGATTCTCGAGATCGTCTCGACGCTCGCGAACCGAGAATCGGGCGCGCGCATCATCTGCGAATGCCACGGCGAGCGTGTGGTCCTCACCGGTGACGCCGGTCGTGTGCTACCGCTGCGCCTGAGTGCCGCCGAGGGCGCCGTGCTCAACCACGAGCTTGAATCGTTGGGGATCGAGCCGCAGACGGCGGCTCGGATTCGATTTGCTCTTCTACCCGAAGAGCTCGGCTATAACCAGCGCGTCTTTGACACCGTCAACCACGGGTCGCACTGGCAGCAGCTGAGCTGCGCCATTCAGGACGGCGTTCGCTGCCGTATCTCGTATCGCTCGATGGACGATGCACGGCCACGCGAGCGTCTGGTCGACCCCTTGCGCATTACGGCAAACGGCGACCAAACATACCTGATTGCCTGGGACATCGCAGTCGATGAGCAGCGCACCTATCGCATGGATAAAATCGAGGGACTCGCCTTAACGGAAGACTCCGTCGTGCCTCACGCACCGGACGTCGCATCCCTCCACGATTCCCTTGCCCGGACGCAGCGCAGCGCAAAGCTCTTGATGCCATTCGATATGGCGGAGCATCTGGACTGGGCCGGCATCACCCTAATCAAGCGCAGCGGGACAGACATGGCAACGGTAACCGTACATTACGGCTCCGAGCGTTGGCTGCTGAGCCAGATAATCGCAGCGGGCGGAGCCATCCGCATCTTGGATGACCCCGCCCTGTCAAAGCGTCTGTGCGATATGGCAAAAACCCTCGTCTGTCCGCTTTAGCGCCGCCGCTCGTGGCGTGCACGCCACAGCTGTAGATAGTGCCCAATCTGCGCCGATTCGATGCGCTGGTAGGAGCTCGTGGGCAGCGACGTTAAGAACTTCTTGCCATAGCCCTTCGTCACCAGGCGAGGATCCGCCAAGATCAGCACACCGCTATCGGTCGACGAGCGAATCAAACGCCCCGCGGCCTGCTTAACCTCGAGCACCGCCTCGGGCAGCGAATAGCGCGCCCATGCGCGGTCTTCGCGCAGGTTGCGCTCGCACGAGAGCGGGTCCGTGGGGCTTGAGAACGGCAACTTGGGAATGATGACGCAGCGCAGCGTCTCGCCGCTGGCATCAAACCCCTCCCAGAAGGCCTTGAGCGCAAAAAGCGACGAGGTCGGTTCGTTGATAAACCGGTCGCGCAGGCGACGAGGAGATGAGTTGCGCTGCTGGCAGTTGAGCTCCAGACCCGCACGGGCCATCTTGGGCTCAACGCGGGCGTATAGGTCCTCCATGTCGCGCCGATTGGTGAACAACGTGAGCACCGATCCGCCCATGGCAAGATGGGCGTCGACCAGTACGCGCTCGAGCGCCGTAAGATAGCTCTCACGATCGCGCGGATCGGGGATATCGCCCGCAACGACTACAGCCATGTTCGAATCGAAGTCGTAGCTCGAATCCAAGTGCAGCGATGACGACGTTGAAGCACCGATGCGATCAAGGCCGACCGCATGGTTAAAGTGCTCAAAGCTTTTGGACACCGTCATGGTCGCCGAGGCAAAGATAGCCGTGTGAACCTCGGGCAGCCACTCGGTTGCCAAGGCCTCGCCAATGTCGATGCGCTCTGCGGTCATTGACTCTCCGCCGGCACGCAGCCTGCGATTGACCTGCAGCGAATACACGTAGTGTTCATCGGTACCATCAATGATGAGTTTTAGGTTCTCGGCCAGCTCGTGCAGGCGGCGCGAGATATCACCCAGGTCGACAACAACCTCTGGCTTGTCGGCGGCGACGGCTTGCACCAGCGCGTCGACGCTCTTGTCAGCTTGTTCCAATGCGTCGATGCCAGTGTAGGCCGACTGTAAGAAATCATGCCAGTCGTCAGATTCGCGCAGCTCGGGGCCAATCCATAGATTGGCATTGTCATAGCCCCCACGGGCACGGCGACCGAGCTCGCGAACGCCATCGAACACGCCGGCGATCGCCATGCTCGCGCGCGCAACCGTCGACGTCGCCTTGGCGGTAAGGCCCAGATAGAGCGTAGAGCCCTCGGAGGTTGCCAAATCACGGGAAACCTGGCTTAGCGCGCCGGTGCTCGAGCCACCCAGACGCTCAAACAGAACGCGTGATTCGTCCGCCGACACCACACGCGCCCACTGACGGCGCGCCTCGCGCTCGATGGAATGGGCCTCGTCGATTACCCAATGACGAATCGGCGGCAAAATCCTGCCCTCGGCCGCGACGTTGCGGAACAGCAGGGAATGGTTGGTGACCACCACATCGGCATGCGCCGCACGACGGCGAGCGCCGTGGACCAAACATTTATCAGGGAAAAACGGGCAGAGGCGACGAGCACACTCGCGCGAGGCCGTCGTAAAGTCGGGACGGTTGACGCTGCGCCACCGAATGCCGAGCGAGTCGAGGTCGCCATCGGCTGATTGGCAGACGTACGCCATAATGACCGCGACCGCCGTGAGCGTGTCCGCCGGATCGCGCTTGGTGGTAATCTCGACCTGGCCGCGGCTCATGCGCTCGAGCTTGCGCAGGCACGGATAGTGGTCATACCCCTTGAGAGCGCAAAATGACAGACCACCGTCCAGTTGCTCGGCAAGTTTTGGCAGCTCATGGTACATGAGCTGGTCGGCAAGATTGTTCGATTTGGTCGCAATACCAACCGTGATGTTGTTACGGCGTGCTGCCTCGGCAAAAGGCACCAGATAGGCCATCGATTTGCCGACGCCTGTGCCTGCCTCAATTACTCGATGAGTGCCCGTGACCAGCGCATCGCGGACCTCGAGCGCCATCGCGATCTGCTCATCACGCGGCTCGTAGGTGGGATACATGCGATTGACCAGGCCACCTGGCGCATAGTCTGCCTCGATCTCCTCACGACTCGGCATCTTGAGAACCGGCAGCTCATCGGCGTCCACCCGATCGTCGGCGCGATCGGCCTTGAGAACGTCAGCACGAGCGGCGCTGAGAGAGAAGATAGAACCAGGGTTCTGCCCTGCCAAGAATGAGAAGATAGGACGATAGGACCAAGGCACGTCCGGATGCATGTCGGCTAGGCGCGCCATGAGGCCCTGGGGCAAGTCGGTGAGCGCCACGAGCAACACGCGCCATACGCCACACAGGGCGTCGACGTCGGCATTGGCACGGTGTGATACCGAGTCGCAGCCAAACAGATCGGCCATAAAAGACAGCTTGTGCGAGGCCAGGCGCGGAAGCGCGATGCGCGACAGCGCCAGCGAATCGATCCAAATATCGCTCACGTTGACGCCGCCTTTGATCGACTCGATAAACGAGCGGTCGAACGTGGCGTTGTGTGCGATCACCGGGCAGCCACCGACAAAATCGGCGAGAGCGGCGACGGCCTCAACCGCCGACGGGGCATCTGCCACATCGGCATTTGTAATGCTCGTGAGCTCGGTAATCTCGGCGGGAATCAGCTGTTTGGGATGCACGAAGGTATCGAAGCGGTCGATGACCTCGCGGCCCGAAAGACGGGCCGCCGAGATCTCGATCAGCTCGTTGTCCTGCACCGAAAGACCCGTGGTCTCGGTATCGAGGACAATCACATCTTCCTCGATAAGGCCGAAGGACTGCGTTTTGGCGCGGTCGGCAAGCGTGGCATAGGAGTCGATGACAAACTGCGGCGTTCCTGACGAAACCGCGTCCTCGATTAGCATGCAATGCCCGCTCGACGAAGGCCCATACGGATCAGGCTGTCACAGACCTGCGGGAACGTCATGTCGTCGGTGTGGCGGATCTCATCTGGATACAGCGACGTATCGGTCATGCCGGGAATGGTATTGGTCTCGAGGATAACGGGGCCGTCCTCGCTCACAATAAAGTCGCTGCGCGAGATACCCAGGCAACCGAGGGCCTTGTGAGCGGCACAGGCAAGTTCCTGAGCGCGAGCGTAATTCTCGGGTGAAATCTGCGCCGGAATGCGATGGATATCCGTAGGGTCGACATACTTCACGTCCAGATCGTAGAACTCGCAGTCCTCGGGCTTACGAATCTCGACAATCGGCAGGGCGCGTACGTCATCTTCGCCGTATACGCCGACGGTGATCTCGGTACCCTCGATGCACTTCTCGACCAGCACTTTGTCGCCGTACTCAAACGCCTTGGCGATTGCCGCGGGCAGCTCGGAGGGCTCATGGACCAGGGAAATGCCATAGCTGGAACCGTTGACGGCCGGCTTCACAAAGCAGCGCTCGCCACAAACCTCGACGATATGATCGATATCGACTTCATCGCCCACCTCGAGCGCAAGGCCGGGGGCAATGGGAATGCCCGCCTTGGCGTATAGGAGCTTAGAGACCTCCTTGTCGGCACCGCAGGCGCTGGCAAGTACGCCCGAGGCCGTGTAGGGGATACCCAGGGTCTCCATGGCACCCTGCATGGCGCCATCCTCACCGCCGGCGCCGTGCATGGCGATAAATGCCACATCGAATCCGCCGTTCGCCATGGTTACCATAAAGTCATCAGCGGCCGTGTCAAGCAGCTCCACCGAGGTGTAGCCGGCTTCCTTCAGTGCCACCACAACGTTCTTTCCCGAATCGAGCGAAATCTCGCGCTCGGCGGAATGACCGCCCGCCAAGACCGCTACGTGCATGTTCTCTAGGCTTTTACCCGGCATGGGCAGACTCCTCCTCTATAATTTCTGCAGCTGATACCATATTGTAGCGATACCCTCTACGTTTCCCCAAAATCGAAAGGCTTCCATGAATCCCAGGACTAAATCTCAGGACATTCGCGACTTGAGCCAAAACGATATTCGCGAGCTCGTGGCCGAACTTGGCCAGCCCGCCTTCCGCGCGAAGCAGCTCATCGAATGGGTCTTTGAGAAGAACGTTTGTTCGTTTGACGATATGACCAACCTTCCCAAGGCTTTCCGTGAGCAGCTTAAAGAGGCTTTTGCCTTTGATACGCCGACTGAACTCACCAAGCAGGTTTCCAAAGATGGCTCTCGCAAGTATCTGCTCGAGTACCACGACGGCGTTTCCGTCGAGACTGTCGGCATGCCCCGTCGTAACAAGCTTTCCGTCTGCGTTTCCACCCAGGCAGGCTGCGGCATGGGCTGCGCCTTTTGCGCTACCGGTCTCAACGGCCTCAAGCGCTCTCTGACAGCTCAGGAGATCGTCGACCAGGTGCTTCATGTATCCAACGACTTTGGCGAACGTGCCACGAGCGTTGTCTTCATGGGCCAGGGCGAGCCGTTTGCCAACTACGACGAGGTTCTCAAGGCGCTGCGAATCCTCAACGACCCCGATGGCATCGGTATCGGCGCTCGTCACCTCACCGTCTCCACCAGCGGCGTTATTCCCGGTATTCGCAAATTTGCCGACATCCCCGAGCAGTTCACGCTTGCCGTTTCCCTGCATTCCGCCATCCAGTCGACACGCAATAAGCTTATGCCCGGTGTTAAGAAGTACACGCTGCTTCGCCTTCACGAGGCGCTTCAGCTCTACACCGAGAAGACTGGCCGCCGCCCGACCTATGAGTATGCCATGATCGAAGGCGTCAACGATACGAATCCCGAGATGCAGGCGCTCTGCGACTTCTGCGAGGGAACGCTGTGCCACGTTAACCTGATTCAGCTTAACGACATCGAGGGCAGCCCGCTCAAGCCGTCGCCGATTCATAAGGTTGAGGATCTTCAGCGTCGTCTTGAGTCCCGTGGCATCGAGACCACGATTCGCAACTCCCGTGGTAACGATATTGACGCCGCTTGTGGACAGCTGAAGCAGCGCTTCAAAGTTCAGAAGAACGCATAGGGGAGTCGCACCCCAATACGTTTCATGTGAAACATCGAACGGCCCCGGTTGCAGGATATGCAACCGGGGCCGTTTCATTTATCGACCTCAATTTTGGACCAACTGCTACCTTTCCCATTTTTTACGGACAAAATAAAGGGCCCTTGTCTCATGAATCAGACAAGGGCCCCTCAAAATATGCAGGGTAATTGTTAGGTACCTAATAGCCTACATTTTCCCATTGGTTGCTAACCCAACCTTGATTAATCTTGGGATTCTTCGTTACCTGAGCAGTACGCATGGCAACATCTTCTGTCATAACATCCATTTTCTTCTTTGAAGTATCGACGATATCTTGCGCGCTACGAAGCAAACGACCCCGAAGTTCATCGTCTGTCGCGATCTTATAGCCAGCAAAGGCACCAGCCGCGACAGTCGTCGCCAATGCAATCGCAGCTATAATCTTATTCCTCATCTTGGCCCCCTTGATCAAACTGAATCATTTCACCAAGAATACGAGAAAGCTCTTCTTCGTCTTTAAACTCAATTTCAATCTTATTCTTTCCACGCGAGCTCTTCACACGCACGTTGGTATTAAATACCTGGCGAAGCACACGGGCAGCCTTTTTAAAAGACTGAGGCGTTGCAGGCCTCGGCGTCTTAGGCGTCTCTCCGGCAGAAAACAATGGAGCAAGATTTTCTGTCGCTCTTACGGAAAGGCCCTCTGCAACAACCTTTTCTGCAAGTCGAATTCGAGCATCCTCATAGGGAACTGCAAGAATCGCACGTGCATGACCAGCAGTAAGTTTACCCTCAAAAATCATCTGCTGAACTACTTCGGGGAGATCAAGAAGGCGCAACGAATTTGTAATTGCAGAGCGTGATTTGCTTACTGCCTTCGACAATGCCTCCTGGGTCATACCGCTGGCATCAATGAGCTGGCGATAGCCCTTAGCCTCTTCGACGGGATTCAGATCAGAACGCTGAAGGTTTTCGATAAGAGCAAGAGCCAGCATCTCTTCATCATTAACATCTTTAATGATGACAGGCAGCTCCTCAAGACCAGCAAGCTTTGACGCCTGGTAACGACGCTCACCAGCGATAATCTCATAGCCGTTTCCATGCTTGCGAACCAAGAGCGGCTGCAAAACGCCATGCTCTTGGATTGACTCGCTCAACTCGCGAAGTTCAGTTTCATTAAAATGAATTCGCGGTTGATTAGGGTTGGGAACGATATCCTCAATAGCTAGTTTTGTTACAGATGCGGCATTTGAAGCAGATACAGCAGAACCACCGGTCTCATACTCGGCCTCTGAGACCAAAGCATTGAGTCCACGTCCCAATCCGCCACGTTTCTTTACACTAGGCACGCTTGATCACCTCTTTTGCAAGGTTCATATACGCTTTTGCACCCTTATTTTGAGGTGCATAGGTAATTACCGGTTCTCCAAAAGACGGAGCTTCGGAGATTTTAACCGTACGGGGGATTAGCGTCTTAAATGCCTTATCACCAAAGTACGATTGAACCTCCTCAACAACCTGATTCGATAGAGAAGTACGCGAGTCATACATGGTCATAAGCACACCATATGTGTCTAAGCCCTTGTTCAGACGTGATTTGACCATCTTCATTGACTCTAGCAGCTTCGTAACGCCCTCGAGTGCGTAGTACTCGCACTGGATCGGAATCAAAACGCTGTCTGCTGCGGTCAAGGCATTGATAGTAAGCAGGCCGAGCGAAGGAGGACAGTCAATGAAAATAAAATCGAACTCGTCCTGAATCGGCTCAAGCAAATCTTTGAGGCGGGTTTCACGAGCAATTGCGCTTACGAGCTCAATTTCGGCACCTGCAAGCTGAATCGTAGCTGGAATTACGAATACCTTTTTGCAATTTGTATCAAGAACAAGCGATTCTGCCGGCACATCATTCAACAATGCATCATAGATGCAGCGATCAAGGTCTTCTTTTTCAATTCCAAATCCACTGGTGCTGTTTCCCTGCGGATCAAAATCGACAATCAGTGTCTTACGACCCTGCTCACCCAGTGCTGCTGCAAGGTTCACAGCCGTCGTTGACTTACCGACGCCGCCTTTTTGATTGATGATTGCAATGATACGCGTGTCTTTTGCGCTCTTAGAACGCTTAACGTCGCGAAATCCCACGGTCCCTCCTGGTGTGTATTAAAGCTGTCAAACGGAGGATGTTTCACGTGAAACATTCCGATTCGATATCAACCGCCATGTTTCACGTGAAACACTGCAAGTTGTTAGTATCCATTATGTTTCACGTGAAACATCTAGGCAAGCGGATTCTTCTTTGCCATGCCATTTGCACGAGGCAATGAAACGGATGCCGGATGACTCTTTTTAAGAACAATGAACTCCCTGTGGCCCAAGCCCTCAGGCAAATCGATTGCGTCATTCAGAAGCAAAGTGAAGCCGCAAATCTTAGCTGCTGACATGCCGGAAGCAAGCTCCTCATCCGAAGGATTACCCTTGGTGATAACAAATAGCCCTCCGTCTTTGAGGAACGGAGCAGCATACTCAACAAGAATCGGTAGAGGGGCAAGTGCGCGGGCGGTTACGACAGAAAACTGCTTCTTATGGCTTCGAGCATATTCTTCAAGGCGATCATGAACCGCATGAGCATGTTTCAATCCAAGAACATCAACAAAAGAATTGACAGCATCAACCTTCTTACCAACAGAGTCAATATAAGTAGCTTTACGATGCGTGGTTATGGTTAACGGAATACCAGGGAAGCCCGCACCTGTTCCCATATCGAGCAAAGCTCCCTCAGGAGCCTTATTGATATAGGGGAGCAAAACAAGTGAGTCGAGGATATGAAGTACCACAGCATCTTCTATGTTAAGAATACGGGTGAGATTGGTTGTCTTATTTGTTTCGAGAACCAAATCCAAATGTTGAATACATTTCCTCAGCTCAGTATCAGTTAAGCTCAAGGAATACTCTTTGCAATAGGAAGTTAGACGACTCAACATCTCGTCAGCCTGCTGATCAGTAAGTACTAACAACGAAAGCTCCTTTCTGACAAAAATCAGTGTATCGAGAACTTTTGACAAAAAAAGGGGACGTGGAAACCACGTCCCCTTAGCATAAGCTCGAGTAGATTATCGAGCAACAATCACCACATGGCGATCGGGGTCAGAACCCTCAGAATGAGTATCGACGGCGTCATTGCCACGAAGTGCAATGTGAACCAGTCGGCGCTCGTAGGCATTCATGGGCGGAAGCGAAACACTCTTATGAGTGCGGATGGCACGCTCGGCTGCAGACTGAGCCATGGAGGCAACCTTGTCCTGACGGCGGCTCTTGTATCCCTCGACGTCCACTACAACCGGATACCTAAAGCCAAGCTTGCGGCTCACTAGCAAAGAGAACATAACCTGAAGGGCATCAAGGGTGCGACCATGACGGCCAATGAGAACAGCAAGGTCGGGAGCCGTTACATCCAGAATCAGCTCACCCTCGTCGCCCTCATACTCATCGATAGGAGAGTTGGCGGCATCGAAGTGCGAAAGGATGGAACGCAGGATGGAAATCGCGACATCGGCAATGGTGTCGAGTTCCTCGTCGGTCAGCTCTTCACCGGCCTTGTAGCGCTGTGCAATCTCGGGATAATCGCCCGCGACCTGCGGGGCAACCTCCTCAAGCATATCCTCGATGATCTCTTCAGACATAACGTACTCCAAAAGTTAGGTACCTAAATAAGATTGATATCCCGCTACTTCTTCTTGTGCGGGCGCGGCTTCTTCTCGCGACGAGTGACCTCAACCTGCAGCGGCGCGTTCTTAAGGCGCTCCTCCTCATCGGCCTTCGCCTTGTCGATGACCTTCTGCGTCACAAAAATCTGCTGGATAACCTGCCAAGCAGACGAGACGTCGTAGTACAGCAGAACACCAACGGGAAAGCTCCAGCCCATCCAAAGCATCATGACCGTCATGACAACGGCCATCATACGCATGCTCTGAGCCTGCTGGCCGGTCTGGTTGCGCGACATATAGAGCTGCGGAATCAGGGTCAGGACAACGAACAGGATCAGGCAGACCAGCGCAGGCAGCGCGACCATAAAGCCATCGGCAAAGGAGGCACTCGGCGTGGTGGTCAGGTCGGGCAGAATATTAAAGAACGAGAACGTGCCGTCGTTAAAGTAGTCCGGCAGGTTACGCAGCAGCGTAAATAGGGCGAACAGGACAGGCATCTGAATCAACAGCGGCAGACAACCAGCCATCGGGTTGAACTTGTTCTCGCTGTAGAACTTCTGCATTTCCTCGGCCTGACGCTGGGGATCGTCGGCATAGCGCTCCTGGATCTCGAGCATCTTGGGCTGCAGCACCTGCATGCGTGCCGTCGACTTAGTCGACTTGAGCATAAGCGGCGTCAGCAGCAGACGGATGATGACCACCAGGATGATGATGGACAGGCCCCAGTCGACCGCAAAGGTCTGGATGAGCTTGAGCAGCTCGAAAAGGATGTTAACGATCCAATCCCACATGTAAGTTTTCCTCCGATAGCGAGTGCCCGCTAGGGCACAGGGTCATAACCGCCGACGTGCAGGGGATTGCAGCGAGCGATGCGCCTCACGGCAAGCCAGCAGCCTCTCAAAACACCGTACTTCTCAATCGCCTGGACGGCGTATTGCGAGCACGTTGGGTAATAAATGCAGGCGTCAGGCAATAAGGGCGAAATAACCTGTTGATATATGCGAATAGGAGCGATGGCAACACGTCGCAAAACGTGATTGCTCATCGCTCCTCCCCGGCAACGCCGGCGCGTTTCATAAGCGAACGCAATGCATTGTCCATCTCCTGAGGCGAAGAAACCCTCGTCTTGGGAGTTGCGAACAAGATGATGTCATAACCCGCAACGGGAAATCCACAGCTGCGGGCGGCCTCGCGCATCACACGCTTAGAACGGTTGCGCACGACAGCACAACCGAGCCGTTTAGCACCAACGAAGGCGACCCTTCCGGAGTCGCCTTCGCCAACCGATTCACATATGGTCATTCGAATCAGAGGGTGATTGAAACGACGCCCCTGACTGAACACATGCTCGAAATCTTGCCGAGACTTAATAGTCTTCATGCGAGATGTGTGTATCGCTGCTAGACAGTGAGACGCTTGCGGCCCTTGGCGCGACGACGGGCGAGCACGGCACGACCACCCTTAGTGGCCATACGGGCACGGAAGCCATGGGTCTTGGCACGCTTACGCTTATTAGGCTGATACGTACGCTTCATCTTAAGTTCCTCCTGCTGCATTTCGAGTGTCCGCGGGGGCGCGGACGCAGATATAGACACGTGAGCTTGAAGATTGTAGGGAAATCAATGTTCAAATGTCAAGAAATCAAAGGTAAAAGGTTGCGCAGTTCACACGGTTCCCCCATAAGCCGAGCTCGATTTAGCGGTGCATGGCAACTTTTCACGATATTTCATCGAGTTTTCAACAGGTCATGTTGGCAATGTTGAGAACTTTTCGTCCGTTTTCCAAAGTTTTCAACAGGTTTTGAAAAGTTGTCGAAAGATGAGAAACATTGCACGGTGAGCTACTATTTGTTCGAAACCTTTTGAAAGATTGCGAGCGGCATGTCTGACGACTTTTACACCATGGTCGATTCCGGAGACCCGGCACCCGACAACGAGCACATCACCGGCGTGCGCGAAGAGCGTGAGGAAGGCGAGCAGACGACCACGCAGGCGCCAAAAGTCATGTACGCCGCGCGCATCGCCGTCTATGACGACATGCTGTCGACACCGCGTGTGATCGTCATTGATCCGCAAGATGTCCGCACGTATTTGGAAGAGACGACCAACACCGTCTACCAGTGCATGAAAGAACAAGGTGGCCATATCTCGCTCATGGTCATCCGCGAGATTGTCGAAAACTTTATCCACGCGCACTTTGCCGAGCCCATCATCTCGATTCTGGACGGCGGAGACACCATCCGCTTTGCTGATCAAGGACCCGGCATCGACGACAAGGAGCGCGCTTTCGACTTTGGCGTTACCAGCGCAAACAGCAAGATGAAGCGCTATATCCGTGGAACCGGAGCAGGGTTTCCCATGGTGCAGGAGTATTTGGAAAACGCCGGCGGGGCCGTGTCCATCGAGGACAACATGGGCAACGGCACCGTGGTTACGGTAAGCCTGGATCCTAAACGCGTGCAGGAAATCGAACGCGCCGGCGGGCGCGGTGCTGCCGTGCGGCCCGAGACGGAGCAGCCCGCATATCCCCTGCCGGGAGCTTTTGCGCAGCAGCCCATGGCAACGCAACAGATGCAGCCCCGCGTGGGACAGATGCAGCAGCCCGGAATGCTTCCTACACAAGAGTCCCAGGCGGCGTCGATGTCGATGCCGCCAAACGTGCCAGAGGCCATGCCGCTGGCGGATCAGGATGCAGCAGCAATGCAGCAGGCGACGGGGGCACCGGGTGGCCAGCAAATGGGATATCAGCCGTACCAACAGGGATATCCATATCAGCAGATGCCGCCACTGGGGTATGGCCAGCAGTTCCCACAGCAGTACCAGCAGGGATATCAGCAGCCGTACCAGCAGATGCCGCAGCAGCAGCACAACCCCTGGGCCCAGCAGATGACTCCGCAGCCTTACCAACAGTGGCCTCAAAGTTTTCAACAGCAAATGCCGCCGATGCAGAGTTCTCAACAACCAGCAGCTCAAATGATGTATCCTAATGCAGCAAATCAGTATGCGCAGCCACAACCGGACGTGTTCGTAAGCGATCGCGGCAACGCCGCGCTGGGCTATCTGGCGCAAAATCAAGCGTGCGGTGCTACCGATCTGGCGAGGGCGTTTGGAAACTCGGCCCCCACTTGGTCACGCACGCTCAATGACTTGGCGCAGGCCGGCTTGGTCATCAAGCATGGCCAGAAATACCATCTGACCGAACTCGGCGCCGCTCGCGTGCGAGCTCAGAGCTAAAGAACGGGAGAGATAGTGGACGAGGAAGCAAGCATCATCCTGGGGGATGCCATCGCCTTTTGCCAGCGCGACGGCCAAGATGCACGCCTCATCAACATGCTGGGGCAATCGCGCGCCATAAGCCTAACCGAAGATACGCTCACGGTCGAGGCCCCCTCGCGCTTTGCCATCGCGCAGCTCAAAAAGCATCAGCCGACCATTGAGGCCTATCTGGAAGAAATCGCCTTTGCACCGATTGCGCTCGACATCGTGGCACCGCAAGGCGCCGCGACGGAATCCGCTGCCGCGACGGCGCCCGCCACGGCCCCCGCTGCTTCCCCGGCGGCGCCGGCCTCCGCAGGCGACGTGCCGACAATCGGGCACCAGCACAGCGATGTTTCCCGTGAAACCATGGCACCGTTGCCGACCGCGGCGGCGACGTCAACGAACGCACCCGTCACGCACATGCCCATCGCTCACGACGCAACGACGGGCGCGGATTCGGGCATTGCAATCAAGAACACGCTCTCGGCCGATGATTTTCGTCGCATGATGAACCAGATGAAGGGCGGAGCGCCAACTAAATCCACGCAAGCTGCGACCCCCGCTTCACCCATGCCAGCACCGACCGCGCCGGCCGAACAGAATACGGATGGAGCCCCGCTCGCCGCGAACTCAAAATTTACCTTTGAGAACTTTGTCTACGGCCCCGAGAACAGCCATGCCTATCGCTCGGCACTCAAGTTTGCCGCCCTCGCGGACGAGCGGGGCACGTGCACATCACTGTTCATCTACGGCAAATCGGGCCTGGGCAAGACGCACCTGCTGCTTGCCATCAAAAACGAGCTCGCCGAAAAGTCGCCCGAGATCAAGGTCAAGTATGCCAACTCCCAGGCATATCTGGACGACCTGATGACCGAGTTCGACCGCCAAAAGAAGAGCAACGCCCCCATCATGCAGGCGTACCACGGCGTGGACGTGCTCATCATCGACGACATCCAAAACATCATCGGCAAGCGCGCGAGCGTGGACTACTTTTTCCAGCTCATGGACGAGTTCATCCGCAACAACAAGAAGGTCGTCATCGCGGCAGACCGCGCCCCCAAGGACCTGAGCATGGACGAGCGTCTAACCAGCCGCTTCAACGCCGGCATGCTCTGCCTGGTCTCAGAGCCCAGCTACGAAATGAAATACAAGATCTTGCAGCGCTATTACGAGAACACCATCGTCGCCGCTCCCGAGGCAGGCGACGACTCGCTGCTGGCGGCCTATGGGGGCGACGGCGGGCACCTAACCGACGAGCACTTTAAACACATGGCCGAGGTCTCGGGCACCAACATCCGCGAACTCGAGAGCTTTTGCGAGCGCTGCGCCGGCGAGGCGGGCGACCGCGAGCGCGAGGGCGGGGAGCTCACCTTTGACGATATCGACGCCATCGCCAGCCAGTACTTTGACACATCGGCCAAAAAGATCAACGTCCAGACGGTTCAGTCCGTCATCGAAGAGCAGTACGGCGTGACGCACGAGGAGCTCATCGGCCCGCGTCGCAACTCCAATATCGCCAAAGCACGCCATATCGCTATCTACCTGGCCATCGAGATGTGCGAGATGACGACCACGGCGGTGGGCGCCGAATTTGGCAACCGCAACCACTCGACCGTCAGCACGAGTTACAAAAAGGTCCAGAAGATGATCCAGGAAGACCGCACCGTCACCGAAGACCTCAAGTCGCTGCGCGATAAAATTACACTGCGCTCGTAGGGAAATAGAGACACCTGTTGAAAACTTGTCGAAACCACGGGCATAAGGTGTCTAAAACCCAACCCGCGGTGATGAAAAGTTTTGCGCAGGTTTTGAACGTGGAAAACCACCCCTGTTGCACACAGGTTGCTGTCGATTCTCTTTCTTGGTCTGACCTGCGTCTTTGGGAGTAATCAACAGTTTCGTCAGTGCTATTACTATTATTAAGATATTTATATCTATAGAAAGGTATTAAAAGATGAAGTTCACCGTCAGCCAGAGCTCGCTTACACAAGCCATCGGCGTCGTTATGAAGGGTGTCGCTTCGGCATCCACCCTTCCCATCCTGTCGGGCGTGCTCGTTAAGGCCCAAGACGGCATCTTGGAATTCCAGACCTCTAACTACACTATCTCGATCCGTCATCGCATCGCGGCGCATGTCGAAGAAGAGGGCGAGATGGTTATCCCCTGTAAGATGCTCTCCAATATCACCAAGACCCTCCCCGATGCCCCGGTCACCTTTGAGCTGTCCGAGCGCCAGGTGCTGATTGGTTGCGAGAAGAGCTCTTTTAGGCTGAACACGCTCGATGCCAATGACTTCCCCGAGTTTCCGGCCTATGCCATCGAGAGTGCCGTGGAGCTGCCGACCGATGTCTTGTCCGAAATGGTCGGCCGCGTGTGGCGCGTCACCTCGACCGACAAGGCTCGCCCCATCCTGGGCGGCGTGCACATGAAGGTCGAGAACAACACCGTACGCCTGGTGGCGACCGATTCCTTCCGCTTGGCCGTGTGCGATACGCAGGTCGAGACCTCGACCCTCGAGGGCTCCTTTGAGCTCAACGTTCCGGCTGACGCCTTTAACGACGCGCTGAACATCATGGCCAGCCAGGCGACCATCATGATCGGGGCTACCGACACCCAGGTCGTCTTCGAGGCCGGCAACACCACCTACGTGTCGCGTCGCATCGAGGGCGTGTACCCCAACTACAAGCAGCTCATCCCCGATTCTTGCGTGACGAGCGTCAAGATCGACGTCGCCGCCTTTAACGCCGCCCTCAAGCGCGTGGCCGTTATCGCGAGCGCCAACCCCGCCGTCAAGTTCGAGATCGATGTCGAGAACGGGCAGATGGGCCTGTCCTCCATTTCCAATGACCAGGACCTTGCGCAGGAGACGATCGATGTCGAGGCCGAGGGCGAGTCGGGTACCATCGCCTTCAACTACCACTACATTTTCGGCTGCCTCAATGCCCTGTCCAAGGAGAAGGAGATCACGCTGGAGCTCAAGAGCTACTCGCAGGCGGGCATCTTCAAGTCCTACGACAAGATCAACTACCTGTACCTGGTCATGCCGGTCCGCATCTAGCGCTGCGCCATGACCATGTTCGCCCGCGATCTTTCCGTCGCGCACTACCGCAGCTTCGATAGCTATCGCCTTGCCCTGGACGAGGGCGTGACGATACTTGCGGGACCCAACGCGGCGGGAAAGACCAATCTTATAGAGGCGCTGCAGCTGCTGACGAGCGGCGCCTCGTTTAGGCATTCGACCGCAGCCGAGCTCGTCCATGACGGCGTGGGCTCGTGCAAGATCGAGCTGAGGCTCGAGGGCAACGGCCGCGTGCTTGATATGGGATTGAGCGCGGAGGACGGTAAACGCTCGTTTAGCCGCAACGGCAAGAGATGCTCTGCCGCCGGTGTGCGCGGGGTTCTGCCGAGCGTGCTGTTTTGCCCCGACCATCTGGACATGGTTAAGCGAGGCGCCAGTGTGCGCCGAGCCGCCCTCGATGACTTTGGCATGCAGCTGAGCGCACGCTATGCCGATCTTGCGAGCACCTATGGGCGCTGCGTGACCCAGCGTAACGCCTTGCTCAAGGAGACCTGGTGCTGCCGCGAGATGCTCGGCGCGTGGAACGATTCGATTGCCCGCGCGGGCTCGGCCCTGCTCGTGCACCGATTGGCCCTGCTCGACCGGCTGGCGGGCCATGTGCACACTGCCTACGGGCAAGTGGCGTCAGGTGAGACCGCCAACGTGACCTATGCGTCCACGCTGGGGGATTTGCCCCAGGTCGAGGATCGCGAAGAGCTGAAGGGCTGGGCGTACGAGCGCATGCTGGCCGCCCTTGACGAGCATGCCGACGAGGAGCTGCGCCGCGGCGTGACGCTTGTGGGCCCGCATCGCGACGAGATTGAGTTCACCGTGGCGGGTCGCTCCGCCCGTTCATTTGCCAGCCAAGGACAGCAGCGCACGCTGGTGCTGTCCTGGAAGGTGGCCGAGGTCGCCGTGGCTCGCGATGTCCTGGGCACTGCCCCGCTGCTGCTTCTGGACGACGTGATGAGCGAGCTCGACGGCGAGCGTCGCGGCGCTTTCCTGCGGCTGATCGGCGATGATATCCAGACGGTCATAACTACGACCAACCTGGGGTACTTTACCGATGACCTGCTTGATCGAGCCAAGGTGGTGAGCATGGGTGAGACGTGCTAATTACGAGCGCGAGAGCGAGACGGTCGCCTTCAGCGGGTTTTTGAACGCAGAGCGCCAGCGCATCCTGGCGGCTGCAACGCCTAGGCGTCGTGCGCAGATGGAGGCTGCAGAGGAGTCTCGTGCGGTCTATCGCGCCTGGAATGCGGTGTGCTCGGGCACGCGCGAGGGGCGGCATGTGACGGGGCTGCGTTACCTGCCCGAGTCCAATGAGCTGCTGGTGTATCTCGACTCGCCCTCATGGACGCAGGAAATGACGCTGCTGCGCGAGATCATCCGCGCGCGCATGGAGCGCGCCGGTGCGCATGTGGACGGCCTGGTGTTCAAAACTACCGCGCCCGGTCACACGCCACCCGCCGCCAAGGAGCGCCTGCGCCCGGCGACGACCGAGCGCCCGCCGGCCCCGCACGCCGACCTAAGTGAGGCCGAGCGCACCGAGATTGAGCGCCAAGTGGCGCCCATCGAAGACCAAAAACTGCGCGAGGCCCTCGAGAACGCCATGAGAGCCAGTGCCGAGTGGGCCAAGGGCGTGCAAAGCAAAAAAGAGCCTTAAATCGCATCTGGTGGCCTTGTAGAGCCAAATACCCTCGTTCCCGAGGGTATTTTTTTACGATAAACTAGTAAGGCTGTACACATTTTCTTGACTGAAGGAGGACGTGTGGCAAACGAAAACGATTACGATGGCGGCGAGATTAAGATTCTCGAAGGTCTCGAGGCCGTTCGTAAGCGCCCGGGCATGTATATCGGCTCGACGAGCGCCAGCGGTCTGCATCACCTGGTGTGGGAGATCGTTGACAACTCCGTCGACGAGGCCATGGCCGGTTTCTGCACCGAGATCCAGGTGACGGTCCACGCCGACAACTCCATCACGGTCGTCGACGACGGGCGCGGCATCCCCGTCGACGAGCACCCTGTTAAAAAGATCCCGACGCTCGAGGTCGTCATGACGATCCTGCACGCCGGCGGTAAGTTCGATAACTCGGCCTATAAGGTCTCGGGCGGCCTGCACGGCGTGGGCATCTCCGTCGTCAACGCACTGTCCAAGCGCGTGGTCGTTCAGGTTCGTCGCGATGGCAACACCTACGAGATGGAATTCTCGCGCGGTAAGACCGTCAAGAAGATGGAGGTCGTGGGCACCTCGGATTCGACGGGCACCACCGTCACCTTCTGGCCCGACGACGAGATCTTCGAGACCTGCATCTACGATTTCGATACGCTGCACAACCGTCTGCAGGAGACGGCGTTCCTCAATAAGAACCTCAAAATCGTGCTGACCGACGAGCGCGAGGCGACTCCCCACGTGGAGGAGTTTTGCTACGAGGGCGGCATCGTCGACTTCGTCAAGTTCCTCAACGAGGGCAAGGACGTCCCTGAGGCCTTTAAGGAGCCCATCTACATCGAGGGCAAATCGGATCCGGACGCGCCTGTGGCCAAGATGGGCGAGGTTGAGGTTTCCCTGCAGTGGAATAGCGGCTACGGCGAGAACGTCATGTCGTTCGCCAACGACATCTACACTCCCGAGGGCGGCATGCACCTTGAGGGCTTCCGCACCGCGCTCACCCGCGTGATCAACGACTACGCGCGCAAACAGAACCTGCTCAAGGAAAAAGACGCCAACCTGACCGGCGACGATGTGCGCGAGGGCCTTTCGGCCGTTATCTCGGTCAAGCTGCCCGATCCGCAGTTTGAGGGCCAGACCAAGGCAAAGCTCGGTAGCTCCTATATGCGCGCGCTCACGCTCAAGATCGTGACCGACGGCCTCGCCGATTACTTGGAGGAGCATCCCAAGCCCGCCCGCGAGATCGTCAAGAAGGCGCAGCAGGCCTGCAAGGCGCGCAACGCCGCCCGCAAGGCGCGCGAGGCGACCCGCCGCAAGAGCCTGCTCGAGACGGCGTCCCTGCCCGGTAAGCTCGCTGACTGCTCGGTGCGCGATGCCGAGCTGACCGAGCTCTTCATCGTAGAGGGCGACTCGGCAGGCGGTTCGGCCAAGGACGGCCGTCGCCGAGACATCCAGGCGATTCTGCCCCTGCGCGGCAAGATTCTGAACGTCGAACGCGTTGGTGACCATCGCGCGTTCTCGAGCGACACCATCCAGTCGCTGATTACCGCGATCGGCTGCGGTGTCACGACGAGTGCCGGCGACGGCGGCGACTTCGATATCACTAAGGCTCGCTACCACAAGATCATCATCATGACCGATGCAGACGTCGACGGTGCGCATATCCGCATCCTGCTGCTGACGTTCTTCTACAAGTACATGCGTCCGCTGATCGATGCCGGCTACGTCTATGTTGCCTGCCCGCCCATCTTTGGCATTAAGGTGCGCAACAAGATCCACTACGTGTATCCCAACGGCCGCCAGCCCGAAGACGAGATCCTGCGCGACACCATCCAGAGTCTGGGCCTGAACCCCGACGATAACGACGAGGACGGCAAGGCCAAGGACGGCAAGATCACCAAAAAGCGCAAGGGCTATACCGTCCAGCGCTACAAGGGCCTGGGTGAGATGGACCCCAAGCAGCTTGCCTCGACGACGATGGACCCCAAGACCCGCATCCTGCAGCGCGTGTCGATCGAGGACGCCGTGGTGGCGGACCGCGCTGTGCGCGAGCTCATGGGTTCCGAGGTCGGCTATCGCCGCGAGTACATTGAAAAACACGCGCATGATGCACGATTCCTTGACGCTTAAGAGGAGGTAACGTGGCAGACGATATCAACAACAACGAGGGTATGGACGAGGCCGGCGACGCCGGTATGCCCGATGATCTGAAGCGCCTGCTTGCCCGTGCTGAGCAGGGCGAGGACGGCGACCCGGACGCCTATAACCCCGATGCCGATGATGATGAGGAAGAAGACGACGCCGAGCTCGAGGAGAGCTTTGGCGAAGTCGACCGTGGCGCCTCGGCCGGCGAGGATATCAATGGCGGCCAGCTCCAGATTTCGGAGTTCGGCCGTGAGATGAAACAGTCGTTCATCGAGTATTCGATGTCGGTCATCACGGCGCGCGCCCTGCCGGACGTGCGCGACGGCCTAAAGCCGGTTCACCGCCGCATTCTGTACGCGATGAACGAGAGCGGCATCTACCCCAACCGCCCACACAAGAAGTCGGCCTGGACGGTCGGCGAAGTTATCGGCAAGTACCATCCGCATGGTGACTTCGCGGTCTACGAGGCAATGGTTCGCCTGGCGCAGTGGTTCTCCATGCGCACGCCGCTCATCGACGGCCACGGCAACTTCGGCAACATCGACGGCGACGGCGCCGCTGCCATGCGTTACACCGAGAGCCGCCTGGCAAAGCCCGCCATGGAGCTGCTGCGTGACCTGCAGAAGGATACCGTCGACTGGCAGCCCAACTACGACGAATCGCTCGCCGAGCCTCAGGCGCTGCCTGCGCGCTTCCCCAACCTGCTGGTCAACGGCAGCCAGGGCATCGCCGTCGGCATGGCCACCAATATCGCCCCGCATAACCTCACCGAGGCGATCGAGGCAACCTGCTACCTGATCGATAATCCCGACGCCACTGTCGACGAGCTCATGCAGATCATGCCCGGTCCGGACTTCCCCACCGGCGCCATCATCATGGGCAGCGCCGGCATTAAGCAGAGCTACGAGACCGGCCGCGGCTCCATTACCGTGCGCGCCAAGGCCCACGTGGAATCCACCAAGACCGGCCGCAACCGCCTGGTCTTTACCGAGATTCCCTACATGGTCAACAAGGGCACCCTGCAGGAGAAGATCGCCCAGCTCGTCAACGACAAGCGCATCGAGGGCATCTCGGACATGCGCGATGAGTCCAACCAGAAGGGTATCCGTCTGGTCATCGAACTCAAGAAGGGCGTCATCCCGCAGGTCGTGCTCAACAACCTGTACAAGTACACCTCGCTGCAGACGACCTTTGGCGCCAACAACCTGGCGCTTGTCAACGGCGTTCCCAAATGCCTGAGCCTGCGAGAGATGCTGCAGCACTACATCGACCACCAGGTCGACGTCGTCACCCGCCGCACCCGCTTCGACCTTAAGAAGGCCCAGGCCCGCGCGCATATCCTTGAGGGCTACCTGATGGCCCTTGACCATATCGACGAGGTCATCAGCATCATCCGCTCCTCGCAGACTGATTCCGAGGCCAGCAGCCGCCTGATCGAGCGCTTTGGCTTTACGCCCGAGCAGACCACGGCCATCCTCGAGATGAAGCTGCGCCGCCTGACCGGCCTGGAGCGCGACAAGATTCAGGAAGAGCTGGACGGCTTGCGCCGCGCCATCGCCTACTACGAGGACCTGCTGGCGCACGAGGAGAAGATCCTGGGCGTCATTAAGGAAGAGATGCGCGAGATCTCCAAGAAGTTCGGCGATAAGCGCCGCACCGAGATCAGCCATGTCGAGAAGGACCTGGACGTTGAGGACCTCATTGCCGACGAGGACATGGTCGTGACCATTACCCACACCGGCTATGTCAAGCGCATCCCGGTGGCCGCCTACCGCGCCCAGAAGCGCGGCGGCAAGGGCGTGTCGGGCGTCAACCTCAAAGAGGACGACGTTATCGACGAGATGTTCATCGCGTCCACGCACGAGTACGTGCTGTTCTTCTCGAACAAGGGTAAGGTCTATCGCCTGAAGGTGCACGAGCTGCCGGTGGGTACGCGCCAGGCGCGCGGTACCGCGATCGTCAACCTGCTGCCCTTCGAGGAGGGCGAGAAGATCGCGAGCGTCATCAGTTGCCGCGAGTTCCCTGCCGACGAGTACCTGATGTTTGCCACCAAGAGCGGCATGGTCAAGAAGACCGTAATGAGCGCATATGACCGCAGCCGCCGCGACGGCCTGATCGCTATCAACCTGCGTGACGACGACGCGCTGCTGAACGTGCGCCGCGTGCGCGAGGGCGACAAGATTATCCTGGCCACCACCGCGGGCAAGGCGATCGTGTTCTCCGAGGAGCAGGTGCGCGCCACCGGCCGCGATACTAGCGGCGTTCGCGGTATCGGTATGAAGGACGGCGTGAGCGTTCTGGGCATGGAAGTCACTAACGGCAACGGCGATCTATTCGTCATCACCGAGCGCGGCTACGGCAAGCGCACGCCGGTCGCGGACTACCCGGAGCAGAATCGCGGCGGCCAGGGCGTCTACACCATCCAAATGACCGAGCGTAAGGGCAACCTCGCGGCCATGAAGACGGTGGGCCCGCAGCACGAGTTGTTCATCGTGACGGAGGGCGCGACGGTCATTCGCGTCAAGACCGATGAGATTAGCCAGACTGGCCGTGCTACCCAGGGCGTCAAGATGATGACCGTCGACGACAACGACCGCGTATGCGCTGTCGCCCGCATGACGGCCGCCAAAGAGAAGCCCGAGGGCGAAGCCACAGAAGACGGCTCTGCCCCCGAAGAAACCCCTGTCGATCTAGGCGACGGCAACGATATGCCAGAAGATCTCCTAGACGAGTAAGAGGCCCTAGCTGGTAGAAAATATCAGACCCCATATATCGGCGGTCGGCGCACCTGCGCGCCGACCGCTTTTTTGAAAACCTTGGGACCCCATGGTCGCCGGGCTGACGAGATGGTTTTGGTTTGTCGCGAGTTCCGCACGCAAAGAAGGCCACTTAATGTGGCCTTCGTCTTGCGCAGGACTGTCCGAGCAGCAAACCAAAACCATCTC
>NZ_JAQLFP010000021.1 GCF_028207065.1 Collinsella aerofaciens
CGCGGATAGAGTTCCGCGGCGCCCAAGCCACACGCTAACAGCTTTAAGGAGTCAAAGCTGGTTTAGCCAAAGAAACGCTTGATCTCGATCTCGGCGTTCTCAAGGCAGTCGGAGCCGTGGATCACGTTGGCGTTGACATCGACAGCGAAGTCGCCGCGAATGGTGCCAGGGGCAGCATCAAGCGGGTTGGTAGCGCCCATAAGGGTGCGCATCTTGGAGACAGCGGAGAGACCGGAAACGACCATCTTGACGACCGGACCGCTCGTCATAAAGTCACAGAGACCGCCAAAGAAGGGCTTGTCGGCCAGATGGGCGTAGTGCTCCTCGACGGTAGCGCGCTCGAGCGTGGTCATCTCCATGCGCTCGATGACAAGGCCGCTGCGCTCAATGCGAGCAACGATCTCGCCGATCTTGCGGTCGCGCACAGCGTCGGGCTTAATCATGATGAAGGTCTTCTCGATAGCCATAAGGTAGCCTTTCAAGTAGGTTCGCGCGTGCCCAAGTCCCATTCCGGCACCCGCCTGGACTGCATCGTAACAGAGTTTTAGCTGCAGTTAAACAAAAAGCTGTTTATTGAAACGATACAATTTATTAAAGCGCTCCATATGTGTCACTTCTGTTTCGAAGCCCGATTAGAGTACCATCCGACCTCCTATCAACCGCATCGAACAGAGCAGACGGTCGGTTGTCACCCGCGAACGTACCCCCTTCACAACCTGCCCAAAGGCCCTACAAAAGTCCTCGACAAGCCCCTCCCCATAGCAACAAAATACGGACGCCCACATTTGCAGACGCCCGTAGAAGCAAAACGATTTATCAATAAATGGCCAAAGCCGCTTCAGCCAAACCCTTACTTTGCCCCGTGGCCCATCTCGACGACCTTGGTCAGCGATCCAAAGACGCCTTCGTCGGCCACGAGCTTTGCCTCGGCACGCTGCAGCTGCACGGCAACGGCGGCAGGGGCGGTACCGCCCTCGGTCGTGCGCGCAGCGACAATCGACGGAATGTCGAGCGCCTCAGTAATGTCGCGCTCAAAGAGCGGGCTTGCCTCCTGGAACACCTCAAACGGCAAGTCCTCAAGATTGCAGCCGCGCTTCTCGCACATCAGGACCAGATGCCCCACCACGGCATGCGCCTCACGGAACGGCAGACCACGCTTGGCCAGGTAATCGGCAACATCGGTGGCGGCAAGATGCCCCACACCACACTCGCGCGCCATGGCATCCTCGTTGACGGTCCAGGTCGAAATCATACCGGCCATAACGGACAGGCACTGCATGAGCGTATGGGCAGTATCGAGAGCGCCCTCCTTGTCCTCCTGCAAGTCCTTGTTATAAGCAAGCGGCAGGCCCTTCATGGTCACGAGCAGCTGAACCAGGTTGCCATAGACTCGGCCGCTTTTGCCGCGGATAAGCTCGGCAAAGTCGGGATTCTTCTTCTGCGGCATGATGGACGAGCCGGTGGAGTAGGAGTCGGAAAGCGTGATAAAGCCAAATTCGGAGCTCGACCACAGCACGATCTCCTCGGAAAGACGCGACAGGTGCATGGCCATGACGGAGCCGGCGTAATGCAGATCGAGCAGGAAATCACGGTCGGAAACCGCATCGAGCGAGTTGGGAATCACACCCGCAAAGCCAAGTTCGGCAGCCGTCGTCTGACGATCGAGCGGATAGCTCGTACCGGCAAGCGCGGCAGCGCCCAGCGGGCAGTTGTCGGCGGCATCAAAGGCGGTCTTCAGGCGCGTAAAGTCGCGCGCGAACATCCAGGAATACGCCAGCAGATGATGCGACAGCAGCACGGGCTGAGCATGCTGCATGTGCGTGTAGCCCGGCAGAATCACCTTTTCGTACTTCTTGGCCGCATCCACCAGCACATGACGCAGCTCAAGATTAGCCTCCATGAGCTCCTTGGCCAGCGCCTTGACGCCCAGACGCGTATCGGTCGCCACCTGGTCGTTGCGCGAACGCCCGGTATGCAAGCGCTTACCGGCCTCGCCGATGCGGCGCGTCAGCTCGCTCTCGATGGACATATGAATGTCCTCGTCGTTGATGTCGAAGGTGAAGTTGCCGGCATCGATATCCTGTTCGATTCCGGTCAGGCCCTCGGCAATCGCCTGCTCGTCCTCGGCACTAATGATACCCTGGGCGGCCAGCATCTTGGCATGCGCCTTAGAGCCGGCGATATCCTGCCTATAGAGATGTTTGTCGACCGGCAGCGACGCACCAAACTCCTGCGTGACCTCGGCCACGCCCGCCTCAAAACGACCGCCCCAAAGAGCCATGGAACCGTCTCCTTTCATCAAATTCCAAAACAAGCGCCCAAAGCAATGCGCCCTGTCGCTAAAGCGATTTATCAACCGCTAGTTTTACACATTCCCCACCGTGCGCGGGGCCATGTAGCTAATTTGCAAAGAAGTGACGCGCCAAGCACTTGGCACCCAACGTCTCCCTCCGGATGTTGCCCTGCGAACCATCGATCCAGGCCTTCAGGCTCATGGGAACGTCCTCGACCTTTGCAGCATCGAACTCGGGTGCAAGGGCAAGTAAAGCATGCGCGATAGCATTGAGCATAATGGATACTCCTCATATATATAGGCACAGAGCCGCCAAATTGATAGAAGGAGCCCCGCCGGACAACCCCGGCGGGGCTCGGACTCAGCCGCAGACGCGGCATCATATATGCGGGCGGAACGTAGGGGCCACCGATGTTAAGAAGTGTCAGCAAGCATAACGAAAGGTAGGGACCCCATGCGCCCGTTATGTATCACGCGGATGGGCCGCGCGGATACCAAAGGAAGGAGGCGCTAGGCCTGGGCGGAAGCAGAGCTGGGGCCCTGGACCTTAGCCCACGTCTTGAGCGACAGCGTATCGATCTCGATAAAGCCGGCGCTGGCCTTCTCGTCAAACGTAGTGTCGCGGTCGTAGGTAGCAAGACCGTAGTCATACAGGCTAAACGGGCTCTTGCGGCCGACGACATGGCAGTTGCCCTTAAAGAACTTCAGACGGACGGTGCCGGTCACGAATTTCTGGGTGTCGGCCATAAAGGCATCGAGCGCGTTTTTGAGCGGGCTGTACCACTGGCCGTTGTACACGGCGGTGGCCCAATCCTGCTCGAGCTTAATCTTGGTCTTGAGCAGGTCGCCCTCGACGCAGATGTCCTCGAGCGCCTTGTGGGCGGTGATGAGCGTCAGGGCGCCAGGAACCTCGTAGCACTCGCGACTCTTGAGGCCCACCAGACGATCCTCGACCAAGTCGAGACGGCCAAAGCCGTTGTCACCCGAAATCTTGTTGAGGGCGATGACGATCTCGGAGAGTTTCATCTTCTTGCCATCGACGGCGACGGGCTTGCCCGCCTCAAACTCAATCTCGGTGTAGGTCGGGGTGTCCGGCGTGTCCTCGGGGTTCTTGGTCATAACCCAGGCGTCGTCGAGCGGCTCGTTCCAGGGATCCTCCAGGTGACCGCACTCGATGGCGCGACCCCACAGGTTGTCGTCGATGGAATAGGGGTTGTCGTTGGCGCCCTCGGGAACCGGCACGTTGTGGGCGTGAGCATAGGCAACCTCATCGGGACGGCACTTCAGATCCCACTCGCGAACCGGGGCGATAACCTTAAGCTCGGGGTCGAGGGCCTTGACGGCAGCCTCAAAACGAACCTGGTCGTTACCCTTGCCGGTGCAGCCGTGGGCGACATACGTGGCGCCAAACTCGTGAGCGACCTCGACGAGCTTCTTGGCAAGCAGCGGGCGAGACAGGGCGGAGAGCAGCGGATACTTGTTCTCGTACATGGAGTTTGCGGCGATGGCCTTAGTCAGGAACTCATCGGAGAACTCGTCGCGCAGATCGAGCACCTGGCAATCCAGAACGCCCAGGTCGAGGGCCTTCTGCTTCTTGGCGTCCAGACCGGTCTCCTCCTGGCCCACGTTGCCGCAGACACAAACGACATCGAGATTCTTCTCGTCCTGGAGCCACTTGACACATACGGATGTATCAAGACCACCGGAATATGCGAGAACGACTTTTTCCTTGCTCATGGCTGTTTCCTTTCGCCCTTGGTAGCTAGTTAGAACATCGGTCAGTTGCAAGTCATTTCGAGGTCAAAAACCGTGCAATATCAGGTTAAATAGCAAAAAGCAGCACAGCATGCCCTAGAAACATGCGTTTATATCGTGCTAAAACCCAACGACCTCAAAATGACTCTGTTGGGGCATTTCACCCCATACGAACAGAGACGATTGTTATCGTCGTCGGGAAATTGCGCGCTGGCGTCGGATGGCATTATCTGCAGTGGTGATGATCTTTACGAACTGCATCTGCCTCTCCTTTCACCTATCGCCGGGCGCAATTCTAATATCGTAAACGGTACCTTTTCTTCGGTAAGCGGTTGTATTTCCGTCTCCGTTTTCGATGGTCGCTATATTACGCTAAAGTGCCCGCAGCACAAGCGACAAATTCAAATTTCTGAAAAGTTTTTTCATTACTTTGTGAAGCGTGGTGCAAATACGCTCCGTTCCTGCGACAATACGCTCAGTTACTGGTTGATGGTTATAACGTCTGAAACAATTTCGAAACGAAAGGCGCGCTTTTATGCAAACTTACGAATCGGACACCAATATCGGAAGCATTAAGATTCTCGCCGTCGACATGGACAAGACGCTGCTCACCGACAAGCGCGTGTTGCCGCAGGGTCTTGATGAGCGCCTGGACAAGCTCGCCGACGCAGGCATTGTATTCTGCCCCGCCAGCGGACGCCCCGCCCCCAAACTCGAGGAAATGTTCGAGAGCATTAAGAACCGCCTTGCTTTTTGTCCCGACAACGGAGCCTGCGTCATCTATCGCGGCAGCTATATCTATAAGAGCAACATCGATGTGGCGCTGTATCAGCAGGTGCTCACCCGTGCCTCGGAGGACCCGCGTGCCGTTCCCGTCTTGTGCTGCTACGACGAGTTCTATGTGCTCGCCCGCGACCATCAGTACCACGACGAGATCAGCGTCTACTACAACACGATCAACTACGTCGATAGCTTTGAGGGCCTTGATATCGAGTCCAACAAGATTTCGATCTTCTTCCCCGCCTACGATGCCGAGCCAGCGTTTCGCGAGGACTACAGCCCCGAGTTCTCGGACAAACTCTACGTCACCAATGCGGGCCGCGAGTGGATCGACTTTATGAATCTGGGCGTCGACAAGGGGTCGGGCGTAGCACATCTCTGCGAGCGCCTGGGCATCGATATCGCCGACGCCGCTGCCGTGGGCGATACGTACAACGACATCCCCATGCTTGAGCGCGTCGGTCACAGCTTTATCGTGGACAATGCCGAGGAGCATATGAACGCGCATGCCAAGTGGCGTATTCCGAGCAACAACGACGGGGGCGTACTGACGCTCATCGACGCTATCTTGGCGGCTCGGTAACGTGGCACGTCGGACCTGGCCGGGCGGCGCGGATTAGTTTTTCGTTCGGTCAGGTCCTGGGCTCGCTCGGAAAGCACATTAAGTGCTTTCCGGCTCGTGCGGAATCTACGAAAAACTAATCCGCGCCGCCCGGCCAGGTCCTAGGTTTACTTTCCTGCCGCCAAGATGGCGTCTTGAGTGTCTAGATACTTAGCTGAAATGATTTGAGCAGAGGGGAGCCCCTTGTTGGAAGGGGCTCCCCTCTGTTTTGGTTACTGTGGGACAAATTAATCAGTAGTGTTTGTCCCAAATCTTAAGTATGTGGGGGCTTGCGTCTTGGGCGAGCTTGCCTTACGGAGTGCTTCCCTATTTCGCGTCGGCCCAGGTTATGCCGGTGCTGGCTTCGGCGATCAACGGTACGCGGAGGTCTACTACGTGTTCCATGACGTCGCGGACCATGGTGGTTAGGCGCTCGACTTCGTTGACGGGGCACTCAAAGTCCAGTTCGTCGTGTACCTGCAAGATCATGTGGGCGGCAAAACCCTCTTCTTCCAGGCGGCGGCTCACGCGGGCCATGGCGATCTTGATGATGTCGGCCGCGGTGCCCTGCATGGGGTGGTTCATGGCCGTGCGCTCGCCAAAGCCGCGGAGTTGCGGGTTTTTGGCCTTGAGCTCCGGAATATGACGCCGGCGGCCGTACATGGTCTCGGCGTAGCCCGTCTGCTTGGCACGTGCCACCACGCTGTCGAGGAACGTACGCACACCCGGGTAGGCCTCGTAGTAGCGGTCGATCATGTCGCGCGCCTCGGCCATCGAGATGTGCAACGACTGCGACAGACCGTAGGCCTGCTGACCGTACACGATGCCAAAGTTCACGGCCTTAGCGCGGCTGCGCAAGTCGGGCGTCACCTCGGAAACCGGCACGCCAAACACGCGCGCGGCCGTCTCGGCATGGAAGTCTTCGCCCTCGTTAAAGGCGCGCACCAGGTGCTCGTCTCCCGAAAGATGCGCCAGCAAACGCAACTCAATCTGCGAGTAGTCCACCGCCAAAAAGACGCTGCCCTCGCCCGCCGAGAACGCCGTCTTGACGGTACGCCCCAGCTCCGAGCGCGTCGGAATGTTTTGCAGATTGGGGTCGCTCGAAGACAGGCGCCCCGTCGCGGTGATGGTCTGGTTGTACGTGGTGTGCACACGCCCGTCACCACGGCGCAGCGGGCCCAGCGTGTCCAGATAGGTCGACTTAATCTTGGACTTCTCACGCCAGTCCAAAATCAGGCGCACGATCTCGTGGTCGCGGGCAAGGTCGCTCAGCACCTTGGCGTTGGTCGAATAGTAGCCGCGCTTGGTCTTTTTGAGGCCCTTGGTCGGAAGTCCCATAACATCAAACAGCACGTGCGAGAGTTGCATGGGGCTGCCGATGTTAAAGGTCTCGTCGCCGGCCAGGTCGCGAATGCTGCGCTCGACCTCGGCAATCTGGGTCGCCAGGCCCTCGGACAGACTGTGCAGGCGGTCGGGGTCCACGAGCATGCCCGCGCGCTCCATCTTGGCAAGCACCGGCACGAGCGGCATCTCGATCCCATCGAACACGTTGGCGGCGTTCTCGCGGGCCATGCGGTCACGCAGCGGTGCAACCAGCGCCAGCGTCAAGGCCGCCGTGCGAGCGGCGGGTGCAGGAGCGTCCTCGCCAGCACCCTCTGCGCCGCGCGCCGCAGGCAGCGCCATCTGCAGATACGTATCGGCCAGATACACCTCGTCAAACTCGGAGCGGTCGGAATCCAACAGGTAGGCGGCAACAACGGTATCGAAGATGCGCGTGGAATCGACTGCCAGCGGATCCATGAGCTCGAGCTCAGAAGAATCGATGGGCGAAAGCTCATGCAGAAGCGCCTTCATATCCGGGCTCGCCACACGGCCTTCCATAAACAGACGCGCGAGCACGCCGGCAATCACGCCGTGGGCGAAGTTGAAGCCCTCAACCTCAGCCGCCGCACCGCTGTCGCCCTCCTCGAGCGCAAACAGGCCCTTGGACGTCGCCAACCACAGCGTGCGCGTCAGCCCAAAGAGCGCGCCCTCTTCCTTGTCATCGTCCACAACGGCGGCGACCCACTCGCCGGCATCAATCACGCGGGAGACCTCAGCCGCAACGGCACCAAGCGCGCCAGCATCGCCGGCGGCTGCGCGCAAAACGGCGGGAATCTCAAACGTGCTGGCAGCAGCGCCACCCTCGTCACCGATCAGTGCCAAGAAACGGTTCTGCATGGCGGTGATACCAAGCGTACCCAGCGCCGCGGAAACCTCATCGGCAGAAAACGCTGGGAAGGATGTTTCGTCAAAGTCGAGCTCGACGGGCGCATCGGTGCGAATGGTTGCGACCTTGCGGCTCAGCAGCGCATCGTCGATGTGCGCACGCAGGTTTTCGCCCATCTTGCCCTTGACCTCATCGGCGTGTGCGATGACCTCGTCCAGGCTACCGTACTGCGCAATGAGCGCGCTCGCCTTTTTGGGGCCGATGCCCGGTACGCCGGGAATGTTATCGGACGTGTCGCCCTTCAGACCATAAAAGTCGGGCACGAGCGCCGGCGTGATGCCGTGATACAGATCGTCCACGCTCTCGGGCGTCATGATCGCCACGTCGGACAGGCCCTTACGAGTCGAGACCACGTTGACGTGCTCAGTCACGAGCTGATACATATCGCGATCACCGGTCACCAGCAGCATGTCGCAGCCGGCCTCCTCACCCAAGCGCGCCATGGTTCCCAGGATATCGTCGCCTTCCCAGCCCTCGGACTGCAGAATCGGCACATTGAGCGCACCGAGCAGCTCCTTGATCATGGGGAACTGCGCGTGCAGGTCGGGGTCCATGGGCGGGCGCTGCGCCTTGTACTGCGGCAGCATCTCCATACGCACGCGCGGCTTGCCCTTGTCAAACGCCACGACAACGCCGTCGGGATTAAAGGCATCGATCATCTTGAGGAACATGTTCAGAAAACCAAAGATCGCGTTGGTGGGGCGACCGTCCGGCGCGTTCATGGTCGGCGGCACGGCGTGGAAGGCGCGATGCATGAGCGAGTTGCCGTCGATGACGGCAAAGGTACGGCGCTTTTCAGACATATTGAATACCTCGCTTTGGGCTGGGCACGGTTTGCTCACACCAGTTTACACGCTCCCCGCCCCGCGGCCACCGCACATCAGGCTTCCCTGCCGCCGCGGGCCCGCGCGTGATACGATGGCTCACGGTACATCAACCAGCACGATCGATCCGAAAGGAGCCTGCGTCATGGAGCGTCCCTGCGCATGGAAAAAGTACACGCCACAGCAGATCGAGGAGCTCGAGGAGCTTTGCCGCGGCTACAAGCAGTTTTTGAGTGAGAACAAGACCGAGCGCCTGTGCGTCAAGGCCGGTATCAAGATGGCCGAGGAGGCGGGCTACGTCAATCTGGAGACCGTGATCGCCGAGGGCCGCGCGCTCAAGGCCGGCGACAAGGTGTACGCCGCCAACCACGGCAAGGACCTCATGCTCGTCAACCTGGGCACCGCCCCGCTCGAGCAGGGCTTTAACATCCTGGGCGCCCACGTGGACTCGCCGCGCCTGGACCTCAAGCAGAACCCCGCCTTCGAGGCCGGCGACATGGCCTACCTCGACACGCACTACTATGGCGGCGTCAAGAGCTACCACTGGGTCGCTTCCCCGCTCGCACTCGTAGGCGTCATCTGCAAAAAGGACGGCACCACCGTCGACATCAACATCGGTGACAAGGCTGACGACCCGGTCTTTACCATCTCCGACCTGCTGATCCACCTCTCGAGCGAGCAGATGGCCAAGCCCGCCAAGGACGCCGTCGACGCCGAGATCCTCGACGTGATTGTGGGCGGCCGCCCCGTCAAGTTTGACGAGGACGACAAGGACGCCCCCAAGGAGCCCGTCAAGCAGATGTTCCTGGACATCCTCAAGGAGCAGTACGACGTCGAGGAGGAGGACTTCCTCTCCGCCGAGATCGAGGTCGTGCCCGCCGGCCCCGCCCGCGACATGGGCCTCGACCGTTCCATGATTTTGGGCTATGGCCACGACGACCGCGTCTGCGCCTACCCCTCCATGCTCGCCCAGATCAATGTGGCCAATGTCGAGCGCACGAGCATCACGCTCATCGTCGACAAAGAGGAGATCGGCTCCGTGGGTGCCACCGGCATGACGAGCCGTTTCTTCGAGAACACCGTCGCCGAAATCATGACGCTCGCCGGCGAGAGCAGCCCGCTGGCCCTGCGCCGCGCACTCGCCCGCAGCCGCATGCTCTCCTCTGACGTGTCCGCCGGCTTTGACCCGGGCTACGCCGGCAAGTTCGAGACCAAGAACGCAGCCTTTATGGGTCGCGGCCTGTGCTTTAACAAATACACGGGCAGCCGCGGCAAGGGCGGCTCCAACGACGCCGACGCCGAGTACGTGGCCCTCATCCGCGACATCATGGACGAGGCGGGCGTTGACTTCCAGACCTGCGAGCTCGGCCGCGTCAACGCGGGCGGCGGCGGCACCATCGCCTACATCATGGCCGAGTATGGCATGAATGTCATCGACTCCGGCGTTGCCGTCCTGTCCATGCACGCCCTGTGGGAGGTCGCTAACAAGGCCGATATCTACGAGGCCTATCGCGGCTACAAAGCCTTCCTCGAGCGCGCCTAACCGACCCTTCATCAGTTGCGGTGAAATACGGACTAAACTGGCCCATAAACGGCAAAACAGACCGTATTCCTCCGCAACTTCCTTTTTGGCAGAGGAGAGTCCATGCTGCAGGTCATCATTTCGCCCGCCAAGCAGATGCGCGCTGCCCAAGATGCTTTTGAAGTCCTGGGCATTCCACCTTTTGCGCACGAGACGGCTCGCCTCCACCGCGCACTGCTAGATATCGAGCGGAATGAAGGCAGCGGCGGCCTGCAGGCGCTATGGAACGTAAGTGACAAACTGCTGGGGCCTTGCCTCAACACCCTGCATGAGTTCGGGCCCATCCTGAAAAACGGCGATCTCGAGAATCCCGCACTCGCGCGCCGCATCTCCCCTGCCATCATGTCCTATCACGGCATTCAGTACCAGAGCATGGCACCCGAGGTGATGGATTCCGCGCAGCTCGCATGGATGCAAGACCATCTATGGATCCTCTCGGGCCTTTACGGATGCGTACGCCCCTTTCATGCCGTTGAACCGTATCGGCTGGAGATGGGCGCGAAGCTTGCCGTCGACGATTCCCGAGACCTCTACGCGTTTTGGGGCGACAAGCTCGCACGAGCCATCGCTCCGGCGGGCTCCAACGCTACGATCGTCAACCTCGCCAGCGCGGAATACGCCAAAGCCGTTCTGCCCCGCCTCACCACCGATGTCACGGTCGTCACATGTCTCTTTGGCGAAGGCATCCGCAACGGCAAGCCCATCCAACGGTCGACCGCCAGCAAAAAGGCACGCGGCTCCATGGTGCGCTGGATGGCCGAAAACAAGCTCGAGGATGTAAGCGGGCTCACCGCGTTCGACGTTGGTTATCGTCACTTTCCCGAGCTTTCAAATAAAAACACTTTGGTCTTCCTGAACGAACAGGCCTTGTAGGACCACCGCTACTTTTGAATGTGCCGCCTAGGCACGGCGGCTATTGCGCCAAGCCGTCGGCTCTGGCAATTTCATTTGTCGAGCCGTCCTGATAGGCAATCTTGACATGTTCTACCTCGGACACCGCAACACCCGTCGGAGGCTCCAGGCGCCATTCCGTCAGGGCGATATCCATGGTCGTGGGAACGTCTCCTTGATTTTTGAGCTTCACCGTCAACGTTTTGAGCGCCGCATCAAACGTCACGCGTTCGATTTCTTCACCTGGAATGGACCCACCACTCAGCTGCAACTGCACAAACTCATCGCGCGGGTACCAATAATCGCCCGGGACGGCGAGCGTATTGGCATTACCGCCAGTACTCCTCACCGTCATAACCGGTAGGCTATCATCAGCCTCAAACTCCCAAGAAGCGCCGCCGCGACCGCCAAACGTCCAAATACAAAAGGCAATCACCAACACGGCAAGCACCGCAAAACCAATCGCGACAAGGCCATGATGGGCACGGCCCTCCTCGGCCGACACATCCCACTGCGTCTCTCGATATAGATGCTTGTCTTCCATGTTCGCCTCCCCGCAGGCACGCTCGTTAGGCCAATCGTACCCATTCGAGCTATACTTGAGCCCATTACATAAACGGGGAGCTTGCGGGACAAGACGGCAGGCTGAGACTGGGCGCGCCCGCCCTGACCCGCGAACCTGATATGGGTAATGCCAACGAAGGGAGCCGTGCCAATGAGCACACAGACCGAGCCCAAGCTCGTCACGCAAATCGACTTCGCCCGCGCCGGGCAGATCACGCCGCAGATGAAAGAGGTCGCCGAGCGCGAGCATCGCGACCCCGAGTACATCCGCGAGCGCGTGGCCGACGGCCGCATCGCCATTCCCGCCAACATCGTGCATATCAAAAAGGGCATGCGCGCCTTTGGTGTCGGCGAGGGCCTGTCCACCAAGGTCAATGTGAACTTGGGCATCTCGGGCGACAAGGCCGATGCCGCGGAGGAATGGAAGAAGGTCAAGATTGCCGAGGACTTTGGCGCCGACGCCATCATGGACCTCTCCAACTCGGGCAAGACGCGCCAGTTCCGCCAGCAGCTCATCGACGAGACGCCGCTCATGGTGGGCACGGTGCCCATGTACGACGCCATCGGCTATATGGAAAAGCCGCTGGTCAAGCTCACCAAGGACGACCTGCTCGAGGTCGTGCGCGCACACGCCGAGGACGGCGTGGACTTTATGACCATCCACTGCGGCATCAACAAGTCAGTCATCAAGACCTTTAAGGAGACCGGCCGCCTCATGAACATCGTCAGCCGCGGCGGCTCGCTGCTGTTTGGCTGGATGGAGGTCACCGGCAACGAAAACCCCTTCTACGAGTTCTACGACGAGGTGCTCGAAATCTGCCACGAGTACGACGTGACGATCTCGCTCGGCGACTCCTGCCGCCCGGGCTGCCTCTACGACTCCAACGACGCCACCGAGACCGCCGAGATGATCGAGCTGGGCAAGCTGTGCAAGCGCGCCTGGGCAGCCGGCGTCCAGGTCATGGTCGAGGGCCCGGGCCACATGGCGCTCGATGAGATTGCCGCCAACATGAAACTGCAGAAGCGCCTGTGCCACAACGCCCCGTTCTATGTGCTCGGGCCGCTGGTGACCGATATCGGCGTGGGTTACGACCACATCACCGCTGCCATCGGCGGCGCCATCTCCGCCAGCTCCGGTGCCGACTTCCTGTGCTACGTGACGCCGGCTGAGCACCTGTGCCTGCCCAACGCCCAGGACGTGCTCGATGGCCTCATGGCCACCAAGATTGCCGCGCACGCCGCCGATATCGCCAAGAAGGTGCCGCACGCCCGCGACATGGACGACAAGATGGGCCAGGCACGCCGCAAGCTCGACTGGGATGCCATGTGGAAGTGTGCTCTCGATCCGGTCACGAGCCGCAAGCGCTACGAGGAATCCCCCGCCGCCACCGAGGGCACCTGCACCATGTGCGGCAAGATGTGCGCCGTTCGCACCGTCAACAAGGTGTTCGAAGGCACGACAATCGACCTCGGCATGGAGGACTAACGCGTCATCGGAGCCGCAATCGAACACAAGGTGCTCGTCAATTGTTGACGTGTGAACATTTGCTTATATTTACGTAAAGATTGCACCGCCCGCCCGGGATCGGCATACAGCCGGCCCGGGCATCTTTATAATGCGGATTGAAGACCCATTTGAATCCGACCGAACAAGGGAGCGAACATGGATCGCAGCAAGGTACCTGCCGTCCTGTCCATCGCAGGATCCGATTCCAGCGGCGGCGCCGGCATTCAGGCCGATATCAAGACTATCACGGCGCACCGTCTGTATGCCGAGACGGCCATCACGGCCATCACCGCACAGAACACCCTGGGCGTCACCGCCGTGCAGGACATCTCCCCCGATATTGTCGCGGCGCAGATCGATGCCGTCTTTGACGATATCCGCCCCAACGCCGTCAAAATCGGCATGGTCTCCTCTGCCGAGATTATCGAGGTTATCGCCGAGCGCTTGAGCGCCTGGGATGCGCAGAATATCGTCGTCGACCCCGTCATGGTTGCCACCTCGGGCGCTCGCCTCATCGCCGAGGATGCTGCCGAGGCGCTCACCCACTGCCTGTTCCCGTTGGCGACCGTTATCACGTCCAATATTCCCGAGGCCATGGCGCTGCTCGACTACGAGGTCGATTCCGAGCGCACGCAGCAAAACGCCGCCATGCTCCTCACCCGCCGCTTTGGTTGCGCATCCCTCGTTAAGGGTGGGCATCTTGTCAACGAGGCCAACGATGTATTGGCCGAACCCGCGCCACTCGATAACGAAGGCAACCATATGGGCGATCCGCTCACCACGTGGTTCCGCCACAAGCGCATCGAGACCGGCAACACGCATGGCACCGGCTGCACGCTTTCATCCGCCATCGCCTGCGCATTGGCGCAGGGCATGGATCTTGCCGACGCCGTCAACGCCGGCAAGGCCTACCTAACGGGCGCTCTCGCCGCCGGCTTTGACATGGGCAAAGGCTCCGGCCCTGTCAACCACATGTGGCAATACTAAATAGCCAGTAACCTGCCAAAAAAAGACAGGCTACCTTGCACCAAAAACCGTCGCAACATTCGATGAAAATCGTGCAAACGCGAAAAATCATTAAATGTTGCGACGGTTTGATTTTAGATAGCGGTCGAGCAAAGGACCAGAGCGCCTATTCGTCGGCGAGTTGAATTCCCAACAAACCCGAGAGCGCAAGTGCCTGCTCGGCATTGACCGTCAGGCCCCGCAGCTCACGGTAGTCGCCCGAGATGACAGGGGCCGCGAACGCGCATCGCGATACATCCACGCCGGAAAGCGGCGTCTTGAACACATCGATTCGCGTCAGGTCGCAGCCGTCCAAGCGCAATTGCCCCAGCTTTGCCCCCTGGAGTGCGGCCTCGGTCAAACGCGTGTCATGCGCAGCCATGGGGCCAATGCGTCCCTCCGAAAGGTTCGCATAGCTCAAATCGCACGATGTAAACGACACGCTCGACAGACGCGCCCTGAGCAAGTTGAGCCCCGGCGCCGAGCAGTCAACGAAGTCGCAGCGGTTGAGCCAGCAGCCTTCCATGTTGCAGCGGATAAAGCGGCAACCGCGAAACACCACGTCGCGAAACGTCGAGCCGCTCCAGTCAACGCTATCGAACTCGCAAGATCGGAACACGACGCCATCGAAGGTCGCGCCGTTCGCCACGTCGCAGGCAAGATCCAAATCCTCAAAAGCGGTATTGGAGACGAGCTCATCGCCCTCGGCAAAGAGGTCGATGAGCTCGTCCATGCCCATATGGCAGCCAATCCGTTCGTTTACCCGGGCAAAACCACCACAAAGGTGCCTGCCCCCTTTGCGGTGGCTTGGGGTCGCGCTACTCACCGAGCATCTCTTGGAGCTTGGCTGCCACGGCATGTCCCAAGCTCTCGTGGCTTTCGGGCATCATATGCAGATAGTCGATATCGCCCGGCTCGGCAAACTCGGCGGCATTCAAAAAGTCGCAGCCAAACTGCTCGGCCACGTGCGCATAGTACTCGCCAAAATGTTCAGATGCCTCGACGGAACGCTCGTCAAAATCGGTCATATATACATCGGCGATCTGCGGCTTGATCTTGATAGGAGCCATCAGCAGGATGCGCGGGCAAGGCGCAGCGTCGGTCCACGGAAACGCGCGGACGGCGCGAATCAGCGCCATGGCGCCACGGGCGATATCGGAAGCTGTCACGTTAAAGACCGTCTTACAGTCGTTGGTGCCCAGCATGATCACAATGGCGTCCAGCGGCTTATGAGCCTCGAGCAGCATCGGAAGCGCGCGAATGCCGTTGAGGTTAGTGTCCAGATGGCACATGTCGTCGCGTACCGTCGTGCGGCCGTTGAGGCCTTCTTCAATTACATGCCAGCCCTCGCCTAAGTCACGTTGGACCACGCCACACCAGCGCACATCCTGCGCATAGCGCACCGCGGTACCGTCGCGCATGCCCGCCGGATCGTAACCATAGGTGTTGCTGTCACCAAAGCACAGAACGTTTTTCATCGTAAGCTCCCCACTCAATAAAAAGCCGACAGGAGCAGCCTCTCCCGTCGGCTCGGTATATCGCATCACGAGCACCGTTTACAGGTACTTGCGCCAGTCGTCGTCATCCTCGTCATCCTCGGCAGCGGTCTGAGCCTGCTCGGCGGCACGGGCGGCTGCGGCGCGGGCGGCAACCTGAGCATAGGACTCCTCGTTTTGCTCGGGGAAGTTTGCCAGCACGTGCTCGAATTTGGCGAAGTCCTCGTCCCAGCGCGTAGAGGGCACGGCAAAGAAGACCTGCTTGACCTTGAAGTCGCCCGATGCGAGCTCCTTGCGGAAGAGCTCGGCCACGGCCTCTGCGTCAAAGCCGTTGTTCTCGCAGCCCCAAGCACCCAGTACGAGCTTCTCGCGGCCAAGCTCATCGCAGATAGCAAGCACAAAGCGAATGCGGTCGCGCAGGGCGTCAAGCAAGGCATCGTCGCTCACGCGGTACTCCTGGCGAGCACGCTTGGCGTTGGGTGCAGCGGCGACGATCACGTCGGCATAGGCGTGCACATGCTTGCGCTCGAAGCGCACCGCGGGCACCACCAGCGCACGGTTGCGGTACAGCTCACAGTTGATGTTGCGGCGACGGTTCTCACCGTACCATTTACGCTGCTTATCGAGGACGTTGTACAGATACGAATCGGCGCACAGCGTGGCCTCCTGGCCCAGATAACCCTGAATATATCCACCGCCCGGATTGGTAAACGAGGCAAAGGCGAGCACGGCCATGTCGCAGAACTGCGCATAGCCGCGACCGTTATCGAGGATTGCCTGCGTGGCGGAGGCATCAAGCACAGTGACCTCGGGCAGGACCGGAGCGGGCTCCTCAGCAGGCGCGGACTCAGCTTCGGCGATTTCCTCGGCAGGCTCCTCGACGGGCTCGGGCGCCGCCTCGGTCTCGGGCGCCGCCTCGACCTCGGCAGTCTCCGCGTTCTCGACGTCCTCGGCGACCTGCTCTTCGGGGGCCACAGCAGTCTGAACCTTGGCCTTCATCGCCGCGACAAAGCCGGCGGGCATGCCGTCAAACTCGCGAACACCAGCAAGCGAACGCTCGATATCCTTGGCGCAGGCCTCGGACACAGTCATCACATGGCGCTCGGCGGCCTTGGCACGGGCCTCGCGCTTGGGATTGGGCTGACCCGCTCGGTTGGACCTGCGGTTACGGTTCCTGTTGTCGACGTCTGCCATACATGGCCACCTTTCCTGTCGCTGCCGCTATCGGCTTTTCCCATCCATGATACCCCGCCGCGCACAAAAAAGACGGCCCCGAAGGACCGCCTTTCGCATCGTTTTACCGTGTCCGGCAGGAAGCATCGCAATGCCGCGTTTTAATCGCGACGGCCGAGGATGTTCAGGATGCGTAGGAACACGTTGATAATGTCCACGAACAGATTGGACGCCATGAGCACCGCATTGGGCAGCGTAGGCGGCACCGTCGTGGCCACATAGGTGTCGTAGCCAATAAAGCCGGCAAACACCACAATCACGATCAGGTCGGTGATGGACTGCGAAACGCCCATGAACATCAGCACGATCTCGACCAGAATCGTGGCAAGCAAGATGCCAAAACCAATGCCATACACACGCTGGAAGAACTTGGGGAAGGTCACGCCCAGCGCACCAAAGACAAAGGTGATGGCGGCCGTGGCGATAAAGGCGGTGTTAATGGTAGGCAGGTCGTAGTTGGCAAGACCAAACGACGCCGTCAGGCCAAAGGTGCTCGCAAAGACCACGTAGCCCACGAGCGACAGGCCCACGGACTGTTTGCTGGCAGCAGCCGACATCATGACCATGCCAACGATGGTCAAAATAAATGAGCCAAAGACCAGCGGCAAAGCGGCGCCGCTCATCATCATGCGCGCAAATGACATGGTGCTCGTAAAGTAAGCACCGGCGCCCATGGCGCAAAAGCCCAAAAAGATCAGAGCAGACATGACAAGGTTGTACGCGCGCGGCGACATCTCCTTGGCACGGCTTGCGCCGGTCTCGATGGGGCCATTCTGATAGCCCTGGATATCGTTCATACTTTCGTCCTTTCAAAAAGCACCGCGACGGCGCCGTAGCTGACAAGTTTCCTGCCATTGTACCCGAACGCCACGCGTTCTTACCTGCGGCGCTCGCCCTCGAGCGTACGATCAAAAGCCCAGACCCACCAACGCATCACGTGCGCCTGCGAGCCGTCCGCCCGCTCACGCGTTTGGTCCTCTAGATACAACTCGGTCGCATGTCCGCCAAAACGTACCTTATAGGTTGCCGTACGAATGCCGTGAACCGTCAGGCCAAAACCGGTGGACGAGACAATCTCGTCAATCGTAAAGCAGCGACCGTCAACCCAGCAGACGGTAACCGGCACAACCTGTCCGCCCGCGAGAATGCGAGCCACGACGTCCACATACTGCTTGTGCACGCGCCGAGTTTTGCCGTCTGTCTGTCGATATTCCATGGCCCCTATTATCGAACGCATGTTTGCATGTTGTAAAGCGAACAGACTGTGGTTTTGGAGTGTCGGACCGCAGGCGCACGTCCGCACGACGCGTTAGCAAAAAGAACACCCGCGGTCAACAGGGCTAATATTCAATGTTAGTACCAAAAAATTCACTTCTCCCATCAGAACTCCGTAAAGAAACCCGCAGGAGGTGATACGATTTATCATGTTTTTGTAACGAGTCTGCAAATATCGAGAAAGCCCATATATGGACGTAACGTTCTCAACCTTCCTCGGCCAGCTTGTGTCGAACCCAGTCCTTGCCGTCACCGTGATCCTCGCGCTCGGCGCCATCTTCGTCAACGGATGGACCGACGCGCCCAACGCCATCGCGACCTGCGTCACCACGCGCTGCATGCCCGCCCGCGCCGCCATCCTCATGAGCGCCGCATTCAACTTCTTGGGCGTGCTCATCATGACGCACTTTAACGCGAGCGTCGCCAACACCATCTCACATATCGTCGACTTTGGCGGAAACAGCACCATGGCACTCGCGTGCCTCTGTGCGGCGCTGTTCTCCATCGTCGTCTACGGTGCTACGGCATCGCGTTTTGGTATCCCCACTTCGCAAAGCCACAGCCTCATCGCCGGCCTGACCGGAGCTGCTATCGCCCTCGGTGGTGCCAACAGCGTCAACATTCACGAGTGGATGAAGGTTATCTACGGCCTGGCGCTCTCCATTGGCCTGGGCTTTGTCATGGGCTGGATCCTGTGCAAGCTCGTCTCGATTCTTTTCGCCGCCGCCAACAGGCGACGCGCCAACGTTTTCTTTAAATATGCTCAGATTGCGAGTGCCGCGGCCATGAGCTTTATGCACGGCGCGCAGGATGGACAGAAGTTCATCGGCGTGCTCTTTTTAGGTGTCGCCTTCGCCAACGGCCAGACTAGCGTCGGCGACGCCGGCATCCCCATCTGGATCATGCTGCTGTGCTCGGCCACCATGGGCATCGGCACCAGTGTGGGCGGCGAGCGCATCATCAAGTCCGTCGGCCAGAGCATGGTCAAGCTCGAAAAGTACCAGGGCTTCTCCGCCGACCTGGCGGGCGCCGCGAACCTGCTGCTTGCCACCCTTACCGGCATCCCCGTGTCCTCCACGCACATCAAGACCTGCGCCATCATGGGCGTCGGTGCCGTCAAACGCCTCTCGGCCATCAACTTCGGCGTCGTCAAGGACATGATGTTCACCTGGTTCTTCACCTTCCCCGCCTGCGGACTCATCAGCTTTGTCATGGCCAAGCTGTTCATGATGTTCCTCTAGCCACACCGAGCGTCCATCCGGACCGCAAAACTTCGCCCACCCGTCTTCGCCTCGAAAGGACCCACTCATGGCAAAGAAACCCGATTCATTCTACTTTGACAACTACGTCGCCTGCGCCGACCTTGCCGTCCAGGCCGCCGAGCTGCTTACCAAGATTTTCGAGAACTTCGATCCCGCGAAGATTCACGATATGCTCGACAAGATGCACGCGATCGAGCATGCGGCCGACAAGAAGCACCATGAGCTTGAGGACGCCCTGCTCACGGCCTTTATCACCCCGCTTGAGCGCGAGGACCTGGATCTGATGAGCTGCTCGCTCGACACCGTGCTCGACCGTATCGAGGGCGTCGTGCAGCGCGTCTACTTCACCAACATCCAGAGCATCCATCCCGACGCCATCGTCATCGCCCACAAGGTGACCGACGCCTGCCGCGCCATGAAGGACCTGATGGTCGAGCTGCCCAACTACCGCAAGTCCAAGACGCTGCGCGAGCTCGTCATCCAGATCAACACCATCGAGTCCGAGGCCGACGAGCTCTATATCAACGCCATGCGTAACCTGCACGTTAACGGCAAGGACCCGCTCGAGGTTATCGCCTGGCGTGACGTGTACGCCTTCCTGGAGTACTGCGCCGACTGCTGCGAGAATGTGGCCGATGTCGTGGATTCGATCGTCATGAAGAACAGTTAATTGGGGGTACATGTCCCACCGGTCGCGGGCCCGGCCACTAATAACCTTTTTCACTCCGGCTGCAAGCAGAGTCGTTCAAGGTTATTAGTGGCCGGGCCCGCTCCCTTATGCACCACCATTGGGAACTTTGGCTGATAGATTTAGCGCGATGGGGGTTTGGCTGAAGGGACCTATGGTACCCGTTCGGACACTTTGGCCCTTGATGAGCGTTTGGCTGATTGCTGCTTTGGGTACTGTTTGGGTTACTTTGGGTTTGTTTGATTTTTAATTGTTGGAGGGCTTGTATGTCTTATTTGGATCTGGCTCGGTCTCGGTATTCTTGTCGCGAGTTTGAGAATCGTTCTGTTGAGCAAGCTGTGGTGGATGCCATTGTTGAGGCTGGGCGTATTGCTCCTTCTGCTTGTAATAATCATCCAGCCCGTGTGATGGTGCTGGATACGCCTGAGCTGTTGGAGAAGGCTGCTGCTTGTCAGCCTCGGTTTGCTCGTGATGGGTCTATCTTTGGAGCTCCGCTTGTCTTCCTTATTTGCAGCGTTACCGATGATGCTTGGGTACGCCCGTATGACCAGATGAATTCCAGTGAAATCGATACGTCCATCGTGTGCGACCAGATGATGATGGAGGCCACCGAGCAGGGCCTGGGAACGTGCTGGGTATGCCATTTTAAGCCTGAGGTGGCACAGGAGCAGTTCAATCTGCCCAAGGGCGTCTATCCCTATCACATGCTCGTCTGTGGCTATCCCGCCGACCACATCGCCGATCCCGAGCATCGCGAGGCCCGCACTATTCCCCTCTCCAACTTCCTCCTCAAGTAGTTTTTAGACATACCTTAAAATCTACCTTTTACCACGCGCCCTTCGCCGAGTTCTGTCCTATCGCATGCAGAGCTCGGCGTTTTGTTTCCCAACCCGTATACAGCCACAAAAAAGGAGCCCGCAGGTGCGAGCTCCTCTTAAGGACACTAGATTGTAGCTCTGATGCTAGTCCAGGTCGTCGGCAGCAAAGTTGTCGATCGGGGCAAAGGGATCGGCCACGGGGACAACCGGGTCAGCGACGGGCAGCGGCTCGGCGGGAACAGTCACCGCAGGAGAAGCGGCAGAACCGACCGGCGTGGAGGCCATGAGGTCGCCCGGGAAGGAGTTCTGGGCATCGTCCATGAAGTGCTGGATGAGCTTGAGATACTCGGCCTTGAACTCCTCACGGGAAGCCTTGAGACGATCGATCTCCTCGAGCTCGGCCTGCTTTTCGGTCAGAGCCTGGCGGATAACCTCGCGGGCCTTGGCGTCAGCCTCGTTGCGGATACGCTCAGCATTCTCGTTGGCATCGTTGACGATGGTCTCAGCGGTCTGCTGGGCAGCGATCAGGGCAGCGGAAATCTGGCGCTCCTGAGCGGAGAAGTCAGGGGCGGGAGCAGCCACGGGGGCGGCAGGAACGGCTTGGGCGGTGGCATCCTGAGCCTGGGCAAGCTGAGCCTGCGCATCGGCAAGCTGCTGCTCGGTAGCAGTCAGACGACCCTTAAGGTCGACGATCTTAGCGAGCATAGCGTCAACCTCGGAGGACAGTGTCTCCAAGAAGACGTCGACCTCGGCAGGATCGTAGCCACGCTTGGCCTCAGAGAAAGTCTGAGCCTGGATGTCTGCAGGGGTAATAGCCATAACAAGTCTCCTTTTTCATCGCCTCGGCGCTACACGCCCGACGTAAGTTACTAAGTCAGTTCTACACGAGTATACCTATAAGAAGCTGCAGAACCAGCCTCTGCACCAACTGTAACGCAATAATCGCAACGACCGGCGAAAAATCGATACCGCCCATCGGCGGGATGAAACGACGGAACAGGTTGAGCCACGGACCGCACACGCTATCAAGCACCGCGGCAATATCCTGAAGCAAACCACCCTGCTTCATGGGAATCCACGTCATAAAGCAGTAGACGACAATGAGCGTGGAATAGAAGTTGAACAGCGTGTTGACCAGCTGGACGATAGTGTAGATGTTGATGGGAATCTCCTCGTCTTGTCTTTACTTAAGGTAGCCGTCGGCACGAAGCTTCTTGAGATCGGAATCTTTGACCTCGCAACCGGCGGGCAGCACCATGAACACGCGGTCGCCCACCTCCTTGACCGTGGCGCCCAGACCGCAGGCAAAGCCGTAAGAGAAGTCCAAGACGCGCTTGGCAACTTCGGTGCGTACGCCCACAAAAATCAGTGCGACAGGCTGCTTGGTGCGAACGCGGCGTACCACGGTCTCCACGTCGTCATAGCTCTCGGGGCGCAGGACATAGGCCGGCAGCTGCGGCGTGGCGTTGATGATATTGCTCGCATAGGCCGAGGCATCGCTCGGCGCAGGCGCGGGCGCAGCGGCGGCACGGGCGCGGGTGTTCTCGGCGTAGCTCGACGGCGTGTCATAGGCACCAGGACGATAACCGCTCGCAACGCTGTCCTGCGAGCGCGAAGGCGGGTTATACGTCGTGGCATGGCGGGAGTCATCGCCGACCAGCTGACCGGAGCGCGTATACACGGCAACCGACTCAGCTTCACCACGGCGCGTCTGACCAAGCAGGCCGTTGCTCGGCTCGTCTTGGGTGTAGAAGCCCTCGCCCGAAGCACCGCTGTAGCCGTTGCCCTGATAACCATCGTCATAGCCGTCATCGTAGCCGTAGTCGTCGTCCTGGCCATAACCCTGGTCGTAACCCTGCTGGCCGCCCAGGTGAATCTTATTTTTAATCTCGTCAAGGAAGCCCATGGTTGTGTCCTCTCGCGGTTTAGTGCAGGCGCCCCGATAATCAGTGCGCACTTCAGAGCCTTATTTTACTGCAAACTCCGGGCTAAATACTACCCTGCCCAGGCGAACGAGCGTAGAGCCCTCCTCAAGGGCAGGCTCAAAGTCCTCGCTCATGCCGCAGGAAAGCTCAGGCAGGTTCAAATCGGGATGCGCCGCCTCCAGCTCATCCCTCAGCTCACGAAGCCCCGCAAAGGTGCGGCGTGCCACATCCTTATTCCCCCGGGGCGCCATAGTCATAAGCCCCTGCACGCAAATTCCCTCAAGCTCCGCAAGCTCACCCGCGGCGGCGCGAATCTCATCGGGCGAAAAGCCTCCCTTCGACTCCTCACCACTCACATTGACCTCAATGAGCACACGCTGGAGGCCGGCGAGCTCGCCTGCCTCAATCTTGCGGACAGCACGGCTCGAGATCGCCTGCGCCAGATGCAGCGAACCCACCGAGTGAATCAGCTCGGCTGAGCCCAGCACCGCATTGATCTTATTGGTCTGCAGGTTGCCGATCATATCGAAGCGCACCTCGGGCAGCTCCGGATGCTCCGCCAGACCCGTGAGCTTGCGAACCAGCTCCTGCGGGCGGTTCTCGGCAAAATGGCGATACCCCGCCTGGATGGCGGCAACGGTCTCATCGACACCAACGGTCTTGGACACGGCAATGAGGCGCGCGGCGTCGTGGGGGCGGCCCGCGCGATCGAGCGCCGCATAAAAACGTTCCAGAATCTGCTCGCGGCGAGCGCGCATCAAGTCCAAATAGTTATCCATTGCCAATCGCCTCCGCTGACAGCCAAACAAGTAGTCCCATGCTAACGCAAGAGCGCGGTCCCGCATGTGCAAGGCCGCGCTCACTTAGGTATTTACAATCTTTCGACGAACGGGGTCACTTACTCCTCGTCGTCCTCGCCATCGTCCTCGTCCTCAAGATGATCGAGCAGGTAGCGAAGACCCTCGCTGACCTCGTTGGCGGGCACCTTGGCAACGTAGCGCGCGTCGACGGCGGGCCTCATGATAACACCCTCGCCCGAAGGCACGCGCATGCTCTCGAGCTCATCCTCGTCCACACGGGCGATATCGCCGGCGTTCATACGCTGACCAGTCAACAGGAAGGTCAGACGGCAAGCGGCATCGATGGAAATGGAAGCGATGCGATCGAGGTAGCGCGAAACCATGATGGCGCGGCGCAGGTCGTCATAGTTGCTGTCATCGTCCATAAAGTCGCCCGTATCCATACGGTTAAAGGTGCGGAAGAACTTCTCGTATGCCGCATGCACCGGCTCGTCCTCGACGGCCAGGTTGCAAATGATGGACATGTCGTTGGTGACGAGCGCAGAAAGCGACGAGCCTAGCACCTGGTACACGGCCTCAGCCTCGGCCTCGACCGTGCCGACAAGCTCCTGGGACAGCGAGATGTCGGCCTTGATCATATGACGCGTGGCACGGCAGATCTGACGGACCTTATCGGTCATGCGCTGCAGGTTAAAGTCGACGTAGATGATCGTCTGAAGCAGGCGGAAGTCGGAAGCAACCGGTGACTGCGTGGCGATCAGGTTGTAGCAGACGGCCTCCAGGTTGGCGCAGCGCGCGTCAATCGAAAGCGTGCGCTTCTTGGTCTTGGTGGCGAGCTTGCGGTCGTCGGTCACATAGGCCTTCACGGCATCGTGGAGGGCCAGATCGACGGCCTCATAGATGCTCAGCATCTCGTGACGGGCCTCGACGAGCTGACGGGAAAACAGTTTGCGCATGGTTCACTCCAATCAGTTGGGTGCGGTCATGCCGCCCGCACAGTGAATACGCACCGGACTAGGTCCGATCGGCTTGGGACTAGTCGCACCGATCAGCCAAAGCGGCCGGTGATATAGTCTTCCGTCCGCGAGTCCACCGGGCTGGTGAAGATCGCGTCGGTTTGACCATACTCGATGAGCGTGGCGGGCTCGCCGGCAACTTCCTGCAAGAAGAATGCGGTGTAGTCGCTGATACGAGCTGCCTGCTGCATTGAATGCGTGACGATGATGATCGTCATCTCGGGCGCCAGCTCGGCCATCAGATCCTCGACCTTAGAGACGGACGTGGGGTCGATGGCGGAGCAGGGCTCGTCCATCAGGAGAACATCGGGTTGCACCGCAAGCACGCGCGCGATGCACAGACGCTGCTGCTGACCGCCCGAGAGCGCCAAACCATCCTTGTTGAGCTGATTGGATACCTCTTTCCAGAGGTTGGCGCGCTTGAGCGATTCTTCCACGATGTCATCGAGGTCGCTTTTGCTAGTCACGCCCTGCAGACGAGGGCCAAAGGCGACATTCTCGTAGATGGATTTGGGAAACGGGTTGGGCTGCTGAAAGATCATGCCCACGCGACGACGGAGGTCGACCGGGTCGACGCCCTCGGCATAGATATCATTGCCGTCGAGCGTCATGGTGCCCTCGACGCGCGTACCCTCGATCAGATCATTCATGCGGTTGATGCAGCGCAAAAACGTCGACTTGCCGCAGCCCGAAGGGCCAATGAAGGCGGTGATGGCGTTTTTGGCGATGTTGAGGTCAAGCCCCGTCAGCGCATGAAAGTCACCGTACCAAAAGTTGAAATCCTTGGCCGTAATGGCCACTTGCTCCAGCGTGGGAGCGGACTGATAAACGGACATGGGACTCCTTAACTAGCGACGCTTGCGCGACAGGAAGCGCGCAAACAGGTTGAAGGCCAGAATGATCACCATCAGCAAGAGCGCGGTGCCGTAGGCTGCGTTCATGTTGATGCCGTCGTTGGCAAGCAGGTACAGGTGAACCGTCATGGGGCGGCCGGAATCGAGCGGCGAAATAGGTAGATTGATGGCTTGGCCCATGGTGTAGAGCACCACCGCGGTCTCGCCAATGGCGCGGCCGATGGCGAGGACGATGCCCGTGGCAATACGGCCAAAGGCAGAAGGAAGCACAATCTTGGAGACAACCTGCCACTTGGTGGCGCCCAGGCCGTACGCGCCCCAACGGATATAGCGCGGGACGGCGCGAATGGCCTCTTCGGTGGTGCGCATGACGATGGGAAGCATCAAGAGCGCGAGCGCCAGAGCGGCCGAGACCATCGAAAGGCCCAGGCCCATGGCCTCGACAAACAAGGCGTAGCCAAACAGGCCCATAACGATGGAGGGCACCGAGGCCAAAGCGTCAGCAGCGTAGCGAATGAGCTCGACGACCTTGCCCTGCTTGGCGTACTCGGCCAGATAGACGGCTGCCAGCACAGCAATCGGCGTGCAGATAAGCATGGCGAGCGCCGTCACATAGACGGTCGAGACGATCGTGGGCCAAATTCCGCCCTCGGCGTTGACGCCCTGGGGCCAACCGAAGATAAAGTCGAGCGAGATGTGTGGCAGGCCGTTGATGACCACGTAGGCGATGATAGCGACCAGCACCAGCGTGGTGATGTATGCCGCGGCACGGAACACGCCAAGCATGATCTTGTTGGACAGGTCCTTGTTGATGCGGCCCTTCTTGCCGTGGGAAAGGGCACGCTTGATGCGCTCGCGCGACGAGGTCGTATCGACCGTCGTGTCAACGGAATCGGACATAGCCTACCCCCTCTTCTTCTTGGAAACCAGGCGGACGATGCCCACCAGCGTGGCGGAAATGATAAACAGGACCACGCCCATGCCGAACAGCGCCGAGCGATGCAGACCCGAGGTATAGCTCATGTCGAGCGCAATCTGGCTCGTGAGCGTCGAGATGGGGCTCGCAATGCTGTCGGGAATAACCGGGGCGTTACCCACGACCATGAGCACGGCCATGGTCTCGCCGATGGCACGGCCCATACCCAGCACGATGGCATCCACGATACCCAGCTTGGCGGCAGGTAACACGACCTTATAGATGGTCTGCCACTTAGTAGCACCCATGGCATACGATGCCTCGCGAATACCCATGGGAATGGAATTGAGGGCATCGATGGTGAGCGTGGTGATGGTAGGGACGATCATGATGGCAAGCACGAACCACGCCGTCAGCGCACCAAAACCAAGACCACCGGTCAGTTGCGCGATAAACGGACGGATGATGATCATGCCAAAGAAGCCATAGATGATAGAAGGGATGCCGGCCAACAGGTCAACGGCAGGGCTGATGAGCTTGCGCACGCGCTTGCTGGCGATCTCGACCAGATACACGGCCGTGCCCACGCCTAGGGGCACACCCATGGCGAGCGCACCGACGGTCACCAGACCCGAGCCGGCAAGCAGCGACACGATGCCGTAGTGGCCCTCAGAGGGCGCCCACGTAAAGCTAAAGAAGTCCGCCAGACCGATGTCGGTAAAGACGGGCAGCGCCGAGTACGTGGTAAAGACAAAAATCAGGATGACGGTAACAACCGCCAAGAACGCGCAGGCAAAGAAAATCCACTGCAGCGCCTTCTCCTTGATATAGGTGCTGCGCGATACGAGCGCCAGCTCGCGCTTCTTGGGCGCCTGAGCATTCTGCTCAGTCTGGGAGTTTTCCTGTGCTTCCATGCTACTCACTCCCCTTCTCGTCGTTGGTGACGGGAATAAAGCCCGCCTCGCGAATCTGCTTGTCCATCTTTTCGGACGTCACGTAGTCGATGTAATCCTGCGCCTGCTGCGAAGGCGCACCCTTCACAAAGAAGTAAAGGTCGCGCGAGATGGGATAGCCGCCGCTCGCGACCGTCTTCTCGGACGCCTCAACATGATTGACCGAGACGGCCTTGACCGAGGTCTTGGCGTTGAGGCTATCGACGAAGCCCAGCGAAATGTAGCCAATGGCACCGCGCGAACGAGATACCACGTCGCGCACCTGGCCCGTGCCCGAAAGAACGGCCGAGCGGCGATCGAACGGGGTGCCGTCCATCACGATGGTGCGAAAGGCCTCACGCGTGCCGGACGCCTCATCTCGGTTGATGACCTGAATCCTCAGGTCCTCGCCACCGACTTCTTTCCAGTTGGTGATCTTGCCGGCGTAAATATCGCGGAGCTGCTCGGTCGAGAGGTTATCGACCGGGTTATCGTCGTTCACGATGACCGCGATACCGTCGTGGGCAATGACGATGGGAGTCAGGCCCAGATCCTGTTCGTCGGCATTGAGTCCACGGGAGGAGCTGGCGATGTCGGCCGTGCCAGCGCTGACGGCTTCGATGCCAGCGGAAGAGCCCAAACCGGAAACGAGCACGTCGATGCCGGTCCCCTCCTTAAAGCCCTCTGCCGCAATCTCGGCGATAGGAAGGCAGGTCGTGGAGCCGGCCACGGTAATGGAAGAGGTAGAAGATCCCGAAGAACAGGCACACAGCGTAAGCGTAAGCACAGCGGCGCTCAGGACCGATACGATCTTTCTCATAGCATCACGCCAATCGCGGCATGGCGCCCACAGGTGCCGTCCTCGTTACGGTAGGAATAAAAGCGGTCGTTCTGACGCACAGTCGAAAGCTGGGTATCCACGATATTATCCGCGTCCACACCGATATCTACCAACGCCTCACGAATGGCGGCAGATAGATCGAGCATGCGAGAAGCGCCCGCATCGATGCACGAAAACTCGGCGGCAAAGCGGTCCATGAGTTCCTGGGATACCTCATATTCGTCAGCCAAGATATGGGGGCCGATATAGGCGGAAACGTCGCTCGCATCGCAGCCGGCAGCATCGCAAAGCGCCTGGCACGCCTTGGCAGAAATACGTGCAATCGTGCCCTTCCAACCGGAGTGCACCACGGCAAACCCGCCGGGGGCCATCAGCACCACGGGAACGCAGTCGGCAAAGCAGAGCAGCACGGGCACGTCATGGGCCGTACAGACGATGGCATCGCAGCCCTCGGCAATCTGCTCGCGGACGTCCTCAAGGTCATCGGCGCCGTTCGAGGTCACCGCAACGATATGGTCACCATGGACCTGATTGGGAACGAGCAGGTTGTGCTCGCACTCAGTGGCGCCCATAGCTTCGAGCGCTCGACGACGATTTTCTTGAACAGCAAAGGGGTCATCGCCTACATGCGAGCCCAGGTTGAGCGAGGAGTACGCATCTTCAGAAACGCCACCGGTGCGCTCGGTAAAGGCAAAGCGGACATCGGATGTCGCGCCCTCCACCAACGTAACTCCATCATGGTCGACACGCGAAACGTTGTCCGCACGTGCTGCCATACTAAAGCCTCCTAATAACACAAGTACCGCGGCGTCGCCGCGCAGTCCGCGTTTATACGGCTGTCATACTTCCTTAAAAGGATACCCGCAGCGGTAGGGACCAAACGTAAAGGGAACGTAAGGAGATTGGAGGCTTTCGTTTACAAACGAGAAACAAAACGGGGTGCATCCAAATGGACACACCCCGTGCAGGTCGTTGAGAAAAACGAACTAGAAGCTACCGCGCTTCAGGAAGTCGGGAAGCTCGAACTGGTCGTTGCCAAAGTTGGGCAGCTCGGTACCACCGACGTTGCGGGTCGGAGCGGCCTGAGCCGGGCTGGCAGCCGGAGCGGTGCGCTGCGGCTCAGCGGAGGCAGTGGCCTTGCTCTGAGACTGCTGAGCAGCAAAGAGCTCATCCTGACGGTTGACGTTGGAGTCGGAGAAGCCCGTAGCGATAACGGTGATACGCACCTGATCGCCCAGGGACTCGTCGACAACGGTACCGAAGATGATGTTGGCCTCGGGGTCGACGGCGTTGGCGACAACGTCGGCGGCGTCGCTGATCTCCTGGATGCCCAGGTCCTTGGAACCGGCGATGGAGAGCAGCACGCGCGTGGCACCATCGATGGAGCTCTCGAGCAGCGGGCTGGAGATGGCCTGCTGGGCAGCGTCGACGGCACGGGTATCCCCAGAAGAGGTACCGATACCCATCATGGCGGTACCGGCCTGCTTCATGATGGTCTTAACATCGGCGAAGTCCAGGTTGATGATACCGGGGACGGTGATGAGGTCGGTGATGCCCTGGGTGCCCTGGGAAAGGACGCCATCGGCAATCGCGAAGGCCTCGAGCATGGTGGTCTTCTTCTCGGCGATGTCGAGCAGCTTATCGTTAGGGATGACGATCATGGTGTCGACGCAATCGGAGAGGGTCTTGATGCCCTCCTCGGCGCTCTTCTTGCGCTTGCGGCCCTCGAAGGTGAAGGGCTTGGTCACGACGGCGACGGTCAGTGCGCCGACCTCGTTCATCGCGATATCAGCAACGATGGGAGCAGCGCCGGTACCGGTGCCACCGCCCTCACCGCAGGTGATAAACACCATGTCGGCGCCAGCGAGCGCCTCGGCAATGTCGTCACGGGACTCATCGGCAGCCTTGCGGCCAACCTCGGGGTTGGCGCCGGCGCCCAGGCCGCGGGTAAGGTCGGTGCCGATGTGCACCTTGATATCGGCATCAGAGATCGCGAGTGCCTGAGCGTCGGTGTTGATGGCAACAAACTCGACGCCGCGGATGCCCTCTTCGATCATTCGATTGACCGCGTTGGTACCGCCGCCGCCGACGCCGACCACCTTAATGACGGCAAGGTAGTTGTTGATCTCTGTCTCGTGCATGTCGGTCCTCCGAACAAAGGTTATAGCCATAGCATGGGTCGACCCCTGCGCACATTAACCTTCAGGTTGAAAGTAAATGCAAAGGTAAACCGTATTATGTTTGCACATTATGAACGTATCAGTCAAATAATTGACCGTGAAAACCAAACAAACCAGATAAACGGCGTGGTATGGCCCCTCAACAAAGCATCAACCAGCGCTACGAGGTCGGAGCATTCCTAAATGTGTAGTTGCCTGGAGAGCGCACATTGATATACGTTACGCCCTCTACCTGCGAAAGCAACTTGGTGACTACGCGTTCCTTCTTGGCGATATCGTCCGAATCGCCCAGCGACACCTCAATGCCGTTATTGAGGTTTGCCGAGATGGCTTCGACCGAAGGCGTGGAGATATCCTTGACTTGTCCCAAGAACTCGCTCGAAAAACCACGCACATAATCCAGGCCGGCCTTAACGGCCTTGGAGTTCACCGCCTGGCCGGAAACCGGAGCGACATCCGCCGAGACATCAGTCAACAACACCGCGCCATAATGCTTGGCGAGCGCCAGCGCGGCATCGATTCCGGTCAAGGTATTTGAGCCCTGCCCTGTCGTGATGACGTTGCCCTGGTCGTCCACTTCGACCGACGTCGACAGCGGGGCGATCCAGGTGTCATCGTCTCCGATAGCCCAGGCAAGGTCATCGGAGCTGATATACGCAATGGCGATAACTTTACGCTCCGTCGGCGTGATGATAAGCGTATGGGGAAACTGGCGCTGGACATCCACGCCCGAAACCCACGGGTTCTGCTTGAGATCCTCGGTAATCTGGTCGGGATCGACGTTAAAAAGCGACGTTCCCTCGGGCAAGTCGATCAGCTGGATAGCATCGTGCTTCGTCACATGCTCGCTGCCTTGAATCTGAATATCAGTGGCAGTAAACAGTCCAGAGTTGATCACCACGGTGGCAACGACGACGAGCACGGCCAAGACGGCCAGAACGCCGCCCACGATTTTGCCTTTGCCTGTAACGACAGAAGCGGCGTCTGATGTTTTATTTGCCATCGCTCCAAGTGAAGATAACGGGTTGAAACCTTTTTTACTCGAAGGCTTCTTGGCGGTAGCCGGCACCGATGTCAGCGAGCGCGGTTTCGATGCGCCCAGCGTGCGACCTGGACGCGCCGCTTTAGTTCCCGTCGAGGGCTTGGGAGCTGCCATGGGACGGGCAGGCTTGGCGCCCATAACAGGCTTTGACGTCACCGAGGGACGCGAGGACTTTTTTGCGGCCGGACGATTACCGAGCTGCGAGCCGACGACCGGACGACTGGTCTGTCGAGCATGCCCGACAGACTTAGAGTGCGCGACGGTATTGCGTTGAGGTTTGGCAGGCGCGCCGGAACGCCCTCCGGCGCGGCGGAAGGTGGGTTTCGATGCTCTAGAAGCCGAGGAATTTAACTTCCGGTCTGAGCTCGATGCCATACGCCTCCCTCACCTTTCCGTGCACATGTCTGATAACCGCGGCAACGTCATCGGCCGAGGCAGTTCCGTTATTAACGATAAAATTAGCGTGAACGGGCGAAACTTCCGCGCCGCCAATCGAAAAACCCTTTAATCCACAATCCTCGATAAGCTTGCCCACACTCGCATCGGGCGGGTTGCGAAAGACAGACCCGCAGGATGCACGACCCATGGGCTGCGTACGCTTGCGCCTTGTAAGGTACCGCTCCATGCGCTCGCGAATGTCGGCCTTGGGCGCCGGTTTAAGCTTGAGCACGCACTCGAGGATGATCTCATTTCGGGGAAGGCTACATTCGCGGTAGCCCCAAGAGATCTCGGACCCCGCATAATGCTTGATACCGGATGCCGGGTCAAACGTTACGACATCCTCAACCAGCGAGCCAATCCACTCGGTCCGCGTGCCGGCATTCATAGATATCGCACCGCCGACCGAACCAGGAATGCCAACGGCAAACTCAAGGCCCGAGAGGCTACGCGACAGGGCATCGTTGACCAGGCGCGCAAACATCACGCCCGCACCGACCGTCAGCGTACAACCGTCATCGGCAACAACCGTGCGCTGAAACTCACGTCCGAGCGAAATGACGGCACCGCGATAACCGCCATCGGCAACCAGCAGATTGGAGCCCTTGCCGATGATGACCCACGGCACCTGCTCGCGATCGAGCACCGCCACGGCGCGGCGGAGGGCATGATAGCTATGGCACGTCACAAAGAGGTCGGCCTTGCCGCCGATACGATAGCTCGTATGACGCGCAAGGCGCTCGTCCTCGATCACATCCGTGTCGATCATGCCCGAGAGCGCCATGACGGCGTTAAACAGACCCATTAGACTTAAGCGTCTTTCTTGGCAGTCAGATACTCAATGAACTCGGGACCGACGGTCGTAACGTCGCCGGCACCCATGGTGAGCAGCAGGTCGCCCTCGCCCACCATCTGCTCGAGCTCCTGATTGAGCTCAAGACGGCTGGAGCAGTACACGACCTCCTTGCCAGGATGCTTGGCGCGCACGGTATCGGCGAGCATCTTAGAGGTGACACCCGGAATGGGCATCTCGCCAGCCGAGAACACATCAATCAGCAGCAGTTTATCGGCATTGGCAAATGCATCGGCAAAGTCGTCGCACAGGGCCTGCAGGCGCGAATAGCGGTGCGGCTGGAACACGACGTCGACGTGCTTGTAGCCCAGCGACGAAGCGGCAGCAAGCGTCGCCTTGATCTCGGTGGGGTGATGGCCGTAATCATCGACCACGGTGATGCCATCGATATCGCCCACGTGGGTAAAGCGACGGCGGACGCCCTCAAAGCTCGAGAGCGCCTTGGCGGCGGCGTCGATGTCAAGGCCCAGGACATGGGCGACGGTGAGCACCGCCGTGGCGTTGAGCATGTTGTGGCGACCGGGATTGCTCTTGATCTCCACAGCGTGCTCAGTGCCGTCCTCAAAGCGAACGATAAAGTCGCTCTGGATGCCCTTGACATCCGGGTGCATGCAGACGATGTCGTTGCTCTCGGCAAAGCCGTAGGAAAGCACGTGACGACCCGTCGACTTGGCGAGCTCGACCAGATGCGGGTCCTCACCGCAGACGATGACGGTGCCGTCCTCGCCCACCAGGCTCATGAATTTGGCGAAAGTTGCCTCGATCTCCTCGATACCCGAGTAGTGATCGAGGTGGTCGGCCTCGACGTTGGTCACGATGACCACGTTGGGGTTCAGGAACAGGAAGGAGCTGTCGGACTCGTCGGCCTCGGCGACAAAGTAGTCGCCCGAGCCGTTCTTGCCGTTCGTGTCATAGCCCTCGACGATGCCACCGATCAAGAAGCTCGGATCCAGACCCATGCGGTCGAGCATGGTGGCGCACATCGAAGACGTGGTGGTCTTGCCATGCGTGCCGGCAACAGCGACGGTGGTGTAGCCGTGGCCCAAAGCAGAGAGCATCTTGGCACGGGGCCACACGGGAATACCAAGCTCGCGAGCGCGCACGAGTTCAGGGTTGGACTCCGGAATAGCGGTGGAGACAACAACCACGTCGGGCTTGACCTCGTCGATCGTGGCGGCCTCATGGCCCACATGCACCTTCACACCAGCGCGGGTAAGCTGGCGGATATAACGTGACGTCTTAAGGTCGGAGCCGGTAACGGCATAACCGCGCTCGTGAAGAACGAGGGCGATGCCGCTCATGCCGGCGCCGCCGATACCGATAAAGTGGGCGCTCTTAAACTCGGGCGCGGAGGTTGCAGTCTGGGAATCAGCCATGTGCTCGTGTACTCCTTGCGTAAACACTGCCTGTAACCCGTTAACTGTACCGCACCTACCGAATCAGCGCGAGGGCGACCGACGATATCCCGTCTAACTAACGCAAACCCTCTACCGCATCGGCCAGAAGAGCGGCGGCCCTATCCTGAGCCAGACCACGCGCCGCCTGACGCATGGCGTCGCGCGCCGCCGCGTCATCGACCAGGTGCAGCAGTTCATCGGCAAAGGCAGAACCGTCGATATCGGCATCGGCGCAGAGCACACCGGCCCCGGCGTCGACCAGATAACGGGCATTGGTGGTTTGGTGGTCGGCCGTCGCATGCGGATACGGCACGAGCACCGAGGGCACGGCGAGCGCAGCAATCTCGGCCACGCTCGATGCACCCGAACGCGAGAGCACCAAATCGGCAGCAGCCAGCATATCGCCCATGTTGTCGATGTAAGGCTGGACGCGGTAACGCTTCGCCTCCTCGGGCGTCAGCGCCAAAGCGCGCTCGGTCTCCTCAAAGCCGTCGGCACCCGTCGAATGCAACACATAGAGGTTCTTGCGCGAAAGCAGCTCGTTTTTGAGCGAAGCCACGCGCTCGTTGAGGTGCTGGGCGCCAAGTGAACCGCCAAAGACGAGCAACAGCGTAGCGTCCTCGGGAACGCCAAGTGCCTTGCGGCCGCGAGCGCGATCGCCCTCGATTACCGAGCGACGTACGGGGTTGCCGGTCATGAGCACGTGGCCAGGGTCACCTTCGCGCTCAAAGACCGAACGCGCTGCCGGCACCGAGATGCACACGCGGGCGGCGTGGGAGTTCATCATCTTGTTGGCCAGGCCCGGAACAGAGTTCTGCTCATGCAGCAGATACGGAACGCCCGCGCCCTTGCACCACCCCAGCAGCGGAACCTCGACATAGGCACCAAAACCAATGGCGGCATCGGGCTTGCCGACCTTTGAGAAATGACTGGCGAGCGCACGTTTGGCCTTGTTGACACGCCACAGCGAGGTCAGCGCCGTCCAAGGACGGGAGCGGTCGAAGCCCGTGACCGTAATGGGCACAAAATCAAACCCAGCCTCGGGGACCAGACGACCCTCGAGCTTGCGCGACTGACCCACGAACACAACGTGGTGGCCACGGTCACGCAGTTCTTCGGCCAAGGCGAGCGCGGGGTTGATGTGTCCTGCCGTGCCGCCGGCTGCAATAGCAACGGTCATTTTATCGGTCATGGTAGTCCCTTCGTACACGCGGTCCCTGGTCGTCGGTACGCAGACGCGCCGACGGGTCCGAGTTCAAATCGATTCGATTATATCCGCCGCCCGCGTTGCGAGGGCTGGGGCGCTGCGGACGACCTTGCGGAGCCATTCGCGGGCGTGGACGAGCTGCCGGCTCGGATGCAGAACCATCCAGAACGGTAAAGCCGCTACGCGAAGGTCGTTCACCGCGCACATGGGCTACGCCGGCGGTACTCTCATCCATAACGGCAAAGCTCTCGCGGCGACGGTCGTACTCATCGCGACGGGCGCTCTCGTACGAAACGCGCAGGATCAGACCGGCGAGCATAAGCGACACAATAATCGACGAACCGCCGTAGCTAATAAACGGCAACGGTTTGCCCGTCATGGGAAACACGTTGAGGATGCCCAACGCGTTAATCAAAAACTGCACCGCGAGAATGACCGCGGAGCCAGACGCCATAAGCGCGCCCCGACGATCGGTCGCCTGCTCGGCAATGCGAAACGCCGAATAGATCAGCATCGCAAACACCAAGAAGAACAGCACGGTTCCGACAAAACCGACTTCCTCGCCAATGATGGCCAGGATGTAGTCATTGTGCGCCTCGGGCAGATACGAGTACTTCATGGTTGAGTTGCCGATGCCACGGCCGAACAGACCGCCCGAGGCAAAGGCCATGATGGCAAGCGTGGCCTGATAGCCGTCACCATACTCGTCGGCCCAAGGGTTCAAGGCAACCTGAATACGCACCATACGGTACGGCTCTGCAACAAGCGCAATCACGATCACGAGAATGCCGAAGATTAGCACGCCGATGATAAATCTGGGGTCGAGACCCGCAAACAACGCCATGCACATGAGGGTCAACAGGATGATCAGGACAGTACCGAAATCGGGCTGGATAAAGATCAGAAAGAGCGAAATGCCCAAGTAGATGCCCATCTTGCGAAGGAATTCGTTGATGTTGCCACCGGGCGAAAAGAAACGATCAAGCATGATGGCCGAATACGCAATGGCAAATGGCTTTAAAAACTCGGAAGGCTGGAACTGAATACCGGCGATGTTGAGCCAGCGCGTGGCGCCACGGCTGCCGCTGCCCACCAAGAACACCAGAAGCAGTAGCCCCATCATGCCGATGAGGAAGATCCTGAGCACGTCTTCCCCAAACCAACTGTCCGGCAAGATGCGCACGATGGCAACCATAGCCAGCACGCCAACTCCGGCAAACGCGGCTTGTCGAAACAGAAAAAACGTCGCCGAGCCATTCTCGTGCAGCGCCTCGACCGAAGACGCCGAGTACACCATCAGCAGGCCAAAGCACACCAAGGTAAACAGGCAGGCCATGAATATCAAACGGGGGCGCATGATACGGGCGGGAACGCCGGCAATATAGCGTTCGCTAAACGTCTGCCCGCCGCGACCGGAACGCGGTGTGCTGCGCCGCGAGGAAGCACGGTCCGAGTCGGGCCTCCTCATACCTTGTCGGGGGCTCTCCTCTCTCACCGGCAACCCCTATTCCATTTGCGATTTCGCCGCAGCGGCAAGCTGGGCCACATAGTCCTTAAACACGCGGCCGCGCTCCTCATAGCCCGAGAACTCATCGAACGAAGAGCAGGCAGGAGAAAGTAAGATCACATCGCCACGGCTCGACAGCGAACGGGCGACGTCCACGGCATCGCGCAGGTCATCCGCCTGGGCGATATCCACATCGCCATCGACATCGGCCTCGTCCATAGCGGCGGTGAAACGCTCGCGCGCATCGCCAAAGCAGACGACCGAGCGTACGTTATCCATAACAACGCGCGCGAAGTCCGTGAGCGGCGTGCCCTTATCGTGGCCGCCGAGCAGCAAGATCACGTCGTCATCGGGAAATGCCGTCAGTGCCTTCTCGACCGCATCGGTGTTGGTCGCCTTGGAATCGTTGACGTAGCGCACGCCGTCAATCTCGCCACACGGCTCCACGCGGTGCTCGAGCGGCTGGAACGAGGCCAGACCGCGGCAGACGCCATCGACATCGGCACCGACTGCCAGGGCAGCCGTGGCAGCGCACAGGGCATTGATAGCATTGTGATGGCCCGAAATCTTGAGCTCGGATGTAGCGATGAGCGGGGTCTCGACGCCCTTCAGGCGCACGATCATCTTGCCATCGCGTACAAAGGCGGCATCCTCACCCTCAGGCTCGTCAAAGGCAACCTTGCAGATGCGACGACCCGGCGTGTAGATGTACTCATCGAACTCGTGAATGCCGGCGTCTTCGACGTCGACAACCGCCAGATCGTCATCGACCATATTGTCAAACAGCTTGATCTTGGCAAGCGCATAGTTCTTATGGCTCTTATGCCAGCCCAAGTGGTCGGGAGTGATGTTGAGCAGCACCGCCACGCGAGGATGAAGCTCGGCGGTCGTAGCAATCTGGTAGCTCGAGAGCTCGGCCACAAACCACTCGTTGTGGGCTCGGCCGTCAATCTCGTTGACCGGCGGCTCGCCGATGTTGCCGACAGCTACGCTGACCTCGCCGGCAGCCTTGAGCAGATAATCAGTCAACGACGTGGTGGTCGTCTTGCCGTTGGTACCCGTGATGGCAATCCAGTTATCGGGCGACAGGCGATAGGCAAACTCGGGCTCACCCATAATCTGGGCGGCATGCTCGCGCCCGGCCTTAAAGAAGCCCGAGAACTCCGAGATGCCCGGGCACGTCACGCATACGTCATAGGCGCCCTCGACCTGTTCGGTCCCATAGACAAACGACGCACCAGCAGCCTCAAGCGCACGCGTGGCGTCATTGGGCTCAGAGGTGCCGCCGCCATACACGGTAACGGCGCTTACGCGCTCGGGATGTGCCAGCGCCCAGCGGGCGACATCGAGACCGGATTTGCCCTGACCCAAAACGAGCAGGCTAAAGACATCAGCAAGAGGCATGAAAGACCACTATCCCAACTGGAAGAACAAAGCAAGGCCAACGGCACCAAAGGCCGCAGCGATAATCCAAAAACGGATGACGACCTTGGTCTCGGCCCAGCCCTTCTTTTCGAAATGATGATGGATGGGCGCCATAAGGAAGACGCGCTTGTGCGTAAAGTGGAAGTAGACAACCTGAATCATTACCGACAGGGTCTCAACGATAAACAGGCCGCCGATGATGAGGGAGACGACCTCGGTGTTGGTCATGATGGACGTGCAGGCAAACGCGGCGCCCAGGGCAAGCGAGCCGGTATCGCCCATAAAGATGCTCGCCGGATAGCAGTTGAACCACAGAAAGCCCAAGCAGGCACCGGCACACGCGGTGCAGAAGATGGACAGGTTCACGTCTCCGTGCAAAAACGCCATGGCAGCCATGGCGAGCATGGCAATCATGGAGGTGCCACCAGCAAGACCGTCAAGGCCATCGGTCAGGTTCACGGCATTAGAAAGACCGGCGATCATCAGCCAGCAAAAGACAATGTAGAGCCACGGGAACGAAAGGCCGCAGATGGTGGTCGAAAGAACACCGAGGTCAATCGTCAGGCCGCCGGGAAAACGAATCTCGGGGGCGACGCCGCACCAGTTGACGGCAAGTACCGTAAAGGTGACACAGATAATGGTTAGGCCGATCATCTTGGCATGAGGCGTCAGACCGAGCGAGCGCCCATGCGTAACGGAGGTCAGGTCGTCGATCAGGCCCAGCACGCCGGTCGCCAGCGTGGCGAGCAGCACGAGCACGAGCTCGGTGGTGAGCTTGCCCATCAGCAGGCAGGTCAGCGAGATCGCGACGAGGATGACAACACCACCCATGGTGGGCGTTCCCTGCTTAACCAAATGACGCTTGGGGCCGTCGGCACGAACCTGCTGGCCGATACCCTCGACCTTGAGCAGCTTGATCCACCACGGCATGAGCAGCAGCGCAATGGCAGCGGCGATGCCAAGCCCCAAAAAAGCCTGATACGTTGGATACGAGGGATTGCCGAACATGGGCTAGCACACACCTTCCACAAAGCGGTCGAGCTCAACAAAGCGGGAACCCTTGACCAGTACAACATCATGTTTTTCAAGCGCGCCGCCCATGCGGTCGAGCACCTGCTGATAATCGGAGAACACCTGGATGCGGTCCTCGTCCATGCCCATCATGCGCGCGGCATCGGCCATAAGCTGGGCCAGCTCACCACCCACGCACGCCAGCATGTCGAGCTTCTTGGCGGCGGCATAGGCGCCCACGAGTTCATGCATGCGAGGGGCCTCATCGCCCATCTCGCCCATCTCGCCCAAGATCGCCATGCGAGACCCCGTGCACGAAAGCGAGCACAGTAGATCGAGGCCAGCAGCCATGGATTCGGCGCTGGCGTTATAGGAATCGTCGATGACGCGGGCACCGCTCTTGGCGCGCTTGATCTCCTGGCGATGACCGGTAATCGTGAGGCCCCTAAAGGCAGCATCGATCTGCTCGGGCGTCACGCCCAGGCGATAGGCAACCGCGGCGGCCTTAACGGCATTTGGGACGGACTGCACGCCGGGGATGGCAAGCATGGTATCGATTGTCTCGCCCTGACCAAAATCGAGCGTAAAGACCGGACGGCCCTCGTCATCAACTCGAACGTCGCGGGCACGGACCTCATCATCGTCCGAGACGCCGGCCAGCATCACGTCGATACCAGCAGGCTGGGCGAACGTATCGCGAATGAACGGCGTAAAGTCGTCCTCGCCGCCCAAAACCAGCAGCGGCAAGAAGTCGCCGGCGGCGCACATACCCTGGACAATCTCGGCCTTAGCGCGGGCGATGTTCTCGCGGCTACCCAAAATGCCGATATGAGAGGTACCAATCTTGCTCACGATGGCAAGGTTGGGATTGGCGGACTGGGACAGGCGCTCGATCTCGTGGAAATGGTTCATGCCCATCTCGAGCACCAGGACCTCGGTATCGGCCGGAGCGGAAAGCACCGTGAGCGGCATGCCGATCAGGTTATTGAAATTGCCCTTGGTGGCCCAGACACGATAGCGCTTGGCGAGCACGGCGGCGAGCACGTCCTTGGTCGTCGTCTTGCCGATAGAACCGGTAATACCAACGACCAGGCAGCCAAGCTCCAGACGGTACGTGTGCGCCAAACGCAGCAGAAACTCCTCGGGATCATCGGTCAGCAAGATGGCACAGCCCTTGTCCTGCGCCAGCGAGACCAGCTCGGCCTCGGGCTCACGCGTCATCACGACGGCGCCGGCGCCCGACTGGACGGCACGGGAAGCAAAATCATTGCCGTCGACGTTTTCACCGGGAAAGGCGACGAAAATCGTCCCTTCCTCGACCTGGCGCGAGTCGATAACGCACCCGCGGCATACCCGATCGGCTTCTCCCGTCACGGTTCGGGCCCCTGTTGCGGCCGCGAGGTTGTTGACGGCGATCTCTATCATTGCAGCTCCCCTGTAAACCTAATAATGCTATCGGCGTATTGTATCCCAGCGCCGCGCATGCGTGGTGCAGGGCATGTGAACACCCCTCATATGGGACAACAAACCACGCCCCAAAGATTGTAACCCCCTACTTCGTGTGCGGGATACCCAGCACGTCGAGCGCGTTGGCCATAATGGACTGGAACGGCACCGCAGCGGCATCTGAGCCGCTCGGCGTTCCGTCGAGCGTGATATAGCACAGCACCTTGGGCGATTGTGCCGGCGCAAAGCCCATAAAGGACGACATGTAGTTCTCCTTGAGGTAGCCGCCGTTCTCGTCGGCTCGTTCGGCCGTACCGGTCTTACCCGCCACGTCACAGCCGTCAACCGCGCCGCCAACGCCCGTTCCCTCGGACACGACCGTCTGCATGCACGATGTCACCTGGGATGCGGCGTCCTCAGAAATCGCGCGCTCGCCTTCGCCCCAGTCCTTCTCGTCGCCTTTGCTGGACTTATAGAAGTGCGGGGTCATCATCACGCCGCCGTTGGCGATGCCGCCCACGGCACGTGCGATCTCAATCGGCGAGACGGACAGCGCCTGTCCAAAGCTCATCGATCCCAGCGTGGCGCCGTCATACTGGTCACGCTCCTTGACGATGCCCAGGCTCTCGCCCGGAAAATCGACACCGGAGCTGTGACCTATGCCCCACTTGTCCACATAGGCGGCAAAGTCGTCCGCACCGATCTTGCGCCCCACCAGGACAAAGCCCACGTTGGACGAACGGCGCATCATCTCGCGCACATCCATGGTCATGGCATAGTCGCGCTTGTCGGCATCGGTGACGGTATCGTCACCCACCTTGATGCTCGCCGGCACCTCAAACGACGTACTCGATCGCACGACGCCCAAGTCGAAGCCGGCGCCCGCCACGAGCGTCTTAAAGACCGAGCCGGGCTCGTAGGCGTCGGTGACCAGGCGCAAGTTCATATCCTCGGTCTTGGCGTTTTCCAGATCGGTCTGGTCGTAAGTCGGATACGAGCAGGCTGCCAAGATCTCGCCTGTCGTAGGATCGGTGACCAGCGCCGAGCCGTTCTTGGCCTTAGTCTTCTCAACTGCCTCTGCCAGGGCATCCTCGGCCGCACGCTGGATATTGACGTCGAGCGTCGTCACGATATCAACGCCGTCGACCGCAGCCACCTTTTTATAGGCACCGCCCGCGATATAGCTGCCGTCCCTCGCGCGCTCGCGCACAAGAGAACCGTTCGTACCGGTCAGAAGCTTGTTGTATTGCTTCTCGAGACCCGTCAAGCCGTCGTTGTCTACATTCACTACACCCAGCACCTGCGATGCCAGATTGCCGTATGGATATACGCGCTTCATGGCCTGCTCAAAAAGCACGCCGGGCAGGTTCTTCTTCTCCAGCGCCGCAGCATCGTCTTCGTCCACCTGGCGCTTGATATACACCCAGGTGCCATCGGACTCGACGAGCTTGCGGCAGGTCTTTTTATCGATCCCAGTTGCCTTGACCAGCGCCGACACCGTCTTGTCAACATCCTCGACAAGCTGCGGGTTCACGGCGATGTTGCGACATTCGACCGACGACGCTAGCACGTTACCGTTGCGGTCGTAGATGGTGCCGCGTTTGGCATAGAGGGTCTGCGCAAGCAGGCGGCGCGCATCGGCACGCTCGCGCAGTTTATCGGCTTCGACAATTTGATAGTCGGCAAGGCGAAAGACGCCCAAGCCCAAGCCAAACCCAATGAATCCCATGACGGCTTTGCGGCGAGGCAGAGGCGCGCCTGTGAGCCATTCGGTCGACGAACTCTTGCGCGACCTGTTGTTATGCACTTGAGGGCCGCCCGAGCCGCGAAGTCGCGACGCCGGGTCGTTGCCACGGGACTGCCCGGCGTTGTAAGATTGCCGACCCGTTCCTTGATAACCAGAACGTCCCCGCGACGAGGGACGTCCAGAACCGCGGCCCCCATCGGAACCGCGGCGATAGTCATTTGTCATACTCAGCTACCGTCTTGCTACTGAGCGGTCGCGGTCGCGTTGGCGCCCGCGGCTGCATCCTGCGAAAAGTCAAGTGTAACGCTCTCGCTGGGCTCCACCATGCCATAAGCGCCCGCAAGGTCGCGAATGCGCGTGTCGGCGCCATAGACCGAATGCATGACCTCCAGGTCGGAGCTCTCATCGGTCGCCTTTTCGAGCGTGTTGGTAAGCTCGGCGTTGCTGTTGAGCACCTGGGCCGTAACGCCGGCGAGCGCCACGCGGGCGACGCCGATCGTCATGAAGATAGCCGCAATGATGCAAAACGTTTTAAGAACGCTCATGAAAACCGGGCTTACCGCCTGGTTTGCCTGACGGCCCGCGCCCGTGTAGACATCAAAGCGCGGCGTGCGCTGCTCACGGGGAGCAACGGGGGCCTGCGGCGTCTCACGATAGGCGGGCATGGCGTTCATATCATAGGCGAGTGCTGCGCTTGAAGTGTTGTAGCCCATGATATGCCGCCTCCCATCCCGAGTACGTTGGTAGTGTGTTTAAGCTTCGTTTATGGTGCGAGCGGGAGGTCCAATATCGCGCGGTCGCGCCTACAGACGCTGCGCCACGCGGATTTTGGCTGATCTCGCCCGAGGGTTGCGCTCAACCTCATCAGGCTGGGCAACCAAGGGTTTGCGGGTGATGACCTTGAGTATCGGCACGTTGCCGCACACGCACACCGGAATCTCCGGCGGACACGTGCACCCCTGGCTCATCTCCTTAAAGTGGTTCTTTACGATACGGTCCTCGAGCGAGTGATACGAGATGACGCAGATACGTCCGCCCGGGTTGAGCCACCTGGTGGCGGCATCAAGCCCTCGTTCGAGCACATCGAGCTCGTGATTGACCTCGATGCGAATGGCCTGGAAACTTTTCTTGGCCGGGTGTCCGCCATGCCGACGAGCGGCAGCCGGGATACCCGCCTTGATGATCTCGACAAATTGGCCGGTGGTTTCGATCGGTTCTTGCTCGCGGCGGCGCACGATCTCGCGCGCGATCTGCGAGGCGAACTTCTCTTCGCCGTAGACGCGTAGAATCCGGGCGAGGTCGTGTTCGTTATAGGTGTTGATGACCTCAGCTGCGTTTAAGGTGTTATTACCCGGATCCATCCGCATGTCCAATGGGGCGTCCTCGTTATACGAAAAGCCCCTGCCAGGGATATCGAGTTGCGGTGACGAAACGCCCAAATCGAACAGGAAGCCATCGACCCCGGGCACCTCGGCCGAGCAAAGCAGCTCGTCCAAGTCGCCGAAGTTGCCCTTCAGCAGCTGGTGCGGAACGCCGGGAACCTCGCGGTCCAGACGGGCGCCAGCGGCCTCGAGGGCCATGTCGTCCTGATCGACGCCGAGCAAAAGGCCCGTCTCCCCCACCTGCGCGGCCATCTTTACCGAATGGCCGGCACCGCCAAGGGTGCAATCGCAGACAACGGAGCCGCTCTTTAGCCGCAGCGACTCAAGCACTTCGCCGAGCATGACAGGTTCATGCCGATATTCTTGTGTCAAGATCCCACGCTCCATCCGTTACCCGTGCCTTGCCCTTACGAGAAGAAGAGGTCCAGCAGGGCCTCATCGTCATCGTCCTCATCGGCCGCGGCGCGATCCCAAACCTCAAGGTGGTCGTAGTTGCCCACAACCGTGACCTCGCGGTCGAGGTTCGCCTGCTTGCGGAGAGACTCGGAAAGACCGATACGACCGGCGCTGTCCACGTCCATCGACGTGGTGCGCTTGTTGATCGCCCTCATGAGCTTCTGGTCGTTAATGTCACGCGGGTTAAAACCCTCGTGGCCCTCACGACCCGCGAAGAGTCCTTCGACCCACTTATCGAAGGCCTCGGCAGAGAACACGTACAGAGCATCGACATCCAGGGCTTTGAACACGCGAACGTGCTCTCCAAGCTCCTCGCGAAGGGGTGCAGGCAGGGACAGACGACCTTTTGCATCGAGATTGCGCTCGTATGCACCAGTCATTCCCATGTGCGCCCTCCCCTCGGTTACTCAGATGGCACGTACGCGGGGAACCACCCCGCCTGTCGACGTCATCAATAATATGGGGAACCGCCCCATTTTTCAACACCTTTCCCCCCCCCTTCCCCCACCCCTCCCCACCATTCCACCCCCAATATGTTGTAAAACACCCCCGAGCATATGTTCGAAAACACAATATGTTGTGTTTGCAGCAAAGGCGGGATGCCACCTGTAGAACCACGCCCGCGAACCTCAACCTTCAAGTTGACCTTGAGGCGATTTTTACGTCCCTTTACACGCCGTTCACATCGCCCCCAAACTCCCCCACCCAAGGCACATGCGGCCCGCCACCGCGACGACAAGTGGCAAAAATGGGACGGGCCCCAGATTGCCCATGCGCGCGCAAAAGCACGTCGCGGCAATCTGGGGCCCGTCCCCAAATACCTATAGATATGCAGGCCAGCGATGTGTTAACGATGTGCCAGCGGGTGCGCCGCCAGATAGACCTCGGTCAGTTGCGTACGATCGACATGCGTGTAGACCTGCGTGGTCGATATATCGGCATGTCCCAAGATCTCCTGTAGCACACGGAGGTCTGCACCGCCCGCAAGCATATGGGTGGCAAAGGAGTGACGCAGCGTATGGGGATGGAGTCCCACCAGCCCCACCTGGCGCCCGTAGCGCTCACAGATGGCATGGATGCCCTGGCGCGACAGACGGCGGCCGTTCTTATTTAAAAAGACCGCTGAGGTCTCGGTTCCGTGGGCATGGGCCGCCAAGCGAGAACGCCCCTTAGTTATATAGCGCGTCAGAGCTCGCGCCGCACTTCCCACCAACGGGGACAGGCGTTCCTTTGAGCCCTTACCGCGAACGAGCACAAAGCCATCGTCGATATGGATATCGCCAACATCGAGCCCCACCAACTCACTCACACGCAAGCCGCATCCGTAGAGCACTTCCAAGATGGCATGGTCGCGCAAGCCCATCTCGCCCTCGGGGAAGTCTTGATCGAGCAGCGCCGAGACATCCTCCACCGATAGATACTCCGGCAAACGCTCAGCCTTTTTAGGCAGGCGCAACGCCGCCGTTGGATTTTGGGCCACAATCCCATCGCGCACCAAAAAGGCATGCAGGCCCTTCACGGCCGCAAGCGCACGCTCCACCGAGGCATCGGAATAGCCCCCATCGCGACGGTCGGCGACAAAGCCCTCCACGACCTGACGAGTCACCTCATCAAAAGACATGATGCCCGCCCGCTCCAGATACGCGCAGTACGTCGTCAGGTCACGACGATAAGCCGCAATCGTGTTGCGCGCCAAACCCCGCTCGACCGCGAGGTAATCGAGATACTCCCCCGCCGCCACGGCGAGCGACGAGGGAGTAGCTTCGGTATGTTCTTTGTTCGCCGGCACCCTTAGTCCGTAGCGAGGTTCATGGGCGTCACCTGCAGGCGATCGACGCCCTCGTGCTGACCGATCGAGGCACGCACGAACTCTCGGAACAGCGGCTGCGGGTTGGTCGGACGGCTCTTGAACTCGGGGTGAGCCTGGGTTGCCACATACCAAGGATGCACGTCGCGCGGCAGCTCGACCATCTCGACCAGGCGCTCGTCGGGCGACAGACCCGAGATAACCAAACCGGCGTCCTCAAGCTGGTCGCGGAAGGCGTTGTTGAACTCAAAGCGGTGACGGTGACGCTCGTAGACGAGCTCCTCGCCATATGCCTCGCGAGCAAGGGTATCGGCGGCGAGCTTGCACGGATAGGCGCCCAGGCGCATGGTGCCGCCCTTCTCGGTCACGTCCTCCTGCGAGCTCATCAGATCGATGACGCTAAATGGGCCGTCCGGATCGAACTCGGAGGAGCTGGCGCCGGCAAGGCCGACGACGTTGCGGGCGAACTCGCACACGGCCACCTGCATACCCAGGCAAATGCCCAGATACGGAATCTTGTGCTCACGGGCAAACTCGGCCGCGAGGATCTTGCCCTCCAGGGCGCGCTTGCCAAAGCCGCCGGGGACCAGGATGCCCGAGGCGTCGCCCAGAACCTCGGAGACATTCTGCTCGTCGAGGCTCTCGCCGTCGACCAGTTGGACGTCCACATGGCGATCGTAGAAGACGCCCGCATGGTGCAGGGCCTCGATAACCGACAGGTACGCATCGGGCAGCTGCGTGTACTTGCCCACGACGGCGATCTTCACCTTGTCGGCGTGATGGTTGGCGTGATTCTGTTTGCGCAGGAACTCATTCCACTCGCTCATGTCGCGCTCACGCGGGTCCAGACCCAGGCGCTCGCAAATGCGCAGGTCAAAGTCCTGCTCGGCAAGCAGCTGCGGAACATCGTAAATGCTCGCGCAGTCCTCGTTGGTAAAGACGCAATCGGTGTCGACGTCGCAGAAGCTTGCGATCTTCCCGCGGATAGCGTCATCGATATGGTGGTCGGAGCGCAACACGATAATATCGGGCTGGATGCCAAAGCTGCGGAGCTCCTTGACGGAATGCTGCGTGGGCTTGGTCTTGACCTCGTGGGCGGCGGCGATATAGGGAACGAGCGACACGTGGATGTAGCAGACGTTCTCGGGGCCGGCCTCCTTGCGGTACTGACGAATGGCCTCGACAAACGGTTGGGACTCGATGTCGCCGATCGTGCCGCCCAGCTCGGTGATGACTACATCGGAGCCGGTCTGCTCCTCGATGCGGCGGAACTTATCCTTAATGGCATTGGTGACGTGAGGAATCACCTGCACGGTACCGCCCAAAAAGTCGCCGCGACGCTCGCGGGCGATGAGGCTTTTGTAGATGGCACCGGTCGTAAAGTTGGAATCGCGGGTCAGGTTCTCATCAATAAAGCGCTCGTAATGACCCAGGTCCAGGTCGGACTCGTAACCATCCTCGGTTACAAAGACCTCACCATGCTGGAACGGGCTCATGGTACCGGGGTCGACGTTCAGATACGGGTCGGCCTTCTGCATCGTTACTTTGTAGCCACGCGACTTGAGCAGACGGCCCAGCGAGGCCGCGGTGATACCCTTGCCCAGGGACGAAACCACGCCACCGGTTACGAACACATGCTTGGTCATATTGAGTTACCTGCGCTTCCCGTAGAAGTTGTTTATCCACATCTTACGGGTCTTCATTGTAATACTCGCGCCGCGGACCGTCCGCAATTTTTCTCGCGTGCGATTGCATTTCTCAATCTTGAAACAAAACGCCGCCCGGTTTCCCAGGCGGCGTCGCTATGGCAAGGGTTACATGCTGCTATCGATCAGCAACCTCGTCCTCAAGCATTTCTTGAACGAGCATGCCGGTACGGACGCCCTCAAGATACCACTCGCCACGTTCGGTGAGGCAAATGCCATTTGCAAGCTGACCGCCGTCGTCGCTATAACGCGAGACGACATCAATCATGCCTTCGGAATCCAAGCGATCGATTGCGGCGCGGGCACGATACGGCGAAACCCCCACGCGCTCGGCAAGCGTTTTGCGCGAGAAACCATACGGCCCGCCATTGTCTTCGGTTTGCTGGTCGATCTCCATCAACACCAGCACCTCGACACGCTTCATATCGTTGACACTCGCACGACCCTTGCCCGCCATAGCAGCCTCCTCAAACCGAGCACGAGCATCTAACGCGCCGTGCGCGACCGACACACCTCACGATGGCAGGTAATATCCATCATGCGGCATCCCGCTAAGGATGAAACAGTTACGGTTATTGTATACCGCTCAAATTGTTTCTAGGCAGGTAAACGGCTATTTTTCGCCGAAATAGGCACTTGGGGGTGCGGACAGAAAGTTGGACCGCGGGGCGGTCCGGACTGGAGGTTCGCATGTACAGCAGGGAGAAGGTCGAGC
>NZ_JAQLFP010000022.1 GCF_028207065.1 Collinsella aerofaciens
AGGCCTGGCGTTAGCATGTCGCGATTCAATCTCGAAAACAGCATTGCCCAGTTGACAAAACTATAGGAACACCCCCCTGGCATGGAAGGTTTAAGCCTGTGTGATTCGCGAGCTAGCGAGCCCGCTTAACCTTGGCCGCTGCCTCGACAAACGACTTCCACAGGTCAAAGTCGGTCTCGAGCGTCTTCCACGTGTACTCAGGGTGCCATTGCACGCCCAGGCAGAACGGCTGGCCTTCGACTTCGATGCACTCGGGCACGCCGTCGGTTGCCTTGGCGACCAAGCGCGTGCTTTTACCCAGACGATCGACGCAGCAGTGGTGTGCGGAGTTGGTCTGGATCAGCCTGTGCCCGCCAACCGCGCGCTCCAGCAGCGAGCCCGGCACGACCTCGACAGGATGCACAGGGTCGTTGAGCACGTGGGTATGGCGCCACTGCGTGCGGCCCTCGCGCGCGCCCAGGCTCGGCACGTCCATGCACAGGGTGCCGCCGGTGGCGACGTTGAGCAGCTGCGTGCCGCGGCAGGTGGTAAAGAGCGGCTTTTTGGCGCGGAGTACCTCGTCGACCAGCTTAAACTCAAAGCTATCGCGGATTTCGCAGCAGAGGGTGGGGTCGTAGGGTCGATCATCGCCCCAGCGTTTGGGGTTGACATCCGGGCCGCCGGGAATAGCGATACCGTCGGCGATATCGACGTAATGGCGGATGACCTCAATGTCCTCGGTGATGGACATCTGCAGCGGCAGGCCGCCGGCGGCAAGGATGGCATCGACAAAGACACTTGCGATTTCCTCGTTGGGGGAGAGCGTCTCGCTTAAAAACGGCTTCGCCTCTTCCCAGCGCGGTGCGACGAGGATGAGCGGGCGGTCGGCGGGATCGACGTCGACGTGCGGGGTGTATGACGATGAAGTGTGAGTTCCGATCATAGGTGTTGCTTTCGAGTTTGGATGGTCATGGCGAGCAGATATGGCAATTGGGCTAGTGGCCCTTGATGGAGTTGAGGAAGTCTTGGGCGCGCTTGGTCTGGGGATGGTCGAAGAACTCGTCGGGCGTGCCGGTCTCTACGATCTGGCCGTCGGCCATAAACACGACGCGGTCGGCCACGCGGCGGGCAAAGTTCATCTCGTGCGTAATCACGATCATCGTCATGCCCTGCTGGGCCAGGCGGACCATGACCTCGAGCACCTCGTTAATCATCTCGGGGTCAAGGGCGCTTGTGGGCTCGTCAAAGAGCATGGCCTTGGGCTGCATGGCAAGCGAGCGGGCGATGGCTACGCGCTGCTGTTGGCCGCCCGAGAGCTGTGCGGGCACCTTGTCGGCCTGCTCGGCAACGCCCACGCGGCTCAACAGATCCATGGCGCGCTCGCGGGCCTCGTCCTTGGAGACGCCCAGCACATCGACCGGTCCCAGCATGACGTTCTGCAACACGGTCATATGCGCGAACAGGTTGAACTGCTGAAACACCATGCCCAGCTCGGCACGCATGCGGGCAAGATCCTTGCCTTCCTGCGGCAGGGGCTCGCCCTCGATGAGGATCTCACCCGAGTCGATGGTTTCCAGACGGTTGATGGTGCGACACATGGTCGACTTGCCCGAGCCCGAGGGGCCGATCACCACGACGACCTCGCCACGGTCGACCGAGAGATTGATGTCGTTGAGGACGTGCAGATCGCCGTAGTGCTTATCGACGTGTCTGAGCTCGATCAGCGGCTGATTGCCGGTGGAAGAGGTGCTCTGTGCCATGGTGCTCGGCTCCTTATGACTCGAAATGGTAAAGCGTTAGCGGCTGATTGCCGGTGGAAGAGGTGCTCTGTGCCATGGTGCTCGGCTCCTTATGACTCGAAATGGTAAAGCGTTAGCGGCTGATTGCCGGTGGAAGAGGTGCTCTGTGCCATGGTGCTCGGCTCCTTATGACTCGAAATGGTAAAGCGTTAGCGGATGATGGTCGCGCCGGTCTTGTGCGAAACGTAGACAGCGGCCCTGTTGATCGCGACGTTGATGAGGATGTAGATGACCGCGATAACCAGGTAGACCGACACGAGGGCGTCGTAGTTGGTAATGAGCACGCGGGCATTTTGCATGAGGTCGGGGTAGCTCACCACGTAGGCGACGGTGGTGTCCTTGACTACGACCACGAGCTGCGAAATCAACGACGGAATGATAAACCGAATCGCCTGGGGCAATACGATTTTAAAGGTGATTTTGGCCTTGGAGAGACCGAGCGCCTGGGCTGCCTCGACCTGACCGCGCGGCACGGCGTTGACGCCGGCGCGGAAGATCTCGGCCAGTACGCCGGCTGCAGCGAGCGCGACGGGAAGCGTGAGCATCCAAAACGACGGCAGCGCGATCTTGTACTGGGGCAGCACCAAAAAGAAGAAGTAGATGAACAACAGGCTCGGCACGCCACGGAAGAAATCGGTGAGCACGCGGCAGACCAGTTGCAACGGCTTGATGTCGCTGGTACGGCCGAGCATGAGGGCTAAGCCCAGTACCAGCGCGATGGCGCCGGCGGTGAGCGCGACTTTAACGGTGCCCTCAAAACCGGCAAGCAGGAACTTCCAGGTGGTGAGGTGCGTAAAGAAGTACCAGTAATGGACCGAAAGCTGGCCGGTCACATAAAAGCGCTGCAGTACCAGAGCGATGAGCGCGGCCACGGCAACAAGTGAGATGGCGGTGCCGACGCGAATCTTGGCGCGCATCTTGGGGCCGGGAGCCTCGTAGAGCGCATCGCGCATGGTGAGCGCGGAGGTGGAGTGCTTGCTCATCGGAGGATCCTCACCTTCTTATCGATATAGTTGCCAATGTGGCTCACCACAAAGGCCGTGCCCAGGTAGCCGAGCGCCGAGATAAAGAACGCGGCGACGCCGCCGAGCGAGCGCGTGTTGATGTAGCTCACCACGCCGGTGAGCTCCTGCGGTTTAAGCGGTACCTGACTGCCGAGCGCGGTGGTGAGCATGACGGCGATAAAGAGGTTGGTCATGGGCAGCACGCTCGAGCGCAGCGCCTGCGGAATCACGATCTTGGCGAGGATACGGTTGAAGCTCATGCCGAGCGAACGGGCGGCTTCTACCTGACCGACGCCGACGGTGTTGATGCCGCTCATAAAGTTCTCGGAGCCAAAGGCTGAGCCCAAAAGGACCGTGGCGACGATAACGCAGGTGCGGTAGGGCAGGACGACCTTGAGCGGTGGCAGTGCGTAGACGACGATGATGAGCAGCGCGATGCCGGGGATGTTACGGAAGACCTGAACATACAGGTCGCCAAAGACGCGCAGCGGCTTGAGCGGCGACACGCGCATCACGGTGACGGCGACGGCCAGCACCATGGCGATGACAAACGACTCAAGTGTCATGCCCCAGGTTGCTAGCAACGCGTCGATATAGTTCTGGCCATAGAGCGACCAGAGCTCGGAGAGACTCATGCGGACCTCCCGCCGATAAGGAAAGGGGGCTCCCGTGTGTACGGAAGCCCCGACAACTCAGTGAGGAAACAGTTTAGCGCAATAAAGCGCATCATGCGTTTCCATATGGTTTCGTAGCGGCCGTTACTAGGCGTATTGCCTAGGCGCCGATCTCGGGTAGCTCGGGAACATTGGTGTCGCCCGTACGGTCGCCAATGCAGATCTGCCACAGTTCGGTCCAGGTGCCATCGTCCTCGATCTTCTTAAGGAAGTCGTTGACAAAGGCGACGCCGTCGGAATCGAGCGGCAGGCCGATGCCGTAGGGCTCCTTGCTGCCGAAGGGCTTACCGGCAATCTTGTACTTACCGGGCTCGCGGACCAGGGCGCTCTGCTGCATGTTGTTATCGATGACGTAGGCGTCAACGCGACCCTGCTGGAGTGCCTGACGGGCCTCCTCGTCGGTCTTGAACTCCTGCTGGCTGGCCTTGGGGGCAAACTCCTCCAGGATGGCGGGGCCGTTGGAGCCGGACTGGACGGCGACGTTCTTGTCGGCCAGGTCGTCGACGCTCTTGATGTCGTCGTTATCGGCGAGCACCAGGATGGCCTGCTGGGTGTAGTAGTAGGGGCCGGCGAAGGAGACGAGCTTCTTGCGCTCGTCGGTGATGGTGTAGGTGGCAAAGACAGCGTCGACCTGGCCGTTCTGCAGGACGGACTCGCGCGTGTCCGAGGTCACCTGGGTGATCTCGACCTTGTTCTCGCCCAGGATGTAGTTGGACAGAAGCTGCGCGATGCCGGCATCGAAGCCACGGGTCTGACCGTCTTTCTCGTTGAGGAGGGAGAAGAGCGTGGAGGTCTGAACGCCACCGATCTTAAAGACGCCGGCGTCCTTGACGGCCGTGGCCCAGGTGCTGGCGGCGATGACATCGTCATCGGCCTTGGGGCCGTTGTCGACGAGCTTGTCGAATGCCTTGGCGTCGAGCGTGGTGGAAGCCTCGGTATCTTCGGAGCTCTTGGAGGAGCCAGCGGCGGAACCCTTGTCAGCCTCGGCGCTGGTGTCAGAGCAGCCGGCAAGACCAAGGCCGGCGACGGTTGCGAAGGTGGCGGCGACAAAGCCGCGGCGGTCGAGAACGACCTGCTGGGAGAGGTTCTTGCTCATGGTAGAACACCTTTCTCAATAAAATCCCTAGCGGTTGAGTAGAGTTATACCCTATCGCGCTCAAATGGGTCAACACGAAATAACTCAGAAACATACTTACCTTATGGGTAATTCTTCCTACCAAAAAGGGACAGGTTTATTTTGGTAGGTTTTATCTGGGCAAACGTCGGTTATTGCTGCTGAGATGACGTTTTGCGGTCGGCGTGGCCGCTCGCGGCGGTCGTTATAATGGCGGCAACGCGACATATATATAAATAAGGAGATCGCGTATGAACGATTATTTGTTTTTCGCGTCGCGAAAATAAAAACCTCCGCAGGGGTGCTTCCCTTGCGGAGGTTTTTTACTCGTTGAGTAGCCTTACGGCCTCGGCGGCCATGTTCTCGACCGTCATGCTGTTCTGCGCGAGCAGTTCGTTGGGGTCGTAGCGGTCGGGGAAGCCCTTGGCGATGCCGAAGGTGCGCGTGCGCAACGGCGTACATGCCAGATAGCACGCGACGCGTTCGCCCCAGCCGCCGTCCAAGATGCCGTCCTCGAGGGTGACGACAACGCGATGCTCGGCGGCAAGGCTGTCGAGGAACTCGCGGTCAAGCTCGGTTGTAAAGCGAGGGTTGACGAGCGTGGCCTCGATGCCGTACTCGGCAGCCAAGCGATTTGCCACGCGCTCGCCCAGCTCAAAGAAATCGCCAAGCGCGAGCACGGCCACGTCGCGACCCTGGCACACCACGTTGTAACGAACGGCGCCGTAATCGGCGTCCTCGGCAGGCGCAAGATCGGGGCGGCTTACCAAGCCAATGCCCGGCACGCGAATCGCCACGGGATGCTCGCGGTGGTCGAGCGACCAGCTCAGCATGGATAGGTATTCCTCCATGCAGGAAGGCGCCAGGTAACGCATATTGGGGAGAGCGCCCAGCATAGAAATATCAAAGAACGAAAGATGCGTCTCGGATGTGGTGCCAAAGATCGATGCGCCAAACACCAGGATGGTTGCGGGGACATCGTTGAGGCACAGGTCGTGCCACAGCTCGTCGTAGGCGCGCTGCAAAAACGTGCCGTACACACCAAAGACTGGCTTGGCACCCGAGCGCGCAAGCGCGGTGGCAAAGGTCACGGCGTGCTCCTCGGCAATGCCCACATCGACGAACTGTTTGCCGGCGGCGGCGCGAAGCTCGGGTGTAAAGCCCATGATGTAGGGCGTGGCGGCCGTGATGCCCACGACCTGCGGATCGTGCTCGATGGCGGCGCTGAGCGCCTCGCCCGTAATGTCGGCATAGGTGCGCGGCGCAGGCTCGCTCGGATGGCCCGGGCAGAGCTTGCGCCCAGTCGCCATGTCAAACGGACCCACATGATGCCAGCGCTCGGGGTCGCTCTGGGCTGGCTCAAAGCCCTTGCCCTTTGCGGTGGAGACGTGCAGCACGATGGGATGATCGATATCGCGCAGCTCCTGCAGCGTGTCGACCAGGGCCAACACATCGTTGCCGGTGTCCAGATAGCAGTAGTCGAGCCCCATCGCGCGGAAAACGTTGCGCTCACAGGTGCCGTTGCTGGCGCGTAGCTCGGCCAGATTGCGATACAGGCCACCGTGGTTTTCGGCGATGGACTGGTCGTTATCGTTGACGATGATGATCAGGTTGCTGTCGAGCTCGGCGGCATTGTTAAAGCCCTCAAACGCCAGACCGCCCGAAAGCGAACCGTCGCCAATGATGGTGATGACGTTGTACGCATCGCCCGCCAGGTCACGAGCGTGCGCCAAGCCGCAGCCCAGGCTCACCGACGTGGAGGTGTGGCCCATGGCGAACAGGTCGTGCTCGGACTCGTCAGGATTGGCAAAACCAGAGGCCTCGCCGTAGCGTGCCGGGTCGATATAAGTGTACGCGCGCCCAGTCAGCGCCTTGTGGGCGTAGGTCTGGTGCGAAACATCAAAGACAATCTTGTCGATGGGGGAGTTAAACACGCGATGGAGCGCAACCGTAAGCTCAACGACGCCCAGGTTGGGGGCAACGTGCCCGCCGACGGCGGCGGAGCTTTCGAGGATGGCGTGGCGGATCTCGCCGCAGAGCAGCGGAAGCTCGGCGCGATCGAGAGCCTTGACGTCCTCGGGCGTTGTCGTTTGCGTAAGCAGCATCGTTGTGGGTTACTCCATGCGAATCGTGCGCCGGCACTCCCTCGGCCGGCACAATTGCACAAGACAGTCTCGCACATTTTGGCGTTTGATATGTGACGGCGGCGCGGTAATTCGCCAACTGGTGGGGCAAAACGTTTTGTCCGATGCCATACTGGTAAATTCGATGATGATTTTATTCATTGCGCGCAGGCCGCGGCTTGCCGCCGAGCGCCGCCGGAAGGAGGCCGCATGTCCGATACCGTTCGTGCCGAGAAAATCGCGCGCGAGGTCGACGATGCCGCCCGTCAGCTTGCCCAGGCGGGCCGCTTGGACCTGATGCATGAGTTTATCCAACATGGCGATGTGACGGTCTATACGCATGTGACCTCGGTAGCGCGGGCAAGTCTGTCCTTTGCCGAGCGCCTGGGCCGCGTCGGTATCTCCGTCGACCGCTTATCGCTGCTGCGCGGGGCCCTGCTGCACGATTACTTTCTCTATGACTGGCACGATCCCGACCCAAGCCATCGACTGCATGGCTTTCGTCACCCGTTTTTTGCCTTGGCGCGTGCGGAGGAAGATTTTGAGCTGACGCCGCGCGAGCGGAATATTATCGTACGGCATATGTTTCCGCTGGTACCGGTGCCGCCGACGTGTCGTGAGGCATGGATTGTGTGCCTGGCGGATAAATGGTGCGCACTGCGCGAGACGATTGCCGGCCGTCTGCCGCGCAAAGGCGGCGCGAACGATTTGAACGAGGGCCCGAGTGACGGCTCGAGCAAAGAATCGAACGAAAAGAGGAGTGGGTAGACGGTGGGAACCGCGATCGACATGGCATTTGACGGCGCGACGCTTGCCGCCTGTCCGCTCTCGGCGCTGGTACTCTCGTTTGCCTTCTACGGTTTTTGCGGCTGGGTATGGGAGTCGACAGTCTGCGCCATGCTCAACCACGGACGCTTTGCCAACAGCGGCTTTTTGCTAGGGCCGTGTTGTCCCATCTACGGTGCGGGCGGCATTGCGTGCTGGTTGCTGCTGCGTGGAATCCCAGACGCCTCGAGCCAGTTTGTCGCTGCCGCGCTCGTATGCAGCGTGATCGAATATAGCGTGGGCGTGCTGTTGGAAAAAACGACGGGTGCCCGGTTTTGGGATTACTCGCATCTGCCGTTTAACCTGCACGGACGCATCTGCCTGTACTGGGCCTGCGCGTTTGGCTTGGGTGCGTTGTGTATTTGCCGTTTAGTGGAGCCGGCATTGCTGGGGCTGCTTGGCCATCTGCCGGTGCTAATCGTGCGCTTGGCCGCCTTTATCGTCGCGGTCGCGATGATGGTCGATGCGGTGTGCTCGTTGGCGAGCTGGCGGCGTCTGTCCGATCAGCTTGAGCGTGTGCGTGCCGACCTTGCCGACCGCATCAATGAGTCGCTTGCCGACGCCTCCGACTCTATGCTCGAACGTATTCCCGATTCGGCGATTGACTCGGTGGCGCAGACGCATATCCGCGGTCGCGCCGTTAACGCTTGGCTGGCCGAGCTGGGCGACGCGGCGCTCGATGCCCTGCGCGAGAAGACTTCGATGCCGACGTTTATCTCGGATGGTGCTCGCGGCCTGGCGCTCGCTGCCCGCCGCGTGGCCGATGCCGCGCCGAGTATGCCGCGTCCGTCGCTCGGTCGTCGCCTTGCCGGCAAGCGCATGAGCCGCCCGGTACCGAGCGTGTCACTCAGCCGCCGCGACCTACGCTTCTTTAACGCCTTCCCGCGTCTGCGCATCAATCGTTACGAGGGTGTCATTCGAGCTACCGACCTCCGCGACCGAGCCCGCGAGCTGTTCCGGCGCTAGCCAGAGCGGAGCCAAGCGCGCCCTTCTCGTTCGCACGTTTCCCGTTCGTTTCGCGTCCGTTGCCGCGCCGTTTCCAAGATTGCGGTGCCGTTTCCATTCGACAACGCAGCGTTTAACAACGCCGTATCTGGTCTACACCAGTTGCCCCTCGGCCGCATCATGAGCGCCGACAACGTTCATGCGACCAAGGGGGAGCGAATGTACGATACGGGATCGACAACGTTTATGCTCATCTGCACCATGCTCGTGTTTTTAATGACACCGGGTCTGGCGTTTTTCTATGGCGGCCTGTCCAGGCGCAAAAATGTCATCAACACCATGCTTATGTGCTTTGGCGCCATTGGCCTGGTTGGTGTGCTGTGGATTGTTGCCGGCTGGTCGCTGGCCTACGGTGGCGACGGTTCTAGCCCGTTTATTGGCGGCTTTGACCAGTTGCTGTGCCTGCCGGTGCTCAACCAGGTGCTGCAGGCGGCCGAGGGCAATGCTGCGGATGGTGCCGTCTACCCTCAGATCATCAACATCGCCTTCCAGATGGCGTTTGCCATGATCACCGCCGCTATCGTTACGGGCAGTCTGGCAGGCCGCGTTAAGTTTGGTGCCATGACGGCCTTCCTGGGCATTTGGCTGCTCGTGGTCTATGCGCCGCTCGCCCACATGGTTTGGGGCGGCGATGGTTCCTTTATCGGCGACATCATCGGCGCGCTCGACTTTGCCGGCGGCGACGTGGTACACATTTCGTCCGGTCTCACGGGCCTGATTCTCTGCTTAATGCTCGGCCGTCGTCGCGGCTTTGGCATGATGAGCTACCGTCCGCATAACGTGCCGTTTGTGGCGCTGGGCGCCGGCCTGCTTTGGTTTGGCTGGTTTGGCTTTAACGGCGGCAGCGAGTTTAAGGCCGACGCCGTGGCGGCGCTCGCCATCCTCAACACCGTGACGGCCAGCGCGGCGGGCATGGTCTCGTGGCTTGCCGTCGAGCGCGTGCACACCGGTCGTCCCACGCTGGTGGGTGCTAGCACCGGTTTGGTTGCGGGCCTTGTGGTGGTTACGCCGGGTGCGGGCTTTGTCGAGCCGTGGGCGGCGCTGGTCATGGGCCTGATCGTATCGCCCGTCTGCTACCTGGCCATCAGCCATCTTAAGACCAAGTTCGGCTACGACGATGCGCTCGACGCGTTCGGTTGCCACGGCATCGGCGGCATTTTGGGCGGCGTTCTCACGGGCCTGTTCTGCGTGCCGGAGCTTTCGTGGACCGGTAAGGGTGGCCTGTTCTACACGGGCGACATGTCACTGCTCATCTCGCAGGTCCTGGGTATTGTGGTGACGGTCGCCATTGTGCTGGTGCTCGACTTGGTGATCGCCGCGGTGGTCAAGGCGCTGTTCCACGGCAGCCTGCGCGTGGACGAGGCAGACGAGGCGCTGGGCCTGGATGCGAGTCAGCACGGCGAGAGCGCGTACCCCTCGTTCTCCGGACTCGATTAGCAGCGCGGCTTTCCCAAGCACCCGACCTTGCCCCTCAAACCGTCGCTTGCGTACCGAAGTACGCGGCGCTCCTCTTTCGGGGCAATCTCGGGCACTTGGAAAACCCGCGTTATTGAATGGCAATTCATTTCTTTACTAAAGAGAGGAATTCACTATGAAGAAGATCACGGCGATCGTCCGTCAGGAAAAACTTGAGGTTCTCAAAGACGCGCTGTTTGCTGCCGATGTTCGCGGCATGACCATCAACCAGGTGCAGGGCTGCGGCGCGCAGCATGGCTGGAAGGAATACGTGCGCGGCAACGAGTTGCTTGTCAACACGATCCCTAAGGTGCAGTTCACCCTCATCTGCGCCGATGAACATGTCGACGGTATCGTTGACATTATCTGCAACGCCGCTCGCACCGGTGCCGTCGGCGACGGCAAGATTTGGGTCGAGCCGGTCGAAGAAGTCATCCGCATTCGCACCGGCGAACACGGCCCGGCCGCGGTGTAGAATCGACCGTCTGCCATCCGCAACGTTAAAATGCTGCAATGAGGCACAAGACTTGCGTTGCGGATGGGCGGATTATGGGTCGCAATAAATATCCCGAGGAGACGGTCGCGAAGATTCTCGACGCGGCACTGGAGCTATTCTGCGCACAGGGTTATGAGGGGACGAGTATTCAAGATATCGTTGACCGTCTCGACGGCATGACCAAGGGCGCTGTCTATCATCACTTCAAGAGCAAAGAAGAGATTTTCAACGCCGCGTTTGATCGGGCGATGACTCCGATTGTTGAGCACCGCCGCTCGGTGCTTGGCGTCGGTAATATGACCGGAGCCCAAAAGCTCAAGCGACTGTACGCTCCCGAGTCCGTTGTTCCACAAATTGAGCTATGGGCACGTATGCGTCCTGCAGCAGATCCGGTAAAAAGCTCGCGCCTACTGGCGATGCAGTACCAGGGCTCATTTGACGAGTCGGCCGATGGCTGTCTCTTGCCAGTGATCGAGGAGGGCATCGCCGACGGCTCCATTGCGTGCGAATGCCCGCGCGAAGCGGCGGAGGCCGTATCGTTGTTGGCGAATCTTTGGCTGCTGCCATTGTTCCGTCCGCTCGAGCCCAAGGAGCGAATGCTCGCTCGCGCACAATGTTTGGCGCAGATGGCTGCCGCGGTGGGGCTCGATTTGGGTAATGAAGTGCTTCAGACAACGGCGCAGATTTGGGACGTATGGGACCGCGCCGGGTGGTAATATAGATACCAACGGTATGTAATTGATTTGTGAGGGTAGCCACGGCTGCCCTTTTCAAGTCATTAAATACATACTAGTGGTATGTATAGGGGGTGGGCTTATGGCTGGGCTGAGAGACGTCGGCGTCTCGTTGAAATCAAAAACAGTGCGGTCAATCAGGCTCGCGGAACTTCTGGTTGCGCAGCTGTGCACGTATTCGATGCTGTCGGCGCTGTGCTTTGCGTATCCACTTTACTTGTTCGATTGCAGTGGATCGTCAACGTTATATGGCGCCGTCGTGGCGACGGCGTTCATACCCGGCGTACTCGCAACTCCGGCTGGTGGGATCTTAGCGGATCGGGGAAGACACCGCGAGGTCCTCGTGTCCCTCGGCATTGCTCTGATGACTGCATCACTGCTGTCTATCCCCATGAAGCGCTCGTTGCCTCTTGCGGTCGTCGTAGTAGCGATACTTTGTGTTCAATATGGTGTTCAATCGCTGCTAAAGCCAATGCTCCAAATTGAGACGGTGCGTATGGCGGGTGAAGAGAAGGTTGAGCGGGCCACTGCATTGGTTTCGCAGATGACCATGGTGAGCAATATCTTGGGTCCTGTGGTCGGGACGGCAGTCTATGGGTGCTTTGGCATCGATGCTCTTTGCACAACCGCGTCGGTGGCGTTTGCGATTTCAGCTCTCTTGTTTGGGGTCGCACTCAAGCAAAACGCCTCATCTGAAACGATGAGAGACGGCGCGACTCGCACGACATGCCGAAACGATTTTCGGGAGTCGATTCGGTATCTGTTGCAAAATGCATCATTGGTCGCTGTGATTTTGCTTGCGGCAGTTTTGAACCTTGCGTTGGTTGGGCTAACGATTGGCGCTCCCATTATTGTTACAAAGCATCTCGGCATGCAATCGTCCTGCGTTGGGATAGTTGAGGTTGCTCTGGGCCTGGGTGGTCTTACCGGCAGTGGCTTGGTCGGCATTTGGCCGCATCGTTTTTCTTTCAATGGCATATGCCGATATGTTGCGATGATCTGTTTTGGAGTCGCGCCGATTATTGTTACGCTGCTGTTCGGCGTAGATGTATGCGTGTTCACCGTGTTTGCGGTTGGTTCGGCATGGGTCATGGTGTGGGCGAGCATTACGTCGGTTGAAATCATCGCGTTTGTTCAGCGGGTAGCGCCGACTGAGCTCTGCGGAAAAGTGCTTTCGGTCGTTTACATGGTCCTTTCCTGCGCAACGCCTATCGGCCAATTGACGTACGGGGTTGCATATGATCGATGGACACCGGCGATTGTATTCGCAGCCATGTTGGCGGTGCTGACGTTGACGACGGCTCTGTTTTATCGGCTGAAAAATCGATTGCGGCGATTGTCTTAACGCGCTGGGGCACCGTGAATTTGTGAAGGCGGTGGTACGCCGCGCCGGGACGGCATTGTTTGGACATGCCTCTCCTTCGTCTACAATATCGGGCAGACGAAGGAGAGGCATGTCCATGATCAAGATGTTCGCGAGTGACTTAGACGGAACGCTGCTGAACGCCCTGCACGAGGCGGATGGGACCATCCGCCGCGCCATTCGCGAGCTGACTGAGGCTGGCCTGCACGTGGTTCCCGCGACTGGACGCTCGACGTTGCCGATCGGCGAGCATGGCTTTACGGGCTTGGCGCTTGACGCCTGCTGCTCCAATGGATCCATCGTGCGCGACAGCCATGGCGAGGTGCTCAAGACTTGGACCATCGACCCGCAGGTCACTGAGGAACTGCTCAAGGCGTTCCCGGACATTTGCTTTGATTGCTCCACGCCCGATGGCATGTTTTCGAGCGGTTCGTTCGAGATGCATCAGGCGGGCTTTAAAAAGGACAGCCCCATCAAGCGTATTGTGATGCGCGGCATGCGTGCGCGCGGCGGGTATCACGAGGAACAGTATTTCGACCAGTCGATCGGCGATATCTTGCGTCACGATGTATGCAAGATCAATTGTCGCGTGACCTCGCCCGAGCTGGAGCGTGACCTTAAGTCGTATCTTGCCGAGCGATCGGACCGCGTGGTCAACGCGCCGTTCGATCCGGTGATGTTCGAGATCACGGACGTGGCGTGTAACAAGGGCGAGAGTGTGGCCTGGCTGGCGGGCTACTACGGCATTGCCGAGGACGAGGTCGCGGTTTATGGCGACGGCGGAAACGACATCGCCATGCTCAAGCGTTTCCGCCACAGCTACGCGACCAAAAACGCTAGCGATACAGCTAAGGCTGCCGCGAGCGCAACTATTGGCAGCTGCATGGTCCACGCCGTCCCCAAACACATGTTCGCCACCATGCGCAAGCAAAACTCCCGCACCGTCATCGAATAATGTGACAAAGGGACTGCCCCCTCGTCACATTCCAAATATTGCCTTTACGTGTTGATGCACACGGTGTGCAATAATACTCGCACTGTGCAATAGTGCACAGGTTGAGTAACAGGGAGGACGCTTGTCCCAGCTCGAGAAATGCGATCGCCGATCCCTTCGCTCGCAGCGTGCCCTTCGCCAGGCACTTGCCAGCGAGCTTGCCGAAAGCGGCGACCTTTCGCGCATTAATGTCGCGTCGCTCACCGAGCGCGCTGGTCTTACGCGCCGCACGTTCTATTCGCACTACCGCGATATTCCCGACTTTATCAATCAAATCGAGGACGGCTTGCTGGCCGAGATCCGTGAGCGCATTGAGCTCATCACCGCAGCTCAGCTGCCTGATCTCTATCACAACATCGATGAGCTCGAGCCGGCGCCCGGTTCGGTTGAGCTGCTGCGTTATCTTGCGGCCAACCGCGACTTAATCGGTGCGCTGCTGGGTCCGGGCGGCGACCAGGCCTTCATTAAAAGGATCATCGATACCGCGCGTGAGGCTGTGGTGCCGCGTGCGCAGACGGGCATTTTGGGCCTGGCGCTGGGCACGTTCTTTGACTACTACGTCACCTACGTCGTGAGCGCCGAGGTTGGCATGATTCAGCGCTGGTTTGAGCGTGGGCTCACCGAATCGCCCGAGGCCATGGCGCGCATTATGACGGTGCTCGCTTTTGTTCGTCCTGGTGACCTGTATGGCCAACCCATCGATATCAACGTGCCGGAATACGGCATGAAGCTATTGAACTTGCAGCTCGAGGACGCGGCCGACACCGCCGCAACCGTCGAGTCCAACAACTAAGAGGAGAGACAATGAGCAAACTCGTCGAGGGCATCAAGGATCGTATGGTCGCTGCCGCACGCGAGGCCGCGCCCGCCGTGGTGGACGCCGCGCAGAAGGCCGCGACCGCGGCTGCCGAGAAAGTTGCCGAGGCAGTTGCCGATGCCAAGAACGCGGCAGGGGAGACGTCCATCGCTAGCGAGCTCGCCACCGCCGCTGAGCCCGTGGCCGCCGCCCACGCCCCCGAAGGCGCGATTTTCAACTCCGAGGCCGCCCGCGGCAACCTGCACCTGGGCATCGACGTGGGCTCCACCACCGTCAAGCTTGCCGTGCTCAACGATGACAACCAGATCGTCTACGCCAAGTACCAGCGCCACCACACCGACGTCCGCGCTTGCGCCCGCGACTTGTTCGAGGGTGCCGCGACTGTGCTGCCGACGGCCCAGATGACCTGTGCCATCACCGGCTCGGGCGGTCTGCTGCTGTCCCAGTGGCTCGACCTGGAGTTTGTCCAGGAAGTCATCGCCAGCAAGCGCGCCGTCGAGACCCTCATCCCGGCCACCGATGTCGCCATCGAGCTGGGCGGTGAGGACGCCAAGATCATCTACTTTGACAACGGCATCGAGCAGCGCATGAACGGCACCTGCGCCGGCGGCACGGGCGCGTTCATCGATCAGATGGCCACTCTGCTGCACACCGACGCGAGCGGCCTCAACGAGCTCGCGGCCAACGCCACCACCATCTATCCCATCGCCAGCCGTTGCGGCGTCTTTGCCAAGACCGACGTGCAGCCGCTCCTCAACGAGGGCGCTCGCCCCGAGGACGTCGCCGCTTCCATCTTCCAGGCCGTCGTGACCCAGACCATCTCGGGCCTGGCGTGCGGCCGTCCCATTCGCGGTAACGTCGCCTTCCTGGGCGGCCCGCTGCAGTATCTCTCCGAGTTGCGCCACCGCTTCTACCTCACGCTCAACCTGGACGAGGAGCACCGCATTGTGCCCCAAAACGCCCACCTGTTTGTGGCGAGCGGCGCTGCCATGGCGCACGAGTCCAACAAGCTCAGCACGTTCCCGCAGTTTATCGAGGCCATCGACAGCTTGGGCGACACGCAAGGTGCTGAGGTCGAGCGCCTGGATCCGCTCTTTGCCACCGACGAGGACTTTGCTGAGTTCAAGAACCGCCACGACAAGGAAGTCGTCCCCAAGGGCAAGCTCGACGGCTACACCGGCCGCGTGTTCATCGGCATCGACGCCGGCTCCACCACCATGAAGGCCGCGCTCGTGGGCGAGGACGGCCAGCTGTTGCACACCTGGTACGGCAACAACAACGGTGACATCCTGGGCACGGCCAAGGTCATCATGGCCGATTTCTACAACCACATTCCCGCGGGCTGCACCATCGGCCACGTGACCACCACGGGCTACGGCGAGGCGCTGCTCATCGAGGCCCTCAAGGCTGACTCCGGCGAGATCGAGACCGTTGCGCACCTGCGCGGCGCCAAGGCGTTCCTGCCCGGCGTCGAGTTCATTCTGGACATTGGCGGCCAGGACATGAAGTGCCTGCGCGTCAAGGACGGCGTCATCGAGCACATCATGCTCAACGAGGCCTGCTCGTCGGGCTGCGGCAGCTTTATCGAGAGTTTCGCCGTGTCTATGAACATGGACGTGCGCGCGTTTGCCGATGCCGCCATCCATGCCAAGGCCCCCGTCGACCTGGGCAGCCGCTGCACGGTCTTTATGAACTCGCGCGTCAAGCAGGCGCAAAAGGAAGGCGCCACGGTGGGTGACATCGCGGCCGGCCTGTCCTATTCTGTCATCAAGAATGCCCTGTTCAAGGTCATTAAGCTGCGCGACCCCAAGGAGATCGGCAGTCAGGTGATCGTCCAGGGTGGCACCTTTATGTCCGATGCCACGCTGCGCGCGTTTGAGCAGCTCACCGGCGTGCATGCCGTGCGCCCCGACATCGCCGGCTGCATGGGCGCCTACGGTGCGGCCCTGCTCGCCCGCGATCGCGCCGGCGCCGACGGCACCTCGACCATTCTTTCTGCCGAGGATATCGCGCACCTCACCGTGACGCAAAAACACGTCCGCTGCGGACGTTGCTCCAACAACTGCCAGCTCACCGTCAACGATTTTGGCGGCGGTAGGCGCTTCATTACCGGCAACCGCTGCGAGAAGGGCGCCGGCCACAAAAAGCAGAAGACCGAGGCCCCCAACCTCTTCAAAAAGAAAAATGAGCTGCTCTTTAACCGCGAGGTGCTGAGCCCCGACGAGGCCCCGCGTGGTACCGTCGGCATCCCGCGCGCACTCAACATGTACGAGAACTACCCCTTCTGGCATGCGTTCTTTACGCGCTTGGGCTTTAGCGTGCAGCTGTCCGACCAGTCGAGCAAGAAGACCTACCAGGCGGGTATCGAGTCCATGCCGTCCGAGAGCGTGTGCTATCCGGCCAAGATGAGCCACGGCCACGTGATGAACCTCATCGACCGTGACGTCGACTTTATCTGGATGCCGTGCGTGCGCTGGGAGCGCAAGGAGGATCCGACCGCCGGCAACTGTTATAACTGCCCCATCGTCATGAGCTACCCCACGGCGCTGGCGCTCAATATCGACGAGATCCGCGAGCAGAACATCGAGTTCCTGTATCCGTTTGTGCCGTATCACGATAAGACCGAGCTCAAGCGCCGCCTGTATCAGGTGCTCGCCGTCGACCGCGTGGCCGATGCCGAGGCTGGTCGCGGTCGCGTGCGCGGTCCCAAGATCACGCGCTCCGAGGTCGATGCCGCCGTCAACGCCGCCTTTGAGGCCGATGCGCGCTTCCACGAGGACATCCAGACCATGGGCGAGGAGGCTCTTAAGTGGGTCGAGGACCACGGCGGTCACGGCATCGTGCTCGCCGGTCGTCCCTACCATAACGATCCCGAGATCAACCATGCCCTGCCCGAGCTTATCTCGAGCTTTGGCTTTGCGGTCTTTACCGAGGATTCGCTCGCGCATCTGGTAAAGCCTGAGCGTCCGATTCGCGTCGTCGACCAGTGGATGTACCACAGCCGCCTGTACGCCGTCGCCCGTTTTGTGACGATGCGCAACGACCTGGACCTGATCCAGCTCAACTCCTTCGGCTGCGGCTTGGACGCCCTGACCACCGACCAGGTGCAGGAGATCCTGGAGGCCAGCGGCAAGATCTACACCGTGCTCAAGATCGACGAGGTGTCTAACCTGGGCGCTGCGCGCATCCGCATCCGCTCGCTCATGGCCGCGCTTAAGGATCAGGAGGCCGAGCGCTTGGCCGAGGCCACGGCCGCGGGCGAGGCCTACGAGCAGGGCGATGCCGCGCCGGTGGCGCCTTCCACGGATGCTCCCGCGTTCGCGAGCCGCAAGTACACGTTTGAGGCTCAGCGCGAGAGTGCTTCGACCGCGTGGCCCAAGGTGCCCTTTACCGAGCAGATGCGCGACGAGGGCTACACCATCCTGTGCCCGCAGATGGCGCCGATTCATTTTGACCTGGTCAAAGAGGTGTTCCGCGGTGCCGGCTACAACCTGGAGCTGCTGCCCTCGACCGATCACGACGCCGTCGAGGCCGGCCTGCGCTATGTGAACAATGACATTTGCTACCCGTCGATTCTGGTGACGGGCCAGATTATGGAGGCCATCGAGAGCGGTCGGTACGACCTGTCCAAGACCGCCGTGGTCATCAGCCAGACCGGCGGCGGCTGCCGTGCCACCAACTACATCGCGCTCATCCGCAAGGCCCTGCGCGAGAGCGGCCACCCCGAGATCCCCGTGATCTCGCTTTCGGCCGTGGCGCTCGGCGAGGACAACCCCGGCTTTAAGATTACGCCGACGCTGCTTAAGCAGGCAGTCTACGCGGTGCTCTTTGGCGACGTGATGATGCAGATGCTCTACCGCTGCCGCCCGTACGAGGCCACGCCTGGTGCCGCCAACACGCTCTACGAGGAGTACATGGCGCGCGCTCGCAAGCTGGCACCCAAGTTCAACAGGCATAACTACACCAAGCTGTGCCGCGAGGCCATCCGCGCGTTCGACACCATGCCGCTTGTGGGCGAGGGCACCAAGCCGCGCGTGGGCGTGGTCGGTGAGATCCTGGTCAAGTTCCATCCCACAGCCAACAACCACGTGGTCGATGTCATCGAACGCGAGGGCTGCGAGGCCGTGGTGCCGGGCCTGCTCGATTTCTTCCTCTACTCCATGAGCAACGCCGAGCTGCAGAAGGACGAGTTGGGAAGTTCTGCTACCACGCGCGCTGGTATGCAGGCGCTCATCAAACTTGTGGACTGGATGCGTACGCCGGTGGAGGAAATGCTCGAAAAGTCCCGCCGCTTTGAGGCGCCCGAGCGCATCGGCACCATGGCCGACAAGGCCCGTACGGTACTTTCGGTGTGCAACAACATGGGCGAGGGCTGGTTACTCACGGCCGAGATGCTCGACCTGATCGACCATGGTGCGCCCAACATCATCTGCACGCAGCCCTTCGCGTGCCTGCCCAACCACGTGGTGGGCAAGGCCGTGATCAAGGAGCTGCGCCGCCAGCATCCCGAGAGCAACATTGTCGCGGTGGACTACGACCCCGGTGCGTCCGAGGTCAACCAGCTCAACCGTATTAAGCTCATGATCAGTGTGGCCAAGGAGAACATGCGCGCCGGCAAGGGCTTTAAGCTCGAGAAGGTGGCGCCGCTCGCGATGGACGAGGTCACCGGCCAGATGCGCGCCCACGACGGCTGCGTGAGCTGCGGGCCGGCCAGCGAGGAGGCCGTGGCGTCGGTCGCCGAGCGCCTGGGACGCGGCATTAAGAAATAACTGGCCTGCTTTGGGCTAGATATGAGACAAACGGGTGGTAGCCATACCGGCTACCACCCGTTTTTACTGGACATCTGTTGCGTAAACGCCCCAACTATCACCCTTTGCGAACTTAGATTTCGAAAGTATGCGGCAAAATCTGAATAGGCCGAGCACACCGGATATGTCCAAGCTCTGTACCTGCGGTTTTATTGGCGAAAAACCAGGATGTGCTCAAGAGCTCCGGAATTTGCCGCATACTTCCGAAAACGACGTCTCGGTGGCACCAAAAATTGCCTCCAGAACCCTGAGATAATGAACATATGTAGCCGTTCGCCGCAAATTATCGTCCGTTCATGGAACCTATCTCCAACGAGTTGTAACCATATGGTTCGATGTTGGAAACATATGATTGCCGGCAGGCCATAGGTGACGTTCCCCCTGATACCGGAGGTACCAAGTATGTTTTGCACTCCGTTAAACAAGTATCGGGCTGGTTGACATGAACCGCCGTACTATCTCGATAGCCCTCGCAGTGGTCTGCCTGGCTGTGCTCCTGGGCGCTGCAGGGCAGTTTGCTATAAATCGAGAAACATCCTATATGCAGGAATGCGTTTCCGAAGGCTTTGCCATTGATGGTTACTATCGGGATGACGAAACAAGTCGGGAAACCCTGGCTTTTCTTGAGGAGGACAACTGTCGATGGCAGCTGGTCGACCAAGACGGAATCTGCACAGACGGGCAGTTTAAGCGTACGGATGACCCCAACATCCTGATATTAAAGAAGGAAAACGGCGAAGAATTCGGTGCGGTCCACGTGGCGTATATTTCGCGCCGACGCGATCAGGGCTTGCTCTACCTATTTAGAGATACCAGGGTGACCCGTTTTTATCTGGTGAGTACCGGTCCGGCGTTTACAGTGGAGTCTGGCGATGTCGATGCGGACAGATGATTCACGGCAATAAATCAGCGAGCGGAGCGCGGCCATGGACCGCGCCCCGCTATTTGCTCGTGGCCCGCGTCACGTCTGCGCCATGTCGTGACTCGCGGCTGCGCGCATCCATCCCACGTCGCGTATTACTGCACATCAAACTCCACGCGATCGAGCTCGGGCACATTGAGGTCGATGAGCTTGCGGGCTACACGGCGGTCGTGTGCCCCAAGCGCCTCGCTTGTCGTCACGTGGGCGACAACCTCGCGCTCGACAAGGCCCTCCTCCTCGCCTTCGGTGGCCGAGGTCTCGACGGCAACGGTGTAATCCTTAAAGCCCGGCAGCACCGCGGCAAGCTCGCGCGTGGTTTCGGTGACGCCGTAGCCGTCCTGCACGCCGGCCTGTGCCGAGCCAATGGACCCCGCGGTCATGACGATGCAGGGGATGGCAAAGATCACCGTACCCACGATGATGCGGCGGCGCACCTTGTGTGACAGCTCATCGACCTCGGCATTTTCCTCGGCGGTCACAATGCCGTCGCCGTTGAGGTCGCGCTTGAGCGGCACGCGCAAAAGAAGTAGTACGGCTTCGGCCGCCAGCGCGATAAAGACGACGTTGATGCCAAACTCGTAGAGGGCCGAGAGAAACAGCGACCCGCTCGCGATGGCGATGCCATAGCCCGCCGCGCACAGGGGCGGCATGAGCGCGGTCGCCACGGCCACGCCGGCGATGAGCGTGGCGGGTTCCTGGTCGCGCGAGTTGCCCAGTCCGCCCGCAAAGCCGCCCGCGAGCGCGACGGCAAGGTCCCACACAGTCGGTGTCGAGTTGTCGATGATGGCGGCCGTGGTGGTGCCAAGGGGCGAGAGCTTAAAGTACAGCGTGGACGTGATTAGACAAAAGACCATCTGCAGCGCGAGGCCGGCAATTGCCTCGACGGCAATCTCGCGGTCGAGCGTGGCGATGCCGTATGCCATGGCAAGAACCGAGCCCATGAGCGGACAGATGAGCATGGCGCCCACGATGGCAATGTCCGAGTCGATATCGAGGCCGATGCTCGCGATCAACATGGCAATGATCAGGATGCATAAGTGCGAGCCAGTCAGGCGCGCCCCGTTTACAAAGCGCTTGCGAATCACGTGATAGGGCGCGCGTCCCTCGCGTATGTTGAACGCCTGCTTAAGGAAACGGGTGGCATTCTCCATGGCCTCGCTGTGTGCAGGGCGTATACCGTGACGACGATGATGACGCTCGCGCAGCCGCTTGATCTGTTGTTTGTCGAGTTCCATGCTTACCTCGTTTAGCTTCTGAGCCGCTTCTTGCGTCTGTCGTCTTTACTCTACACCGCGTTAGGCGAGGTGTCAGACAAGGTTTGTTGACCTGGAAGTCAGGCCAATCGACATGGCTAAAACGCCGTGAGGATCATAAGGGTCAAATAGACAAAAAAGCGCGGGGCCGGTTTGATTCCGACCCCGCGCTCTGCGCTGGTGCGTTGTTGTTCGGCCTACCCTAGCAGGCTCAGACCAACAGAGACAAACGCCAGGATAACGCCGACGATGGACTCGCCGCCGAGCAGGCCGCTGGCGACAACCAGGCCCTGCTCCTGGAAGGCGGCGTCCTTGGCAGCCCTCTCCTCGTCAGAAAGACCAGCGGTGGCGTCGCGGTGGGCGGACCACTTGTCGTAGGCGAGCTTGACGCAGGAGCCCAGGAATGCCGTGAGTGACATGTAGAACGGCAGGTACACGCCCAGGCCGATCATCATGGCCGGAATGCCGAGCCAGTACATGACGATGCCGGCGATAAAGCCGCCTGCGAACCACGGCACGCTCGGGATGCCCGAGACCATGGTAGCGACGACGCTTGCCTGCGCGGCAACAAAGCTCTTGTCGGGGCCAAAGGCGTCCGGACCATAGGCGGTGACGAGCGCGACCATGACGGCGGCGGCGACCAGGGCACCCACGATGCCGCCGATGGCCTGGCCGATCCACTGCGCACGCGGATTGGTGCCCAGCACGGCGCCGGCCTTAAAGTCGTTCATGACGTCGCCCGCAAGGCCGCACGCCACGGCCACGATGCCGGCGATAAAGAACAGCTTGACCTGTGCGAGCTGCGCGAAGGCCGCCACGATGAGCATGACGATGAGGCCAAAGATCTCCATGGGGTCGATGCCCGTCTGGCCGCAGCTCTGTGCGCTCATGATGGTGGTGACAAAGGTGAACAGCGTCACGATGACGGCCGGAACGGGGCCAAGGTCAAGCACGATGGCGATGATCACGGCGATGGCGGCAGCGCCCAGGCCGATGATACCGGCGTCGAGCTTGAGGGAGCCCGAGATGAGCGACTGCTCGTCGGTGTCGGTGGAGCTGTCGGCGGCGAGACCGCGGACGATACCGGCGACCTGCGGCAGGATGTCCTTGAGGACGACGGCGACGCCAAAGCCCATCATGAGGCCCATACCCAAGGACTTGACGATGCCCTGCGCGGTCACAACGTCGAACAGACCGGCAGCGGTGCCGCCCACAATGATGCCAAAGTTGCCTAGCAGGGCACCGGCAAACCAGAAGGCGACCGGGGCGAAGCCCACGAGGAAGCCGACGGAGAGCAGCATGGGCGAGTTGTAGATGCCAAAGGTCACGCCGGGAATATTGAGCGTGCAGAGCATGCTGGGCACCACGCCCAGGGCGTCGCGCAGCACGCTGTAGATGCCGGCGATGGCCATGGAACCAAAGAGCTGCTTGCCGGTTTTGCCGCCAGCCTCGGTTGCGCGCAAGGTCTGAGCTGCGGCGTTGCCGGTGGGGAACTCAAGCGCGGCGTCCACGATAAAGTGACGGTGGATGAGCGCGGTGGCCAGCAGACCCAGGATGGTGCCGGCGAGTGCCACGATAAACATGTCGAGCCAGCTGATCTGGTCGGCATAGCCCAGCATCCAGGCGCCCGGGATGGTAAACGCCAGACCGCCGGCGACCATGGCGCCCGCGGACATGATGGTGTGGGTGACGTTGGCCTCGTTGAGGCTGGCGTTGCCCATGAGCTTAAGGAAGAACAGCGAGATGACGGCAGCGAAGACGATCGGCCAGGGGAGTGCGCCCATCTTGAGGGCGGTGTAGGCCGAGCTTGCCGTGATGATCACGCAGCCAAGGACGCCGATGACGACGCCGCGCAGCGTGAGTTGCCCGCGCATCGAGGCGCGGTTCGAGGGATTGCTCATATAAAACTCCTTTGCGTATATCCGCTTCCCCCGGGAGCGCCGCTACGGATACGGTGCGGGAAGTCGGGTTACCAAGGGCCGTCGCGTGAGCTCGCAAACGACCGCGCACCAGTATAACCGCAAGGTAGTCATTTTGGGACGGCTGGTTTAGGTAGGCGATATACTGCTGGACAGACGAAAGGAGCGCCGACGATGCTTAATGGGTGCGCATATATATTGACGGTCGACGTGGGCAACACGTTCATTCGCTTTGGCCTGTTTGCCGAGGATTCGGCCGCGGCGCAGGAATGTCCGCTTGCGACATGCGAGATCACGACGCCGTCGAGCATTACGGCCGACGAAGCGCGCATGCGACTTGTGCAGGTCATGGGCGCGCTCGCCGCCGATGCAGGTGTGCCCGGGGTGCTTGCACCCGCCGCGGCCGTGCTGAGCTGTGTAGTCCCGGCGCTCGAGCGCCCGTGGAAGGCGGCACTTTCCCGCACCTGCACGGGGCGCGTGCTCACCGTGGGGCCGGGACTTAAGAGCGGCATGCCTGTGCACTACGATGACCCGGCCGAGATCGGTCCCGACCGCATCGCCGATGCCGTGGCGGCCCGCGCCGTCTACGGATCGCCGTGCATCGTGATTGACCTGGGCACGACGACTAATATCGAGGTCATCGACGCGCGCGGCACCTTTGTCGGCGGCGTCATCGCGCCGGGTCTGGCGCTCGGCGCCCGCTCGCTCTCGGCTGCTGCGGCACGCCTGCCGCAGGTCGAGCCCTCGGCACCCACACATGTAATCGGCCGCAACACGCGCGAGGCCATGCGTTCGGGCGTGGTTCTGGGCGAGGTGGCACGCATCGACGGCATGCTCGACATGGTGCTTGCCGAGATGCGCGCGACCAAGGCCGCGGGGGAGGGCAGCGTGCCCATCGTCATTACTGGCGACGATGCCGAGGCACTTGCGGCGCTGGTCGGCCATAGCCTGACGGTCGACGATGCGCTGACGCTGCGGGGTCTCGCCGAGCTCTACCACATCAATCAAAAGCCCCGTCGCGCGTAGCGATGGGGCGGTGGTACAAAAACGTCTCCACCTTTCACCTGCTACAATGGGTCAAACTATTGCGATTTCGGAGGTGTCTGCCATGTCGGACGATCTTCATCAAACCGCGTCGGGCAAGCGCCGCGACGTTATTAGCTGGGACGAGTTCTTTATGAGCGTGGCCATCGCCGCGCAGCGCCGCAGCAAGGACCCCAACACGCAGGTGGGAGCGTGCATCGCCAGCACCAACCACCGCATCCTTTCGGTGGGCTACAACGGTACTCCCTCGGCGCTCAACGACGACTTTTTCCCGTGGGGCACGAGCGACGACCCGTTGCAGGATAAGCACAACTACGTGGTGCATGCCGAGGCCAACGCCGTGCTCAACTACCGTGGCTCGCTCAAGGACCTCGAGGGTTCCACGGTTTACGTCACGCTGTTTCCGTGCCACGACTGCGCCAAGATCCTGGCGCAGGTGGGCGTGGGCGAGGTCGTCTACCTGGACAATAAGTATGCCGAAACCGATGACGGCCGTATCAGTCGCCGCATTCTCGATTCCTGCGGCATTAGCTACCGCCAGGTCATCGTCGATGTCCAGATTGGTACCGGGGGACAGGCTCGGCAGTAGCGCGTGCCAACGCCAGCTGGCGGCAAAACAGCCAAAAGAGCCCCGTCCCAAATTGACTGCTCGTGAAAGTCGTGTCCGCACGCATGGCTGGCGCCTAAGCGGGTACATGGCTGTAGTAACATAGCCCCTGTCCGCGGGCGTGCCCGCGTTATTGTGAGAAAGGAGCCCCTGTGGCTGTTAACGAAGAGCTGCTTAAGAAGGTTCTTGAAGAGATTCGCCCCAACCTGCAGGCCGATGGCGGCGATATGGAGTATGTGGGCGTCGACGACGAGGGTGTTGTCAAGTTGGAGCTGCAGGGCGCCTGCGCCGGCTGCCCCATGAGCTCGCTAACCCTTTCCATGGGTATCGAGCGCATCCTGAAGGAGCATGTGCCCGGCGTTACCCGTGTCGAGCAGGTCAATGCCTCCGGCGAGACCGACGACCTGTACGACGAGTACGCGCCGTTCTAAGATGCGAAAGCTGCGGACGGCATACTCCGCATAGACGTTACGCCCAAATATGCGGCTGCGAGCGTAAGGCCCGCGGCCGCATTTGTATGTAGGGAGTAGGAGGGTCGACATGCTCAACGACTTCTACCATATGCTTGATCCCGTCGCGATTTCGGCGGGGCCCATCACGATTTACTGGTATGGTCTGGCCTATGTGGTCGGAGCTCTGCTCACGGCGGTCGTCATGTATCGCACGCAGCGTCGCTGGGGCTTTAGCATCACGATTGACGACCTGACGAGCGTCGTGGTCGGTGTGGTCTTTGGCCTTATCATCGGCGCCCGCCTGTTCTACGTCATCTTTTACGGCGACGGCTACTACTGGGCACATCCGCTCGAGATCTTTGCCACCAACGAAGGCGGCATGAGCTTCCACGGTGGCCTGGTCGGCGGCATTATCGGCGGCATCATCGTGTGCCGCATGTATAAGCTCGATGCATGGACTCTGGCAGACCTTGCTGTCATCGGCGCGCCGCTGGCCCTGTGCCTGGGCCGTTGTGCCAACTTTGTCAACGGTGAGCTGTGGGGCAAGCCGACCGATCTGCCCTGGGGTGTGGTCTTTGGCGGGACTGCGGGCGATATGCCGCGTCACCCCTCCCAACTCTACGAGGCATTTCTTGAGGGCATTGTGCTCTTTTGCATTCTGCAGGTGCTCAGCCGCAAAAAGCCGCTGCTGCCCCAGGGCACGTTTATGGGCGTGTTTGTGATGGGTTACGGCATCGTCCGCTTCCTCGTCGAGTTCGTGCGCGTGCCCGACGCCCAGCTTGGCTATCTGCTGGGCGGCGTCATCACGATGGGTCAGCTGCTGAGCCTTCCGCTCGTTATTGCGGGCCTGGCGCTCATCATCTTCGCCCGACACCGCAATCGCCCCCAGCGCATCTACCTCGACGCTTAACCACCACATACGACCACAAAGGGGGCAGGCACCTTTGTGGTGGTTTGCTGGGCAATGATGACAGAACCGTAACGTTTCCCCAGATAAAACCTGCCAAAATAAACCTGTCCCTTTTTGGCAGGTTTCTAGAAAGGCTTTCGGACTGTGAAGGATTCCGATCTCTCCACAACGGCTGCGCGCGACGCTGCCCGCATCGTCTGGTTTAAGCGCTACCCCGCCAAGCAGACGCTCATCGCATTTCTGCTCGCGCTGTTGGCGACCACGGCGTTTTCCATCGATCCCGCCCCGGTGTCGAGCAACGCAGTCTTGGCGATTGACCCCAAAGCCTCGGGCATGCTGTACGTGTGCTACGAGGTGCTCCTCTCGTTTGCCGGCCATACCGACGCGGTCATGCTGCTTGCGCTTGCCTGCCTGCTCACGCTGCCGTTTCGCTACGTATTCTTTGGCCGTGGCGACACCTGGCGCCCGTCGATCATTCTGCCGTCGCTGTTTTTCGCCATCTGCATGGTGTTCGGCCGCAGCTACGACCTCACCGACTCGGCCGAGATTGTTCTTGGCGACAAGGCCCGCATCATCTGTGCCTGGATTGGCGGCGCGGGCTGGATGCTCTTGGCGATCGTTGCCTTCTACCTGGCTTTTGAGTGTCTAGATTGGCTGAGCTCTCGGCGCATTCCGTTTTCCGAAGCGCACTTTGGCCGCGTATGGCGTGTGGCTCACGCCGTGCTCTCGGCCCATCCCTTTGCCGGGCCCTTCCTGGTGCTTATGATCGCCTGGGCGCCCACGCTCATCGCTTCGCTGCCCGGCCTTTTTATGGGAGATACGGGTGCGCAGATTCGCCAGTGGTTCAACTATCCCAACGGCACGAGCGACTACCTGCGCCTACTCAACCCCAATGTCCTGCTCAACGGGCATCACCCGGTCGTGCACACGGCTATCATCGGCTCGTGCGTGCAGCTGGGGCTTTCGCTGTTCAACAGCGCTAACGCGGGCCTCATCATCTATACCTGCGCTCAATTTGTCATCACGGCTGCCTGCATGGCCTATTCCATTTCGTCGCTGCGCAAACTGGGCGTGAGCCTGCCGGTTCGCGGTGCGATCCTGCTGTTCTTTGCGTTTATGCCGATGTTCTCTAACTACGCGGCCCTGCTCACCAAAGACGTGCTCTTTGCCGACGCGTTTTTGGTGCTGCTGGTACAGACCGTCAAGCTCGTGGCATGTGGCTTGCCCCGTCGTGATGCCAATGTCGAGCGGGCGGGCGAGAAAGCCCCCGTGCTCTTTGCGCGCCACGACTGGCTGTTGCTTGCGCTGGCTGCCATGGGTTCCACGTTTTTGCGCAATGGCGGCCTGGTCTTTCCGTTGGCGGCCTGCGTGATTGCGGCGGCGTTTTGCGCATGGGATGTACATGTCGCTCGTCGTGCGGCTAAGCAGACGGGCACCGCGGTCTCATGCGCCACGCCGCGCTTCCGCTGGGTTGGCGTCCTCGCGGTGCTCGCACTCTGCCTTGCCTCTAATATGTACTTCACCAAGGTCTTTATGCCGGCGCACGACATTACGCCTGGTTCCAAGCGCGAAATCCTCTCGATTCCGTTCCAGCAGACGGCTCGTTTCGTCCAAAAGCACGACGGCCTCAACTCGGGTGTCAACCCTACGGTTAAGGAGGACGGTACTATCGTGGAGGCTCCTTGCGACGGCTTGGTGACCGACGATGAGCGTGCCGTGATCGACCGTGTGCTCAAGTACGACAATCTGGGCCGCCGCTACAACCCGGATAAGTCGGACGCCGTCAAAAATTGCTTTAACGAGTACGCCTCGCAGGAGGACATCAAGGCCTATTTTGAGGTCTGGGCGCAGATGTTCAAAAAGGATCCCGAGTGCTACATCTCGGCGCTCATCAATAACTACTACGGCTACTTTTATCCGAGTGCCCGCGATGCGTGGGTCTACAGCACGGCGCGCAGTGCCGAGATTATGGCGAAGCCCGATAACCTCAAGTACTTTGACTTCCATCCGGTCGATAGCAAGGTTGTGCGCTGGTGCGACCACCTGATCAACCTGTATCGCGTGGCGGTGCAGCGCATTCCGTTTATCTCGCTCACCATGAGCTCGGCCACCTATGTGTGGATTATGATCGCCGTGGTGGTCTACCTGTTGCGCCGCCATTCGTGGCGCGGGCTGGCCATTTGGGTGCCGCTGCTGGGCGTGCTCGCCGTGTGTCTGATCGGTCCCTGCAACGGTTCGACCTATATGCGCTACCTGTATCCGGTTATCGCCTGCATGCCCTTTGCCATCGGCGCCACCATCACTCGCAGCGACCTTCTCTGGTCCTAATTTGGTGCAAAGGGGACAGGTTGCTTTGCACCAAAGGATGGCATCATCACGACGCCTTCATTTTGGGGTTTATCTCGCAGGCCAGTAGGTATATCATAACGACGTTTGTTTATATTGCCCGAGCATCTGCGCTGGGCTTTAGGTCAAAACCGATAGGAGACACGTATGTCCGGACACTCTAAGTGGGCCACAACCAAGCATCGTAAGGGCGCGCAGGACGCCAAGCGTTCCGCCCTCTTCTCCAAGCTGAGCCGCAACATCACCGTTGCTGCCCGTCTCGGCGGTGACCCGCTGCCCGAGAACAACGCCAGCCTCGCCGCTGCCGTTGCTAAGGCCAAGGCTCAGTCCATGCCCAAGGACAAGATCAAGTCCGCTATCGACAAGGCCTTTGGTTCGGGTGCCGATGCCGCCGTCTACGAGAACATCGTGTACGAGGGCTATGGTCCCGCCGGTGTCGCCGTCTATGTTGACTGCCTGACCGACAACCGCAACCGTACTGCCGCCGATGTCCGTTCCGCCTTCTCCCACGCTGGTGGCAACCTGGGCACCTCCGGCTCCGTCGCCTTCCAGTTTGAGCGCAAGGGCCAGATCGTCGTCGCCAAGGAGATCCTGGACGAGAACGCCAAGAAGGAGACCATGATCGCCAACGGTGCTGCCGGTGACGAGGATGAGTTCATGATGGCCATCGCCGAGGCCGGTGGCGAGGACTACGAGGACGCCGGCGAGGAGTGGATCGTCTGGACCGCTGCTAACGACGTCATGGCTGTCTCCAAGGCACTCGAGGAGCAGGGCGTCCAGGTCAAGGGTTCCGAGACCACCATGGTTCCGACCACCCCGACCGAGGTCTCCGGTACCGACGCCAAGAAGGTTCAGCGCCTCATCGACCGTCTCGAGGAGCTCGACGACGTCCAGGACGTCTACAGCACCATGGACATGACCGACGAGGTCATCGCTGCCCTCGAGGAGGAGTAGCGCCTGCACGGGTTAAGCCGTGCATATCTGGGCATAATGAAGCGAGCATGCAAGCCTCGTGGAATAGATGAGCCGGATCCGCGTGCGTATGGCACCGGACCCGGCTCTTTTATAATGATGCGAATCGTTTTGCATTCTGTGGATCGAGATTTGAAGGGAGCGCCGCATGCGCGTGCTCAAACGAGCCCTAGCGATCGTATATCTTGCCGCCGCCGTCGTGGCGCTGGGCACGTTGGTCTGCCAGTTTTGGGGGCCATATACCTACCGCTTTATGCTGCTGATGCGTGACCCCACGCCGCGCATTGTCGTTACAGTGTGCGGCGGTGTCGTGGCGCTTGGCGTGCTGGCGGTCTTCTTCCGCCTGATGTTTGCTCGCCGCGAGCCGTCCTGCGTGCATCCGGCAGGGGAGCGCAATATCGAGGTCACGCTCGCGGCTCTCTCCTCGTGTGCCCGCGCTGCTGCCGAACGCGATGACCGCGTGATGGTCGAGCATATCGAGGCGCGCGTTCAAGGCTCCGACGAGTCGCACGTTCGTTTTAAGGTCGAGGCCATCGCGCTCGATGATAGGGACGTTGCCGCTCTTGCCACCTCGATGCAGCAGCGTATCGAGGAGGCCTGCGATACCATGCTCGGCACGCCGGGCACGACCGCGCGCGTCCGTTTTTTGCCGTCCAAGACTACCGTCCAGACCGTGGAGGTTTCCGGTGAGTGATACCAACCAAGACAAGACCGCCCGCACGCCGCGCCTGACGATCGATCAGAACGCTATGCCGGCAGGCGAGTCCGCCGACACCAAGCCCGAGGCCGGCGAGCAGCACGACAGCGCCGCCAACGACTTTGACGAGGCCATGGGTCTCATCAAAGGTACGGGCGCTGCTATCTGGAGCTACGCCGTGCGCCACCCCAACACTACGCTCGGCGCCGTGGCAGGTTTTATCCTCGCCGTGCTGGTACTTACGTTGGGCCTGTGGGACACGCTTGTCATCGCATTCTTTGTGCTGATCGGCGCCGTGATCGGCCAGATTCGCGACGGCGAGAACGGTATCGTTAACTTCTTCGGCCGTCTGTTTAGCGGCCGCTAATCTGTATTCGACTGTCGCATCCGTGGCAGGCATAAGGAGGAACCATGGCTTTTAACACGAAGGTCGATGTGGCCGATACCGAGCTCGAGACGAACGAGGCCGTCGCCGCCGAGGCGGAGGACGTAACGCTCGAGGACGAGGCGCTCGTCGAGGCAGAGTCCGAAGACGAGGCGGACGAGGATGACGAGGAGACGGACGAGTCCGAGGACTCGCTGACCTATTCCAACGGCGTGATTGAGAAGATCGTCGCCATGGCCACCCGCGAGGTGCCGCACGTCCTGGGCATGAAGGGCAACCTCATGCACTTTGTGCAGGAGCAGTTTGGTGCCGAGAACCTGACCAAGGGCGTGACGGTCGAGGTCACCGACGACAATCGCGTGGTCGTCAACATCTCGGTCATCATCGAGTACGGTGCCTATGCGCCTGCGATCTTTGACGACGTTAAGGCGCGCGTCACCGAGCGTCTTGCCGCGATGACCGGCCTTGAGGTGGCAGGCGTCAACCTGCGCATCGAGGATGTCATCACCCCCGAGGAGTACGAGCACCGCACCAGCCAGCACGAGTAACCTACCAAAAAGGGATGTTTATTTTGGCAGGTTTTATCTGCGAAAACGTTAAACGGCCGACCGCGCAAGCAAAAGCGTGGCCGGCCGTTTTTGTACGCTCCCGATGTAGTCATACCGCTCGTCTAACTAAGGGTTGCAATCCCCACGTTCCGCGTTACCCTAATGGGCGCATTGTTTCCAAATTGTTAACGAGGGGTTGCCGTAATGGCCGACGAACACGAGACCGAAAGCAGGGCATGGGCGATTGAGGCCGCTGCGGCAGAGGCGGCGTCGCGTGCTGCCGAGGAGGTGCATCGTCCTCCGGTGGTGCCGATGGAGCGCGTGGTCGATCGCGAGGATATCGAACGTGGCGAGCGCGCCGGCCGCAGGCGCAGCCAGGAGCCAGGCTTTCCGCGCTTTTTTGCCGAGCTCAATCTGGGCCTGATCCTCACGGCGTTCGCCATCGTGGCCTTTAAAACCCCCAATCACTTTGCCTTCGGCGGCACCTCGGGCGTGTCGGTCATTCTTTCTACGCTGTTCCCGACCCTGCCCGTCGGCGTCTTTATGTGGATTATCAACGCAATCCTGGTCGTTCTGGGCTTTATCTTTTTGGAGCGCAAGGCGATTCTGTGGAGCGTCTTCGCTTCGTTTGCGCTTTCGGCCTACGTCTCGCTGTTTGAGCTCTTCATCCCGACGGATGTTTCGATGACGGGCGATATGTGGCTCGACCTGTGTTTTGCCGTTATCTTGCCGGCGCTCGGCAGTGCTATTGTCTTTGACATTGGCGCCTCGACGGGTGGCACGGACATTCTTGCCATGATCCTCAAACGCCGCACCACGCTCGAGATTGGCCGCGCACTGTTGCTGGTCGATATCGGCATCGTGACCATCGCGGCTTTCCTGTATGGCCCGCGCGTCGGCCTGTACTGCGTGCTCGGCCTGTTTGCCAAGACGCTTGTGGTCGACAAGGCCATCGAGAGCATTCACCTGCGCAAGGTCTGCACGATTATTTGCGCCGAACCGCGCAAAGTCGAGGAGTTTATCGTCAAGCATCTCAACCGCACGGCAACGATCAGCCGTGGCTACGGCGCCTTCTCGGGCAAGTGCGTCACGGTGATCATGAGCGTGCTGAGCCGTCGCGAGGCAGTGCAACTGCGTCGCTATACCCGCGAGATTGACCCTGGCGCCTTCATCACCATCGTCGATAGCTCCGAAATCGTCGGCAAGGGCTTCCGCGGCACGAACTAGCGCGGACGCACCCTTCGAATCATTGAATAAGGCCGGCTACGTTGCAAATCGGCCATCTTGGGGTATTTGTCCCCACATTGGGCGATAATGATGCTAAAGACATCGTTTGCGATCCAGGTGATTCGCTCTAGATACGAAGGGATGATTTCGATGTTCTGTTCGCAGTGTGGCGCCCCCATGGGCGATAACGACAAGTTCTGCGGCGTGTGCGGTGCCCCTAATACCGAGGTCAAGGCCGCCGGCCCCGCTTCGCAAGCTCAACCCCAACCCCAACCGCAGGGTCAGCCGTTTGTCCAACCGCAGCCCCAGCCGTTCGTTGCGCCCCAGCCGGCTATGAACGCGCCCAAGGGCTGCATGGCGCAGGCCTTCAACGATATGCTTAAGGTTCCCGGCGCCCTGGTTCGCGTATGTCAGATTGCCTTTTTGCCGGCGCTGATCTGCGTCGTGTCGGTGCTGGTGCTGTTTATCCCCGTTATCGGTGGCATCGCGGCGGCCATTGGCTTTTTGCTTGCGTACGTGGCAAGCGTGTGCGGCGCTGGCTTTGCTATCGAGTGGGGTCGCGACCTGTCGCTCAAGGACGATAACGGCATGGAGCGTCCGCTGCTGCGCTCGACCTCCTTTGGACTGGGCATCTTCTCGTCTGTCATTACGAACGTGCTCGGGTTCGTGGCCATTATTCCAGTGATTGGCGTGGTGTTCTCGGTGCTTGAGAGCGCTGTGATCGGTGCCGTTGGTTCGTACTATTACTTCGGTTCGAGCGGCCTCGAGGGCGCACTCATCGGGTCGATGGGTCTGCTTGTCTTTGCCATGATCGTATCGGCGGTGTTAGGCATTTTCTTTAAGATGTTTGGTGATGCCGCTGTGATGCACTTTGCAGTCGCCGGCCGCGTGGAAAGCGCGTTTTCGCTCGAGAAGGTCTGGAAGTCTTATAAGGCCAACCTGGGCAAGCTGTTCTGTGCCTCGATTCTTCCCGAGTTCTTGACGGGCATTGTTTCCAATATCATCACCTGGATTTTCACCGCCATCTTTGGCGCCATTGCTACGTTTGGTATGTATAGCTATTACTATCGCCCCACGGGTCTTGAGGCAATCATTGAGGGTGGCGGCATTACGCTCATCCTGTTCTTGATGATCGTCGCCTTTGTTACCGTGTTCCTGAATGTGTTTGGCACGATGCTCAAGTATCGCGCCATTGGTTACTGGGCAGCGCGCCATGCCAGCGAGTGGGCCGATGAGGATACCGACGATGTCCTGACGTTTGTGCTCCCGGGTGAGAAGAAGCCTGCTCCTGCGGGGTTCAATCCCACGGCCGCCACTGGAGCTGCACCTGCCCCGGCACCCGCGCCTGCCCCGGCACCCGCGCCTGCACCTGTCCAAGCACCCGCACCGGCGCCCGAGGCGACGCCTGCGGAACCCGATTGGAATGCCGTTGCCACGCCGGCGGATGAGCCGGGCGATAGTCCTGCTGCCGAAAACAATCAAACCGAATAGTCGGTCGAGGCGCCCTGGGCAACTGAGCCCGGGGTGCCTTTTTCTACCGTGGAAGCAAGAAAATGCCTGGGAAAACGGTTGCAGCAAAAAATCTCGGAAATTGGTCAATGTTGCGCAACAACGTCGCGGCTATTGTTGAGAACATAGACGTGTAAGGTTTGAAGGCGTGCAACGCCTTAGGAAAAGGAGAAGCTTATGTTCTGTCCCACTTGTGGTTCTCCCATTTCGGATGATGCCAAATTCTGCCCTGTCTGCGGTTCTGCCATCGGTGCCGCCTCCGCTGCTCCTGCTCCGCAGCCCGCACCTCAGCCCCAGCCTGCTCCGCAGCCCACGCAGATTCAGCCCACTCCGGTTCAGGCAGTTCAGCCCCAGCCTCAGCAGCAGTACACCGGCCAGCAGCAGTATGCTCAGCAGCCTGCGCCTGCCCCGATGGGCTATGCTCCGATTAAGACCGACCGTGGCGTGATCGGTTGGCTCCTGCTTTCCATCGTGACCTGCGGCATCTATTCGTATTACTTCCTCTATTGCCTTGCCCGCGACATCAATGTCATGTGCCAGGATGACGGCGATTCCACGCCGGGTCTGGCAGCATTCATCTTGCTGTCGTTCGTGACCTGCGGCTTCTACGGACTCTACTGGTACTACAAGATTGGTAACCGCCTGCAGGCTAATGCCCCTCGCTATGGCCTGATGTTCCAGGAGAACGGCACCACCGTTCTTATGTGGCAGATTGTCGGCGCGCTGCTGTGCGGCCTTGGCCCCATCTTTGCCATGAACATCATCATCAAGAACACCAATGCCATGGCAACGGCTTACAACGCCCGTCTTGGCGCTCGTGCCTAACGACAAGAGCGGCGTGAACAGCTCTCAGGGACATAAGGGCGCGGCGGAGCTCATTCGCCGCGCCCTTCCTTGCATCGGCGCGCTCTTTGTCGCCTGGCTCGCACTTTACCTGCTCGATATCGGCTGCGTGTTTCGCCTGATGACGGGCATTCCCTGTCCGGGATGTGGCATGACGAGGGCCTGGCTGGCGGCGCTGCGCCTCGATTTTTCGGCGGCCTTTGCCTACCATCCGCTGTTTTGGGTGGTGCCGATTGCGTTTGCGCTCGCGTTCGTGCGCGAGGAGGTGGCATCGAGCAAGCTAAAGCGTGGCATCGACATTGCGGTTATTGTTTTGTGTGTGCTGGTCGTTGCCGTATGGATCGTGCGCCTTATCAACCCGGCAGACGCGGGCCTGCTCTTTGGTGGGCACGCTCCCGCCGGAGTTCCCACCGATATCATCCACCTCGAAACCCCACGCTGGCTCACCATCCTTCGCTCTTACCTGTCGTGACGGAGGACGCGCTAGAAAAGCGTTCGACACATAAGCGGGGGCGAACGTTGAGATAACGTTCGCCCCCGCTTTGCTCTAGCCAGGTTGTTATGGGTAGGCGTGACGGCTACTCGTCGCGCTTCTCCTCGTGGCGAGCGGCGGCCCGCGCATCGTGGATGCCCTTGATGGCAGCATGGCGGGCGGTGCGGGCGTCGTGCATGGCGTCGCGGGCCTCGGCGGCCGTTGCCTTGGCAGAGCGCAGCTTGGCGGCCAGGTCGGGATTGGTCTCGGCAACCGCGGCGATTGTGGGGCCGTCGAGCTCCTCTTGCGTGGGCTCGGCCAAAAAGTCGATGGCATACTGGGCGGCTACCATGGATCCCTTGGCGAGCACGCTCTCGTCGATCTTGTAGAAGCAGGAGTGCTGGGCATAGGTGGCGCCAATCTGGGGGTTGCGCGTGCCAACAAAGGCGAGCACGCCCGGCACGCGGCGCAGGTACTCCGAGAAATCCTCGCCCGAAAGCGTGCCGCGGTAATGGCCCTCGCCTGCGGGGCTCAGGCACTTGAGCACAGCTTGGCGGCAGCGCTCGCTCGAGGCGGCATCGTTTTCGACCTTGTAGTTGGCGATGGTGTAGTCGGTGAGTTCGGCCTCGGCGCCTAGTGCTGCTGCGGTGTGCTCCACGATGCGGCGCATAAGCTCGGGCATTTCCTCATGCGTCTTGTCGCCATAGGTGCGCACTGTGCCGGCGAGGTACGCCGTGCCGGCGATAACGTTGCGCGCGGTGCCGCCGTGCAGTTCGCCGACGGTGATGACGGCGGGTTCGTAGGGGCTAATCTCGCGCGAGACGATGGTCTGCAGGGCGTTGACGATTTCGGCGGCAACCATAACGGCGTCGTGGCCGCGCTGGGGCATGGCGCCGTGGCATGAGGTGCCGCGGACATCAATGCGGAACCAGTCGGTGTTTGCCATGCGCGGACCGGGCTCGCAGCTCACGGTGCCGGCATCGACCTCGCTCCAGATGTGCGCGGCATAGGCACCGTCGACACCATCGAGTACGCCCGTGCCGATCATGAGCTTGGCGCCCTGGCCGTTTTCCTCGCTGGGCTGGAATACGATACGAATCTCGCCGTGGATGTCATCGGTCATGTGGCGCAGGATTTGCAGCGTGCCGAGCATCATGGCGATATGACAGTCGTGACCGCAGGCGTGCATGCAGCCCTCATTGACGCTGGCGAACTCCTCGCCGGTCTGCTCGGTGACAGGCAGGGCGTCGATGTCGGCGCGCAGCAGGATGCGGCGGCGCGGCGTGCCGTCCTCGCGGTAGGCATCGGGCGCGGTGCCGCGAAGCGTTGCCACCAAGCCAGTCTTGAGCGGACGCTCGTAGGGGATATTCATGGCGTCGAGCTGGTTGGCGATGTCGGAAGTCGTGCGCTCCTCGGCAAGGCTCAGCTCCGGGTGCTTATGGAAGTGCCGGCGCTGCTTGATGATGTAGGGTTCAAACTCGGCTGCGATATCCTGGATGGCCGCGGTGACGTCGTCTGCCGCGCGAACCTCGGTTGCCGCCATAATTTGCTGTGCCTTGGTCTTCGTCATGGTCGATTTGCTCCTTGCTGGCTCGATCGCAAAATCGTACAGGCTCTCTCCAGTATGCCACCTGCCGCTAGGGCTGGTAAAGTTGCCGTTTGCCGCTTGGGGTTTTGTTGCAAGGGCGGGGGAGTACACTCGGGGGTGTTGAATTACCTGCCAGAGATGGGGATGCTCATGCAGCATATCGATCGGATTATCCGCTCCAAGAACGTTTTTACCGCCCAAGACGGTATCGATACCGCCCGCGAGCTGGCGATCGCCATCGCGGGTGATCGCATCGTCGCAGTCGGCGCGCCCGATGACGTGATTGCCGCCGCTCCCGCCGTCACGCCGGTTATCGACTATGGCGAGCAGTTTGTCTGTCCCGGTTTCCATGATGCGCACCTGCACTTCTTCCATACCTCGGTTGGCTCCTCGCCGTACATGCTCATGGATATGGGCACATCAGAGGCGGCGCTGGTGCAGCATGCGCTCGAGTTTTCCCAGGACCTGCCCGACGACGCCTGGGTCGTGACGCAGGGCTGGCGCGACTACCGTTGGGACCCGCCCGAGCATCCTAGCAAGGCGTCGCTCGATGTGGCATTCCCCGATCGTCCCTGCGTTATGTATTCGGGCGACGGGCACACGCTTTGGCTCAACAGCCGTGCACTCGAGGCGCTCGGCGTCACGCGCGACAGTGAGCCGCCGGCGGGCGGCAGCTACGACAAGGACGCAAACGGCGAGCTCACGGGCATTGCTCACGAGGCAGCTGCTATGCAGCTGCTACCGCGCTGCCTTGAGTGGCTGGGCGAGGATCGCATCGCAAGCGCTTACGCCGATCAAATGAGGCGGATGGCCGAGCAGGGCATCACCTCGATATGCGATATGTCGCTCATGCCCATGCCGGGCTGCGATTTTATCCGCGATGACGTCTACGACAAACTGCAGGCAGCTGGCAAACTGGGCATCCGTGCCCATCTGTTCCCCACGTTGCTGGATGACCAATCGCGCTTAGAAGAACTGCAGACCCGCTACGCGAACAACGCGCTGCTCTCGGCGCCTGGTTTTAAGCAGTTCTTCGACGGCGTCTCGAGCGAACACACGGCCTATCTCACCGATCCCTATACCAACCCGCGCTTCCCGGGCGATCAAGGTCGCCTGACGGTTCCCGTCGAGCGCATGCGCAAGCTGGTCCTGGCGGCAGCCGAGCGCGGCCACACCGTGCGCATCCACGTTATCGGCGACGGCGCCATCCATGCCGCACTCGATATCTTTGAGGAGGCGGCAGAGCTCTACGGCTTGCCCCAGCACGGCCATAATACGCTTGAGCATTTGGAGAATCTGCTGCCCGAGGACATCGATCGTCTGCGCAAACTCAACGTCATTGCCTCGAGCCAGCCCTGTCATATCACACTCGACCCGGGTGGTCCGGAGCGCGACCTGGGCTTGGAGCGTAGCCGCATCATGTGGCCGTTTGCGACCTATAAGCAGCGCGGCATCCGCCAAGCCTTCGGCACCGATAGCCCCATCACAGCCGTTACCAGCATGAACGTGCTCTACACGGCTATCACCCGCCAAGACCCCCGCAGCCACTGGCCCGAGGGCGGTTGGCTGCCGAGCGAGCGTATCGATGCGGCAACGGCTCTGCGCAACTACACCCTGGGCAGCGCCTATGCAGCGGGCGACGAGCAAAACCTCGGCAGCCTAGAACCCGGCAAATACGCCGACCTGGTAGTCCTGGACCAAAACCCACTCACCATCGACCCCCAAGAACTCCAAGCCACCAAAGTCCAAGCCACCTACCTAGCCGGCAACCTGATCTACGAGCGCTAAGTATTCATGTCTTACCGTTAAACGCGGCTCGGGCAGCTTATTTTGGGATGGCGCTCGAGCCGCGTTTGTTTGCAAATGGGGGGTTCGTTAGGAGCGTCCCCGCCCTGCTTGATTTGGGCGCGGGGCGGAGGCGCCGCCGCCCCGCGCCCAATTTGGACAGCAGCAATGCTATCTCTAGGTGTTTTGCATACTTTCCATTACGAATTGCATAAAAAGGCTGGGATGTTCTTCCGGATCCTGATGTACCCCCGTCCGCGCCGTGCAAAAAACGGAGTATTCAGCACCGCGAGCTCTGCCTGTGCCGCTGCGGCTGAGTAACGTTGCAGAGATTGACGTCATTTTGTGCTCCGGTGCGGCGTGAGGCATGCCTTTCTGTCCTGACGGGGTTTGCCTGCCGACCAAAATCGCCGGCCGAAGGCGTCCTTGGGACCAATATGGTGTGTCCGGCACGTATGCAGCCGTCCTAGTCTGCTGAATACTCCCAAAAATGCACGGTGCTCCCCAGGGGACCCGTGCGCGCAGCGAAAACCATGCACATGTCGCTATCCGCATCGCCATTTTGCTGCACTGACTTTTCTGAATGCCGGGCCCGAATTAGTTAACCTGCCTCCCGTGTGGCTCCGGAGGGGCGGGGCATAAGGTTTATCGCGAGTTCCGCACGAGCCGAAGGCCACTTAATGTGGCCTTCGTGCGAGCAGGACTGCCCGAGCAGGAAACCTTATGCCCCGCCCCTCCGGAGCCACACGGGAGGCATCGCTAAGTTATCCCCCGGCATTCAGAAAATCTAAGTGCCAAAAAATAAGATTTTTTGACTCCGTGTTGTATAACCCGCCATTCGTGGGTACCATTCAACGCGTACGCAAACAAAAAGGGTTAATTCGCGCGGCATAACCGCGCGGCCCAAAAAGGAGGAAACAAGCATGTCGTCTTTGAAGCCGCTTGCAGATCGTGTTCTGGTCAAGCCCGACGAGGCCGAGCAGAAGACCGCTTCTGGTCTGTATATCGCCAGCAACGCCCAGGAGAAGCCGCAGCGCGGCACCATCGTTGCCGTTGGCGCCGGCAAGGTCAACGACAAGGGTGAGCGCATCCCCATGGACGTCAAGGTCGGTGACGTTGTCATCTATGGTAAGTTCGGTGGCAACGAGGTCAAGGTCGACGGCGAGAAGTATCTGCTGATGCGCGCCGACGACATCTACGCTGTCGTCGAGGCCTAGTCTCGTCAGAATCTCTGATTCGTCTTTGAACGCGCCCGCCGCATAGGACTCGGAAGCGGCGACGCGAGTCACATTTCTTTTGGAGGATTACCTACCATGGCAAAGAACATTACGTTCAACACCGATGCCCGCGCTAAGCTTGCCAAGGGCGTCAACACTCTGGCCGACGCCGTTACCGTCACCATGGGCCCCAAGGGCCGCTACGTTGCGCTGCAGCGCACGTTCGGTGCTCCGACCATCACCAACGACGGCGTTTCTGTCGCCAAGGAGATCGAGCTCGAGGACAACATCGAGAACATGGGCGCTCAGCTGGTGAAGGAGGTCGCCACCAAGACCAACGACACCGTGGGTGACGGCACCACCACCGCAACCCTGCTCGCTCAAGCCATCGTCAACGACGGTCTGCGCAACGTCGCCGCTGGCGCCAACCCGCTGGCCATCCGTCGCGGCATCGACAAGGCCGTCAACGCCGCCGTCGCCGAGATGAAGAAGCAGGCCAAGCCGGTCGAGACCAAGGAGCAGATTGCTTCCGTCGGTACCATCTCCGCCGGTGACCCCGAGGTCGGCGAGAAGATCGCCGAGGCCATGGAGGTCGTGGGCAAGGATGGCGTCATCACCGTCGAGGATTCCCAGACGTTCGACATCACCATCGACACCGTCGAGGGCATGCAGTTCGACAAGGGCTATGTCTCCGCTTACTTCGTCACGGATAACGACCGCATGGAGGCCGTGATGAAGGATCCGTACATCCTCATCACCGACCAGAAGATCTCCAGCGTCCAGGACATCATGCCTGTTCTCGAGGCTGTCCAGCGCGCTGGCCGTGGCCTGCTCATCATCGCTGAGGACATCGATGGCGAGGCTCTGCCGACCCTCGTCCTCAACAAGATCCGTGGCGCCCTCAACGTCTGCGCCGTCAAGGCCCCGGGCTACGGCGATCGCCGCAAGCGCATCCTGGAGGACATCGCCGTCCTCACCGGTGGCCAGGCTGCTCTGGACGAGCTGGGCGTGAAGGTCGCTGACATCACCGCTGATATGCTCGGTACCGCTAAGTCCGTCACCATCTCCAAGGACAACACCGTCGTCGTCGGCGGCGCTGGCTCCAAGGAGGCCATCGACGCCCGCATCGCTCAGATCAAGGGCGAGATGGAGAACACCACCTCTGACTTCGACCGTGAGAAGCTCCAGGAGCGCCTGGCCAAGCTCTCCGGTGGCGTTGCCGTCATCAAGGTCGGCGCTGCTACCGAGTCCGAGCTCAAGGAGATCAAGCACCGCGTTGAGGATGCCCTGCAGGCTACCCGCGCTGCTGTCGAGGAGGGCATCGTCGCCGGCGGTGGCGTCGCCTTCATGGACGCTGCTCCTGCGCTCGATGCTGTCGAGATCGACGACCCCGAGGAGAAGATTGGCGTCGATATCGTCAAGAAGGCTCTGACCGCTCCGGTCGCTACCATCGCCAAGAACGCTGGTTTTGAGGGCGCTGTCGTGGTCGACAAGGTTGCCGAGCTGCCCGCCGGCCAGGGTCTCAACTCTGCCAACGGCGAGTGGGGCGACATGATTGAGATGGGCGTCCTCGACCCCGTCAAGGTCAGCCGCGTCACCCTGCAGAACGCTGCTTCTGTCGCCAGCCTGATTCTCATCACCGAGGCCACCGTCTCCGATGTGCCCAAGAACACTCAGCTTGAGGACGCTATCGCTGCTGCTACCGCTGGTCAGCAGGGCGGCGGTATGTACTAAGGCCGACAAGGTCTAGAACTCCCACCGGGAATCCGGGGGCGTGACGGGGGCTTCTCTCCGGAACGTCCTCGGACATGCAAAGGGCTCCGCTGCGCGCTTCGCGCTGCGGAGCCTCTCTGCGTGCGGAATGTTCCGGAGAGAAACCCCCGTCCCGCCCCCGGATTCCCTGCGTTTACGGCCTTGAGGTCGGCGGGCGGAGAAGGACGTGGTCGATAGGGATACGTGTCCCTTTCGCTGTTTCGCGCTTTGCGCGAAAAGCGCGCTACTTTGGGATGGGTGGGGAACGTGGTTGTTGCGGTAACTGATCCCCGCCACAAATTACCCTCGGCATACTTGCGCGAACGATTGCTCGTGCTACACTTGCAATTGCTGTTTCAGGGCGGGGTGAAATTCCCCACTGGCGGTAAATCGGGCGGTGCTAAAGGGGTGCCGTGGCGCAGGCGAGGTGCCTGCGGCCGAGCCGATGAGTCCGCGACCCGTGTGTGCGTTGGTTCGCATGCCGGCTGAACTGGTGAGATCCCAGTACCAACGGTTAGAGTCCGGATGAAAGAGGCAGGTGATCTTATGTCTGAACAGTCGCAGCATATCCATTTTGAGAACACGAATAGGTGGAGCACCAAACAGCTCGTTACCATGGCGCTGATGTGTGCCTTGGGCGCCCTGTTTATGTACGTGCAGCTGCCTATCCTTCCTTCGGCGCCGTTTTTGACGTATGACCCGTCGCTGGTGCCGGCGATGGTGTGCGGTTTTGCGTATGGTCCTGGCGCCGGTACTGCTGTTGCCGCTATGGCGATTGTTATCCATGCGCTTACCACGGGCGATTGGGTCGGCGCACTTATGAACCTGGTTGCTACGCTGGGCTACATTCTGCCCGCGGCTATCGTGTACCAGAAGATGCATACCTATAAGGGTGCCGTGATTGGCCTAGTGTTCGGTGTCATTGCCGCTACGGCGTTGTCTATGGTCGCAAACCTTACCATTGGCGTATGGTTCTGGTATGGCTCGGTCGATGTGATCGCCCCGCTTATGATTCCTGCCGTGCTGCCGTTCAACCTTATCAAGACCGTGCTTAACTCGGTGTTGACGCTAGCGGTGTATAAAGCAGTCTCCAACCTCATCACGCCTAAAAAGGACCAGGTCAAAGGCCGCGCATGATTGAGTGTCGGGGCGTTTCCTTTAGCTATGACGGTGCCGTGTCGGCACTCGACGGTGTCGATCTGAACATCGAGGACGGGGAGTTTTTCTGCATCCTCGGTGGCAATGGATCGGGCAAGTCGACGTTTGCCAAGCATCTGAATGCGCTGCTGCAGCCCGATGCGGGCACGGTACGTATCAACGGTATGGATGCGTCCGATCCCGAGCTGGTCTACGACATTCGTTCGACCGCAGGCATGGTGTTCCAGAATCCCGACGACCAGCTGGTGGCAACGCTTGTCGAAGATGACGTTGCGTTCGGTCCCGAAAACCTTGGCGTGCCATCGGCGCAAATTGCGCAGCGCGTACGCGAGGCGCTGAAGGGCGTGGGCCTGGTGGGCTTTGAGCGCCACGAGACCCATGCGCTTTCGGGCGGTCAAAAGCAGCGTGTGGCGCTTGCCGGTGTGCTCGCCATGGAACCGCGCGTGCTCATTTTGGACGAGGCGTCCTCGATGCTCGATCCGCGCGGGCGCAAGGGCCTTATGAAGGCCTGTCACGTGCTGCACGAACGCGGCATGACCATCGTGATGATTACGCACTTTATGGAAGAGGCCGCCGAGGCCGATCGTGTCGCGGTGTTTCGGGCGGGGCGCGTTGCCATGCTCGGTACGCCCGAGGAGATTCTGACGCGGGCAGATGGGCTCGTGGAGCTCAACCTGGATATGCCGGCGTCGTGCTGCTTGGGCATGGCGCTTCGTGCGAAGGGCGTGCCCGTTCATGCGCAGGTGCGCGAGGCGGATATGGTCGCCGAGATTGCGCAGGTATATGCCGACCGGAGTGGGGAAGACACCGCAGGGCGGCCTTCTGCATCCGATTCTCGTGTGCTCGACAACGTCTCCTCTGCAACCGACGGGACAGCCGTGTCGGAGCCCGTCATCGAGATTTCGCACCTCTCGCATAGTTACTCGCTGAGTGCCCGCGAGCGCCGCCGCTGGCATAAGCGCTCGGTCACTGCGGGCAAATCGAGCAAACAGGCTCTCTGGGGAAACGACCCCAGCAGCCCGTGGGCGCTGCGCGATGTATCGCTGACGGTGCGTCGCGGCGAGTTCCTGGGCTTGGCAGGTCATACCGGTTCGGGTAAGTCGACGCTGGTCCAGCATCTCAACGGTTTGATTCGCCCCCAGGAGGGATTCGTTCGCGCGCTGGGGCTCGATCTGTCAAACAAGAAAGACGCCGCCGCGGTTAAGGCCAAGGTCGGCGTGGTGTTTCAATATCCCGAGCGTCAGCTGTTTGCCGAAACCGTGACGCAGGACGTGGCGTTTGGCCCGCACAACCTTGGCTTGCCGCAAGATGAAGTCGACCGTCGCGTCGAGTCGTCGCTCTCGCGCGTGGGCCTCGACCTTTCCACGGTCGGCGACAAGAGTCCCTTCGAGCTTTCGGGCGGTCAGCAACGGCGCGTGGCATTCGCCGGTGTGCTCGCCATGGAGCCCGAAGTCCTGGTGCTCGATGAACCCATGGCGGGGCTCGATCCGGCTGCGCGCAGGGATTTCCTTGAGCTTATCGATCGGCTTCACCGCGATGGCCTGACCGTTGTCATGGTTTCGCATAGTATGGATGACCTGGCCAACTGCTGCGACCGCATCGTCGTGATGAACGAAGGTGCGGTGTTTGCCGAGGGAACCCCCGCGCAGGTGTTTGCACATGCCGATGAGCTCAAGTCGATCGGCTTGGGCGTACCTGCTGCTCAGCGCATGGCGTTGGCGCTCGCGGAGGCGGGCGTGCCGCTGCGTTGCGGCGGGCTCTATACGGTTGAGTCGCTGGCCGACGAGCTGGCAGATTTGCTGATCGGTCGCTCAGACGGTCCTTCTAACGTCGCGGACATTGCTAAATCCAAGACGGTCGCGCGAGAGGAGGGCTGCTAATGGAGGCGTTTTCATTTGGCAGCTACTATCCGAGCGATAGTGCGATCCATCGCCTGGATCCGCGCACCAAGCTGCTCCTGGGCTTTGTGTTTTTAATCACGACGCTGACCGTCGGCGGCTTCCGCGGACTGGCTCCTGTCGCAATTTTCGTCGTGCTGATCTATGCCGTGTCCCGGGTGCCGGCTCGTCGCGTTCTGTCGTCGATGGCGCCGCTGCTGGCAATCGTCGTCGTGGTCGCGGTGCTCAACTTGTTTACCGATCAGAGTGGGCGCATCCTGTGGCAGCTCGGCTTTTTGCAGATAAGCGAGGGCTCGCTGCATTCCGCCGTCTTTATGGCGTGCCGCCTGACCTTGATGATGGCCGGCATGAGCGCCATTACGCTCACCACGCCTACGCTCGACCTCACCGCGGGCTTTGAGCGCCTGCTCGCACCGTTTGCGCGCGTGGGGCTCCCTGCGCATGAGCTCGGCATGATCATGGGCATCGCGTTGCGCTTTATGCCGCAGTTTGCCACCGAGATGAAGCAGACGGCGGACGCGCAGGCAAGCCGCGGCGCACGCGTAACGGGTGGCCCGCTCGGCGGCGTGCGTATGCTCGGCAGTGTGGCGATTCCACTGTTCACGGGCGTGTTCCGTCATGCCGAGACGTTGTCTGCCGCCATGGATGCACGCTGCTATCACGGCGAGCAGGGCCGCACGCGTCTGCATGCACTTGCATTTCGCCGCGGGGATGCGCTGGCTGCGGTTGTGACGATGCTGCTGCTTGCGTGTGTCATCGTCGTCAACCTTCAACTTGTTTAGGCGCGATTCGAGCGCAAGAAAGGGGCCCCTATGACCGACAACGACCGCACGGCTCAGCTTGAGCGCGCCTGTTCGTATCTCAGGCGCATTCCGGCGTGGTATCTGGCCACGACCGATGTGACCGACGGGCATCAGCCTCGCGTGAGGCCGTTTTCGTTTGCCATGGTCGATGACGGTAAGCTGTGGTTTTGCACGTCGCGCGACAAGGATGTGTGGGCGGAGCTGAGTGCGAATCCCAAGTTTGAGCTCTCGGGCTGGAAGCCGGGGGAATGTTGGATCGTGTTGACCGGCGAGGCCGCACTTGAGGACGACGCGGTTGCGAGCGACAAGGTGCGTCAAGCGGGTTTTAAGCACATGGTGAGCATCGGCGAGGAACACGAGAGTGCCAACGACGGCCGCCTTGCTTTCTTTTCGGTCCGCAACATTGCCGCGCGCTTCTGTGATATCGACGGCAGCGAGGAGCGCCTGGAGCTCTAACGTTTACCAACCAGTCAAATGAGCTAGCGGCAGGAGGAACCGTGGACGGATTGAATACGGTGTTGGAGTATCTGACGTCGGTGCCGGCATGGTATTTGGCGACGAGCGTTGACGGACAGCCTCATGTGCGTCCGTTTTCGTTTGCGCAGATCCAGGACGGCAAGCTGTGGTTTGTAACAGCGCGCACCAAAGATGTGTGGCAAGAGCTGCTGCAAAACCAGCGCTTTGAGGCCACGAGTTGGTGGCCGGGCCATGGCTGGCTCATCTTGCGCGGGCGTGCCGGCTTGGATGACCGGGCTTTAGGCGAAATGCGCGAAGCCGGGTGGAAGCATCTAGAGCACCTGGGCGAGCACTATGAGGGGCCTAACGACCCCACGCTCGTCTTCTTTAGCGTCGAGGATCCCGAGGCTTTTATCTGCAATCACGACGAATGGGTGCCGGTCGAGCTCTAGCCAGCTGGCTCATCCTAACAACTTGGTTTTCGCATGGGCGGGCCCCGTATTGCCCGGCGCCGTTAGGAGCGCCG
>NZ_JAQLFP010000023.1 GCF_028207065.1 Collinsella aerofaciens
CCAGGTGAGGGCGGCGTCCATATTGGGAACCAGCGAGAAGTACATCTCGATGCTGGAGAGGGGCCAAAGGGAGCTCAAGCCCATAAGGAGGGCCTACGAGGCATGGGTCGAGGCCGGACTTCCGCTCGATTGGGACAGGCGGGCCTTCGAGGCCGAGCGCAAAATGGATTCTAAAAAACACCTTGCCAAATAGGAGCGTCAGACCAGGAAACCCCCTTATCCGCAGCTCCGAAGGAGCAGGATAAGGGGGTTTCCATGGTCGAGGACGTTCTAAAAACTAAGTCCAGCACGGGCCCGGACGATAACAACCGGCTACAGGTCGATGTGCGATTCCTTGATCGGGAACGGCTCCGCGAAGTGACAGGCGCAGCAGTGGCCCGGGGCAACTTCCTTAAACTCAGGAAGCTTCTCGGAGCAGATGCCCTGCGCGATCGGGCAGCGCGTGTGGAAACGGCAGCCGGTCGGCGGATCCAGCGGCGACGGCGGGTCGCCAGCGAGGATGATGCGTTTGCGGGTCTTCTGGATATCCGGATCGGGCACCGGCACGGCAGACAGCAGCGACTGCGTGTACGGATGGTGAGGCTCGCTATAGAGCGTCTTCCAATCCGAAACCTCGACCATCTTACCCAGATACATAACGGCAACGCGATCGGAGATGTGCTGCACGACGGACAGGTCGTGGGCGATAAAGAGATACGCCGTACCAAACTTGTCCTGCAGTTCCTTAAGCAGGTTCAGAACCTGGGCCTGAATGGAAACATCCAGAGCGGATACCGGCTCGTCACAGATAATCAGCTTGGGCTTCAGCGCAAAAGCGCGGGCGATGCCGACACGCTGACGCTGGCCGCCCGAGAACTCATGCGGATAGCGGTTGATGTGCTCGGGGTTCAGACCGACGACATCCAGCAGCTCACGGACGCGCTCGATACGCTCTTCCTTGGTGCCCACACCATGAATGGTCATGGGCTCGGAGACGATCTCACCAATCGTCATACGAGGGTTGAGCGAAGCATAAGGATCCTGGAAGATAAACTGCATCTCACGACGCATATCCTTGATCTCATGCTTGCTCATCTCGGCAACATCTTTGCCCTGGAAGAACACCTTACCTGCCGTCGGCTTGGTCAGACGCATGATGGTGCGGCCCGTGGTGGACTTACCGCAACCAGACTCGCCGACCAGGCCAAAGGTCTCGCCCGGATAAATCTCGAACGAAATGTCATTCACAGCAGAGACGACACGCTTAGAGAAGCGCTTGGCGAACATGCCGGACTCTGCAGGGAACTCCTTAGAGAGGTGCTCAACCTTCAGCAGCGGAGTACGCTCATTATTGTCTGCCATTTACGCCTCGCCTCCCTTCTTGGAATCCTTGCGCGTACGGGACGTCTCAGGAGCGTTCTTGAGGAACTCGGGGTCACCGGAATAATGGCACGCAGAATAGTGGCCGGACTCGGTAACAACGCGCTCGGGGCGCTGCTTGCGGCACTTGTCCGTCGCATAGGGGCAGCGAGGAGAGAAGACGCAGCCCTCGGGCAGGTTCATGAGCGAAGGCGGGTTGCCGTGAATCGGCGTCAGCGGCTTCTTCTCATCGATGGCCTGCTCCGGGATGGAGCGAATAAGACCCCAGGTGTAGGGATGGCGGCTCTCGTAGAAGATTTCCTCAGCAGTACCGAACTCGACGGGACGGCCGGCGTACATAACCATGATTTTGTCGGCCATATCGGCGACAACGCCCAGGTCATGGGTAATCATGATAATGGCGTTGCCGTTCTTCTCCTGCATCTCCTGCATAAGCTCAATAATCTGAGCCTGAATGGTAACGTCCAGGGCAGTCGTGGGCTCGTCGGCAATCAGGATATCGGGGTCGCAGGCAAGAGCCATAGCGATCATGACACGCTGACGCATTCCGCCGGAGAACTGGTGCGGATATTCATTGACGCGCTTCTCGGGCTCGGGGATACCCACGAGGTCCAAAAGCTCGGTAGCGCGCTTGAGCGCCTCCTGCTTGGAATAGCCACGGTGCAGACGAAGGCCCTCGCCCACCTGCTTGCCGATCTTATAGACCGGGTTCAAGGAGGTCATAGGATCCTGGAAGATCATCGCGATATCGTTACCGCGAATGTGCTGCATCTCTTCCTCGGTCATTTCGAGGATAGAACGACCGCGATAGCGAACGTCGCCGCCCTCGATCTTTCCCGGAGGCATCGAAATGAGGCCCATGATGGTCATGGCGGTCACGGACTTACCGGAGCCGGACTCACCGACGACGCCCAAGGTCTCGCCGCGATCGAGCGTGTAGGAGACACCGTCGACAGCGCGAACGACGCCATCCTCGGTGTGGAAATACATCTTAAGGTCATCGACCTCGAGCAAATGCTGGCCCTCGGGAACCGGCTGGTCCTTCAGGTCCACATAGTTCTTGTTCTTCTTCATCCTTATGCGTCCTTCATCTTGACGTCGAGGGCGTCGCGCAGACCGTCACCCAGCAGGGTGAAGGCGAGCACCGTCGAGAGAATTGCCAGACCGGGCATGATCATCATCCAGGGAGCAGTCAGAAGATACTGCTGACCGTCCTGAATCATGGAGCCCCACGAAGGCGTAGGCGGGATAACGCCCATGCCGAGGAAGGACAGAGCGGACTCGGTCAAAATGGCACCACCAATGTTCATGGTCGCGTAGACCACGATGGAGGCGACGGAGTTCGGGAAGATGTGACGCACGACGATACGAGCATCGGATGCGCCCATCGCGCGCGCAGCGTCAACATAGTCGTTTTCCTTGACCGTCAGGATCGCGGATCGGAAGACGCGCGCAATCGAAGGCCAGCCGAGAATACCGATGGCGATAAAGACGTTCTGAAGACCACGGCCGATAACGGCGATCATGGCGACGACGAACAGCACGTACGGGAACGCCAGGAAGATGTCCGCGCAGCGCATGATAATCGTATCCCAGATGCCGCCATAGAAACCGGCAAGGGCGCCCATGACCAGACCGATCACCGTGGAGATGGCGGTGGCCATAATACCGACGGAAAGCGAAACACGTGCACCGTAGATAACACGAACGAGAATGTCGCGGCCAAGGGCGTCGGTGCCAAACGGGTGCTCGGCACACGGAGCCAGCAGCGACGTCTCGGCCATGGTGGTCGAGTCGGAAGCCGTCGGCGAACCGAGCCAGGGCTTAGCCCACAGATCTGCGGTCAGGGCAACCAAAACGACGACGATGATCCAGCAGACACCGATAACGGCGAGCTTGTTCTTGCGAAGACGCTTAAAAGCGTCGCCCCACAGCGTGCGGGACTTGGCGGGAGCAGATGCGGCCTTGGTGGCGGTAGCCTGCTCCTGAGACTGAGAATCAGTTTCCTGCATGAGACGTACCTCCCTTAGGCCTTATCCGACGGACCGCCAAGGCGGATGCGCGGGTCGAGGAATGCATAGCTAATGTCGACGAGCAGGTTGATCACCATGACGACGACGACGATGAGCGTAACGCCGCCCATAACGATGGGCCAGTCACGCATGCTAATGGCGCGATAGACCTCATAGCCGATACCGGGCCAGTTAAAGACCGTTTCGGTCAGGATGGCACCCGAAAGCATGCCGCCAAAGTCGACACCAATATAGGTAACGACGGGGATGAGTGCATTCTTAAGCGCATGCTTGATGATGATCGCGCGATTGGAGAGACCCTTGGCCTTTGCCGTACGGATGTAATCTTGGTTCATGACGTCAAGCAGCTGCGAACGCATAATGCGGGCAGCATAAGCGGTCGAAACCGAAGCCAGCGTAATGGTCGGAAGCACATAGTGCATCCAATCCTGATACTGAGAGCTGGAACCGCCGGCACCCGAAATCGGCATGGAGAATGCGCCGCCGGTGAGGTCCTTAAGGATGACGCCGAAGAACAGCTGCAGCAGCATGCCGAGCCAGAAGGCGGGAACGGCAACGAGGATCGACGTGGTCAGCGTTACCAAAATATCCCAGAAGGAATAACGCTTTACCGCCGAAATGATACCCGCACCGATACCCATGATCGCCTCGAGCACGATGGCGCACGCGGCGAGTTTGACCGTATACGGATACTTCTGGGCAAAGATTTCCGTAACCGGCAGCTTGCGCTGGTACGAATTACCCAGATCGCCATGAAGCAGACCGTTCATGTAATACAGATAACGGTCTACAAGCGACGTCTGAACGGGATCGCCGTTCTCGTCAAGGATCGCGTTACCGTCCTCGTCCGTCTGGACCAGGTGATAGCGTACGCGAAGCTGAAGCTCTACCTCGGGGGACAGAGCCTTGTCTCCACCGATCAGCTTGATCGGATCTCCCGGCACGATATTCTGGAGGGCGAACAGAATCAGCGTGACGCCCAAAAACACCGGGATGAACTGAAGCACACGTTTAACGATGTACTTACCCATACCACTCCCCTATCTAGGGATTAACCTAAATGGGATGCCGATCGCCAGACCGGCATCCCAAAATTACCATCAGCCAGTTTACCCCAGGTTAGGGGGAACTGTATGTTTCCCATGAGGTCTACGTAAATACTTGACCCTCACGGAAGCTGCAAACTCTTAGGCGAGCTCAGCGGTACCCAGATCGGCGTGCTTCTGCGGATCAACGTAGAGGTACTTGACGCGGTCGGAGCCAGCGATGGTGTGCGTGTAGAACATCACCGGGATGACCGGGCAGTCGGCGGCGACCATGGCGTCGGCCTCCTGCATCTTGGCGATACGCTCGTCGTCGTCAACCGTGGCACGGGCCTCGTCAACCTTGGCGTCAAAGTCGGGGTTGCTGTAACCGGAGCGGTTGTCGCCACCCAGGGAGTCGGAGTGGAACAGCGGATACAGGAAGTTGTCCATGATCGGGTAATCGGCGATCCAGCCCAGACGGCCGAACTGATAGTTGAAGTTCTGATACTGCTCGAGCAGGGCAGACCACTCAGGGGTATCGGAGACGGCGGTGACGCCCACCTTGGCGAGGTCGCCGATGATGGACTCCATGATCTCCTTGTGACCACCGTCCTGGTTGTAGGAAAGGGTCACGTTGATACCGCGGTCGCCGTTAGCGCCGGCAGGAGCGACCTTGTCGAGGTACTCATTGGCCTTATCAACGTTGTACTCGCAGAACTCCCATGCACCCTCCTTGTAGCCGGCGATTCCCGGAGGAACGATGCCGTCAGCGGGGGTACGGGTACCCTTGAAGATGGTCTTGCAGATGGCCTCACGGTTGATAGCCAAGGAAATGCCCCTGCGCAGGTCAGCGTTGTTGAACGGCTCGGCCGTGGTGTTGCACGTCAGATAGTACGTGGAAGGCTCGGAACCGAGTAGCATGCGCGCACCATCACTCATGGTGTAGCCATCCTTGGACTCGCCGCGGTCCTTCTTGGCGGCGTCGATCTGAGCAACGGGAACGTCGCAGACATCAAGGTTACCGGCCTGGAACTCCTTGTAAGCGGTCTCCACGTCCTTGATGACCTGGAAGTGGATGGCGTCGATCTTGGCCTTGTCGCCATAATAATCGTCGAACTTCTTGAGGTTGATCTCCTGACCATCCTCCCACTTACCGTCCATCATGAACGGGCCGTTGCCGACCGGGGCAAGATAGAAGCTCTTGACATCGGTCTCGGCGCACTCGGGAACCGGGGACAGAGCCGGGTGAGAGGCGACGAAGGGGAAGTCGGCGTAGGCAGAAGTCAGCTTGACGACGAGGGTCTCGTCATCCGGGCAGGTGACACCGGTCAGCTCGGTAGCCTTACCGGCAACCAGATCGTCATAGCCCTCGACCATGGAAAGGTGATAGGAGACCTCGGAAGGACCATACTCGGTAGCGATGGCCGACTTGGTGTTGACCAGGCGCTCCCAACCGAGCTTGAAGGACTTGGAGGTAACGTCGTCACCGTTATGGAACTTGGCCTTCTTGATCTTGAAGGTGAACTCGGTGGCGTCGTCGTTAGCCTCAAAGGACTCGCAAGCCAGCGGAACGATCTCGCCCTTCTCGTTATCGTACTCCGTCAGAGCGTCGAAGAGCTGGTATTCGACCTGAGTGCCCTGATCCTCCTGGACGTTGTAGGGGTCGATGCAGACCGGGTTGTTGATGTAGAAGTTCAGCGTCGAACCGGACTCAGAACCGGAAGCGTCGCCGCCCTTCTTGCCGCATGCGGCAAGAAAAGCCATGGAGCTCGCAGCGAGGGTGCCGCCAACAAAGGCGCGACGACCCATAACGGGCTGGTGGAACATAGAATCAGCCATGCCATCCTCCTTATGAGATAGGACAAAGTGAATTCGGCCGGGCAACGTCGAGACAGCCCAATCGAACCATTCAAACGCGGTCCGCTGTTATGGCTGGTTATGCAATGCGGGCCAACGTTTTGCAATACAGTAGCGCATTTTATGCACAATTTGGCGCTGATTCCGGTTAACGGTCGAGAATTTCTTTAGTTGGGCGAAGTATGTGGGGATATTTTGGCTCTGTTACAAGTCTGTAAACAAAAAGGGCCCCGCACATGCGGGACCCTTTACAAACGTATATACGCCGATGCTTAGTAGCCGACGATGCCCTGCGGGAAGAAGAACATGCACAGAACGACACACACGGCAAAAACGACGGCCATAATTACCGTCAGGCGATCGAGGTTCTGCTCCATGACGCCCGTGGCAGAGCTGGAGTTATACAGCGAGCTAGCGATCATATCCGAAACGCCGGTGCCCTTACCGGAATGCATCAGAACGAGAATCGTCAGCGCCACGGCAGAAACAGCCCAAACGACAAACAGAAGAATCTGAAACGGACCCATAGATAAGCTCCTTAATAGAACGATTCAAACTCCAGTACTGTACCACAACCTCCAACACTCCCCCACCTGCCATTTAGGGACGGGGCAGAAATGGCAGAAATACCAAAAAGGGGGTCGTCCGGTTGTGGACAACCCCCTTACTAGAAAACGGTATTTGTTTTCTATTAGGCCTCGGTGGCGAGCACGCGACCCGTCATCTCGGCGGAAGGCTCAATACCAGCCATGATGAGCATGGTCGGAGCGATATCGGAAAGACGGCCGTCCTCGATACCGGTGAGCTTGGCCTTATCATCAACGATGATGAACGGCACGCGGTTGGTGGTGTGAGCCGTAAACGGATGCTTGGAACCGTCGGAAGCAACGTCAAACATGTGATCGGCGTTGCCATGGTCGGCGGTAATCAGCGCAAAGCCGCCCTTGGCGAGAATCGCCGGGACAACCTTGGACAGAGCATCGTCAACAGCCTCGACGGCCTTAACGGCGGCGTCGAAGACACCGGTGTGACCAACCATGTCGCAATTTGCGAAGTTCACGATGTAGAAATCAGCGCGATCCTCGTTGATAGCGGCGACAAGCTTCTCGGTAACCTCGGGAGCGCTCATCTCGGGCTGCAGATCGTAGGTAGCGACCTTGGGGGAAGCGACGAGCACGCGCTCCTCGCCCTCCTTGGGCTCCTCGATGCCGCCGTTGAGGAAGAACGTCACGTGAGCGTACTTCTCGGTCTCGGCGGTGTGCAGCTGCTTCAGGCCATTGGCGGCGATAACGTCGGCCAGGACGTTCTCGGGGAACGTCTTGGGGAAGGCGACCTCGACGTCAAACGTCGGATCGTACTCGGTCATCGTCACAAAGTGCGAGAGCTTAATCTGCTCGCGCTCAAAGCCATCGAACTCCTTGTCCGTGAACACGCGGGTCATCTGACGAGCGCGGTCGGGACGGAAGTTGAAGAAGATGGCCGCGTCGCCCTCGTGGATGCCCTCGTTGTGGGCCGCGAAAGGCTCGACGAACTCGTCGCCGCGCGGATCCTTCTCGTAGTAGGCCTTGATACCGGCAACGGGGTCGGTATCGGCATCGGACGCGTTGACCATGACGTCGTAGGCGCGCTGGATGCGCTCCCAACGGTTGTCGCGGTCCATGGCCCAATAGCGGCCCGAAACGGTGGCAACGCGAGCGTCGCAACCGGTCTCCTCGGAGATCTTAGCCAGGAAAGCGCAGAACTCGCTCATGTAGCCGGCACCGGACTGCGGGTCGACGTCGCGGCCATCCATGAAGGCGTGGACGCGAACGGTCTTGACGCCATGCTGGGCAGCCATCTTGACCAGAGCCTCGACGTGGTTCATGTGAGAATGAACACCGCCAGGGCTCATAAGGCCCATGAGGTGCAGGGTCTTGCCTTCGGCCTTGACGTCGTCCATAGCTTTGACGAAAACCTCGTTCTTGGCGATGGAGCCGTCCTTGATGGCGTTGTTGATGCGCGAAAGCTCCTGGAACACGATGCGGCCGGCACCGATGTTGAGGTGGCCTACCTCGGAGTTGCCCATCTGACCGTCGGGAAGGCCCACGTCCTCGCCCGAAGCACCGAGCGTGGTGTGAGGATACTTCTCGTACAGGCTATCAAGGAAGGGCGTCTTGGCAGCGGCGACGGCGTTCTCGCCATCGGCCGGAGCAAGGCCGCAGCCATCCATGATGATCAGGAGTGCAGGAAGATGACGCTGTGCCATATGTCCTACTCGCCTGCCTTGACGACCATAGAGGCGAAGTCGGCAGCCTTGAGCGAAGCGCCGCCCACGAGGGCGCCGTCAACGTCAGGCTTAGCGACGAGCTCGGCGATGTTGCCGGGCTTGGCAGAGCCACCATAGAGAACGCGGATGCCGTTAGCGAGCTCCTCGCCAAACATCTCCTTGAGGGTCTCACGGATAGCGCCGCAGACCTCCTGGGCGTCCTCAGCGGTAGCGGTCTTGCCGGTGCCGATGGCCCAGATGGGCTCGTAGGCGACGACGACCTGCTTGGGGCAGGTGATCTCAAGACCGGCAAGGCCAGCCTTGACCTGGTTCACGACGTGCTCGACATAGGTGCCAGCCTCGCGGACCTCGAGGGACTCGCCGCAGCAGAAGACGGGAACAAGACCGGCGGCAACGAGGGCCTTGGCCTTCTTGTTCTGATCCTCGTCGGTCTCGTGGAAGTAGTCGCGACGCTCGGAGTGACCGATGATGCAGTAGGTGCAGCCAGCGGACTTGAGCATGTCGCAAGAGGACTCACCGGTGAAGGCACCCTTGGCCTCCCAGTACACGTTCTGTGCACCGAGGGCGATGGGGGCAGCCTGAATGCGGTCATGAACCGTGGTGATGTCAATGGTCGGAGGGCAGACGAGCACCTCGACGCCAGCCGGAACCTCGGGCAGAGCCTGAGCCAGCTCATCGGCGAGCTTGGCGGCCTCGGCGACGTCGTTGTTCATCTTCCAGTTACCAGCGATAAGAAGGGTGCGATTAGGCATCGAGAAGCGCCTCCACTCCGGGCAGGGCCTTACCCTCGACGAGCTCCATGGAAGCGCCACCACCGGTGGAGATCCAGCTCATCTTGTCGGCCAGGTTGAACTTGTTGACAGCCGCGACAGAGTCGCCACCGCCGATGATCGAGGTGCAGTCGGCCTCGGCGACGGCCTCGGCGATAGCCTGGGTGCCGTGAGCGAAGTTGTCGAACTCGAATACACCCATGGGGCCGTTCCAGAACACGGTCTTGGCGCCCTTGACGGCCTCGGCGTAGAGCTCCTCGGTCTTGGGGCCGATGTCCATGCCCTCACGATCGTCGGGGATAGCGTCGGAAGCGACAACCTCGGGGACAGCGTCCTCGCCAAAGTGATCGGCAACGCGGTTGTCGATGGGGAGCAGGATCTTGACGCCCTTCTCCTCGGCCTTCTTGAGCATCTCGCCGGCGCGCTCGACCCAGTCCTCTTCCTTGAGGGACTGACCGACGGTCAGGCCCTGAGCCAGGAAGAAGGTGTAGGCCATGCCGCCACCGATGATCAGGGTGTCAGCGGAGTCGATGAGGTGATCGAGAACGCCGATCTTGGAGGAAACCTTGGAACCGCCGACGATAGCAACGAAGGGGCGCTCGGGCTCGGCGAAGATGCCGGTCAGCGTGTCGACCTCCTTCTCGAGCAGGAAGCCGGCGACGGCAGGCAGGTAAGCGGCGGGACCCACGACGGAACCCTGGGCGCGGTGAGCGGTACCGAAAGCATCGAGAACGAAGACGTCACCATAGGAAGCGAGCTTCTTGGCGATCTCGGGATCGTTCTTCTTCTCGCGCTTGTCAAAACGGACGTTCTCGAGAACGAGGACCTTGCCCGGCTCGACGGCGGCAACAGCCTCAGCAGCCTTCTCGCCGTAGGTGTCGGCGACAAAGGCAACATCGAGACCAGAGAGCTCAGCGAGCTTCTTGGCGACAGGCTCAAGGGAGAGCTCGGGCTGGAAGCCGGTGCCATCGGGACGGCCGAGGTGGCTCATGAGGATGACGCGAGCGTTGTGCTCAACGAGGTAGTTGATGGTGGGCAGGGCAGCCTTGATGCGGGTGGTATCGCCAACGACGCCATCCTTGATAGGCACGTTGAAGTCAACGCGGACGAGAACGCGCTTGCCGTCGACATCGATGTCGCGGACGGTCTTCTTGGTAAAGGCCATGTTTGCTTCTACCTTTCGTACGTGTCTGCCTCCCATTACGGGCAGACGATTTCCTATAAAAAGGGCGCGACCCTAGGGTGTAAGCCCTATGAGGCCGCGCCCTTCTTTAGACGCTCAACGAGCTATTCGCTAAAAGCTAAATTAAGCAACGAACTTCTCGAAGTACTTGATGGTGCGGACCATCTGAGAGGTGTAGGAGTTCTCGTTGTCGTACCAAGAGGTGACCTGAACGAGGGTCTGGCCGTTGCCGAGGTCAGAGCACATGGTCTGAGTGGCGTCGAAGATGGAGCCGTGGGTCTCGCCGATGATGTCGGTGGAGACGATGTCGTCCTCGTTGTAACCGAAGGTCTCGGAGATGGTGGAAGCGTAGGCCTTCATAGCGGCGTTGACCTCGTCGACGGTGACCTTCTTGTCAACAACAGCGTAGAGGTTGGTGATGGAGCCGGTCGGCGTCGGGACGCGCTGGGCGGCACCGATGAGCTTACCGTTGAGCTCGGGGAGAACCAGGCCGATAGCCTTGGCAGCACCGGTGGTGTTGGGGACGATGTTGACGGCGCAGGCGCGGCTACGACGCTTGTTGCCCTTGCGCTGCGGGCCGTCGAGCGGCATCTGGTCGCCGGTCCAGGCGTGAATGGTGGTCATGATGCCGGACACGATGGGAGCGAAGTCGTTCAGACCCTTGGCCATCGGGGCGAGGCAGTTGGTGGTGCAGGAAGCAGCGGAGATGATGTTGTCCTCAGCGGTCAGCGTCTCGTGGTTGACGTTGTACACGATGGTGGGCAGATCGCTGCCGGCCGGAGCGGAGATGACGACCTTCTTGGCGCCAGCGTTGATGTGGGCCTGAGCCTTAGCCTTGCTGGTGTAGAAGCCGGTGCACTCGAGAACGACGTCGACGTCGAGGTCGCCCCAAGGCAGGTTGTTGGCGTCGGCCTCCTTGTAGATCTTGATCTCCTTGCCGTCAACGGTGATGGAATCCTCGCCAGCAACGACCTCGTGATCGCGAGCGTAGTTGCCCTGCGTGGAGTCGTACTTCAGCAGGTAAGCGAGCATATCGGGAGAGGTGAGGTCGTTGATAGCGACGATCTCGGAGCCCTCATGACCGAACATCTGACGGAAAGCCAGACGACCGATGCGACCGAAGCCGTTAATAGCAACCTTTACTGCCATTGTGTCTCCTTTCGTAAGGCCCCCGCAAGCTACAGCGCCCGCCGTTGAGGCCCACAAACTAACCACTCGCCTAATATACCTTTTTTTTGACTTGAATTTCACGAGAATGCTCGAAATTGAAAATCAAATTTACGTTAAAACGTTTTAAAGAATAAAATAGCAGCTAAATCCGTATATACGCCGATGCTTTAAACTACCTGTTTGCTTCAATGAGCTTTTCAAGCCTCAAAACTCGATGGTAGAGGGCTGACTTCGACAAGGGAGGGTCAGCCATCTCCCCCAAATCACGCAGCGACAGATCGGGATAGCGCTCGCGCAGGTCGCAAAAGACCGCCAAGGCATCCGGAAGCGCATCGCGAAGGCCACGCTGCTCGAGCTCATCGATAAGCGCAAGCTGATGTTGGGCAGCACCGGCGCTTCTGGTCTGGTTGGCGAGCTCGGCGTTCACGCGACGGTTCACATCGTTCTTAACCAACTTGACCGCGCGCGCCTCCTCAATCTCGGCAACGCTGCGCTTGGCACCAATCAGCTTTAATAAATGCTCGATTTCCTCGGCGCTCTTAATGTATACGGCATATGACCCCCGCCGTGCATTAACACGAGCATGGACCCCAATCTGCCCCAACAGGTCGCAAAGCCCCTTAGCATATTGCTCGCCCTGCACCGCGATCTCCAAATGAAAATCGCCGCGTGGATCGGCCACGAAGCCGCCCGCGATGAGCGCGCCGCGGATGTAGGCAAGCCTGCAGCAGGGACGGGCAACGATGTGTCGGGGAACACCAGCGACGAGCCCTCCCCTGCGGTCTAGAATGCCCAGCAGCACCAGAGCCTTGTCCAGGTCGGGTTGATCGGGCAGGGTAATGAGATAGTTACGGACCTTATGCAAGACCGATTTACGAACGGTGAATTCCGTTTTGAGCTTAAGGATGCGATGCGTCAGCGTGATCATCGTGCGCGCGACGGCTCCCGTCTCGGTCGCGACCGTCAAACGATACCGCCCGGAGCCGGCCAACGAAAGCGTACCGCTCACACGCGTCAGGGCGGCAAGCGTCGACAAATCGCAGTATTCACATTCGGGTTCGCAGCGCGCAAGCTCGTCGCGCACCTCAGCGGTAAACGACATGCAGGCCTATGCCTTCGTGTTGGCGCGCGACAGGTCGCGGTGGGAGATGCTCACGTGATACTGGGTGCCTTCCAGGTAACGGGCCGTGGCCTCGGCAATGGCGACGCTACGGTGCTGTCCGCCCGTGCAGCCGATGGCGATAGAAAGCTGCGGTTTACCCTCCGCGATATAGCCCGGCATCACCGTATCGAGCAGCTGTGTCCAAGCCTTCCAAAACTCCTGCGTCTTGGGATGGTCCAGAACAAAATCGGAGACCTTTTTATCGAGACCGGTCATCGTGCGCATCTCGGGATCGTAGAACGGATTGGGCAGGAAGCGGACGTCGATCATAATGTCCGCCTCGACGGGCATGCCGTGCTTAAAGCCAAACGAGAACACATGGACGTCCATGAGCTGTTGGTCGGACAGTTCGGAAAATGCCATACGTAGCTTGTTGCGCAGCGCAGAGGTGCGCAGACGGCTCGTGTCGATAATCATATCGGCTCGATCGCGCACGCCCTGCAGCTGAAGGCGCTCGCGCTGAATGGCATCGGCCGTAGTCTCCCCCGGCTTGGCAATGGGATGACGGCGGCGATTTTCGCTGTAGCGACGAATCAGCACCTCGTCAGAAGCCTCCAGGAACACGATGTCGCAGCTCATCTCGCGCTCTTCGAGCGCGGCGACCGCATCGAGCAACTCGTCAAACAGTCCCTGGCTACGCAAATCGCAGGTGACGGCGAGATGCCTGCCCACGCCCGTATTGATGCCGACGAGCTCGGCAAGCTGGGCGATGAGACGCGGAGGCAGGTTATCAATGCAAAAATAGCCCATGTCCTCGAACACGTGCATGGCCTGTGTGCGGCCCGATCCGGACATTCCGGTGATGATGACGATATCGGGGATGCGCTCCGAGCGCTCCGCCGCATCCATGGCATCTCCCTTTTGCATGTGCTGCCTCCCAAAAACAAGCGCGGGACCCAGCAACCCGGATCCCGCGCGGTCAATTGCCTATATTGAGTATACCGCCCCGAGCGGATACGAGGCCTGTCTTACGCCTCAAGCGCAGCCTTGAACCAACTCGTAATACTCGTGGGGTGCGTGATGGCGGTGCCGACGACAACGGCCCAGGCGCCAGCATCGATCGCAGCGCGAGCCTCCTCGGGCGTGTGCACGCGGCCCTCGCAGATGATGGGAAGACCGGGGAATTCCTCGGTCGCCTGACGCAGGAGTGGCAGGTCGGGGCCATCGGCCATGGTGCAGTCGATGGCGGCGACGCCGTGAGAAAGCGTGGTGGATACCAGGTCAAAGCCCATATCAACCGCACGGCGAATGTCCTCGATGGTGGCACAATCCGCCATCAGGAGCACACCCTCCTCGTGCAGCGGGCGGAAGGTATCCTCGACGGTCTTGCCATCGGGACGCGGACGATCAGTGGCGTCGATCGCCACGATATCGGCACCGGCAGCAACGCAGGCGCGAGCGTGACGCAGCGTCGGCGTGATGTAAACGCCCTCGTGTCCATCCTTCCACAGGCCGATGACGGGAACCTCACAGCGACCCTTAATGGCGGCAATGTCGGCAAGGCCCTGACAGCGAATGGCGGCGGCGCCGCCAAGCTCGCAAGCGCGAGACATTTGAGCCATGGTCTCGGGCGTACGAAGCGGCTCGCCCATATACGCCTGAACGCTCACGACGAGCTTGCCCTTCAGGGATTGAATCAAAGGATCGACGGTCATAAGGCTGCAACCTTTCTCAGAACAGCCTCCCGAGGCGTGTTGTCTCGGGAGGCTCCTACAGCAGATACGTTTACTTCAACGAGGCAAGAAGATGCTCAGCGGCACCGATGAGCGGAGCATCGCCCTCCAGAGAACCGATGAGGATCGGCGTGTCCTGAAGCGGATCGAGCGCCTGGCTGGCATAGCCCTCGTGCACCGAATCCTTCCACGTCTGCGAACGCCAATCGGGACCTTGGTGAATCACGCCGCCCGAAAGCACGATGACCTCAGGGTCCAGGATGTTAGCGAGCGAGCCCAAGCTGGCACCCAGCGCAAAGCCGGCATCATGGATGACCTCGGTCGCCTTTGCGTCGCCTGCACGGCACAGGTCGTTCACATCGCGACCGACCGAAGGACGGCTGGGGTCGACGCGGCCAAAGCGCTCATCGTACATACGACCAATGGAAGTGCCCGAAGCAACCGACTCCAGATGGCCGGAACGCCCGCAGGCGCAGGGAATGCCGGCGGCAGCCGAGCACTCGATGTGGCCCATATGGCCAGCAGCACCATGGAAGCCCTGCATCACGCGGCCGTTCTCGACATATGCGCCGCCGATACCCGTACCGATGCCAAGACACAAGACGGAGAACTTGCCCTTGCCGACACCCCAGTGGGCCTCGCCCAGAGCATGAGCCTGCACGTCGCCCACAACGGCAACGGGAAGACCAAGGTCCTCGCGCAGACGCGGCCCCAACTGAACGCCGGACCAGCCGGGCATGATCTCATTGGCATACGCAATGGCGCCCGTCTTGGGATCGACGACGCCTGCGGCGCCAATGCCGACACCAAGAACCTCGACATCGGGGTTCGCTTCGATGGCGGCCTTAATAGACGCCTCGATGCGCTGGAAAACTGCCTCGCCGCCTTCTTGGGCCTCGGTGGGAACCTCGGCTTCAAAGACCGGATGGGGCACGCTGCCATCAGCCGGGTACTCCATGATGGCAGTCGCAATTTTAGTTCCGCCGATATCGACAGAGCAGACGTACTTGTTCTCCATGTCGCTCTCCTTCGGAGATAAAAACAACTACAGGAAATGCGCCGTCAGGCTAGCCGTCACAGCGCAGTAAAGGTTTTCCAGGTGTCTGAGATCGCCGAGAAACCGTGTGGCCATTGACCTAATGGGTCATGGCCACACGGTTGAACGGCGAGGTCGGGTGCCTGGGGAAGCTTTACAGGAGACCGTTGTCCTGGAGGACCTTCCTAATCGCCTCGACGTTCTCGCCGGTCATGGCCTTCACCGGGCGCGGCATGGTCGGGCTGTCGAAGATACCCATGAGGTTCATAGCGGTCTTGAAGGCGCCGACGCCACCGGCATAGCCCTGGACGCCCGAGGTGACGTCCCAGATGTGCGAAATCTCATTGAGGCGATCCTGCTCGGCCTTGACGGTAGCCCAGTCGCCGGCCTGAGCGGCCTTCCACTGGCGCACGTAGCCCTCGGGCTCAACGTTGGCAAGGCCCGGGACAGAGCCGTCGGCGCCACCGAGGTAAGCGCCGTCGACAACGACCTCGTGACCGGTGAGGATGCTCATCGGATGGCCATTCTTCTCGTTCTCCTGAACGAGGTAGCGGAACGAGATGTCATCACCCGAGGAATCCTTGACGCCAGCAAGGACGCCCTCGGCGCCGAGCTTGGCAAGGAGCTTCCAGGGGAGCTTGGTGTGAACGCACACGGGAATGTCATAGGCAAAGATGGGCAGATCGAGCTCCTCGTGCAGAATGCGGAAGTGCTCCTCGACCTCGGTCATGCCCTGCAGGGCATAGAACGGGCAGGTGGCGACGAGGGCATCGGCACCCAGCTCCTGAGCGACCTTACCGTGCTCAATCATGCGCTCGGTCTCGGTATCGATGATGCCGACCAGAACAGGCACGCGGTGATCGACGATGCGCACGGCCTCGGCGATAATCTGGCGACGGCGCTCGTCGGTGGAGAAGACGACCTCGCCCGAGGATCCCAGGAAGAACAGGCCATCGACGCCGGCATCGATCATGCGGTTGATGCTGCGCTCAAAGGAGACAACATCGAGCTGGTGATCTTCGGTATCGGGAACAACGACGGGAGGGATAACGCCGGTGAATTTCTGAGTTGCCACAAGAATCTCCTTAGTTGTCTGGCGGGCGGCCCTATGCCACCCACTCTTCTTGGCAGTGTCCAGGCCGTCTAGGCCAAAGAACACGGGTAGAACGTTTGGTTAAAAAAGTCGATGACTTCGTTTTCGAACGCATTGATGCGCTCATGAGCGTATTTGGCATAGATGATATGCCTCCGGTCACACTCAAGACCGTTGAATACGGCAAACTGGCCCTTGGGATCGCTCACGGCATCCATGAGCGATGTGCCCATGAGCACCGATCCACGCACCCGAGACGACAACGCCTCGAGGCCACCGGGAATTGGATTGGCAACCGCCGTGCAGGCGAGGCCCCGCTCGTCCAGAGCAGAAACCGCCAGCGCGACTCCGCCGCCAAGGCCCTCGCCCCATGCAAAGATGCGGTCGGGGTCCACGCCATCAAGATTGCGCGCCACCTTCGCCATCGCGCAACCCCAACGGACGCGCTTGACAAAAGCAGGAGAGGCAATCCCCTGCTGCAGCTCGCTGGATCCAATCGCCTCATCGTCCAGCGCAAGCACGGCATATCCCATGGCGGCAAACCTCGTCATGTGATGCCATCCACGCACGGGTCGGTCGATGTCGTGAAACATCAGACAGAGCGGCACAAGCTCGGATGCCCGGGCGTGACCTAAGGGCTCAATCAAACGGCCGTGTACGACATACCCGCCGAGTTCAAAGGAAACCTCGGAGTAACGCGCGCACGGATTGACGAAATCAATCGCCGTAACAGTCAGGCCGCAAACCTCAAAGTCCGAGGCGGCTGTCTCTAATTTGGAAACATCCGCAGAAGCATCGCCGCGCCAACCCCGGAAATCAGAGAGCCTTGACGAAACCGTTCCAGGCATCCCCGCGAGCCTGGGGACAATCAGCTCGTCGACATTGCTCTCGCACTTAGACATGAGCCTCCCCTCCCTCGCAGAAAAACGGAATGATCATGTCGTCAAAGTCCTGAATCTCCTCGTGGCCAAAGCCCTCAAAGAACTCGTGTCGCTTCTCACAGGCCAGGTTGTTGTAGACCGCAAACTGCGTCGCCGGCGGGCAGACGATATCGGCTGTGCCCGCGCCAAACAGCACGGGGCATTTGACCATGGGGGCAAAGTTCTTGGAATCGAAGTACGCCAGTTTGGCATAGGCCTCTTCAATACGAGTCGAGTCCTCGTCAAACCAACGCGACCAATAACGCAGGCCCTCATAAGCGATATCGTCGGCATCCAGATCCCAAACAAGGCGGAAATCCGACAGGAAGGGATAGAGGATGGCGGCACGATTGATAAGCTCGCTATTAAGCGCGCAGGTCGCAATGCCCAAACCGCCGCCCTGTGATGCGCCGTTCACAAATACGCGGGAAAAATCGATGCCCTCGAGCTCGCGAACAATACGGCACAGAATGCGGATATCCTGGTGCAAGCGGACATAGTAGAGGTTGGCCGGGTCGCCATCGATACCGGCGACGATATGGCCCGCGACCGTTGTGCCTTCAAATCCACCAATATCCTCGGAGGGGCCACCCTGGCCGGGGCAGTCGAGGGCAATGAGCGCCATGCCCATGCCCGCAAACGACGCCTGCTCGAACCAGCTGCGGCTTGCACCCGGATAGCCGTGGAACTGTAACACCAGCGGCACGGGCTCGTCCGAAACCGGCTTGAGATACTTGGCATGCAGGCGGGCGCCGCACATGCCGGTATACCAGAGGTCAAAAAACTGGCAGGTCGCAGTATCGGCAATCGATGCCGCCTCGACCGCATAGTCGATCTTGACGGCGTCAGCCTCGGCCATGCGGTCGTTCCAAAAGAGATCGAAATCGGATGGACGGGGCATGGCGCCCCGATAACCACCAAATTGCTGTTGTAGCTCCTGAGCGCTTGGCATGGCCCGTGAACCCAACCTTTCGAAATCGCAACGGAGGTGCGCCCGGCAAGGGAACCGGGCGCACGGGAGGGAAAGCGAACCTACTCGCCGAGCTTGGGATGAAGCAGCGACGGCGCAGCGCCGAGCAGCATCTTGGTGTAGGGGTCCTGAGGGTGCTGGAAGACCTGCTTGGCCTCGCCCTGCTCGACGATCTTGCCGCCATTCATAACGATGATGTCGTCAGAGATATAGCGGACCGTCTGGATGTCATGGCTGATGAACACCATGGCCAGGCCGAGCTCCTTCTTAAGGTCGGTCAGCAGGTTCAGAATCTGCGCGCGGACCGAAACGTCCAGAGCCGAGGTGGGCTCGTCGGCGATGATGGCATCGGGGTTCAGCGACAGAGCACGGGCAATTGCGACGCGCTGGCGCTGGCCGCCCGAAAGCTGGCCGGGAAGAACCTCGGCGGCGGAGCTGGGCAGACCGGTGAGCTCCAAGAGCTCCTTGACGCGCTTCTCCTGCTCGGCCTCGGTACCCAGGTTGTGGACGCGCATGGGGTCGAGCAGCTGCTCGCGAACGACCATGCGGGGGTTGAGCGCCGTGGCCGGGTTCTGGAACACGACCGAGATGACACGGCCCATGTGGCGACGGTCCTCGGCGGTACGCTTGGTTACGTCCTTGCCCTTAAAGTAGACCTTGCCGCTCGTGGGGGCCTGCAGGCCGCACATGACGTTGGCGGTGGTGGACTTACCGCAACCGGACTCGCCGACGATGCCGATCGTCTGACCGGGCATGAGCTTAATCGTTACACCCTGGACGGCGTGAACCAGGTTAGGGTGCAGAATCGAGCCGGTACGGGTCCTAAAGGTGACGTGGACGTCATCAAGGAAGATGATCGGCTCGACGCCGTTGACTGCGGTCTCGCTCATCTACATCACCTCCGCGTGAGGGGTCAAACCATTTGCCTTGAGCACCTCGTCGGGGAGCTCGGAATAGAAGTGCTCGGTGCCGGGCACGCGCTTGAAGACCGGACGGGTGTCCAGGCCAATGCGCGGATGGCTCGAGCGGGGCGCGAAGCGATCGCCCTTGGGGAAATCGCGCGGGCTCGGAACGGCGCCGGGCACCTGGTGCAGACGACCCGAACCGCTCTCGATGGACAGAACGGAGCCCAGAAGACCGCGGGTGTACTCGTGGATCGGGTTAGTGAGCAGCTCCTTGGTGGGCGCCTGCTCGATAACCTGACCGGCGTACATAACCGTGATGTTATGGGCGACCTCGGCGACCAGCGCCAGGTCATGCGAGACGAAGATCATGGCAAAGCCGAGCTTGGCCTGAAGGTCGTTGAGCAGCTTGATGACCTGCTTCTGGACGGTAACGTCCAGAGCGGTCGTGGGCTCGTCGCAGATGACCAGCTTGGGGTCGCGGGTAAGGGCCATAGCGATCAGAACACGCTGACGCTGGCCACCGGAAAGCTCATGCGGGTAGCTCTCGAGCGTACGCTTGGGGTCGAGGCCCACGAGCTCCAGGAGTTCCTCGGCGCTGCGGGTGCCGCCGCGCTTGGTGAGCTGCTTCATCTGGGCAGAGATGAGCATGGAGGGGTTGAGCGAGGACAGGGCGTCCTGATAGACCATAGCGATATCGGTACCGCGCAGGCCGAACCACTCCTTCTTGCTCATCTTGAGCAGGTCGCGGCCCTCCCAGAGGACCTCGCCGGAAAGGTGCTCGTCATCGTCGGTCAGGCCCATGATGGCCAGCGTGGTGATGGACTTACCGCAACCGGACTCGCCCACCAGGCCCATGGTCTGACCAGGACGGACGTCAAAGTTGACATGGTCGACGACGTTGATATCACCGTGATGCTCAAACTGAATGCAGAAATCGCGGACCGAAAGGATCGGCTCAACAGACTCGTCGGGCACATGGCGATCGTCACGCTTGAGCTCGACATCGCGCAGGGCGCCAAGGCGAGCGGAGAGGGACTGGGCCTGCTCCTTGTAGGCGCGAACGGGGTCGGAGACCAGCAGGTCGGCCTCGCGACGCTTGGAGGAATCGGTCGGATCCAGGGCGGCGGAGGGAGCAGCGGCCATGGCGTCGGTAATGCCCTCGGAGAGGATGTTGAGCGCCAGGCAGGTGATCATGATGGCCAGGCCCGGGAACAGCGCCTGCCACCAACGGCCGGCGAGCACGCCGCCGCGGGCGTCGGCGAGGATGTTGCCCCAGGTAGCGGTGGGCTCCTGGATACCAGCGCCGATGAAGGTCAGCGAGGCCTCGAAGATGATGGCGTCGGCGACCAGGGTAACGGTGAAGACCATGATCGGGGCGATGCAGTTACGCAGAACATGCTTGATCAAAATCCACGGAGCCTTGGCGCCGGAAACGATGACCGCGCGGACATAGTCCTCGCCGTACTCGGACACGATGTTGGCGCGCACGATACGGGCAATCTGCGGAGTGTACATAAAGCCGATGGCGAAGATGATCGACGGCACGGAGTTGCCCAGGATGGAGACGAAGACGGCCGCGAGGGCGATGCCCGGGATGGACATGATGATGTCCAGGATACGCATGATCGTCTCGGAAACGGCCTTGCGCGAAACCGCCGCAAGGGCGCCCACGACCGAGCCGCAGACCAGAGCCATGGCAGTGGCGCCAAAGCCGATAATCAGCGAGTAACGACCACCGTAGAGCATGCGCGACAGAATGTCGCGACCCTTATCGTCGGTACCGAAGATAAATCCGTTGCCGGGAGCCTGGCGAGCCGTAAAAATCTCGACCGGGCTATAGGGGGCAAGAAGGGGCGCCAGAATCGCAGTCAGGGCGACCAGCACCAACACGACGGCGGCAATCTTAGAAGACAGCGTCATCTTCTTCCAGCCACCGAGCTTGAGCCCCTTGGAGGCAGCCTTCTCGAGCTGCTCGGTTTGCTTCTCTCGAATCTTTACCATAATCTACACCGTCCTGATGCGCGGGTTGATGAGCAGGTAGAGCATGTCAACCACGATGTTGATGATGATGAAGGCAAGAGCAACGACGATAACGACGCCCTGAACCAGGTTCGCCTCGTTGCCCTGAACGCCCTGCAGAATCGCGGTGCCCATGCCGGGGAGGTTGAAGATAACCTCGATGACGACGGCGCCGCCCATGAGGTAACCGATCTTAAGACCGAGGGTGGTGACCGGGGTGATCAGCGCATTGCGAAGAACGTTGATGCCGACGACGACCTTCTCGGGAACGCCGGCGCCGCGAGCCATACGGACATAATCCTTATCGAGCTCCTCGACCATGGCGGTACGCACGATACGAGTCATCTGGCCCGTCAGCGGAAATGCCAAGGCGATAGCGGGCATGATCATACGTCCCAGATAGCCAGCCGGATTCGTGGTGAAGTGAGGCAGAGCACCCGATGCCGGAAGCACCTTAAGGTAGGAAGAGAACAGCAGGATCAACAGAACGGCAAGCCAGAACGACGGGGTTGCCAAGCCGGCGATGGAAAAGACGCGGATCACTTGGTCCGGCCATTTGTCGCGATACAGTGCCGCGATGACGCCGAGTAAAAACGAAACGACCGCACCGATGGCAAGGCCGATGAAGGTCAGCTGCATCGTGACGGGCAGGGCCGTGGAGATGCGCTTGGCAACGGAGTTGCGAGCAGCACCATAGGTGCCCATGTCGCCATGGATCAAATCGCCCATATAGCGCACGTAGCGCACAGGCCAGGGGTCGTCCAGACCATACTTCTCATGGTACTCGGCAACCGCCTCGGGCGAGGCACCGTCACCCAACGCCGTGTAGGCGGGGTCGGTCTTGGAGAACGACATAAGGAAGAACACCAGGACGGTGACGCCCAATGCCATGATCGGCAGCGCCACAAGACGCCTTCCAATCAAACGTAGCAAGTTGTTCACGTTCTCTCCCCTTTCTTTTGTCGGTAGGACCAACTGGTATATGAGTACGGATACTCATTACAAGACCCGAGCGACATCGAGGTCGCCCGGGTCTTTGTTTCAACTATGAGGATACGGTCCCAACGACCGACATCCTGCATACAGACTCAAGCGAGTCTTACGCCTTGACGGTCGCAACGCCCCTGAAGGACATGCTCGTCGTGCCGATGCCCTTGAAGCCATCGAGGGCCTCGCCGTTGGGCGCAGTGGACGGATCGTCCCAGGAAGCGGAGACGGTCTTGACGTGGACAACGGGGTACAGAACGGCGTTGTCGGCAATGATGTCGAAGCACTCGTTCCACTTCTTCTGCTGCTCATCGCCCTCAGCGGCAAGAGCCTCGTCCATGAGACCGTGGAGCTTCTGCCACTCAGCGGACTCCTTCCACGGGCAACGGGTCTGCATCCAGACGTTGTCGCCGTACCACCAGTTGAGCAGCAGGTCGGGGTCGGCGCCGAAGCAGGAAGGATCGCCAGGGGCAAGGAGGATATCGTAGGCCTCGCCGCCGTCGATGGCAGCGTAGGTGGCCGGCGAGGTATCGGTCTGGATGGTCACATCGAAGCCGAGAGCGTCGAGGTCATTCTTGACCTGGGCGGCCATGCCCTTAATCTGCTCGTTGTCGGTGGTGCGCAGGGTAATGGCACCCGGGGTGATGCCAGACTCCTCGATGAGCTTCTTAGCCTTCTTGGCGTCGGTCTTGTACACCGTGGAAGCCTCATGATAGTTGGTGAAGCTCTTGGGCAGGTAGCAGCTGGCAGCGGTGGCAAGGCCGGCGAAGGTGTTGCTGACCATCTTCTCGGTGTCGAGCGCATACATGACAGCCTGACGGACCTTGACGTTGTTCCAAGGCTCCTTGGCGACGTTGAACATGATGAAGCGGGTGCCGAAACCCTGAACGTTATCGATCTTGCAGCCGGCGCTCTCGAGCTGGTCGACGGCGTCAGCGGTAACGAGCTCCATAACGAGCGTGGAGCCCTCCTGCTGAGCGGTAACGCGAGCGGTGGGGTCGGTCAGGATGCTGTACTGGATCTTCTTATCCTCGGCAGCATACTCACCGTTGTACTCGGGGTTGGGAACCAGGGTGATCTCGGTATCGGAGATAGAGTCGTACATCCAGGGGCCGGAGCCGATCGGCTGCTTGGCGCGATCCTCCTCGGTCTGGGTGGCCGGGGTAACGCGGACGATGGCCAGACGATCCTTGAGCAGGGAGAAGTTGGGGACCTTGGTCTTGACCGTCACGGTGCTGGCGTCCTTGGCCTCGATGGACTCGAAGGGCTGGAAGAACGGAGCATAGGTAGCGGAAGCGGCGCAAGCGGTGTAGGAGGCAACGACATCGTCAGCGGTGACCTCGGTGCCATCGGAGAACTTGGCGCCCTTGCGGATGGTGACCTCGAAAGTGGTGTCGTCCACAGACTTGGGATCGTCGGTGGCGAGCTCTTTGAAGGTGCTGTAGTCGTGGTAATCGATGCCGTAGAGGCCCTCGACGACGTGCCAGTTAGCACCCAGGCCCACAGCGGAGCCGGTGCTGGCGGGATCGAAGCTGGACGGAGCGTAAGCGGAACCAGCGGTGATCACGCCGCCGCCACGGTTGGCGGAATCGGTGGAACCGGAAGCGGAACCCTCGTCGCTAGAGCTGCCACCGCAGCCGGTGAGACCAAGCCCTGCGACAGCAGCGACGCTGCCGGTGAGGCCGAGGAACGAACGCCTGGACATACCCTTGTTGATGATGGCCATGTCTTCTCCTATCAATAGAGAATCTTACCCGGGAGCGCCTAGACGTGCCCCCGCGCAACTTGCGGACGATATATACCTTACCTACCGACGAACCCAACTGAGGTGCCGCGCTCGGCGACCGATACATACATACGCTTGAACGGTATTTGCTACCGTTCACCGAATTCATTGACAAACGATTCGCCAGACAGTATGTATCGACGAGGTGAGATATCAGTCTTCGTCAACCCGCAGGATAGCAGGGTTGTTCACCATGGCTAGTCAAACGTTTTAGCGTCAATTAAACCCGAAATCGGCTGGTAATCGCCGTGAAATAAATGATTGAAAATCACGCAATCATGTATATCAGTTGTTTAGAGGCGTGTTTAGTTTTCGGATTGCTTTGCCGCCGCCTCGGCGCGCTCGGCATTCCATGCAACGAGCGCCTCGTGAACCGCTTTGGCGACATCGGCAGGAATGCCTCGAACTTCCGCGATCTCTTGCTCGCTCGCCGCGCGCAAACGCTTCATCGAGCCAAAATGGCGCATAAGGGCACGTTTTCTGGTGGGTCCCACGCCTGGAACGTCATCGAGTACCGAAACCGTCATGGCTTTATCGCGCAATTCGCGATGGAACGTGATGGCAAAACGGTGCGATTCATCGCGCACCTGTTTAATTAGATAGAGCGACGCGGACCCGGTCGGCAGCACGACGGGAGTCTCGTCCCAAGGCACGAAAACCTCCTCATCGGCCTTTGCCAAGCCACAAACTGGTATATCGAGCCCAAGAGCCTCAAGTTGCTTGATCGCAGCGGTCAATTGCGGCTTACCGCCATCGACAACGAGCAAATCGGGGCGCGAGCCAAAGCGCTCGTCGGCCATGCGCTCGGGAGCATAACGTCGTCCCAAAACCTCGGACATCGACACGAAGTCGTTTGCCTCGTCCAATTCGGCCTGAATTTTAAAACGACGATACTGACTCTTGTCGGCGCGCCCGTTGGTAAACACCACCATCGAGGCGACCGTAAAGGTGCCATGCAGTGTAGAGATATCGAAGCACTCGATACGCAACGGCGGCGATGGCAGCGCCAACGCACTTTCGAGCTCCAGGAGCGCTTGATTGGTGCGGTCGTCAGCGTACCCCGTTCGCATCATGTAGCGCATGAGGGCATGGCGCGCATTTTTGGATGCCATATCGAGCAGACGGTGCTTTTCGCCACGCTGCGGCCTATGGAGATGGCAGGAACGCTCACGCTTGCCCGCAAGCCACTCCCCCAGCGCTTCCGCATCCTCAAGCTCGACGGAAAGGTTGACCTCAGCTGGAATATCAGCCGTCTCGTCGTAATAGCGCTTAAGAAAGCCCGACTGGAGCTCTTCCTCGTCAACATCAAGACCCTTGTCGAGAATGAACTCGCAGGTGCGAACTGTTCGGCCCTCGCGAACGACGAAGACGCAAGCGGCGGAGATGGTCTCCTCGCGATAGAAACCGATGACATCTATATCGACACTGGAGGGAAAAACGACTTGCTGACGATCGTCCAGACCCCTGATGACCTCCAAACGACGTTTGACGCGTGCCGCGCGCTCAAAGTCGAGCGCCTCAGCGGCATCCGTCATCTCGGAGGTCAGCTCATCGACGACATCCTTGCGATGGCCCGACAAAAAGCGCTCGACACGCTTGACGTTCTTGGCATAGTCTGCCGGGGAAATCACGCCGACACACGCACCCGGGCCGCGCCCGACATGGTAGTCAAAGCAGGGGCGCCCGTTTTGCGCGCAAATCATATTGACGATGTCTTCCTCGCCCTTGTGGGACTCGACGATACGGCGACAACGACGCCACTCCGCACAGGATGCGGAGCAGATGGGGATAACCTTGCGCAGCGTATCTATCGTCTCACGTGCCGCGCGGCTATCGGTATAAGGTCCAAAATAGCGCGTTCCCGGCTTATGACGCTCACGCGTGTATTTGATAGCGGGATACAGGTCGCCCTTTGTAATGGCGATAAAGGGGTAGCTCTTGTCATCCTTGAGGTCGACGTTAAAGTACGGATGGTACTGACCAATCAAATTGCGCTCGAGCACCAACGCCTCGTGCTCGGTCTCCACCACGATATAGTCAAAGCTCGCCACCAGCTGCATCATCAGCGGGATCTTCTGGCGCTCGTCCTGCAGCGTCACGTACTGACGCATACGGGCGCGCAGGTTTTTCGCCTTGCCCACGTAGATGACATCGCCCTTGGCGTCTTTCCAAAGGTAGCAGCCGGGCTGCGTGGGAACGCGCGAAACCTGCTCGGCAAGCGTTGGAATGTTGTCGTGACCGGCCACGCGCACCTACTTGCGACGAATCAGCGCCGAGACCTCGGGCATCTTAAGGACGACGGCAAGGCCAAAGGTAACAGCAAGCGAGACGACACCCGCAACGCAAACGTAGCCAAGAGTAATCAGAATCGAGCCGCCAAGTGCCCCGACAAAGTGCTCAAGCGCCCACATGACGCCGGCGCCTGCGGCAGCACCCAGGCCACCGAGCAAAAGGCCAAAGAAACCGCCATGCAGGATAGATTTAACCTGAAGACCACGCAGACGACGACGCAGCCACCACAGCGAGCAACCGACCAAGATCACGTAGTCGACGACATACGAAAGCGCGATTGCCGGCATACCGAAGCCCAGTACAACGCCAAACAGCAGAACCGAGCCGGCCTGGCCGATGGCGGAATACAGGCAATAGCGGCTATAGGGCTTCATGTCGAGCAAGGCAGAGAAGCTCTTCTGCATCAGCACGACCACGCCGTAGAGCGGCAGCGAGAACGCCAGGTAGACAAGGAACTCGGACACCAGCGCCACGCCGGACTCATCGAACTTGCCAGCGCAGTAGATCATGTTGAGCGGACGCGCGAAGACAATCAGGTACAGCGCGAACGGAACCAGGAAGAACAGCATCTGGGCGACGCCACGCGAAATGCCCGTGCGAACGCTGTCGTAATCCTTCTCCTGTGCGTCGTGAGAGAGCTCGGTATAGAGCGCCGTCGAAAGCGAGGCGGCAATCAGCGCGTAGGGCAGCGTGTACCACAGGCGCGCATAGGCGATGACGGAAGGACCAGTCTCGGGCTGGACCACCAGCGCAGCAGCGTTGGTGATAGAAGTCGAGACAAACATGCACACCGTGGCGAGCAGCGTCGGGATACCGAGCGCAATCGTCTGGCGCAGTGCGGGGTCCTTAAAGTCGATATGGATATGGGGATGCACGCCGTGCTTGCCAAGCGCGGGGATCTGACAAGCCATCTGAACAAAGACACCGAGGGTCGTACCGGCCGCAATCAAGATGATGCCGGCACGTTCGCCAAACTGTGCGGACACGGGCGCAAAGCCCATAAAGCTCGCAATGACGATCACATTGTTGAGGACCGGGGCAAACGTCGACCAGAAGTAGTCGCGGTGTGCGTTGAGAACGCCCGAGAACACCGAGCCCAAACCATAAAACAGAATCTGGATGGCGAAGAAACGGAACATGAACGCAGCGGTATCCATGCTGCCGCCGTCACCCGAAAGGAACGATTGCGTCCAAATAAAGCCCGGAGCGAACACGGTCCCCAGCAACGAAATGCCACCCAGCACCAATAGCAGAATACCGAGCAGGTTGCCCACGTACTCGTTCGAGGCCTCGCGACCCTGCTCACGCCTCACGCCCATGTACACGGGCAAAAACGCCGTCACGAGCATGCCGCCCATCACGAGTTCGTAGAGCATATTGGGCAGGTTGTTGGCGACCTGATAGGAGGACGAGAGCAGCGACATGCCGATAGCGGCCGCCATTGCCCATGTGCGGATAAAGCCGGTGACGCGAGACACGATGGTCAGGATGGTCATAAGCCCGGCGGAACGACCAACCGTGGAGTAGTCCGACGAGCCCATGTCGTCAGTGTCGTCTCGCGACGAAGAAGCTTCGGATGAGGGTGTCTGAGGCGCAGATTCTTTTGCAAAATGAGCTCCGCACTTCAATTCTTCCTGCGGCATCGCTCAGTCCTCTCTCGTAATCGGGGCGACCGTCGCCCCGCAAAATGCAATTAAATCATCGGGTGCAAGCTCAAGCTGATAACCACGCTTGCCTCCCGAAATAAAAATGGTATCCCAAAGGACACATGTCTCATCAATGAGCGTCCGGTAGCGTTTTTTCATACCGACCGGACTGCAGCCGCCGCGAACGTAGCCAGTCGCCGCAAGCAAATCCTTCACATGCATCATGGCCAAGGACTTCTCCCCCGCGGCACGCGCGGCGGACTTTAGATCGAGCTCGTCGGCAACAGGGATGCAGCACACGACGTGGTCGTTGGACGGCGTCACGCAGACCAAGGTCTTAAATCCTTGTCCGGGCTCCTCGCCAAGCTGCTCCGAAATCGCGACCCCCAGGCCCGCCGACTCATCACCATCGTCTTCGTACGTATGTAGAACATAGGAAATGCCGGCGCTTTCCAGCTCGCGCATCGCATTGGTTTTTGGCGTCTTTACAGCCTTTGCCATGGCATATCCTTTCCCTCGCATTCGGACGCAAGGATTAAGTATATGTCCAATTCGGCTGCATACGTCACTTCGACACAGCAAGCGCCATCGAATCACAAGGAGTCGATGGCGCCCATAAACTGAATCGCCTATTTATTGAGCATCAAGTTGAGCCTGACGCTCCCGGTCACGCCTGAGCAACGGCGCCAAAAACTTGCCCGTATAACTCTGCGGACAGTCCGCAACCTGCTCCGGTGTGCCCGAAACCACGACGGTTCCGCCGCCGTTACCGCCCTCGGGGCCCATATCGATCAGGCGGTCGGCAACCTTGATGACATCAAGGTTGTGTTCAATCACCAGCACCGTGTTGCCCGCATCGACCAAGCGCTGCAGCACATCGAGCAGCTGGCGGACGTCCTCAAAATGAAGGCCGGTCGTCGGCTCATCCAAAATATAGAACGTCTTGCCCGTCTGGCGTCGATGAAGCTCCTTGGCGAGCTTCACACGCTGCGCCTCGCCGCCCGAGAGCGTCGTAGCGGGCTGGCCCAGGCTCACGTAGCCCAAGCCTACATCGTACAGCGTCTGGAGCTTGCGCTTAATCTGCGGGATATTCCCAAAGAAGGCCAGTGCCTCGGTGACGCTCATGTCGAGCACGTCCGAGATGGTCTTACCACGGTAGGTGACCTCAAGCGTCTCGCGGTTATAGCGTTTGCCGCCGCAGACCTCACAGGGGACATAGATATCGGGAAGGAAGTGCATCTCGATCTTAATTTGTCCGTCGCCCTTGCATGCTTCGCAGCGACCGCCGCTCACGTTAAAGGAGAAACGTCCCGGCGAGTAGCCGCGCGCCTTCGACTCCGGCGTACTCGCAAACAGCGCGCGAAGATCATCCCACAGGCCAATGTACGTAGCAGGGTTGGAACGCGGCGTGCGGCCAATCGGCGACTGGTCGATATCGATAACCTTATCGATACACTCGATGCCCTCGATTTTCTTATACGGACCCACAGGGCGCGTCGAACGGTGAATGGCATTCGTAAGGGCAGGTGCGATAGTGTCGGTAACCAGGGAGCTCTTACCCGATCCCGACACGCCGGTAACGACCGTAAGCGTACCAAACTCGATCTTGGCGGTAACGTTTTTGAGGTTGTTGGCGCGGGCGCCCGTGATCTTAAGGCAGCCGCGACCGGGCTTGCGGCGCTCATCGGGAACCCGGATCATTCGTTTGCCGGTCAGATAAGCGCCCGTCATCGACTCGGGACACGCCATGATATCGGCAGGCGTTCCCGCCGCGACTACGTGTCCGCCGTTCACGCCCGCGCCGGGGCCCATGTCGATCACATAGTCGGCAGCACGAATCGTATCCTCATCATGCTCGACGACGATGACGGTATTGCCGATATCGCGTAGGCGCTCAAGCGTCTTGATCAGGCGCTCGTTATCGCGCTGATGGAGGCCAATCGATGGCTCGTCCAAAATGTACAGGACACCCATGAGGCCGGCGCCGATCTGCGTTGCCAGGCGAATACGCTGGGCCTCGCCTCCGGAAAGCGTCGCCGAGGCACGATCGAGGGTCAGATAGTCGAGTCCGACATCGACCAGAAAACGCAGGCGCTCCAGGATTTCCTTGACGATGCGTCCGCCGATAAACTGTTGGCGCTCGGTGAGTTCCAGGCCCTCAAAAAACTCGAGCGACTCACGGCACGACAGACAACAAACCTCGTAAATGGACTTGCCGCCCACGGTGACGGCGAGCATCTCGGGGCGCAAACGAGCGCCGTGGCAGCTCGAGCACGGCTCCTCGCGGATGTACTTCTCCAAGCGCGCCTTGGTGTTCTCATTCGTCGTCTCGGTATAGCGCTCGTACAGGATATTGCGCACACCCGAGAACTTGGTGTCCCACTGGCTGCGGCGCCCATCGAGCTTTTGATAGTCGACCGAAATCTTCTGGTCGCCCATGCCGTCTAAAAACGCACGACACACCCGCGGAGGCAGATCCTCCCACGGCGTATCGACGCTCACCTTAAAGTGTTTGCAGACCGCAGCGAAAATCTGCGGATAGTAGTTAGAGTTGCCAAACAGGCTGCCAAAGACCCCGTCGGCGATCGACTTCGAGGGGTCTTCGATTAGGGCCTCGGCATCGACCGTCTTCTTAAAGCCCAGGCCATCGCACTCGGGGCACGCGCCATAGGGCGCGTTGAACGAGAAATCACGCGGCTGCAGGTCATCGATGGAGTGTCCATGCTCCGGGCACGCTAACGCCAGCGAATACTCCAGCAACTCGCCTTCGGTCCCCTCGGGAGCGTCGCGGTCGGGCAGCAAGTATACGTTCACATTGCCGTGCGCCAGCGCAGTCGCCTGTTCAACGGACTCGGCAATACGGCCCAGCGAGTTCTCGCGAATCACGATGCGGTCGACCACGACCTCGATATCGTGCTTGAATTTCTTATCCAAATCGATAGGGTCATCAAGCGAGCGAACCTCGCCGTCGACACGCACGCGGCTAAAGCCCTCGGCGCGAAGGTCCTCAAACAGCTTGGTGTACTCGCCTTTTCGCCCGCGCACCACCGGTGCCAGCACAAACGCGCGGCGGCCCTCCCCCGCCGCCAGGACCTTATCGGCGACCTGGTCGGTCGTCTGGCGCTCAATGACGCGGCCGCATTCGGGACAGTGCGGGGTGCCCACACGGGCGAACAGCAGACGCAGATAGTCATAAATCTCGGTTACGGTGCCAACCGTCGAGCGAGGGTTTTTAGATGTCGTCTTTTGGTCGATCGACACCGCCGGCGAAAGGCCGTCGATTGAATCCAAGTCGGGTTTGTCCATCTGGCCCAAGAACTGGCGCGCATAACTCGAAAGGCTCTCGACGTATCGACGCTGGCCCTCGGCATAGATAGTGTCGAATGCCAGCGAACTCTTGCCCGAGCCAGAAAGACCGGTAATGACCACGAGTTGGTCACGCGGAATGGAAACATCGATATCACGGAGGTTGTGCTCACGAGCGCCGCGAATAACGATAGAGGAATCAGACATGGAAGCTCCTTGCCTCCTATTGCATCGAATCATACTGCCGATGAGTTTAGCGCACTCGACGCGCACAGATGTTCGTAATACAAGATTCGCAGACCTTTAGCTTTGCGTATCGGGCGCTTTGTTTCTCGAAATGCCGTGGAAAGGTTACAGTAATCTAATACTGAACTTAATTTGCTGTACCAGAGGAACGTCCATGACCGAAGATATCCCCCTTGAAATCACTTCGAGCGACATGGCCAATCTGCCCATATTCATCGCCGTCCTTATCGTGGCCGCCGTCGTCGTGCGCGTGTATTTTTCAATCAAACGCAACGAAAAGCCACCCATTGCCCGCGTCTTTTGGTGCGCGACGCTCCTCATCCCGCTCGGCGTGGTAGCTGCATGGATTACGAATCAATCGCTCGTAAATGAGGGCAGCTCCCTATGGGTCCTTTCTTATTCGGCGCTCGGTGCTGCCGCCGTCATGCTTCTTGTCGAGCCCTTGGTTTCGGGACTTATCGACCAAACCGACCTTGCGACGGGAACGGTTGCCTGTATTTGCCGCGACATCCTTGTCATCGCCGCTGTTTCAGCGCTCTCGTTCGTTTCAATCGAAATTGCCTGCAACGAAACGTTCTATCGCATTCCCGCCAACTCATTCGGGTTTTCCGTCGGGTTGCTCGCGACGGTTCTGCTCTCCCTTTATTTGCTGGGACAGCGTCATGGAGGCGTCATGGTCCTCGTGCCCGTCGTCTGTTGCGTCCTTGGCATTGCCGAGCACTTCGTCATAACGTTTAAAGGCGAAGCCATCCTGCCAAGCGATATCTTGGCCCTTGGCACCGCAATGGAAGTGAGCGAGGGATACGAGTTTACCTTTACCGCCGGAATCGTAACCTCTCTCGCCCTGCTGGAGATTTCCCTGGGGCTTCTTTCGCTCATCCGACCGCGAAAGCTCCGTACGCCCACCCATGTCTTCCCCGCTATCGCCGCTAACCTCTGTGCTTTTCTGCTAGTGACCGTTGTGGGGCTCTCAGGCTTTTCCAACATCGACTTGGAGCAGGCGCTGGATTTTGGATTTGACCGTTGGCAGCCCATCACCACGTATGCGTCTCAGGGTTTTATCACTTCGTTCACCGAAATGGTCAACGAGTTGCCCATTGAGAAGCCCGAAGACTATACGCCCGATAAGGCGCAGAGCATCGAGCAGGAGCTCGCCGCCGTCTACGACAGCACATATGGCTCGAGCGAACAGCGCGCGGCGGCCGTTGCCCAGTTCAATGAAATCAAGCCGACGATTGTTGCCATCATGAACGAGAGTTTTAGCGACCTTTCGTGCTTTGAGCAGCTCCAGGCGGCCGGGTACTCCGGCCCCGCATTCTACAACTCGCTTCCCGACACACTTGTTCGCGGCACCATGCTCGCTTCGGTCGCCGGTGGCGGAACGGCGAACTCCGAATTCGAATTTTTGACCGGAGCGACAACGGTCTTTGTCGGATTAGGCAAGATCCCCTATCAGCTGTATCAGATGAATGGCGTAAACAGCCTGGCAAAGGACCTTAAAGAGCTTGGGTATACCACTACCGCTATGCACCCGCAAAACCCCGTCAACTACCATCGAGATAAAATCTATCAGCAGCTGGGCTTTGGAGACTTTCTTTCAATCGGCGATTTCGAAGGTGCGCCCTATTACCATGCCGGCGTATGCGACTACGCCACCTACGACAAGATACTCGACCTGCTTAGAACCGACGAAGCGCCGCAGTTCATCTTTGACGTCACGATGCAAAATCACGGCGGCTACGACTATGGCACCGTTCCCGCCGAAGAGCTGACAAACTATTGGGTCGAGGGAGCCAGCGAAGGCGCCAACAGCGCGCTCAACACCTATCTCACCTGCATCAACGCATCCGACCGGGACCTCGAGTACTTTATCAACGAGCTCCGCAACATCGGCAGACCGGTTGTTCTTGTCTTTTTTGGCGACCATCAGCCGAGCGCCGCAACGACTCTCAACGACGAGCTGTACCCTCAGGAAGATACGGCAAGCCACGCTTTCCGTATCTATCAGTCGACATATCTCGTCTGGGCTAACTATGAGATCGCCGGCAATACCGAGCTCAACGTCTACGACACCGTCGGGGCAAACGAGATTGCAGCCATTACCCTTAATAAGATCGGCGCCCCGCTCACCAATTACCAAAAGGCCCTGCTTGCGACAAGGTCAGATGTGCCCACCATCAATGTCGCCGGCTATCTCGGTGCCGACGGGCTGCGCTACGACTTGGAATCGGAAGACAGCCCCTACGCCTCGACGATCGACAAGCTGCAGCGCATGCAATACCTCGAGTTCGCCAGCAAAGTTCAGTAAGCCCGCCCATTCGCTTGGGCCCATCGTATTGCAAGCACGCTCGGCCCAAACGCATCGCAAATGACTCCCGCTCGCAAACGAGGGTACAATGACGCTCGTGTCACATCGCGGGGCCCCGGCCCCAGCATATACAAAGGAGTCATACATGGGTTGCGAACACGCACAGGCCGCCGGCGGACAAACGTCGCCGTCGCAATTTGAGGAGAACACGCTGTCCGAGGTCAAGCGCGTCATCGCCGTGCTTTCCGGCAAGGGCGGTGTCGGCAAGTCATTTGTCACCGGTGCCATCGCCACCGAGCTTGCCCGTCACGGCCACAAGGTCGGCGTCCTCGATGCCGACATCACCGGTCCCTCTATCCCCAAGATGTTCGGTATGAGTGGACGCCACGTCCATGCCCTTGGCAACCTTATGCTGCCCGAAATCTCCGAGCACGGCGTCAAGGTCATGAGCTCCAACCTGCTGCTCCAAAACGAGACCGACCCCGTCCTTTGGCGCGGTCCGGTCATCGCAGGCGCCATTAGGCAGTTCTGGAGCGAGACCTCGTGGGGCCCCATCGACTACCTGCTGGTCGACATGCCTCCGGGAACAGGCGACGTCGCGCTCACCGTCTTCCAGTCGCTGCCGGTCGACGGCATCGTCATCGTCACGAGCCCGCAGGATCTGGTCTCGATGATCGTCGCCAAGGCGGTCAACATGGCCGAGAAGATGAACGTCCCCATTCTGGGCATTGTCGAGAACATGAGCTATATTGAGTGCCCCGACTGCGGCAAGAAGATCGAGGTCTTTGGCAAGAGCAAGCTCCCCGAGGTCGCAGAGCGCTATAACCTCGACATCTTGGGCCAGCTTCCCATTAATCCGGCACTCGCCGAGGCCTGCGATAAGGGCGAGGTCGAGACCGCGCTGCCCGATGGCATGTTGCCCAAGGCAGTCTCTGCCGTCGAGGCTATTACCCCGCACGAGACCGACGAGGCCTAAGTGAACGCGAGCGCCCTCTATGACGTCTTGGTAATCGGCGGCGGGGCTTCAGGCCTCGCCGCCGCCATTACGGCCGCACGCGCCGGCAAAAGCGTCTGCATCGTTGAGCGCGATGTCGCCTGCGGCCTCAAGCTCCTTGCGACCGGTAACGGCCGTTGCAACCTCTCCAACGAATCGATTGATCCTCAGCGGTATAACCACCCCGCATTCGTCGAATCCGTCATGGTCCCCCAGCCCGAACAAGAGCTTATGGGTTTCTTCTCCTCGCTGGGCATCATGACAACCTCCGAGGAAGGCCGGCTGTACCCGCGCTCCCTTCGCGCCGAATCGGTGCGCGACGCACTTCTCAACGCTTGCGACCGCCTAGGTATCACCTTAATCTGCGGGGCCAACGTTGCCTCGGCGCGCAAAGCTTCCGAAGGCTGGGCACTCCAAATAGACCGTCCAGCGCGGGCGCTCAAGGCAAAAAAGCACGACGACCGAAAATCGGAGCTCCGCTCGCTTCGGAAGGCGCTCGCCGATGTCCCTCGCAAGAACGAGGCCCTGCAGGCACATGCCGTAATTATCGCCACGGGCGGCAACCCCACCGGTATCGCCGATATGTTTCGCTTCCCCCTCACTTCGCTACGCCCCGTCCTCTGCCCCGTATCGGCAACGGTCGTTGGCGATCGGGCAGCGCTCAAGACGTTGGATGGCCTGCGCGTCCGCGCCCGCTTGACGCTCGCCCGCAATCATAATGAGCTCTGGCACGAAGACGGTGAAGTGCTGTTTCGAACCTTCGGTATCTCGGGCGTCGCTGTCTTCAACCTCTCTCGTCGTATCCAGCACGGCGATACGATCCTGCTCGACGTTTTCCCCGACCTCTCCAAAGACGAGTTGCTCGATATGCTCAACCGGCGTGTTGAGCTGCTCGGCGGCTTTTCGCCCCGTGATCCCCGTTGGCTCGACGGCATGCTCGCCCCGCAACTCTCCCGCGTCGTCTGCACAGCGTTCGAGCAGTGCCATCCAGGCTCCAACGATGTCATCCACCTGGTCTCGATCCTCAAACACTTTAAGTTGCTCGTCGAGGGAACAGCCGAGGAGCGCTCAGCACAGGTCACGCGTGGTGGCATATCTGTCGAGAGCATCTCAACACCCAGCCTGCGCGCGCGCAGCGTTGTCGACGCCCCGCTTTACGTCTGCGGTGAAGCGCTCGACATCGACGCCGATTGCGGAGGCTTTAACCTTGCGTGGGCCTGGATCTCGGGCATTCGCGCTGCAAGCAGCCTGTAGCCGCGCAGTCTATAATCAAAAACGCATTCGGGCCGTCTGGGATACCGGACGGCCTCTTTCTTGCCTCTAAGGAGACCTCGATGATTGAAATCACCCAAGTCAACGCGTCGCTCGATGAAGCCGGCGATGAAAATGCCTGTCTCATTGTTGGCAAGCGAGTCGCCAAGCGCGTCCTACGTTGCAAGGACTCCGAGATCAAGTCCATCGAGCTCCACCGCAAGTCAATCGACGCTCGCAAAAAACGAGACGTCCATTTTATCCTGAGCTTTCGTGTTGAGCTGACTAGTCCCCACCTCGAGCGAGAAGCGGTCGACAGCGTTGCCGAGCGTGACCGCTCGCGCGTACGCGCGATAGAAGACGATGAGCCTTCATTCCCCTCCCCCGCCTCCGACGCACCTCAAGAACGCCCTGTCGTTGTCGGCGCCGGATGCGCCGGCCTTTTCGCTGCGCTTACGCTCGCCGAAGCAGGTCTTAAGCCCTTGCTCATCGAGCGCGGCGACCCGGCATTTCGCCGCTCGCAGGCGATCGACCTCTTTCTAAAGGAGCGCATCCTCGACCCCGAGAGCAATATCCAGTTTGGCCTGGGCGGCGCGGGGACTTTCTCGGACGGCAAGCTCAATACGGGAACCAAAAATCCCGCCCATCGCCTTATCCTCGAAACCTTCGTCGAGGCGGGTGCGCCCCGCGATATTCTGTGGGATGCCAAGCCGCACATTGGCTCCGACATCCTTCCCACGGTTGTCACCGCTATATCCCAGCGCATCGAGCAGCTCGGAGGTGTCGTCCGTTATCGAACGAAGCTCGTCGACATTCGCATCGACGCGTCTGGCGCCATCACCGGTATTGATGTCCAATCGTCCCAAGACGCCGCTTACGAGCCAATTGAGACAAAGCACCTCATCCTCGCCTGCGGGCATTCTGCTCGCGATATTTTTAAGCTCCTTAAGGACCACAACGTGGCCCTCGCACAAAAGACCTTTGCCATGGGCGTTCGCATCGAGCATCCGCAGCGCGACATCGACCGAGCCCAATATGGAGCCTCGGCGGGACATCCAGCGCTCGGGGCGGCCCCCTACAAACTTGTTGCCCATCTTCCCAACGGCCGCAGCGTGTTCTCGTTTTGCATGTGCCCCGGCGGGCAGGTTGTCGCCGCCTCTTCCGAGCAGGGCCACCTGTGCGTCAACGGCGCCAGTCTCAATGCCCGCGACGGACGCAACGCAAATGCCGCCCTGCTCGTTAACGTCACACCCGAGGACCTTCCCAACGATGACCCGCTCGCCGGCATCGAGCTCCAGCGTGCCTGCGAGGCGGCCGCCTATCGCCTGGGCGGTTCCAACTGGAACGCACCGGCACAGCTCGTCGGAGATTTCCTCGCAGGACGTGCCAGCAAGGCGCCCGGAAAGGTAAAGCCCACCTATCCGCTCGGTGTGACCTGGACGGCAATTGACGAAGCCCTGCCGCAGCATATCGTCGAGTCGCTCCGCCTGGGACTTCCCCTACTCGGGAAAAAGCTACGCGGCTACGACCGCCCCGACGCCGTTCTTACCGGCGTGGAGACCCGCTCGAGCTCACCGGTCACCGTCGCCCGAGGCCGAACATGCCATGCCGTGTCGACCCCGGGCCTCTACCCTTGTGGTGAGGGAGCTGGATATGCCGGCGGCATCATGAGCGCGGCCACCGACGGCATCCGTTGTGCCGAAGCCCTGATCGCAGACCTCTAACGCACGAATTCCAGCGCGCAAAAGACATAGGCTCCGAGCTCCACAGGGAACTCGGGGCCTGTTCGCTATTTCTTAAACCGTGCACCCTGGCGCTTTCTGCCCGATGCGAACGTGGAACCCTTGCGGGCCTGCGAACGTAAGCGCTCGATCGTCTCGTCCTCAGACGCACCCTCAAGCATCGCCCGAATCTGAACGACGGCATCGCGCAGGCGCGCCGCCTCCTCAAAGTCCATGGCGGCAGAAGCGTTGCGCATATCCTCTTCCATGGTTTCGACAATCCGCACAAGCTCGTCATGCGGCAGTTCTTCCAACTGCTCCGCAAGTGTCTGCTCGGGCGCCACCGTTTCCGGTATGCCGCCCTCGCCCGACTCATCGGGCGTATAGAATGCGCCATGGCCAAGAGAGTCGCCCTTCGAGCGTCCCTTGGAACCCACGGTTTTTTCGGCCTCGGCAATAAAACTTGAGATGTCGTTGATGGCCTTGCGCACCGTCTTGGGCACGATGCCATGCTCTTCGTTATATGCCATCTGAATCTCGCGACGGCGCTGTGTCTCCTCGATGGCCTCTTTCATCGAATCGGTCACAACGTCCGCATACATGATGACTTCGCCATCGGCGTTACGGGCCGCGCGGCCAATCGTCTGAATCAGCGAACGGCGGTTGCGCAAGAAGCCTTCCTTATCGGCATCGAGAATTGCCACCAGTGAGACCTCGGGAAGATCCAAGCCCTCGCGAAGCAGGTTGATGCCAACGAGAACATCGATCTTGCCCTCGCGCAGCGTTCGCAGGATCTCGACACGGTCCATTGTCGCCGTATCAGAATGCATGTAATTGACCTTAATGCCGGCATCAAGCAGATGGTCGGTCAGGTCCTCGGCCATGCGCTTGGTGAGCGTGGTCACCAGTACGCGCTCCTTGCGCACCACGCGCTCGCGAATCTCGTCCTCAAGATCGTCAATCTGTCCACGAACCGGACGCACATCAATCTTGGGGTCGAGCAGACCGGTCGGACGAATAATCTGCTCAACGTCGTTTTGGCTCACCCGCAGCTCATAGTCGCCCGGCGTGGCCGAAACATAGATGAACTGGGGAATCCTCGCCTCAAACTCATCGAAACGAAGTGGGCGGTTATCGAGCGCCGAGGGCAGGCGAAAACCGTGTTCCACCAGCGTCACCTTACGCGAGCGGTCGCCTTCGTGCATGCCGCGAATCTGCGGCACCGTCACATGGCTCTCATCGATGATGCAGAGCATGTCCTTGGGAAAGTAATCGATCAGGGTAAACGGCGGCTCACCCGGCTTGCGACCGTCCAGATGACGCGAGTAGTTCTCGATGCCGTTGCAAAAGCCCATCGTCTCGAGCATCTCAAGATCATAATCGGTGCGCTGCTGCAGACGCTGCGCCTCGAGCAACTTGTCGGTCGCCTTGAGCTCCGCCACGCGCTTCTCGCACTCTTCGCTGATCGATTTCAGAGCTGCCTTGACCTTCGGCTTCTCGGTCACGTAGTGCGATGCCGGCCATACGGGGATGGCCTCGTACTCACGAACCATCTCTCCGGTGACCTCATCGATCTCGGCAATCAGCTCGACCTCGTCGCCAAAGAACTCAAACCGCAACGGATGCTCGGCATAAGGCGGATACACGTCGACAACATCGCCGCGCACGCGGAACGTGCCGCGCGCCAGGTCATAGTCATTGCGATCATATTGAATGTCGATAAGTGCATGGATAAAGTCATCGCGCTCGAGCGGCACCTTCTTGTCGACGTTTGGAGCCAGACCCGCATAGTCCTCAGGAGAGCCAATGCCATAGATACACGAGACCGATGCGACAACGATCACATCGCGTCGAGAGAGCAGTGACGCGGTCGCCTGATGGCGCAGCATCTCGACCTCTTCGTTAATCGAGGAGTCTTTCTCGATATATGTATCGCTTTGCGGCACATACGCCTCGGGCTGATAGTAGTCGTAGTACGAGACAAAGTAGACCACAGCGTTGTTGGGAAAGAACTCTTTGAGCTCGCTCGCAAGCTGAGCGGCGAGCGTTTTATTGGGAGCCATGACCAGCGTCGGCTTCCCCAGGGCCTCAATAGTCTTAGCCATCGTGAAGGTCTTGCCCGAACCAGTCACGCCCAGCAAAACCTGATAGCGATCTCCGTCCCTCACACCCTGCACAAGCGACTCAATGGCCTTAGGCTGGGAACCAGCGGGCTCGTATGGAGACACGACCTCAAACGGCACCTCAGAGCCCTCAACGCCAAAACGTTTGAGCTCTCCTCCAACACGCTCAACTTCAAATTCCGCCATGGATACTCCTAACTCATATATCTGCAGTATACGCAGGCGGCAGGCATAGTCCTATACGAACCGATCGGGATAGAGGGTCTTGTAGCGAACCCAGGCATTATTGACACGAATCAGATACGCCTGCGTCTCGGGAAAGGTGATTGCATTATGAAGCGACGTGCTCTGCTGCGCCCATCCGTCGACATTGCCCATGCCGGCGTTATAGACGGCAATGGCGCTGTCAGTCGACCCGTTAAAATACGTTAGAAGATACGAAAGATACGCACAGCCAAACTCGATGTTCGTAGCGGGATCGTTAAGGTTGTCGGCGGAATACTCGCTACCATCGACAAGACCCTTGGCAATCATATCCTGGGCAGTCTCGGGCATCAGCTGCATCAATCCCTGAGCACCCTGATTCGACTCAGCCTTGGGATCCCAATTCGATTCCGACTTAATGACAGCGCACACCAGATACGGATCCAGATTATGCGAAATACTCGATTGCTTTACATACGCCTCGTAGTCAATTGGATACAAAGGCTTAAAGAAGGCGGCAGGAGCATACGAGTAGACGAGCGAAATAAGGCCGAAGGCAAAAACGGCAGCCAGCGGTATAAGGCGATACCACGCAAAGAAACGTGTCTTAGGCATCGGCATCCTCCTGATTCGCAGTGTCTATAAACCCATGGCATGCAAGCCATGAGTCAAGCTGCTCAAAGAGCGAATTATCACCTGCGGTATTATCAATCACCGTTGTAGCGAGATTGCACAGCTCAGACTCATCGGGCTGGCAAGCAGAACGGGCATCGAAATCAGATGGCTCCATGCCACGCTGAATAGCACGCTTGCGACGAACTGACAAAGGGGCGCTGATGACCAGAATTTCATCAGCCAAGCCAAATGCATCCTCAAAACCAGTCGGGGCAGAAACCTCGACCACCGCAAAGGGGTAACGGGGAGACGAAACCGTACAACAAACCGGATCGAGAATCCTAAGCGAAAGCTGTTCAATGAGAACGGGATGCACAAGGCCATTGAGCCGTGCGACCGAATCAGGAGAAGCGAAAGCTCGAGAAGCGAGGATGCTGCGGCGAATGCCGCCTTCCACATCCAAAATGTCCCAACCGAATTCATCCGCGAGAGCATTGACGATATCAGAGCCCGGTACATACAGCGATTTTGCAAGCTCATCCAGATCGATAAGCATAGCGCCACGAGATTCGAAATAGCGGCAGGCAGTAGACTTACCCGAAGCAATATTGCCCAAGACAAATACGGTAAACATCAAGCCCTCCCTAACGCCAATGGGAGTTATTATCGCGCAAATACAAAAGAAGGACTCAAAATACAGCCAAACAGTAAGACAAGCTAAAAGAAGGCGAGTTCTTGTATTACAGCTCTCTATAAAACGCAAAAAAAGGGGAGGCCGCGAGGCCTCCCCCTTCTTCAAGTCTTGCGACGGCTCGGTGCCGTCCACCGGTCAGCGGCGCCCTGGC
>NZ_JAQLFP010000024.1 GCF_028207065.1 Collinsella aerofaciens
AGGCCTGGCGTTAGCATGTCGCGATTCAATCTCGAAAACAGCATTGCCCAGTTGACAAAACTATAGGAACACCCCCCGCATTAAATTTGCGCTCGTCGGTAAGAACACCGGATAAAAACAAGAACAACGCAACAGAAAAGTTGAGGAATGGGCGAATGGCGACCGACGCGGCACATTGAGGAAGACAGTGGATAAGCACCACTGCGGAAATCGCAAGCCCACGAAGAGCTTGAAGGTAGCGATCCTTGGCCATCTAGGCTCTCCTTCCAACGAGTCTCTTTAGTCGTCGTTTAATACCACCAAGCTTGCCGCGGACACGCTGCCAGAGAGTGGGACGGAAATCCCACTTGTCCATGAGATCTGGGATGGAAAGCCCGGCAGACACGTCGTTCAAGAACTCGTCGCGCTTTGGATAAGGCGTGACAGAATGGACGAGGCTAGGGTTGCCCGCGATTACCCCATCAAGCGTCGCCGGACCGTTTGCAGTAAGCCCAGAAATAGCCTCGAATGCCCGCACGCCCTTCTCGGTATTGCATAGGACGGCAGATACGCCCTTGGAGTTGTCGACCTCGGGATGGGTATTCTGGAACCCCCAGAAATCACCGAGCGTGATATCGGCGCCGCTGGAGCGCTTTGCTGGACATGCCAGACAGGACGAACGAAGGCTCGCATTGGCCAGAAACGCTTTCATGTACCAGTCTTTGCCGAATATCTGGGACTCGGTGTCCCCGGTGTTGTCTTTCTCCGCTATGTGCTTGTACATAGCGGAGTAAGACAACCATCCGGTTGTCTTACTCCGCATATTGACGTCGCAGACGTCCGACCCGAAGGCCTCACCACGGTAGTCGACCCAGCGCGACCAGAGCTCTGGAGACGGAACACCGTGGCAGATGACGTCGACGCCGAGGAAGAGGTCAGAGTCGGCGAGTTTCCCCAGGTATGAGCGCATGCCAGCCACCTGGCATGCAGTACCGGCAAAGAGCGCCGGCCTGCCTTCACGCAGGGCAGCGCGGACGCCCTCGAAGACGCCGCGGCCAACCGCGCTCTGAACGTATTTCGAGCGCATAACGGCGCCGAGCGCCGGCCTGTCCTCCACGAGCACGTGACGAAGCTCGCGGCAACCGTCCGTCCACGCGGCGCCCGCCACAACACCGCCGCGCGAGAGAGCGTCACCGGCGAGTAGACCGAACACGCCGCCCGACGACGATCTATCGAGCAAGCCGACGTCATGAGCCTTCGCCCAGAGGGCGAACTCGCACCCGTCCTCCCCAGGGGCGTTGAGCGCCGGGCATACGGCGTCGCACGCCCCGCAGCCTACGCACCCGGAGGCGTCGACGGTGGGGTGTAGGAAGCCACAATCATCGGGTTCCATGGAGATGCATGACTTGGGGCAGCGGGCAGCGCACGCGCCGCAGCCGCAGCAACGGTCGCCAAGCGAGACGACCCTCGGGGATTTCTCGGAATCATTCATGATGGACCCTATCTAAGGAACGGGAGACGAGAGACGACCGCGATACGTTCGTCCTTCGTTAGGACGGCGAGCCAAAGGGCTATGGCGAAAAGCGCGCTGTAAACGGCGCCCCACTCGAGGAACGCGGGCCATCCGTTGACGGGCAGGACCGCCGTGCCAGCGAGGCAGGCGACGGTGACGGCAGCCCAGGCGAGCAGCACCGGCAGGTTCCGCTTCCAGAAAAAGAGCATGTCGAGACCGACCCGCTTCTGGTAGTACCAGTTCATCCACAGTCCGTTGCCGAGCACGATGCTGACGACATAGGCGATCGCGGGGGCCCACGGCCCCAGCGCCGGGGCGGCCGCGGCGGTGAAGGCAACGTTCCCGACCGCCATCGCAAGGTAGACGAGACTCCTGGCGTGGTGCATGTTCTTGGCCCTCTGGATCTCGATGCCGACGTTCTGACAGAGGGGCACCATGACGGGTAGCGTCATGGCGAGCACGAGCCAGTAGGCCTCGGCGAAGCCCGGGCCCGCCCACCTCGTCACGAAAAACTTCCCGAGAATAGCGAAACCTCCGTACACCCAGCAAAACAGTACCATCTGGTAGCGGCCCACGCGCGTCATAAGGCGAGTGAGCTCGGCGTTGTCGTCCGAGGTGGCGACGATGCGGTTGACCTTCGGAATGAAGACGTTCGACATCGTGGTGGAGAGCGAGTAGAAGACCTGGCGGATGTTCACGGCCACCGCGAACAGAGATACCGCAGTCGCGCCCGAGATGGCCCCCAGCATGATGTTGGGCACGCTCTGATTGACCATCTCGCAGACCTGGTTACCGAAGATCCAGGCACTGAAGGCGGCGATGCCGCGCATGACGCCCCAGTCGGCACCCCTGAGCTCGAAGCGCATGCCCAGCACGACGATGGCGTAGCGCGCGTTGAGGGCGAGCAGGACGAGGTTCACCGCGAGCTGTGCTAGGGCAACGCCCACGGGCCCCATACCGGCGGCCAGCAGGGCCCAGGCGCACAGCGGCGTCGCAAGCGTGGTGACGAGCTGCCTGGTCTGCTGGTAGACGAAGCGCTCGTGCGCCGTGATGTAGGAATTGAACACGACGGTGAACAACGTCGAGGCGACGTTGAGCGTCATGATGGCGAGCAGCTCCCGGGCGAGCGAGACCTGCGCCTCGGTGAACCCGGCCGAGAACACCGCGCCGGCGTTTGCGGAGAAGCCCATGCCGAGGGCGACCGCCGCGGCTGTGACGGCGACGTAAAGCGTGAGGTACATGCCGTTCAGGTGCCGGATGTCGCGCTCGCCGCCGTGCGCCACCGTCTGCGTGTAGAAGCGCACGTAGGCCTCGGAGAAGCCGAAGGACAGGAGCGTCAGCGAGAAGACAAAGGAGTTCGAGCTCTGGAAGACGCCGTAGTCCGCCTGCCCCACGTAGGACAGTAGCATCGGCGTGTAGACGAGGTTGACGAGGTTCTTTGCGAGGATGTTGGCGTAGCCGAGGAGGGCGCCCGCCTTACGCTGGCTAGCCACGGGCGGCCTCCGAGGGAATGCTCAATCCACATCTATCGAGGAATTCAACAACGATCTTCCTCTGAGCTGCCAACCTGTCATACGCCTTTGAATAGTCACTCTCGAGCAGTTCCGAATTACATACGGAAAGAATTGACCGCTCAACGAAAGAAACACCCAGCTCGCTGGCTAGCGTGTCGAATCGGCTGCTCATGTCTGGACCAGTGGACTCACGAGGGCAATAAATCAGCGGCTTCCCGAACAAGATCGAGAAAATTGATCCGTGATATGAATCTGTCGCTACAAGCTTTGCGTGACGGACGGCATAGAGGAACTCTGAAGGCCCGAGGGCGTAGTAGCGCGCATCCCCTAGTAAATCGACCCTCTTGCAGCTAAGTGAATCACAGATTTCGGCAACCCTCTCTTCGTAAGCTGCACTCCCGAGGAAGTACGTCAATACATAATCATTTGGAAGCCCGCAGTGCGGCTCTTTTTCATACCTTTCCCACCAGGAGCCGTCAAACATCAGTGTTGGGTCAATCAACACCTCGGCCTTTAAGCCGTACAGACTGTTTATAAGCTCGGCGCTCTTCTGCTCACGAACGGACAGCCTATCAAACCCGTCGAAATAGCCGTGGAACAGCTCACGCTTCTCCTCGGGAATCGTCGGAGCTGCCAAGCTTGGCGAAAAAGCAATGCGCTTTTCTCTTGGCGAAAACGTGAGAAACATAGTGGAGTTAGCGTCAGGGGAATACGGAGACCAAACTTGGTCGCTCCCAGCAACGAAAAAGTCATAGGATTTAATGTCACGTGGAGGGTTGGAATCAGATATAACCTCCCGGCTAAAGGAAATGTTACGGGAATTGAAATCCTCAAACGAACGATGCCTCTGGATGTGGGCAACGGCAAGCCCCTTTGGAATGAGCGAAGCCAAAGACTTGAGCTTGTATTTGGCAGATCTCGAGTCCTTCTGTCTGAACGTAAGGACATCTGCACCCGAGAGTTTGAGAGTTTCTTGGACAGCAAGGTTCTGGAGCCTCTGCCCATAGTTGTCCCCATGCGTAAATGTGGAAATGCCTATTTTCATGTTCAAACCTGTTCTTCGTCTCTATCAATAATCAAATAGTCTGCAGCCGAGGAATTCCACGACCAAGCCAGCGCTCCACAGAGCAGCAGTAGGCACAAGCAGCAGTTCACCCTTGTAAAGCACTGCGTATACAGAAAGGTAATAAGAATTGTTAGCAAAAGGAGCAAACGAACAATCCGGCCATTAGATCCTTTTTCCTGCTCCATAAACTCACTAACCACGGAGTGGAAAAACGCTACATACGCTGCCGTCTCCCAAACCCCCATGAGAATCAAGAAAGACCCCATATCCGCTTGACCAAAGTGGTTAAACGACATGAACCCGGACGCGTAGAAGCTTGAGGCTCCAAGACCCTCTCCGAGACTCCATGTAGCCGGTCTCAAGAGAGCGAAGCCGATGATAGCAATCCTCTCGTTACTGCCGTCGGCAGCAGTACCGACGGAAGCTGAACTGCCAACCATATCGAACAGACCAAACACTTGCGTATCCACGAGGATCTGGAACGCAGGCACCAAGGCGTATGCAATTGTCAGGATAAAATACAAGGCGACAAGCCAAAAGAAGGGACCCGAAACATCCGCTTCTCCTCTCATGACTGAAATAAGCCAGAACATCACTAAAACGAGAGGAAGGATTATGAAGAGCGCCTTATTATCGTTGAGTGTCGCAAGATAGAAGGACAGGACGATAAGGCAGACGTTGTAAGCGATGGCAAGGGATGGCCAGAGAGGACCCCGAAGCCTCCTAATCCAGACGAAGTTGTAGAGCACGACGAATGAAGTGTAAAGGGCCACCGCATGGACGGACGCATAAGAGAACAGGCCGGAGATATTGTCCTCGAAGTAACTGATGTCGTTCGTTGTCGCAGCGATCATCCCATGGGTAGAGTACTGGATAAACATGATCGCCATATTGAGAAGCAATATGGCGTTGAAGACCGGAAAACCTGCATCAAAGAGTCCAAGAAGAAAATCCCTCTTGTTAGTGACCAAAAGAAAGAAGTAAAGCGTATAGACAAACGGGTAGAGGAGCAGCAAAATATTCGCCCTAAACGTTTCCATATTGCCACCCAAGAGGGCACCAGACAGCCACCCTGCAACGGTAATCAGCCCAAGTAGTAGCGCTCTACCGCTATATTTCCATCCGGAGAAGAGCGCCCTCACGCAAATCATGCCGGTAATTACCCAGTTGAGGTATCGCCCCAGACCATAGTACTCAAGGAAGAAAACCTGCGCCAAGATACCTATAACGATCGTCGCATCCGCCAGGTCACCCATGCAAACGGTTAGAACGCCTTGCTTATTAGGGAGATACCAACGACCTCTTCGACCAGCCCGCTCCTCCGCTTTATTTATAACGAGCCTCGCATGCCTATGATCTTGCATTGAGTACCTCCAGCAGCACACGTTCAATCAGCCTCGTGTGCATGTGAACTCCCGTGTTGAGACCTACCGAGGAGCATGGAAGCAGGTCTACGATCTCATCTGAATCGACAAGATCGAGCGGACCAGGCTTTCCGCTCCTGAAACGATTGACCTCCCTGATAAGCCGGCTCTTATCCCTAAACAGCCCGATTAGCTCCTCCTCGTTATTCAGCACCAAACCGGACCCATGCTCAACGACAAAGTCGGCGACATTGCCTGCACATGCACTCGAAATCGTATAAGCGTTTGCGGAGTAAGATTCCATACAGGTGTAGCTATAGGTCTCTGGACAAGATGGCCACATGACAACGATGGCAATCTCGCACTCCCTGAGAGAGTCGGTCATGGCATTTGGGTGCTTCTCATCAAATTCGACAAACCGCTTGTTCATCCCTGGATACATATCGTTCGAGCTGTTGAAGACGAAGAACTCGTACTCTTGTTCATCGACCGCAGATACGAGGCGAAGCCAGGTCTCCCAGCCCTTTGTCTTCCTCGGCATCCCCAGAAAGGCAACCCTGATGCGCTCCCCTGCGTTCAGAGGACGTCTGTTGCCCAGATACTCTCCAAGCAGCTTTTGGTGCGGTATTACATCAACAAGGCCCTCGTATTGGGGCCTGAATGAGAGAAACCGATTCTTCGTATAGGTCGAAGGTGCAACAAAACGGAGATTTTTGATGGAGTCAAACAGCCCTTGGATCTTCGACTCCACACGAAGGCTGTTACTGAAGTGGGGGCATTTCTCGCAGGGAGCGTCGCCGAGCCTTGAGCTGTCACAAAAGCCGCTCCTATTTTGGAGGTTATAGCTTGTACAACACAGGTAATAGTCGTGGAGAAAGGCCCTGACCGGTGTTTTGCCTGTAACTTTTAGCAGTTCGGAGACTTTCTCAAGGCTCACGTACAGAAGGTGGTGGATATGAAGCTCAAGAAGGCTGAAGCCGCTTTTTTGCCAGCTGCAAAGGGCCTCGCACACCTGGGCAATACTGAAAACACCAGCCTCCACCCCGTCGACCGTAACCCCGAATTCGCAAAATAGCATCTGGTCGTCCCTGAACAGGGTCTTCTTAACCGAGTGGAGATAGACGTAACTTATGCCGTGCGACGCCATGGCCTGCTGACTCGCCATAATAGCCTTTGGGGTGCCGGTCTTGTCCTTGAGATAGTCGCAAAAGGCAAGCGCTAGGACGTACCCACTATTGTGCGGTTTGGGGATGCTTTTACTCATATCATCGCTTCCCAAACAAGAGGAGAGATCTATTGAAAAGGCCCTCTTGTAGACTGCCGAAATTCAGCCTCGAAGAGAAAGAAACCCTGCACCTAGCCATGAAAGAAGCGTCCATTTTCGATACCAACTCTCCAAGAGCACGCTCTGGAGGAAGAATGCAGTCGGAATAAGTTGAAAGAAGTCCAGTAACTTGCTTTGCAAGAGTAATCTCTCGCGGATGACAAAAACTATTGATTTTCTCAATCACTTTAGATGGTAAATCAGTACTCACACCGACCACATTACGACCATGCTGGCGATATCCCATATGAGGAGAAGCATCGAAAACAATCCGATAACCCAGCAGCACGCATAGATTAGCTATCAGCTTATCATGCATGATGACGGGATGGGGCAGCTCATGCAAGCAAACAACTTCCCAAATACGCCTATCAAATACTTGCGTACATCCCATAGGTGACCCAATGCAAAGCTGGTTGAGAGGGTCGTTATCTCGATAAGATATGCACCTTTGTTGCCCATAGGTTAACCGGCCCATCTCATTACCAGCTGAATCTACAAGTCTTGAATTGCAATGATAAAGAGCCAAATTCTCCTGCTTCTTAAGCTGTTTAATCGCAGTTATCAGTTTATCGCTATCCCAAATATCATCTTGGTCGGAAAACGCATAGTAATCAGCTTCGGGAGCATTCCGCAACAACGTCAAAAACCCTAAAGCAGGTCCTAGGTTTTCTCCTGTTAACAAAGTCAGACTGCCCTCATCTGCATAGCGCTGCAGAAGATCACGAGTACCATCAGATGACCCGTCATCACGGACAAAAAGACGTACGTCAACTTCAGCCTGCGAGAGAATGCTGTCAATTTGTTCTGAAATAAATGGGATGCCGTTGTATGACGCCATTAATACGACGCACTTTGGCACCTTGGAATTACTCAACATATGGATTACCTTATCATTAATGCCTAAAGCAAACGCTCTCGATGTGTTAACCCCTGAGCAAACCCAGTGCAAGCAGTATATCCTTGACCAAGTACTTGGCGCAGTCTTTTGGCCTCGCCCTGAGAACGAGTCGGTTAACCCGTACCCCGTTACGAAAGCCGTCCATAAAGGTATTTCTTTCTATAGGCTTCGTCGAAGGACGTTGAAGCTGTTCATTGTTGGCCACAGCTAGACCAGGATCAACCGGCAAAAGCTCAAGGTCCGTCATTTCTAACAGTTCTCGACCCTTGTCTGTCTGCACAAGTGCGAGGGATATCCCGTTCGCGACCTCATCAGAAAGCTCGCTACCCCATGAATCGCCAAGCGTAATATCGGAGACACGATCACCCTTGGCGTAGCGGCAGGAGTAGCAGCCTTCCGTATACGGTAAACCCGAGAGGAAAGCAATCGAGTAGCGATCGCGGACACCCGTCCTACCCACAGTTTCAGCTCCGCGATAGCGGAGCTGAAACTGGACTTTCTTTCGAAAGTCCAGTATCAGCTCATTAGACAGGTTGTTACCTGTCTCTTCCAAGAATCGGCTCAGGACCTTGGGGGACGGTGAACCATGACAGATAAGGTCGATGGTGTAAAGGGAATCGGCTAAACGGCTTCCAACGAAGTTACGCATCGCAGCAACCTGACAAGGAAGACCGATAAAGAGAACCCTTTGACCACCTTGCAGGGCCTCCCTAACCTCGCGGTACGCACCAAGCGGATTGCTTTTGACGTATTTGGAGCCTTGGGCCCTCCTCAAGTAATCCGCATCAGAAGTGAGGTGGAACCGGAACTCACCGCCCTCCTGTGCACATGAACACACTAATCCATTTGACGCCACAAACGCCTCCGAGATGGCCGTAGCCAGACCCCCGGACGAAGATGACATTCTGAGCGATGTATCTTTCGCCCACCCCTGTAGCCACTCGAGAGGACGCAACGAAGATGGGGATACCATCTGGGGACACGTTTTCTCGCACAGTCCACATCCCACGCACCTTGTAGGATCAATACGGGCGTTATACGCCTCAATCGTATCCTCAATGGCAATCGCTCCATGTCGGCATGAATCGACGCAGGCCATACAGCCAGCGCACATATCCTTCTTGCATACCGTCCTAGTGCCAACGTTTGACAATGCCCTACTCCTCAATCATGCTCTTGAGCTGCGCTAGGGACTTCTCCCTCTCCGCACCCATCACATCGTTGACCCGACCAAAGTCAATCTGCTTGGATGCTAACTCGACATCATCTAGATTCTGAAGCACTCTGTCCGTGAGGTCCGTGAGTCGCAGAATACTCACGTTCCTGCTCGAGGTTCCGTTCTTGGGCAGCACTTCTACCAGCGGCGTATTGAGATTTATGGCAAAAGCCGTACCGTGGAACGAGTCCGTGACTAGGCATGCTGCGTTGTCGACATACGAGAGAAACTCAGCAAGCGTCGGCAGCCACTTGAACTTGCCCTCGCGTGAGGCCTGGTGCAGGCTTGCGGAGATCCGTATCAGGGGCAAGCCAAGCTTTTTGGCAACCTTCACGGCGTACTGCCCCACCGTCGGGTCGCTGTGAATCTGGTAGACGAGGATGTATTCGCCCTTCGGGGCAGGTGCCGCCATCCTTCTCCACGCTTCGCCATCAAGCAGCAGCGTGGGATCGACAACCTGTCCGGCCTCTATGCCCCACGAGGCAAGCTGCTCGCGCGCGGCATCCTCGCGTACGAACACGGCCTCATATGCTCGAAGGTCCTCGAGAAACCTGGGGCGCACGCTATCCGGGATATTCTTCTTACCAAAGCTTGCCGCATATGAGATGCGCCTTGCGCCCTCGGGAGCAAACTCAAGCGCGTATGACAGGTCGTATGCGCCCGAGCTGATGGGACCCCACACCTGATCGCTTCCAGTCATATAGACATCGGCCTTGGGCGGATTAGCCTTCAGCTCCTCCAGGGATGCATAGTGAGGGCTCATCTTAAGCAGCTGGGAACGCTCACGCGCAAACCGCTTGCCCGCCACCCTTGTCTCAGGCTCCATCAGAAGTCTGTAGACAGACTTCTTCAACGGGTTCCCGTTCCAGGACGGCTTTGTCGAAAGAAGCGTCCTCACCTGCTGGGATACGTCCTCACAAGCAGGTACATAGTCCATAATCTCGAACTCATGCCCCAAGCTCTCTACCGCTCGTTGTGTCGCATATGCCTGGAGCAGGGAGCCATAATTAGAGATTGCGTGCCTGGTTATGCAGGATACTTTCACGTGTTTCCTCCGATTGATATCGAGCAACCGCTATTTCTGAATTTTTGCATTCGATTTTTCCACCCGGCTGCACTACAGCGCCTCCTCAGTCTCGTACACGTGCGCGTCGGCTCGGCTTGCGTCGGAAAGGCCGTCGTTGATCGCGGCGTGCATGTCGCAGGTGGAAAGAGCGTCCAGCTCCTCCTTCGTCACCTTGCCCGACTCGTAGTCGCGCACGATGGGGAGCTCGTGCATGTCGAACTTCTTGCCGGGCTTGAGCTTGTGCGCCAGCACCCACGACGCGGGTTTCCAGATGTACTTGTGCATGGCAGGAGACACGGAGCCGATCATCCAGCAGTTGCGGTCGCAGTGGCGCACGCAGCCGCGCACTTTCTCGGCCTGGGCGCTCTCCCACAGCTCATCCCAAGACTCGTCGTTAAGGTTGCCCATAACGAGCTTCTCCTTGGTGCCGTTGCAGGGCATGACGTCGCCGTAGGGGTCGATGAAGAACGTGTCGAACGCCATATCGCACGGGAGCAGGCGCTTCTGCCCATAGATGTAGTTGATGAGGCCCATGTTGAAGTACGCGCGGAACCACTTCTTGGGCTCGTTGGACTTGAGGAGCTCGTTTACCAGGTCCTCGAAGTTCTGGGCCACCATGGGACGGTCCTTGATGATGTTCTTCGCCTCGACAAAGTAGAAGCTGTTGTGCAGGCTGGCGGTGGCGAACTCCATGCCGAGCTCGTCGGAAAGCTTGTACAGCGGCACCAAGTCCGCAGCGTTGCGATCCTGCACCGTCATGCCAAAGCCCACGTCCGGGTGCTTCATTTCCACGAGCTTCTTGAGCGTCTCGTAGCCGCGGTTGAAGCCGTTCTGGAGACCGCGGATCTCATCGTTGGTCTGCTGCAGACCCTCGATGGAGATGCGGATTCCCACCTGGGGGAATTCCTCGGCAAGGGCGATGATGCGGTCGGTGAAGAAGCCGTTGGTGGAGATGACGATGCGGTCGGACTTCTTGTACAGCTCGCGCACGATATCCGCAAGGTCGGTCCTGATGAAGGGCTCGCCACCGGTGATGTTGGTGAAGTACATGCGCGGGAGCTTCTTGATCACGTCGAGGGAGAGCTCCTCCTCCGGACGGCTGGGAGCCTTGTAGCGGTTGCACATGGTGCAGCGCGCGTTGCAGCGGTACGTTACGATTACGGTTCCGTTGAGTTTCTTCTCGGCCATGGGTTAGGCCACCACCTTCCGGTCAATTAGTTCTTGATACAGGGAGACGAGATTCCGGATGTATTTCTCTTGATTACAGTTCTCTGCCACGAATGAACGGCAATGCGCGCTCATCGCGGCGTAAGCCGCAGAATCGGCGGCCACCGCCGCACCCCTACGGATTGCATCTGCGAGTCCTGCCTCATCGTGGGCTTCAGCCAGGAAGCCCGTTTCACCCTCACGTACCAGCTCGGGTATTCCGCCCATGTTCGTACCGATAACGGGCTTGCCCGCGGCGAGTGCCTCGAGAACCGCATATGGCGCGTTCTCGAGCCACTCTGACGGCGCAGCCGCCAGAGTGGCTCGATTCACAAGTCCGCGCAGGGCGTCACCGGTTTTATATCCAACCAGCTCAATCCTCGAGCTTATTTCGTTTGGCATTGCGGAAACTTTGACCTTCACAGCATCACATTCAGGGCCATCGCCTGCAATAACAAGACGCCAATCAGGGATCACCGGTGCCGCCTTCTCAAAAGCATGCACGAGCGTTAACACGCCTTTCTCGCGAGAAATGCGTCCCAGATACAGCATGTAGGGATCTTCATTATTTTGGTTGGCAACTTCCCGTGACATCGAATCGGGATTCAGGAAATTCCGCATGAGGACAAGCTGACGCTCGGGAAGCCCCGCTTCAATAAACTTGTTCCGCATGAACTCACTCGGGCAGATGATGCGATCGAGACGTGAATAGGTTTTGTGCCGTTTAAGCCACTCCGCCTCAGCCACCGCTAACGCGCTTTTTGCGATCGAACCCTTTACGCACTTCTTCTTAAGGCAATTGCCAAAATGACCCCCGAGACACGAATCGCAAACGTTGCCCTCGGAATCAAGCATAAGATAGCTCGGGCAAGCAAGAATCAAGTCGTGCGAGGTATACACAACCGGCGTTGGATGCTGCTTTAGCCAAGGAGCGTCCAAGATGGAAAACGTAATCTGCCTATGAGTGAGATTGAGATGGATTACATCGGGCTGGAATTCACGGCACAGCGCATCGAACTTCTCGCGCGCCTCTTTGGAATACACAAGTGCCTGCGCGGCCTTCGCCTTATCGACAATAGAGCTCGGTCCGTTATAGTCGCGATTCGTTACAAAGTAACGCGACCACTCAGTCGGCTCATTACGCTCATCCTCCATGCTGAAGAAGGCAACTTCATGCCCAAGAGCGCGAAGACCATCGGCAAGAGCAAAGTAGTACGTCTCGCTTCCACCCTTGCGCCAATGAAACTTATTTACAAGAAGGATCTTCATTACGCAACACCCTCATACAAAGCAAGCGTCCTTTGGACGACGCTGTTCCAGTCATAGCCATTAATCGCGCGGTCACGTGCCATGGCGCCCAGCCTCTCCGCTTGGGCAGAATCCGCTATCAGGCCTTCAAGCACGTCGCGCAGCGCCCCCGCGTCTCCGTGTGGGAACGTGAGCCCGCAACCCTGCAGAACATCCGCGCACTCGGGAATATCCGAGGTAACGCATGCCGCACCGTGAGACATGGCCTCCAGCAAGCTCATGGGCAGGCCCTCAACGTCGGAGGGGAGCGCGTAGCAATACGCGTTGGAGTACAGCTCGGAGAGCAGGTTGCCCTCAACGTGGCCGGTAAAGAGCGCGCGGGGGTCGGACGCGGCAGCCTCTTTGAGCGCCACGGCGTAGTCGTCCGTATCGGAGGAGTCGCCCGCGATAACCAGGCGCTTATCCGTCTTTACCTGCTTGTACGCCTCCACCAACAGTTCCGGTCGCTTCTCGGGCACAATGCGACCGAGGTAGAGGACATAGGAGCCCTGGGTGAGCCCCAAGCGCTCGGAGATCTCCTTCGCGGGAAGATCCGCCTCGGGAGTGATGCCGTTGGGAATGAGCGTAGCCTCGCGGCCGTAAGCCTCCTTGAAGTACTCCTGATTGCCCCGGGAAAGCACGATGAGCGCATCCGCGCACTTGGCCGCCGTCGCCTCGCCGAACTTGATGTACTTGGAAGCCAAGCCGCCCCATTTTGCACGCTGCCAGTCCAGGCCGTGGATCGTTGCCACGGTCCTGATGTCCGCGGAACGCGCAAAACGAAGGGGGACACACGGCCCCTCTGCGTGATAGTGAATTACGTCTGCCCCGTCTTTGATGGCGGCCCTTGTTGCGGCAAAGCTGCTCGTGAGCGCAGAGAGCCCCTTGATGTCCAGAGCCTTTACGGGAACGATGCGGTAGCCATCCTTCTCGTAGGGCTCGGAAGGAGCTCCTTCGCCCATACGGTCGTAGCAGGTTACTTGGTGACCAAGGTCTGCCATACGGCGAGCAAGCTCGCCTACCACCACTTCTACGCCGCCCTCGCGCGAACCCGTTCTCTTTTGGCCTATCATGGCGATGCGCATGCTACACGGCACCTTCCCCAGAGAACATCGTCTTCAGCGTGCCGAATATCAACCGCAGGTCCTGGCGCAGGCTGCGATTCTCTATATAGCGAAGATCCAGCTCAACCATTTCTTTGAAGCCCAGGTAGCTGCGGCCCATTACTTGCCAAGGACCGCTGCAGCCAGGCTTTACGGCAAGGCGCTTCATGTCGTGTTCGCTGTACAGGGCAACCTCGCGCGGCAGGCCGGGACGCGGGCCAATGAGGTTCATTTGGCCCAAAAACACGTTGATGAGCTGGGGCAGCTCGTCGATGCTGTGCTTGCGAATGAAGTTACCCACGCCGGGAATAATGCGCGGGTCGTGCTTCATTTTAAACATGGGGCCGGTGGCCTCGTTTTGAGCCTGCAAGTCCTTGAGCATTTGGTCTGCATTGGGCACCATGCTGCGGAACTTGTAGATCTTAAACAGGTAGAACGTGCCGTCTTTGTGCACGCGGCCCACGCGCCACTGCGAATATAGGGGGCTTGCGCCCGGGCTCTTTATGCAAATGACCACGCTCAGAATTAACCCGGGAATAAAGAGCAACACCAAGGCTCCGCCTGCGGCGACAATGTCCACCGTACGCTTAATAACGCGGTAGAACCTGTGCCCAAGCTCGGGCATAACCCCGGAGTTGGCACCGCGCAGCATTTCGGTGGCTTCTTCGTTTGTAAGGTAATCCCCCGTAGCACCCGCTGCGGCAGGGACGGAATTCGCCGTGGCGGCTGTGCACGCCTCTCGCGCACCCTGCTCCACGGTCATTATCGTAGGCTCCAAGAGCCCCCCCGATACTTTTTGCCTTCGTTCGTCCGCTTGCGAGCTTGCAGCTAGGCGATCGATCTTCTGTGATTGCGCATGACGCGCTGCTCGTTTGAAAGCACCGCGAGGCCAACGCGGGTGGTTACACGTCGGCCGCACAGGTTGAGCTCCAAAAAGGCAGTGCTCTTGCGTCTATTAATGGTTTTGATAAGGCCCTCGTGGCCCAGCAGCGGACCTTCCGTTACTACGACCTGGTCCCCATCCTTTAGAGCCTCACTCATGGGCACCACGCGGTCTCCCCTATTGGTAAAGCCACCAATAAGCTGAGTCTCTTCTTTTGCCAGCGGCACAAACTGACCGTCCTGGGAAAGCACCCGGGCAAAGTCGTCCATGCGCAGCAGATACTGTTGCACGGTGCGAGGATCTGCCGTATCGCAAATGAGATAACCGGGAAAGAGCGGCTTGGTCGTGCTGACCCATTCGCCTTGTACCTTGATCTCGGTTTGATATTGGGGATAAAAGAGCTCCTGCATGGCGTCAGCCGGCACCATGCGCTCGATGCGCTCGCGCATAACGTCTTCGCGACCGTTAATGACCTGGATCACATACCACACGAGCACCACCCCCTTGCTGTCTTACGTGTGGCTCACGGGGTTTGGGTATGGCTTCGCCAGGGCGCTTGTGCGCGAAGGCGCTCCATATTCAAACCCTGAGCCCAGTTAGACAAGCACGTGGCTCTGCCCCACCGTGAACGGTATGTAAAAGTGCAGTGGCTAGAGACGCGGACGTGTATCGCTAAAATGACCACGACTCCAGCTGGCTGCGTGAGACCCAGTAAAGCGGGTACAAAACTGGACCGCACGCAAACAGCTGTAAGCTGTAGGACTGCTGCGTTTTGTCATGAAATATCGATTCGAAAGAACAGCCTGCACATAGACAAGAACAGATACATTCGATGCGATACGCATGAAGACGCTATTGGAGCTCGTGGTTTTTCTGGCACCGCCGTTACGGCCGGATGCTGATCGACCCTGCGCTTTGCGGCTTGCTGGAGCCGTGGGCACAGTTGAACCCATGTAACGTTAGATATCCTAGCACAAGGCGACTAGAAACCGATTTAGGCCGCACGCGACAACATATCGTCCATTTGCAGTGCTTAAGGGGGTAATTTTACAAACTTGTTCACATTAACGCAGGTTTATGCGGGTGTAGCTGTTGGCATACACCGCCCGAGCTGCAACGCTGACGGCATGAAATGCAAAATGGAATTATGTTGGGTTAACAAACTATGTACAGAAGTGGGAAATAAATTGCGCAACTTTTTTTGGGTGTGGGTGTTGGTGTGGCGTCGCTTTGATTTGCGCGGTGATTGCATATGAAAAAAGCCTCCTGATTCCCGGAGACTTTACATTCACGGTGGTGGAGACGAGGGGGATCGAACCCCTGACCTCTTGACTGCCAGTCAAGCGCTCTCCCAGCTGAGCTACGCCCCCGTGACGAGGAGATACTATAGGGGAAGATTCTTAGTTGTGCAAGAAGTTTTTTGGGTTGGTTCTCGCACTTACGGGTTTTCCTGCTCGCCAACCGTCCCGATAAAACCCTGATGCAGCAAATACGCTACTGCAGTGCCGGTATGGACTTCGACCTCTGCAGTGGATCGGACTATGTTGCTAATGCCCGTGTCGGCCAGCAGGCCCAGGGGGCTATGATCTAGCTCCCACTCTAGGCCATGTTCGCTTACCTCGGTGTTGGGGGCTAATGCGATGATGGAGAACGTCTTGCCTTCGGCGCCTTCGATGGTCCACGACTCGCCTGCGTGAAGGATGCGAGCGACCACCTTGTCCTCGCCAATCCAGATGGGAGCATCCTCGTAGCCTGCGAGCAGCCCCAGCACGGACAAGGCCATGTCGGGACGGCCGCCGGTAGCGCAGGTCGCAACCACTTCGGCACCCGGCCAGCGGCGACGGACCGAATCGAGCGCCAGCGCCAGATCGGTATAGTCCTTGTAGGGGTCGTGGCGCTCCACCTCAAAGGCTACGGCGGCATCAACCAGCGCGCGACCCGCATCGCTCACCGTATCAGCGTCACCAACATATACGTCGCAACCTAGTCCCGCGCCCAGCACCGCGTCGAGCCCGCGGTCCACGGCGACAACGTGGTCGCACTCCCCCGCTAGCCGACGCAACAAATTCGCGCTCGCCACCACGGGCGAGCCGCATACCACTAATACCTTGCAAGCCACGGCCCTCGCCTAACCCTCAAACTCAAGAACGCGGACCAAGTCCAGGTCCTCGTAGCTATCGATAAAGATATCGCAGTTGGCGCGCACGTCGTCGCGCTTCATGCGGCCGTGCGAGTCATAAATACCTACACGCTTAAAGCCGGCGGTCCCAGAGCTCTTAAGGCCAAAGACCGCGTCCTCAAACACCCAGGCGCGCTCAAACTTATGCCCATGACGCTCCTCCAGACGGCGCAGCGCCAGCTCGTATACGTCGGGGAACTGCTTGGAGCGTCCCGCCTCGCCCGTCGTGGTAACAAACTCCATGTAGGCATCGAGCCCGGCACCAGCGAGCGCGGACTGCACCAGCTCGGCCGGCGTGGACGTAGCCACGCACATGGCAATGCCCGCCGCCTTCGCCTGCTCCAAAAACACCAGGAGCCCCTCGCGCGGCGGCACCTTGGAGTAGCCATCGATCAGAATATCGCTCAGCTCACGGTAGAGCTCCTCGCCATTCGCGCCAATGCCCCACGTGTCGTGGTAGGCCTGGCACTCGTCCTCAAGCGACAAATGTTCAAACTGGGCAAAATCGTCGACCGTCACATCAACACCGTGGCGGTGCAATAACTCGGGCTGGGCATAGGCCCAAACGGGGGTGCTATTTACCAGCGTGCCGTCGCAATCGAAAATAAAAGCGACATTGTGGGCGGCGGTCTGGGACATAAACGAACCTTTCGATGTCAAATGGTAAACAACCTGCTAAAAACGTTTTACCAAACGTCAAACTAACAATCTTGAAACCCTAATTGGTAAAACTGTCAAGAGTTTTACCATCGCAATTCTGCCAGTGGTCTAAACATGGCGCTCGCCGATTAAACACCGCCGCAAATCCACTTTTCTCCATAAAAGTAACGAACAGGTGTTATCGTATTTCGTGCCGAAAGTTCCACCGAGCACGCGAGGTGGAACGAATCATAGAACTATCGCCGTCCCTTCGATTCGTGCAGCCTTGGACCTTTCGCATCTAGTCACCAAGGCAACACGCTGCCGCGTCATGATGGGATCAAACGTGAGCGATACAAAGCTAAAGCCAGCAACCAAAAAGCCCGCTACCCGTAAAGCCGCCCCGCACGCGCCGGAGCTCAGCAAGGACGATGTCTACCTGTTTGGCATTGGCATGTGGGAGCGCAGCTGGGAAAAGATGGGCGCGCACCCCGACACGCAGAACCGTACGCGCGGCTGGCGTTTTTGCGTTTGGGCGCCCGACGTAAAGAGCGTCCACGTCATTGGCGAATTTAACGACTGGGATGAGGAAGCCAACCCGCTGGTGCCCGTGCATTCGAGCGCTATCTGGGAAGGCTTTATTCCTGGCGCCGAGCAGGGCCAGCTCTATAAATATCTCATCGAGACCAACGAGGGCGAGAAGCTCTACAAGGCCGATCCGTATGCCTTTAAGGCCGAGTGCCCTCCGGGTACCGCCAGCGTGCTGTGGACCCTCGATGGCTACAAGTGGAACGACGCCGCGTGGCTCAAGCGCCGCGCCGGCCACAACCACATGTCGCAGCCGCTCAACATCTACGAGGTGCATATTGGCTCGTGGATGCGCCACGGCGACGCGCCGCAGGGCGAGCCGGACGAGTTTGGCAACTACCCCGGTCCCATGGACCCCTTCCCCGCGCAGCGCGGCGAGTTCTACACCTACGACGAACTGTCGGTAGAGCTTGTGGACTACGTGCGCGACATGGGCTACACGCATATCGAGGTCATGCCGCTTATGGAGCATCCCTTCGATGGCTCCTGGGGCTACCAGACGACCGGTTACTACGCCGCCACGTCGCGCTACGGCAACCCGCAGCAGCTCATGCACTTTATCGATGCATGCCACGAGGCGGGCATTGGCGTAATCATGGACTGGGTGCCCGGCGGTTTTTGCGCCGACGCCCACGGCCTTGCCACCTTTAACGGCCACATGCTGTTTGAGCACGAGATTCACCCTAACTGGGGCACGCACAAGTTTGACTTCGCCCGTGGCGAGGTCCGTTCCTTCCTGGTCTCTAACGTGCTGTACTGGCTCGAGAACTTCCACGTGGACGGCATTCGCATGGACGGCGTGTCCAGCATGCTATACCTCAACTTTGGCATCGACGATCCGGGCCAAAAGAAGTTCAACAAATACGGTACCGAGGAGGACCTGGACGCCAGCGCGTTTATCCGCCAGGTAAACTGCGCCGTGGAGGCACACTACCCCGACGTGATGATGATGGCCGAGGAGTCTACCGCGTGGCCGCTCGTAACCTATCCGCCGCAGGACGGCGGCCTGGGCTTCCACTACAAGTGGGACATGGGCTGGATGAACGACACCCTGCACTACATGCAGACCGATTTTCCGTGGCGCCCCGGCAACCACGGGCTGCTCACGTTCTCCATCATGTACGCCTTTACCGAGAACTTTATTTGCCCACTGAGCCACGACGAGGTCGTGCACGGCAAGTGCTCGCTGATCGGCCGCATGCCGGGCGACTGGTGGCGCCAGTTTGCCGGCCTGCGCACGCTGGCCTTCTACCAGATGACGCATCCCGGTGCCAAGCTCAACTTTATGGGCAACGAGATCGGCCAGTTTATTGAGTGGCGCTACTACGAGTCCATCCAGTGGTTCCTGACCGAGGAGTATGAGACCCATGCGCACCATCAGGCGTTTATCAAGGCGCTCAATCACCTGTACACCGCCGAACCCGCCCTGTACGAGCGCGGCTACACCGACGACGGCTTTACCTGGATTGACGCGGACAACTCTAAACAGTCCATCGTGAGCTTTGTGCGCCAGGGCGAGGACGTCGATGACGACCTGGTGATCCTGATCAACTTTGACCCGGCGAGCTACGAGAGCTTCCGCGTGGGCGTGCCGCGCGAGGGCGACTGGGAGGTCATCTTTGACTCCGACCGTCCTGAGTTTGGCGGCAGCGGCTATGCCGGTGAGGAGCCCTACACCTGCTCGAGCGAGCCCTACCCCTGGAACGGGCAGATGGACTCCATTGAGATTAAGGTGCCCGGCCTGGCAGGCGTGGTGCTTAAGCGCCGCGGTCCCAGCAGCTATAAGCCGCCGGTGGTTGAGGAGCGCAAGAAGGCGACGCGCAAGCGTGCGTCTTCGGTGAAGCCCAAGCCTGCGGCTGCTAAGAAGGCTCCGACTAAGGCGAAGGCTGCCAAGTCTGCCGCCAAGGTTTCGGCCAAGTCCACCACGGCCAAAAAGGCAGCCACCAAAAAAGCTGCTCCCAAAGCCAAGGCAGCTGCTGTTAAGGCTCCTGCCAAGAAAGCGTAACAAAGGCGTTACCACTGCAATTACCCGCCCCGCGGGGGCGTAGGATACATGTCATAACCGTTCCGGGAGAAACATCCCCGGGGGAAAGGAACGTATGAATAAGATCTTCGACAACAAGCAGGAGTTTACCGAGCTCTATCGCGATGCCGTCATGAGCATCAGCGGCAAGAGCGTCGAGGCCGCCAGCGACCTCGATCGCTTTAACGCCCTGGCCAAGCTCGTGGCCGAGAAGGCGCGCACCGTTGCCACCAAGAGTGACGCCCGCGTCACCGCCGAGGGCAAAAAGCGCGTGTACTACTTCTCGATCGAGTTTTTGATCGGCCGCCTGCTCGACAACTACCTGCTCAACTTTGGCGTGCGCGACATGGTCGCCGAGGCGCTCGACGACATGGGCTTTGACCTGTCCGTCATCGAGAACCAGGAGCCCGATCCGGCGCTGGGCAACGGTGGCCTAGGCCGTCTGGCCGCATGCTTCCTGGATTCCATGGCAGCCGAGGGCATTGCCGGCTACGGCAACGGCATGCGCTACCGTTACGGCCTGTTTAAGCAGGAGATCGTCAACGGCAGCCAGGTCGAGGCCACCGACGAGTGGCTCACCCACGGCTATCCCTGGGAGGTCCGTCGTCAGGATAAGGCCGTGACCATCAAGTTTGGTGGCCACGTCGAGGGCTTTGAGGAGAACGGCCGTACGTTCTACCGCACGGTGGACACGCAGGACATCCTGGCCGTTCCCTATGACATCCCCGTGGTGGGCTATGCCGGCGAGACCGTCAACAAGCTACGCGTATGGGCCGCCGAGCCGGTCGAGGAGCACTTTGACCTGGAGGCCTTCAACCGCGGCGACTACGCCCTGGCCGATGCCGAGCGCGCCGAGGCCGAGGCCATCAGTGCCATCCTCTACCCCAACGACGCCGGCGAGCACGGCCGTCTGCTGCGCCTAAAGCAGGAGTACCTGTTTGTTTCGGCCGGCATCTACAGCCTGCTCGACACCTTTGAGAAGGAGCACGGCGAAAACTGGGAGCTGCTGCCGCAGTTTGTGGCCATCCACACCAACGACACGCACCCCGCCATGTGCGGCCCCGAGCTCATGCGCATCCTCATCGACGAGAAGAAGCTCGAGTGGGATGACGCGTGGAACATTGTGACGCAGGTCGTGAGCTACACCAACCACACCATTCTGCCCGAGGCTCTGGAGAAGTGGCCCATCGGCACGTTCTCCAAGCTCCTCCCCCGCGTGTACCAGATCATCGACGAGATCAGCCGTCGTTGGCACGAGTCGTTCGACACCACGCAGGAGGGCTGGCAGGAGCGTCTGCGCCAGACCGCCATTCTGTGGGACGGCGAGATCCGCATGGCCAACCTGTCCGTGATCTGCAGCCACAGCGTCAACGGCGTCGCCAAGATCCACTCCGACATCATCAAGAACATCGTGCTCAAGGACTTCTATGCCCTGACGCCCGAGAAGTTCAACAACAAGACCAACGGTATCTCGCACCGTCGCTTCTTTGCCGAGGCCAACCCTACCTACGCCAAGCTCGTGACCGAGGCCATTGGCGACGGCTGGCTCAAGGACGCCTTTGAGCTGGAGAAACTCAAAGAGTTCCAGAACGACACCGAGTTCCTGAAGGCCGTGGGTGCCTCCAAGCGCGCCAACAAGGAACGTCTGGCCGCCTACGTCAAGGCCGAAACCGGTCTGGTTATCGACCCCAACTCCGTCTTCGATGTCCAGGTAAAGCGCTTCCACGCCTATAAGCGCCAGCTCATGAACATCATGAAGGTGATGGACATCTACAACCGTCGCATCGCCGATCCCAACTTCCACGTGACGCCGACGACCTTCATCTTTAGCGGCAAGGCTGCCTCGAGCTACACCTTCGCCAAGGAGACCATCCGCCTCATTAACTCCGTGGCCGACGTCATCAACAACGACGCCCGCGTCAACGAGGTCATGAAGGTTTGCTTTATCCCCAACTTCCGCGTGAGCAACGCCCAGCTCATCTACCCCGCCGCCGAGATCTCGGAGCAGATTTCCACGGCCGGCAAGGAGGCGTCGGGCACGTCCAACATGAAGCTCATGATGAACGGCGCCATTACGCTGGGTACCCTCGACGGCGCCAACATCGAGATCGCCGACCTGGCCGGCCGCGAGAACGAGGCCATCTTTGGCCTGACCGCCCCCGAGGTCGAGCAGCTCTGGGCATCCAACAGCTACTTTGCTTGGGATACGCTCAACAACGATCGCGAGCGTCTGGGCCGCGTGATGGACGAGCTCAAGGACAACACCTTTGCGGGTCTTTCGGGCAACTTCGAGAGCATCTACAACGAGCTCATGAACAACAACGACCCCGACCTAGTCATGGCTGACTTCCGTAGCTACGTGGATGCATGGGAGAACCTCACGGGCAGCTACGGCGACCAGGAGACCTGGAACCGCAAGGCCCTGCTCAACACCGCCTCGAGTGGCTGGTTCTCGTCCGACCGCACCATTCGCGAGTATCGCGACGAGATCTGGCACGCATAAAGCGCGCGAGCTCCCTTTGCCGCACGGCATTACTCGACGGGCGTGACAGTGCGCCGCGCCCGTCGCTAATGGGTTAGGAACATCGATGACAGAAGGAGAAATCGATGAGTAAGAAAGAATGCATCGCGATGCTCCTCGCAGGAGGACAGGGCAGCCGATTGGGGGCACTCACCCAAAAGATCGCCAAGCCGGCGGTTAGCTTTGGTGGCAAGTTCCGCATTATCGACTTTTCGCTGTCCAACTGCTCCAACTCGGGCATCGACACGGTGGGCGTTCTGACGCAGTACCGTCCCTACCTGCTGCATGCCTACGTGGGCTCCGGCGAGGCGTGGGATCTGGACAGCCGCGACGGCGGCGTGTCGATCCTGCCGCCGTACGAGACGCAGACCGGCGGCGCCTGGTATGCGGGCACGGCCGACGCCATTACGCAGAACCTCGACTACATCAAGGCCAACGACCCCAAGTACGTCCTGATTCTTTCGGGCGATCACCTGTATCGCATGGACTACCGCAAGATGCTCAAGACGCACATTGAGAACAACGCCGACCTCACCGTGAGCGTTATGCCCGTGCCGTGGGAGGAGGCCAGCCGCTTTGGCATCCTGACCACCGATCCCGAGGACGGCCGCATCACCAAGTTCACCGAGAAGCCCGAGAAGCCCGATTCGAACCTCGCTTCCATGGGCATCTACATCTTCTCGGCCGACGTGCTGATCGAGGCGCTCGAGGAGGATGCTCTGGACCAGCGCTCGAGCCACGACTTTGGCAAGGACATCATCCCCAAGCTGCTCGGTGAGAACAAGCGCCTGTACAGCTACGAGTTCCACGGCTTCTGGAAGGACGTCGGCACCATCGCCAGCTTCCATGAGACCTCGATGGACCTGCTGGGTAACAACCCCGAGTTTGATCTGTTTGACAAGAACTTCCCCATCATGTCCAACATCACCACGCGCCCGCCGCACTACATTGGCCCGGACGGCCGCCTGGACGACTGCCTGGTCTCCAACGGCTGCAAGATCTACGGCACCGCTCGCCACTCGATCCTTTCGACCGATGTCATCATCGAGGAGCGCGCCGTGGTCGAGGACTCCGTGCTGCTGCCGGGTGCGCACGTTAAGAGCGGCGCACACATCTGCCGCGCTATTTTGGGCGAGAACTCCACGGTCGAAGAGGGCGTGAAGCTCGGCTCTGTCGATACCACCAAGGATACGGCCGTCGTTGGAAATGACGTCGTTATCGGGAAGGGGGAATGATCCGATGATTAATCGCAAGGCCATCGGTTATATCACCGCTAACTACTCTTCGTCCTACGGCAGTGTCCTGCTCAAGGACCGCCCCATCGCGTCCGTTCCGTTTTTGGGCCGCTACCGCCTGATCGACTTCCCGCTGTCCAACATGATGAATGCCGGCATTAAGACCGTCGGCGTCGTCATGCCGGGTAACTACCGCTCGCTGATCGACCACGTGGGCTCGGGCAAGGACTGGGGCCTGGACCGCAAGAAGGGCGGCCTGTTCATGGTCCCCGGCAACGCGTATGGCACCACCAAGGGCGGCATGCGCTTCTTGCTGCGCGACATCATCTCCAACAAGACGCTGTTCCAGCGCTCGGAGAAGCCCTATGTCGTGATGATGGGCACCAACATCATCTTTAACATGGACCTCAACACCATCATCGAAGCGCACGAGAACTCCGGTGCCCAGATGACCGTGGTGTACTGCAAGGCCACGCGCAACGTCGATGACGAGACCAAGCTCGAGATTAACGAGAACGGCCGCCTGACGGGCGTGAGCGCCGGCGTCGTGTATGGCGACAACGCGTCCATGGACTGCTGCATCGTCAACCGCGAGACGCTGCTCGAGATCATCGACCACTACCAGGCCGCCGACTATCTGGACCTGCTCGAGGCACTCCAGGGCGACTTTGGCAACATCGACGTGTGCAGCTACGAGTACAAGGGCGAGGTCGTGGGCGTGTTTAGCGAGAAGTCGCTGTATCGCCGCAGCATGGACCTGCTCGACCAGACCGTGGCCGACCAGCTCTTTGACCCTGAGCGCCCGATCCTGACCAAGGCCCACGACGTGCCGCCTTCGCGCTATGCGACCGGCAGCCACGCGTGCAACTCGATCATCTCGGCCGGCTGCATCATCAAGGGCACCGTGCGCAACTCAATCCTGTCACGCGGCGTCGTGGTCGAGGAAGGAGCTTCGGTGACCAACTCGATCATCAACCAGAGCTGCATCATCAAGAGCGGCGCACGCGTTGAGAACGCCATCCTGGACAAGAACAACGTGGTCCCCACCAACACCGAGCTTCGCGGCACGCCCGAGAACATCCTGGTGCTGGGCAAGGCTCCGTTAACTTCCGACACCACCATCGTACGTTAACGTTGGCACCGCAACATCGCTCGTAACATGTAGAATAGCCGCCCGGTTAGCGCCAGGCGGCTATTCTCGAATTGCAACATGGGAGACAATATGGCAGATTCCAGCAAAAAGATGCAGATCGTGTTTGCCTCGGCCGAGTGCGCACCGTTTGTAAAGACCGGTGGCCTGGGCGACGTGGCAGGCTCGCTGCCTGCGGCGCTTGTGCGCGCCGGCGCCGAAGTTATCGTGATGGTGCCCAAGTACGCCACCATAAAGGACGAGTACAAGGCGCAGATGGAGCACTTCTCCGACTTTTACGTGAGTCTGGGCTGGCGCAACGAGTACTGTGGACTCGAGAAGCTCGAGCACGACGGCGTCACCTATATGTTCATCGACAACGAGCGCTACTTTGCGCGCGACTATCCGTACGGCTTCTTTGACGACGGCGAGCGCTTTGCGTTCTTCTCCAAGGCCATCACCGAGAGCCTGCAGCACCTGCCGGCCGACTTTGAGTGCGACATCCTGCACTGCAATGACTGGCAGACGGCACTTGCGCCCGTGTTTTTGCGCGAGTTTTACCAGGGCCTGCCGCTGTATGACCGCGTCAAGACCGTGTTCTCGATCCACAACGTGGCGTTCCAGGGCCAGTTTAGCGACACCGTGATGGAGGACATCCTGGGTGTGGCACACATTCCGGCGGCCGCCTCGCAGCTGCGTTGCGACGCCTGCAGCATCAACTACATGCTGGGCGCCCTGCGCTATGCCGACGCCATAACCACGGTGAGCCCCACCTATGCCAGCGAGATCCAGACGCCCGAGTTTGGCGAGGGCCTGGACGGCGTGCTGCGCGAGCGCTCCTATGCGCTGCAGGGCATTTTGAATGGCATTGACGTGGCGGGCTTTGACCCGGCGACCGACAAGCGCATTGCCGCCAACTACACCGTGGAGGACCGTTCTGGTAAGGCCGTATGCAAGGCCAAGCTGCAGGAAGAGCTGGGGCTCGAGGTTCGCGACGACCGTCCGCTTATGGTCATGGTCACGCGCCTGACGCGCCAGAAGGGCATGGACCTGGTCATGTACGCGCTCGACCGCATTCTGGCCGGCGGCGTGCAGGTGGCGGTGCTGGGCACCGGCGACCGCGACTACGAGGACGGTCTGCGCTACTTCCAGGACAAGTACCCCGGTACCATGGCCGCACGCATCGAGTTCGATCCTGCGCTGTCGCAGCGCATGTATGCCGCCGCCGACATGTTCCTAATGCCTTCGAAGTTTGAGCCCTGCGGCCTGTCGCAGATCATCGCCATGCGCTACGGCACCCTGCCTATCGTGCGCGAGACCGGCGGCCTGAAAGACACTGTGATTCCGTATAACGAGTTTACCGGCGAAGGCACGGGCTTCTCGTTTACCAACTTTAACGGCGACGAGATGGGCGACGCCGTGTTCCGCGCGGCGCGTCTGTTCTGGGATAACCGCGACGCCTGGAACCAGCTGGTAACGCAGGCCATGAGCCAGGACTTTAGCTGGACGCGCTCGGCCGATAAGTATCTGGACCTGTACTTCTTTATGCACCCGGAGATCGAGCGCCCGGTGGCTGTTGTCGACGAGCCTGAGGCTGTTGCTGAGCCGGTGGCCGCTGAGGAGCCCAAGGCCGAAGAGAAGCCGGTTGAGGCCGAGGAGAAGCCGGTTGAGGCTGAGACCGCAAAGGCCGAGCCTGAGGTGAAGGCTGAAGTTGCTCCTGGGGCAGAGGCTGAGGTCAAGCCTGCTGCAAAGCCTGCGGCAAAGAAGACCGCGACTCGTAAGACGACGGCTAAGAAGACCACGACCACGAAGGCCGCTGCGAGCAAGACCACCGCTGCCAAGACAACGACCGCGCGCAAGCGCACGACCGCCGCTGCCAAGAAGGCCGCCGAACCCGAGGTCGCTCCTGAGGTAAAGGCCGAGATCGCTGAGGCCAAGCCGGCCGCCAAGGCTCCGGCAAAGACCGCTGCCAAGAAGGCGACCACGACCGCCAAGAAGGTAACAGCTGCCAAGAAGACCACGGCAACGAAGTCGACGGCCGCCAAGGCTACTGCGACCAAGGCCGCTCCGAAGGCTGCCACAAAGCCCGCCGTCAAGGTTAAGGAGGCAGCCGCCGAGCCTAAGACCAAGGCAGCTGTCGAGGCCAAGCCGACCGCCAAGACCACCACGCGCAAGCGCGCAACGACGACGGCCAAGAAGTCCACGACCAAGGCCGCAGCTGCCAAGGCAGAGGCTAAGCCCGCCGCCGTCAAAGAGGAGCCCAAGCCCGAGGCAAAGCCCAAGCCGGCACCGAAGACCGCTCCGAAGGCTACGGCAAAGGCCGAGCCTAAGGTCGAACCCGCCAAGGAGCCCCCGGTCTCCCCCGCCGCCGCGACCGAGAAAAAAGCGCCGTCCAAGAAGACGTCCGTCCGCAAGGCAACGGCCACCCGCAAGCGCCGCTAGCCCACAGACGATCCAAAACCTCATCAAACCATAAGTAAGGGGCGCTCCAACCGGGCGCCCCTTCTCTGTGGATAGTTGGTAAAACGATTTTCTAGGACAACCGTTCGCCGATGGTAAACGGATGTTGTTTATACAGCCTGTGTACAACAGATATACTTACATCCTGTGCGTAAAGCCCATGGCCAGCAGGCCATGATTCTATTGAACTGGACCGTACTATGAGATTGATACACAACAGCCGCCTGCCGCAGTTTCGCACTCCGTTTGGCGCTGTGACCACTGGCACTTCCGTTTCGCTGTCGGTAATTTTGGAGGATGCCGACCCCAACCAGGCAACGCTCACCCTGCGCACTTGGGTCGATGAGATCGGCGAGTCTCGGTATCCCACGACGCATGAAGGCGACGGCATATTTTCCGTAGAGCTTGAGTGTACCGAGCCCTGTCTTATCTGGTACAGCTTTATCTGCAATATCGAGGGCCAGCCCGAGGTTCGCCTGGGCGCACCGCAGGGCCGCACCGGCGGCGAAGGCGTAACCTACGACTACGCCGAGGTACCTTCGTTCCAGATCACCGTCTATAAGCACCGCGACAACCGCCCCGCCTGGTACGAGCGCGGCATGGTGTACCAGATCTTCCCCGACCGCTATGCCCGCGACGAAAACTGGCGCGAGCGCACGCTGGCCGAAGTCGAAAAACCGCGCAACGGAATCCAGCGCCGCATGATCGAGGACTGGAACGAGCCGCCCGTATACGAGCGCGCCGAGGACGGCTCCATCAAGACCTGGGACTTCTACGGCGGCTCGCTCAAGGGCATCCAAAATGACCTGCCCCGCATCGCGGAGCTGGGCTTTACGGCCATCTACCTGAACCCCATCTTTGAGGCCGCGAGCAACCACCGCTACGACACGGCCGACTACACCAAGATCGACCCGATCCTGGGCACCGAGCAGGACTTTACCGAGCTGTGCCAGGCGGCCGAGAAGCTGGGCATCTCCATCATTCTGGACGGCGTCTTCAACCACACGGGCGATGACTCGATCTATTTCAACCGCTACGGCAACTACCCCGGCGTGGGCGCGTGGCAGAGCGAGGATTCTCCATGGCGCGATGCGTTTTATTTCCACGAGGACGGCTCATACGACTGCTGGTGGGGCGTGGGCAATATGCCCGCCATCAATGAGAGCTCCGAACTGGTACGCGAGCGGCTCCTGGGCAAGGACGGCGTGATTCGTAAATGGCTACGTGCCGGCGCTCATGGCTGGCGCCTCGATGTGGCCGACGAGCTTTCGGACGATTTCCTGGCCGAGATCAAAAAGGCCGTGCTCGCCGAGAAGCCTGATGCACTGTTGCTCGGCGAAGTCTGGGAAGACGCCTCCAACAAGATCAGCTACGGCCATCTGCGCCGCTATCTGCAAGGCTCCGAGCTGGACTCGGCCATGGATTATCCCTTCCGCGACATGGTCATCGGCTTTTTGATGGGCTACAAGAACGCCTACCAGGCAGCCGAGGATATCGAAACCCTGCGCGAGAACTATCCCCGTGAGGCCCTGTCCTGCGCACTTAATCTGCTTTCGAGCCACGACCGTCCGCGCATTATCTCGGTGCTCGGCGGCGGCCCCGACGAGTCGCAGCTGCCCGAGTGCGAGCGCAGCAAATGGCGCCTGGACGAGAACTCGATGGGCCTGGCCAAGAGCCGTTTTTGGCTCGCCACGCTCATGCAGATGACCTTCCCCGGCGTGCCTTCGATCTACTACGGTGACGAATACGGCCTGGAGGGTCTAACCGATCCGGGCAACCGCCGCACCCTGCCGACCAAGGACCAACTGCACGACTTCGACACGCTGGCTATTGTCAAAAACGCCTCCGCCGTACGCCGCGCACTGCCGTTTATGATCGACGGCGAGATCAAGGCCTTCGCGCTCAACGACGAGGTGCTGGCATACAACCGCACGGGCAAGGATGGCGAGGCCGCTACGGTTATCATCAACCGCAGCCTGCGCAATTCACACCGCGTGACGATTCCGGCGCTCGACGAATGTGCGAGCGATGTGATTAGCGGTCACGAGTGCGAGATTCACAATGGCACCGTCACGCTCGACCTGTATCCGCTGGGATCGTCGATCATCTATCACCACGCCGAGCAGCGTCTGCAGGAGCCGCTCGATTACGGTGCGGGCGTTGTGTGCCATATCACATCGGTGCCGACCGACGACGGTAAGCCCGGCACGATCGGCGCGCCCACGCGTCGTTTTATCGACCATATGGCCGCTATGGGCATGCGCTACTGGCAGGTCCTGCCTGTCAACCCGACGGACTTCTTCCGCTCCCCTTACGCCGGTCCTTCGGCCTTTGCAGGCAATATCGACCTGCTGCCCGAAAGCCACAAGGAGCTAGCCGCCGACTTTGAGACCTGGAAGGCCCACGGCGGCGAGGATGCCGATCCGCTGTACACCGCGTTTAAACATCGCAATGCCGATTGGCTCGAGAAGTACTGCGTCTATATGGCCGTCAAAAAGTACTTTGAGGGCGAATCGCGCCACGATTGGCCGGCAGATGTTGCGCGCTACAACGAGCACTTGATTGACGACAAGCGTTTCCACGACGAGGCCGAGCTTCAGGCGTACATGCAGTACCGCTTTGACCTGGCTTGGTGCGAGCTTATGAACTATGCGCACAAGAAGGGCATCGAGGTCATCGGCGATATTCCTATGTACGTGTCCGACGATTCGGCAGATGCGTGGAGCGAACCCGAGAACTTCTGGCTGTCCGATACCGGTAAGGCAATCGAGATCTCCGGTGCGCCGCCCGACAACTTTGCGCCCGAGGGCCAGGTGTGGGGCAACCCGACGTTCCGCTGGGACCACATGAAGCAGAACGGCTATAGCTGGTGGATGGATCGCCTACGTCGTGCGTTTTCGCTCTACGACCGCGTGCGCTTGGATCACTTCCTGGGCTTCCACAGCTACTTTAGCATTCCCGCGGGTAAGGCCTGCGCCGACGGGCGTTGGCTGGCAGGCCCGGGCAAGGACCTGTTCCAGACCGCCTATGACGAGCTGGGGCCGCTCAACTTTATCGCCGAGGACCTGGGCTACCTGACGCCCGGCGTTCGCGCCATGGCCTCGACCTGCGGCTTCCCCGGCATGGACGTGCTGGAGTTTAGCGACTACGATGTCCGTAGCGGCGTGCACCCTACGCCAGGAAAGATCCTGTACACCTCGACGCACGACACGTCGACGCTCGCGGGTTGGTGCACGCGCTCCTTTGCGGGCGGCGACGAGCCGAGCGGTGTTGAGGTGGCAGCCAAGCTGATGAGCGACGCGCTGACAAGCGACGCTCCCCTGGTGATGATGCCGCTGCAGGACGTGCTGGGGCTTGGCGACGACACGCGCATGAACGTACCGGGCGTGGCCACGGGCAACTGGACCTGGCAGGCTGACGAGGCCGACGTTGCGGCCGCTGAGGGCAAAACCGCACAGCTCCTGCGCAACACGCATAGATTCTGGGGCGAAGCGTGATAAAACGCCCGATATAGGGTACAGTTACAGACGTTTGAATTTATGCGGGCAGAGTGATCTGCCCGCTTTGTGCTGAAAAGGAAGTATTATGGCGCGCTACGATTACAAGTGCTCGAGCTGCGGCAACGTGTTTGAGGTTGAGCATCCCATGTCCGAGACTCCCGAGGTCGTGTGCCCGAGCTGCGGTGCCCCGGCGGCCAAGACGTTCTCGACCAGCGGTATTAAATTTGAGGGCAGCGGCTTCTACAACACCGACCAGCGAAGCGGCGGCTCCAGCACCAGCGCCACCAACGGCTGCTGCGCCAACTGCCCGCATAACCACTAGAAACCAATCAGCCCCGCGACCGACACCAATCGCAGGGCTGTTTCTTTAGCTGCCCAGGTTTCCTTATGAGTTGCGCTGAAATAAGGACTGTTTGGCGGGCAGAAGCCGCTATTCAATCCCTATTTCACCGCAACTTAGTCGTTACTTGTGGACCAGGCGGGCGCAGAAGTGGCCGTCGTAGGAGTCGGCGTTTACCGGCACGCTTTGGAAGAGGCCTCGATCGTTCTGGCGTACGGATACGAGCTTCTTGGCCTGATCGAACTCGGGGAGTTGCAGAATCTGCGCCTCGGAGAGCGGCTCCAGGCTAAAACCGGTGCCCTCGGGAGAGTTCAGGAAAGCGTCCACCACCTGCATGTTCTCCTCGTCGAAGACCGAGCACGTCGCATAGATGAGCTCGCCGCCGGCAGCCACGCGGACAGCAGCCTCTTTGAGCATCGTCAGCTGCAGCTTGGGCAGCTCAACCGTCACATCCTTTTCGGTCAGGCGCCACGGGATCTCTGGATGACGACGCATGGTTCCGGTGCCAGAGCACGGCGCATCGATAAAGACTGTGTCGAACTTAACCGGCTCGCCAAGCATGGCATCAAACGATGTGAGCACCTCATCAAGCTCGCAAGCATCACCCGAAACCGTACGAACGCCCTGAATGCCGGCCTTATGCAGGCGAGCGAGATTAAGATCGCACTTGCGATCATGCAAATCGAGCGCCGTATGCTGACGTTCATAGCCCGCACGCTTGGCCTGACACATCATCACATAGGTCTTGGTGCCACGACCGGCACCAATCTCAAGGCAGCTTCCAGGACGCGTGGCAGCTGTGGCGATAAGCTGCGCGTTGAGGTCAGATGCCACCGCGGCAGCACGCTCAAACACACCCGAAGCAACAGTAACCTGGGCATCAACCGGGGCATGGCAGCCCGGGAAGACAGGCGCGAGGAGCTGCGAGATATACGGATCGGGCTTAGTCGCAAAGGCGTTCTCATGCAGGGCCAGCGGTGCGGGGGCCAGATTGCCGGCAAAGTTAAGCGCACCGTCTGGCGTGTCAAACGATGCCATAATGCGAGCGCACAGCCATCGCGGCAAGCCCATCAGGCGCGACAGACGAACCAAGCGTCGCTCGGACTCATCCACGTCGGATGCCGTGGCAAAGTCCTCAACATTGTCCGCAACCTTATGCAGAACGGCGTTCGCCAGACCGGCGGCGGACTTAGCACCGCAGCGAACCAGCTCAACTCCCTGACTTACGGCAACGCGGCCAGACGTATGCAGGTAGAGCATCTCGAAGGCCGAGATACGAAGCGCCATGCGCACACGCGGAGCGACCTTTTTGGGCTTATCGAGAAACTGGTCGAGCAGCTCGTCCAAAATACCCTGCGTGGCGGCAACACCCAGCGCCAAGCGGGCGGCAAAAGCGGAATCGCGCTGGTCAATGGCCTTGGCGGAAGCACGGGACGAGAGCACGTCGCGCGCGTACATGCCGCGGCGATCGGCCTCCATCAGCACATCGAGCGCAAGCTTGCGCGCGGGAGACAGCTTGCTCATGACAAAACACCCCACGAAAGATCGGCACCCTGCAGGCCAGCAGCCCAAGCAGAAGCGGCCATAGCACGCTTGCCATCAGGCTTAACCTCGAGCAACTCAACCGAGCCATCGGAAAGGCCAAGGTAAACACGCTTAGCCTGAACGAGAACCTGACCCTCGCCAAGCGACACATCAGCCGGCGCAGCATCGAGCACGCGCACGGTCTTGCCGGCAACCACGCAACGAGCAGGCGCGGTATCGGAAGAGGCCAGCACATGACGCGCGCAATCGAGCGCCGCCATGTGCGGATCCAAGCGCATCTCCTGCTTAGAAATCTTGGCAGCATGGGTAACGAGCGCCTCATCCTGTTCGATCCACACGGCGGTGCCATCGGCAAGAGAAGGAAGCGTATCGGCAAGCAGTTTGCCGCCGAGCTCAGCGAGCTCCATAGTCAGCGCCTCGGCATGCTTACCGGCAACCGAGGTCGAGGCCTGCGCACAATAGGCGCCGGTATCCACGCCATGCCCAATGCGCATAATAGAAACGCCAGCAATCTCATCACCAGCAAGAATGGCACGCTGAATAGGAGCAGCCCCACGCCAACGAGGCAGCAAGGACGCATGAACATTCACAATACCAAGCGGCGCCATATGCAGCACCTCATCAGGCAAAATACAGCCATAAGCAGCCACACAGAAAATATCAGCCTGGGCAGCCTGGAGCACCTCAACAACCTCAGGCGTCATACGATTAGCCTCAACAACCGGTAACCCCAGCTCAAGCGCCTTAGCCTTAACAGGAGACGGCTCAAGCTTCTTACCACGCCCACGAACAGCATCAGGACGAGTAACAACAAGCGCAATCTCATTCCCAGCCTCAACAAGCGAAGTCAAAGAAGGCACAGCAAAATCAGGCGTACCCATAAACACAATACGCATAAAGAACGTCTCCTCTCAACCAAAGCCGAGACGGCTACAAAGAACAGCGGAAAGCCAAGTCACCAGCCCATCCGCAATAACATTTCAACAAGAACAAATATACCCAAAACCAAAGAAAGAGCCGCAATAAAAGCAGCTCTTTCAGCAAAGCACCTATCAGCGAAGACGCCCATCCCTGGCCCGACGGCACCCGGGCGAACCGAGCCAGAACAACGCAGTCCCCGGTGCTGAGCGCCCACATATCGTCCCGCGCGCAGTTTCGCAGCAAAGCGAGAATGTTTGAGCACGGGATGATATGTGGGCGCTCAGCACCGGGGACGGTGGGGCCTACTCCGTCTCGCCCGGTCGAGCGCCGCGGGCCAGGGCGTCCTGGTACTCCTTGACGGCCTTGAGCCTCTGCATCGGCTTCAGTCGCTCGAACATAGTGTTGCCATGCAGGTGATCGATCTCGTGCTGTAGGCACACGCAGAACAGGTCGCCCGTAGCCTCGTAGCGAATCAGGTTTGCGTCCAAGTCGTACGCCTCGACGACGACATGGTCGGGACGCTCGATCTCGCAGCTAATGCCCGGGATGGAAAGGCAGCCCTCGCTAAACGGCACCAGATGGTCGCTCTGCTCAACAATGACAGGGTTGATGAGCGCGTACGGGTCGTAGTCGTTCTTGTCGCTGTAGTCGCAGTCGATGGTGACGAGCTGAATAAGCTCGCCGATCTGCGGAGCAGCCAGGCCGCAACCGCCGTTGTCGAACATCATCTTCTTCATCTTCTCGGCAAGCGCCTCGATCGCCGGGGTGATCTCCTCGATCACGGCGCACTCCTGACGCAGGCGAGGGTCGGGCGACAGTACGATTCCGTTGGCTTCCATGGCCATCCTTTCGGGTTGTTACATCAAATCATAGGCATCGACGTCAACGCTCACGCTCACGCCGCGCACAGAGCCCACCTCTTTGAGGCAGGCGTTGATATCATCAGAGACATGGTACCCCACAGGCGACTTCACAAGCAGATGGAAGCGGTAACGGTCCTTGGCTCTCTCGATTACACACGAAGCCGGGCCCAGCACCTGGGGCACGGCGCTCCCCGCCCGCAAAAAGTCGGGCGCGGCGGCATGCCAGCGGCGCTTAAGAAGCTTTGCAATGCGCCCAATGAAGTCCTGCGCGTCGTCTCGGTTCGCCGACCACACCAAGATGTTGACCAGGCGAACAAACGGCGGGTACAGCGCGTCGCGGCGCTGGTCCAGGTCGTAGTCGGTAAAGATCGAACGGTCGTGCTCAGCGACGGCGCGAATGACCGGATCCTCGGGCAGGTAGGTCTGGATGATGACCTCGCCGGGACGATCGCCGCGACCGGCACGGCCCGCGACCTGCTCCAGCAGATCGTAGGCGCGCTCCCCTGCTCTAAAATCGGGCAGCTTTAACGCAAAGTCTGCATTAACCACGCCCACAAGCGTGACCTCGGGAAAGTCGAGGCCCTTGGCAATCATCTGGGTGCCCAGCAGCACCGCGCAATCGGCGGCATCGAACTGCTCGAGCAGCTTTTTGTGCGCATCCTTGCCGCGCGTGGAATCGGCATCCATGCGGATGATGGCGACGTCCTCGGGCAGCATCTGGTGCAGCGCGTCCTCGATCTGCTGCGTGCCCAGACCCATTTTTGCAAGGTAGCGACTACCACATTTGGGGCAACGACTCGTGGGCGCGGGATACGGCTGCACGCGCCAGGAGGATCCGCATGTGTGACATTGCAGCGTGTGCGTGCGCTCGTGATACGTAAGGGCGGTGGAGCAGTGGTTGCAGGTGGGGACGCAGCCGCACTCGCGGCACATCAGGAACGGCGCAAAGCCGCGGCGGTTATGCAGCAGCACGGCCTTCTCGCGCCGCTCTACAACGCGCTCCAGGCCTTCCATCAGCGGTTTAGAGAACATTGAGCGGCTGCCGTGCGAAAACTCGCGGCGCAGGTCGGCAATGCGAACCGTGGGCAGGACCGCGTGCCCCGGGCGTTCGGGCATCTCGACGCGCGTCCAGGTGGCACCGTTATACGTGCCGCGGCGGCAGCGGTCGAGGGCCTCGGCAGAAGGCGTGGCCGAGCCCAGCACGAGTGGGCAGCGGTAGCGCCGCGCCATCTCGGCCGCCACCTCGCGAGCGTGGTAGCGCGGACTGGAGCCCTGCTTGTAACTAGTCTCGTGCTCCTCGTCGATGATGATGAGGCCCAAGTCGCTGAGCGGGCAAAAGAGCGCCGAGCGGGCGCCGACCACCACGCGGGCCGCACCGCTGGCGACCATATCCCACTGGTCGAGACGCTCGCCAGCAGAAAGACGCGAATGGAAAACGGCCACCGTCTCGCCAAAGCGCGAGCGGAAGCGGCCGACGGTCTGGGCCGTCAGCGAGATCTCGGGCACCAGCACGCAGGCAGAGCGACCGGCTGCGAGCACGCGCTCGATGGCGGAGAGGTAAACCTCGGTTTTGCCGGAGCCGGTGACGCCGTCGACCAACACCACGTCGCCATGAGCGTCCAGACGGGCGCGCTCAATCTGCGCGAGTGCCCGTTGCTGGCCGTTGGTAAGGGAGACCGGCGCCTTGCCGCTTGCCGAGGACAGCGTGGTCTGCTCGCTGCAGCCACGCCAGGCGCGGCGCTCCTCCACCACCACGACGCCGCGCTTTTCGAGCGCTTTGATGGTCGCCGACATGCTGTTATAGAGAAGGTTGAGGTCGCGCATCGTGACCGGGCCGCACCGGAGCGCCTCGATGAGTTGGCGCTGGCGGACCGCGGTCTTGGGCGGCGTATAGTCAAAGCCTTCGGGCGTAAGCATCACCCAACGGTTTTGGATAGGCTTGACGGCGGGGCGCTCAACCGACCATGCGCCGTCATCGCCCTTAACGACGCGCGGACTGCCGCCCGGGGGCAGGAACAGGCGCAGGCACTCGGAAAGCGTCGCGACATACTCGCGGCTCATCCAACGTGCGATGCGGGCAGCCTCGGCGGTAAAGAGGGGTTTGCTGAGGATGGCCTCGATGGGCTTGATGCGCGCGGGGTCGAGGGCGTTGTTGCCCTGCAGATCGCCCATCTCAGGCGCGATGTCGACGATATAGCCCGCGGCGGCACGGTTACCAAAATGGACTAGGACCGTGGATCCAATCTGCGCCTCGTTAGCAAGGGACCGGGGGATGCCGTAGGCGAATGGCTCGGACAGCGCACGCGTCGGGATGTCGAGGACCACGCTCGCGTAGGCGGCAATGGGCTCGCGCGCAGGCTTAGGCTGAGCCGAGGCAGCGGCAGGCACGGGCTTCACCGGAGCCTCCTCCGGTTCCGGCAAACCAAACAGCGACAGTTGTTGAGCCATACACCACCTCTAACGAACGGACCTGAAAGGGGTGGGACAAAATAATCAGTAGAGTTTGTCCCATGGCCGATACGAGTGTCGAGCTCGTTGCGTCACTCGAACATGGGACAAACACTACTGATTATTTTGTCCCAGCAACCCACTCATCGGTACAGAAACAAGAGCCCCGCTCGGGTGAACGGGGCTCGGATACATGCATTTGCGCGTCTACTACAGCGCCATCGTGCGAGCGCGGTCGATACGCGCCAGGCAGTCGTCGCGGCCGACGAGCGCCATGGTCTCGCCCAGCGGAGGGCTCACCATGTTGCCGCAGACGGCGACGCGCACGGCCTGGAACACCACGCGCTTCTTGAGGTCCATCTGCTCGGGCAGCGGCTCAAGCGCGGCGTCGATGGCCTCGGCAGTCCACTTGTCCACGCCCTCGAGCGCGGCCTTGGCGGCATCCAGAATGGCACCCATACCCTCCTTGGCCAGGCCCTTGTTAACAGACTTCTCGTCATACTCGAGCGTCTCGGCCGTAGCAAAGATGGGAGCAGCGACGGTCACGGCGTCGGCCGGCATCTTGGTGCGCGGCTTAACGATGGCAGCAAGCGCATCGATCCAATCCTCGCCGTACTCGACATTACCCTCGATAAGACCCGCCTCATGCAGCTCGGGGACCATGATCTCGTCGGCAAACTGGGCGTCAGACATACCGTTGATATACTCAGCATTGACCCAGTCGAGCTTCTTGGGGTCGAAGGTCGCCGGGTTCTTGGAGATGCGGTCGAGCGAGAACTTGCTGGCCAGGACATCGCGCGGGATGATCGTGGTCTCGCCGTCGAGCGACCAGCCGAGCAGCGCCAGATAGTTGACGAAGGCGTCGGACAGGTAACCGGCGTCGCGGTACTCCTCCACCGAGGTGGCGCCGTGGCGCTTGGAGAGCTTCTTGCCGTCGGCGCCCAGGATCATGGAGATGTGGGCGAACGTGGGCACGGGCGCGCCGAGGGCCTCGTAGACCATGACCTGGCGCGGGGTGTTGGACAGGTGGTCGTCGCCGCGGATGACATGGGTGATCTTCATCATGGCGTCGTCGACGACGGTCGCGAAGTTATACGTAGGCGTGCCGTCGGAGCGGAAGATGACGAAGTCGTCGAGCTCCTTGGCGTCGAAGGTCACCTCGCCGTGGACGGCGTCGTGGATGACGACGTCGCCGCGATCCTCGGGCACCTTGATGCGCAGAACGTAGGACTCGCCGGCCTCGATGCGGCGGCGGGCCTCCTCGGGATCAAGATCGCGGCAACGGCGCTGATAGCCCTGGAAGGGGTCCTTGCGCTCCTGCGCGGCCTTGCGGTCGGCGTCGAGCTGCTCCTTGGTGCAGAAGCAGGGATAGGCCTTGCCCTCGTTCCAAAGCTTCTGGGCGGCCTGCTTGTACAGGTCCAGGCGCTCGGTCTGGGCGTAGGGGCCAAAGTCGCCGCCCACCTCGGGACCCTCGTCCCAGTCCAGGCCCAGCCAACGCATGGCGCGCAGGATGATCTGCGTATTCTCGTCGGTGGAGCGGGTGGGGTCGGTGTCGTCGATGCGCAGGATAAACGTGCCGCCGTTTGCACGGGCGAAAGCCCAGTTATAGATAGCGGTGCGGGCGCCGCCGATGTGCAGCTTGCCCGTGGGTGAGGGTGCAAAGCGGACGCGAACGTCTGATGCCATGGAAATCTCCTCGATTGCAGGATGGATGTCTAACCGCACTAGTATAAAGCATCAAAGCAACCTCCGCACAAAGGGCACCGACCCACTCATTGGGGACAGACTTAAATGACTACCCAATGAGCACCCGACTGGTCATTTAAGTCTGTCCCCAATGAGTAGGTGCGGAAAGGGTGTGAATGTTTGATTTACGCGCTATGATGTGCCCTTGCATAGAGAGCCCGGCGGAATGGTAACGGTCGCCGGGACACGTTTTTGAAAGGACAATCATGTCAGAAGAACTTCGTTCCATCCCACCCCAACACGGGTCCTTTGTTTTTACGTCGGAGTCGGTGACCGAAGGTCATCCCGATAAGATCGCTGACCAGATCAGTGACGCCGTCCTCGACGCAATCCTCGCCAAAGAAATAGAGCTCCAGGAGCAGGGCTACATCGCCCCCAACGGCGTGCCTGCCAACGTGGAGAACGTCCGCTGCGCCTGCGAGACCCTCGTGACCACCGGCACCGTCATCGTCGCCGGCGAGATTCGCACCCAGGCCTACGTCGACGTACAGGAAATCGCCCGCGGCGTCATCCGCCGCATTGGCTACAACCGCGCCAAGTTCGGTTTTGACTGCGACACCTGCGGCGTTATGAGCCTCATCCACGAGCAGTCGCCCGATATCGCCCAGGGCGTTGACGAGTCCTTCGAGACTCAGACCGGCGCTACCACCGACCCGATCGACCTGATCGGCGCCGGCGACCAGGGCATGATGTTCGGTTATGCCTCCAACGAGACCAAGACCCTCATGCCCATGCCGCACTACCTGGCAAGCCGCCTGGCCGAGCGCCTGGCTGCCGTGCGCCATGACGGAACCCTGCCCTACCTGCGCCCCGACGGCAAGACCCAGGTCACGGTGCGCTACGAGGAAGGTAAGCCCGTGGAGGTCACGACCATCGTCATCTCCACGCAGCACGCCGCCGAGATTGAGGACATGGGCAAGATCAAGGCCGACCTCATCGAACACGTCATCACCCCGGTCATGGCCGCCGAGAACATGCCGTGGGACAACGCGGACATCTACGTGAACCCCACCGGTCGCTTTGTCGTGGGCGGCCCCATGGGCGACACGGGCCTCACCGGCCGCAAGATCATCGTCGACACCTACGGCGGCTACGGCCGTCACGGCGGCGGCGCCTTTAGTGGCAAGGACTGCACCAAGGTTGACCGCTCCGCCGCGTATGCCGCGCGCTGGGTCGCCAAGAACGTGGTCGCCGCCGGTCTGGCCGACCGCTGCGAAGTCGAGCTGGCCTACGCCATCGGCGTTTCCAAGCCCCTCTCAATCATGGTCGACACCTTCGGTACTGCGCATGTTGCCGAGGACAAGATCGTTGAAGCCGTAGAGAAGACCTTCGACCTGCGCCCGGGCGCAATCATCCGCGACCTGGACCTGCGTCGACCGATCTACGAGAAGACAGCAGCCTACGGCCACTTCGGCCGAGAAGACGCCGACTTCACCTGGGAGAAAACCGATCGAGTCGAAGAACTCAAAGCAGCCTGCGGGCTGTAATTGGGAACCACCAAGGTCACAACGCGCACACGCTTTCAAAAGAAGTACCGCCCCCAAGCGGTACTTCTTTTTTATTAATCCGGTAGTGAAGATGTTTCGATATGAACCTACGCTGCGTCACTAGCTAATGAATTTTGCAGCACGGGCACTCCAACCATGTATCCTTAGTCCCGAGGGGCGGGGCATAAGGTCGATCGCGAGTTCCGCACGAGCCGGAGAGCACTTAATGTGCTCTCCGTGCGAGTCAGGACTGTCCGAGCA
>NZ_JAQLFP010000025.1 GCF_028207065.1 Collinsella aerofaciens
CGCCGTCGTTCGTTTGAACGACGGCGCCCACGTTTTGGATTTATTGGGCTGTGGCGGTGAAGGTTGTTTTGTCGGCGGCGATGTGCACGTGCAGCTTTGCCTGACCGTCGCAGCTGATGAGCACGCCTACCTCGAACGGGGTTCCCGTCTTGTCGTAGGTCGAACGCACGATGCGCATCGCCGCCTTACCGGTGTTCTGTCCCAAAAGACGCGCCTCATGCTTGTCGAGGTTGACTGTCTCGTAGACGGCATCGACGCTTGCGGGCAGGATGCCGGTCTTTTCCGCGATGTAGGCGTAGAGCGAGCCATCCACGTCTTTGCGCGTGAGCTCGGGGCAAAGTGACACGGGGATATAGACGTAGTTGAGCTCCATGGGTTTGTCGTTGGCGAGACGCAGGCGGCGAATCTCCCAGACGGGTGTCCCTTCGGGCACTTTGAGCCCGGAGGCGATGCCGCGGACGGCCGGTATGCTTGAAAAGGCGAGAATCTGCGAGCTCGGAACCCGTCCCGCTTCGCGCATCCGCGCGCTGAAATTCAGGGCCAGGTCGATGCCGGGTGCTGAAGTTTGGGGCTTGATGAACGTGCCCTGGCCGCGCTTGCGCACCACGCGCCCCTCGATGACGAGATCTTGGAAGCAACGGCGCACGGTCGCGCGCGATAACTCCAGCCGCTCACAGATTTCGAGCTCGCGTGGCAGCGGCGTCTTGGTGTCGAACGCCTGGCTGGCGATAAGCAGAGCGATTCGATGTTTAAGCTGGACATAGAGCGGCGTATCACCGCTGCGGTCGAAGGGTTCGGAGGCGAGAAACGAGATCATATCCATGGGGTACCTCCATGTCGTGGGCGTACGTGACATGGTCTGACACTGCGGGGCAAACCGGAGATGCCAGGCCCGATTCTTGCTGGTATGTATGGTGCATAAGGAACATAAAACATTTATCAGGCAATCTACCTGCTATTTTAAAAATAATTAGAAGAAAAAATAATTTAGGCACAAAAATAGTTGCTACCGTTAACCGATGAATAGTTGCCGTTCGCAACTATTTTCTTGTACCGAACATGCCCCGGCGCAACAATAATCTCAGCAAAAAGCAAAGCCGTGCGACACGCGGCAGGTCGAGAGGAGACCGCATGCGGTATCTGGTAATGGTCAGTCACGGAACGCTCGCTCCCGGACTGCACAGTGTCCTCAAGATGCTCGGCAATGACGCCCCGAACATCTTGTCGACGAGTCTCGTGGACGGCATGGGCGCTGACGAGTATGTCGAGAACGTCAAGGCGATGCTCGCTCCCGTTACCGCCGATGACGAGGTTGTCCTGCTTGGTGACATCCTGGGCGGATCGCCGCTCACCAATGCCATGAACACGCTGGCCGAGAAGGGTTTGCTCGCCCACACCATTGCCTTCGGCGGTATGAATCTGCCCATGGCTATGACCGCCATGATGGGGCTTGCCACCATGGACCTGGATTCCCTCAAGCAGATGATGCTGCAGGAGGGCAAGAACGGTATGTCCGAGCTCGTTGTCCCGACCGATGACGCCGACGACGAGGACGACGACATCTAGGCAGCGCATCCGCCCAAATTTTCGTGATGGAGCGGGGGTTAAGAGGAAAGACCCCCGGTGATAAAGAAAGGGAGAACGCATGATTTCGTTCATCCGTATTGATGACCGTATGATCCATGGACAGACCGTTACCCGTTGGGCCCTCGAGTATCCCTGCGACGGTCTTATCGCCGTCAACGACGCTGCAGCGTCCAACCCCGTGCTCAAGGAGGCCTACAAGAGTGCCTCGGGCAAGAAGACGTTCGTGTGGACCAAGGAGCACTTCAAGGAGGTCTCCGAGAAGGTTCTCAAGTCCGACACCAAGTACTTCCTGATCACCAAGAACCCGCTCGACATGAAGGAACTTCTCGTCGATTTTGGCTTTAAGCCCGGCATGGACCGCATCATCGTCGGTCCCTGCAACGATCGTCCCGGCACCACCAAGCTTGGCAACAACCAGTCGATCACGCAGGAAGAGGCCCAGGCGCTCGAGGATCTCACCAACGCCGGTTACACGGTCGAGTTCGCCCTTATCAAGGAGAAGTCCATCGGTGAGTGGCCCAAGTTCCGCGGTCAGTTTGGCTTCTAGTTAGGTGCCAGCCGCATTTTGGTATCTACAGCCCTTGGTGAAAGGGGCTGAGGAATAAAGAAAGGGGAAAGCATGGCAATCAATGCATTCCAAGCCGCGCTGTTCGGCCTGTTCGCCTGCCTGGCATCACTGCCTGGCATGGGCGGCACGACGATCGGCAACTACACTCTGGGTCGTCCTCTGGTCGCCGGCCTCATCGTCGGCATCATCATGGGCGATATGCAGACGGGTATCCTCGTCGGCGCTGCCATCCAGGTTGTCTACATCGCTCTCGTGACCCCCGGCGGAACCGTCTCCGCCGACGTCCGCGCCGTGTCCTATATCGGCATCCCGCTGGCGATCCTCGCCATCAAGAACTCGGGCATCGATCCCGCCTCCGCTGAGGCTGCCGGCATGGCCGCATCCCTCGGTGCCGCCGTCGGCACGCTCGGCACTGTGCTCTTCTATGGCACCGCCACCATCAACCTGGTGTGGCAGGGCATGGGCTGGAAGTGGCTCGAGAAGGGCGATCTCCACAAGCTCTACCTGGTCAACAACGTTCTGCCTTGGATCGGTCACATCGTCTGCTCGTTCCTCCCGACGTTCATCATCACCATGGGCGGCACCGCCATGGTCGACCTCATGAAGACCTACATGCCCATGGACGGCATCGCGATGAAGACGCTGTTTACCGTCGGCTCGCTGCTGCCTACCGTCGGTATCGCCATCCTGCTCAAGCAGGTCATCTCTAAGCCCACGGACTTCCTGACGTTCTTCTTCGGCTTCACCCTGTCCGCTGTTATGGGCTGCAACCTGATCGCCGCTGCCGGCATCGGCTGCTTCTTCGCCCTGATCAACTATGAGATCGCTTCGCTCAAGATCGACCTCGCAAACGCTCCCAAGGCAGCTATCGCCTCGGGCTCAGATGATGAGGAAGAGGAGGACATCTAATGGCAGAGAAGAAAAAGCTCTCTAAGAAAACGCTTGCCAAGTCGTTCCGTAACTGGTCCTATGGCAACCTGACCTGCTTCTCGCAGGAGCACATGCAGACCTTCGGTTACCTGTGCGCCATGCTTCCGATTGTCGAGGAGCTCTACGACACGCCCGAGGAGCAGAAGCAGGCCCTCCAGACCTACTCCGCGTTCTTCAACACCGAGCCGCAGATCGGCACCATGATTGTCGGCGTCACCGCCGGCCTCGAGGAGGCTCGCGCAAACGGCGAGGCCATCGACGACGACGCCATCAACGGCATCCGCGCCGGCCTCATGGGCCCGCTCGCCGGCCTTGGCGACTCGCTGATCGTCGGTACCCTGATCCCGATCCTGCTCGGTATTGCCCTCGGTCTCTCGACCGGCGGCTCCCCGCTCGGCGCCATCTTCTATATTGTCGTGTGGAACCTGCTCATGTTCCTTGGCATGCGCTTTGCCTACAACCAGGGCTATGAGCTCGGCGGCAAGGCGGTCGAGGCCCTCGTCGGCCCCAAGGCCAAGGCTCTGCGTGATTCCATCGTGATGGTCGGTACCATGGTCATCGGTGCAGTCGGTGCTACCTGGGTCTCCATCACCTGCAGCCCCAATCTGGTGCTGCCCGGCGGCGGTAAGTTCCAGGACACGCTCGATGGCATCTATCCGCACCTGCTGCCCATGGTCTTCATCATCTTCTGCTGGTACATGATGACCAAGAAGAAGGTCAACCCCATCGTTATGATGCTGATCCTCGTTGTGATCGCATTTGTGGGCGTTCTCATTGGCTTCTTCGACCCGGCACTGAGCTACTAGTCATCATCCCCTGGCCCCCTGTAAGGCCGTGCGGCCTCAACCGCACGGCCTTCTGATTTTGCGCCGCCCTTCAAGGGCAATATGGCCAGCGACCTCCATCGCCTACACGACACCCGCTATATTGCTCTTGAAAGATGACGTATTCGACAAACGATGCACTTGCGCATGATGCACACTTTGCACGAGGAGGACCATATGCACGAGAAACATGGACACGACCTTTCGCGCGACGACTTGATTCGCGAGGCAAAGATGCAGACCGATGCTATTCAGCGGCTCAATGTTTGGCTGCGCCTGGGCTATTCGCTCGTGGCGATTGGCTTTTTGATGGGGATGTGGGGTATGCAGGGCGGCCCCGGCTGGGGTGTCCCCGTGGGCATCGTGTGCCTGGTGGTGGGCACTCCGCTTTCGATCGTGCTTAAGGTCGGCACGACCAACGCCAAAAAGAATGTCGAGCGCATGCTCGAGGCCGCTGGTGTCGACGTTGAGGAGCTTATGCGACGCAAGAAGGACGAGCAATAGACTTCCGCGTTGAGGTATCATAAATAATTGTTGCGAATGTTAACTAATGTACGGCAAATGACGGTTTTATGGCCCTTCTAGAGTTGCAAAGGACAATATCCCCAGTGGATTACGATGACGTCGCTCGAAAACTGATTGTGTACTCACGTTCCCTTGCCAAGGGATCCTTGAGTGCTGCCGGCGGCGCCAGTGTGGGCGAGGCACCGGTTTTACAGTATCTATCGGGTATTGACGGTGATGTCATTCCCTCCGAGATTGCCAAGAAGCTGAAATTCTCCCGCGCGCGCATGTCGCATATCTTGGATTCACTCGAGAGTAAGGGTTACGTTCAGCGCAGGACTAATCCAAACGATCGTCGGCGTGTGCTGGTGAGCATTACCGAGGAAGGCCGTGATTTCGCGGCGAAAAAAAATGCCGAGAGTGTGGCATCGCTCTCGAAACAACTCTCGGCGCTCGGCGAGCACGATGCCCAGGAGCTCGTGCGCATCCTGAATAAAGCTTACAGCCTTACCTATGATGCCGACGACTACCTGGACAATCTATAAGGATAAAGACAGACATTTAGGTGCATCTTGAAATGCACCCGGGACAGTTGTGCCCATCAGCCACCGTCAACATCTCATTCCAAACCAAATCAGCCAACGTACGTCATGGCAATCCCCGGTAGGTTGCAGGATGGCGGCTGAGCCTTTCCCTCGGGAAACTTCGCGAAGCCCAGTTCCCGAGGGAAAGGTATGGTCTGTGTAATACCAGACAAACAGTACATTTTTGCTAGATTGGTATTTGACTGAAGAACCAATTGGTATGGCTTATTAAGCCCACCTTGCCGTTGACGCTTATTTTGCTGCCGCTGGGAGAATTCCGAACTTGGGTGCGCAAGTGCTCCCATATGTTGATATGACCTAGTAGGTGGCTATCTGGTTACTACCAGTTGGCCCCTTGGTAACGGGTGGCCCCCATTGTGCGGAATGTACCGAACATCTCCGTTTGATACGTTTTCCCATGCTGCCGGGGGGGGGCGTCCTCGGCACCTCAGCATGTCGGAAGAAAGGAGACCAGATGCGCAGGAATTCCATTTTTACGAAACGGTGGGTGAAGGGAAGCGCGGTCCTCGTTGCCACTGCAGCGACGCTCGTGTTTGCCAATCCCCAGCAGGCGATTGCCACGCCACTCAAGGGCGTCGACTCGGCGACCGTGTCCCAGTCTGCCTCGAATGTCGTCGACATCGATTTCGCTGACGGCATCAAGGGCCGTATTACGTTCCTCGAGGACGGTATTTTCCGTTATAACGTCGACCCCAAGGGTGAGTTTTCCGAGTACGCCACGCCGCGTAGTAAGTCCCACACGGCTAAGATCCAGGCTCAGCCCGATACCTCGGACACCTACAGCAAGCCGAGTGCGACGGTTGCCGACAAGGGCGACACTATCGAGATCACCGGCGGAAAGGCGACCGTGATCCTGGACAAGGCGACTGGCAAGATGAGTATCAAGTCAGGCGACCGTGTCGTGGTTTCCGAGTCCGCGTCCCTCGACCTTGATAAGAAGGGTACCGTCCAGACGCTCGCCAAGGAGAAGTCCGAGAACTTCTTTGGCGGCGGCACCCAGAACGGACGCTTCCTGCACACCAACCAGACCATCGCCATCTCCAACACGAACAACTGGACCGATGGCGGCGTTGCCTCGCCCAACCCGTTTTATTGGACGAGTGACGGCTACGGCGTACTCCGAAACACGTTTGCAGAGGGTTCCTACGACTTCGGTTCCACGGACTCATCGACGGTCACGACTTTGCACAGCGAGAATGAGTTTGATGCCTACTACTTCGTGGCGACCAACGAGGGCGCTTCGAACGTGGCAACCGAGATGCTGCAGGACTACTACAAGGTGACCGGTAACCCGGTACTGCTGCCCGAGTACGGGTTCTACCTTGGTCATCTTAATGCCTATAACCGTGATGGCTGGTCAACGACCTCGGGTCAAAAGAAGTGGGAGACCAAGGGCAGCAAGTCCTCGAGCGAGAAGGGCGACGTTAAGTACGAGTCTGGCATGTCGACGGGCTACAAGCTCGACGGCACACTTGCGGCCGAGACGCTCAACGGTGAGGGCCCTACGGTTGATACCGAGAACATGAAAGCGACCGATTTCGACCGCCAGTTCTCTGCTCGTCAGGTTATCGATGACTACGAGGACAACGACATGCCGCTCGGCTGGTTCCTGCCGAACGACGGTTACGGCGCCGGCTATGGCCAGAACGGTTACTACAAGACCGGCGGCGTCAACTCCGACGGAGCGAGCTCGGCCGACCGTCTTAACGCTGTGCGTGCCAATGTCGACAACCTTAAGAAGTTCACCGAGTATGCCAACTCCAAGGGTGTGAGCACGGGCTTGTGGACCCAGTCCAACCTTGAGCCCGACAGCAACCCTGAGACCCCGTGGCATCTGCTTCGCGACTTCGACGCCGAGGTCAAGACGGGAGGCATCACTACCCTTAAGACCGACGTTGCCTGGGTTGGATCTGGCTACTCCTTTGGTCTTAATGGCATCAAGACAGCTTATGACACGGTGACGACCGGCGCTAACAAGCGCCCCAACATCATCACGCTCGATGGTTGGGCCGGCACGCAGCGCTTTGGTGGCATTTGGACCGGCGACCAGTATGGCGGTAACTGGGAGTACATTCGCTTCCATATCCCCACGTATATCGGTCAGAGTCTTTCGGGCAACCCCAACATCGGCTCCGACATGGATGGCATCTTTGGCGGCGACCCCATCATCTCTGCGCGTGACTACCAGTGGAAGACGTTCACGCCCTCTATGCTTGACATGGACGGTTGGGGCACCTACCGTAAATCGCCCATGACGCACGGCGATCCCTACACAGGCATCTCGCGCTTCTACCTCAAGCTCAAGGCGCAGCTCATGCCCTATATCTACACGAGCGCGGCCTCGGCGGCCAACATCGACACGGGTAACGGCGATGCCGGCCTGCCCATGATCCGCGCCATGCTGCTTTCCGACAACTCCGAGTACGCCGCAAGCACTTCGACGCAGTACCAGTATATGTTCGGTGAGAACTTCCTAGTGGCACCGGTGTATCAGGATACCCAGGCAGACGAGAACGGCAACGACATTCGCAATGGGATTTACCTCCCCAACTACGGCACCGACGAGAATCCCACCATCTGGATCGATTACTTCTCGGGTAAGCAGTATCGCGGCGGCCAGGTTCTCAACAACTACGAGGCTCCGCTTTGGAAGCTGCCGCTGTTTGTGAAGGCCAACGCTATCGTGCCGATGTACGCCGAGAACAACAACCCCGAGGCCGTGAGCGACACCAACACCAAGGGTACCGACCGCAGCCAGCGTATCGTCGAGTTCTTCGCCACCGAGGGCGACGGCACCTTTACGCAGTACGAGGACGACGGCTCCTCCATCGAGAACAACACGACTGAGGACGATTCCTACGGCACGATCGACAATATCTCCTACGGTGAGCATGTGAGCACCGTCTACAGCTCCAAGGCCGCAGGCGGCACCGCGACCTTTACCGCCGAGGCCTCGCAGGGCGGCTACAACGGCTACGACTCCAACCGCACCACGACCTTCGTGGCCAATGTGTCCGCCAAGCCCACGAGCGTTGTCGCCAAGAACGGCGGATCCGCACTCAACGTGGTTGAGGTCGACTCGCAGGAGACCTTTGACGCCGCGACCCCCGAGGCCGGCCAGGCGGTCTACTTCTACAGCGAGACCCCCAACCTCAACCACTACGGCAGCGATGCGGACGGCACCGAGGCCGAGCAGGGCGAGAGCTTTAACAACACCAAGATCACCACGAACCCCAAGGTCTACGTCAAGTTCGCGAAGACCGATGTTGCTGCAGCGGCGCAGACGCTTGAGCTGGGCGGTTTCGTGAACGCCGACGCCACGCTCACAGCCGATCGCCTCAACGAGAACCTCTCCGCACCCACGAACCTTGCTGCCCCCGAGGACGCCACGACCCCAACGAGCATCAAGCTCACCTGGGGAAAGGTCGATGGTGCTACCTCCTACGACCTTAAGGTCGACGGCACTGTGTTTGCCGTGGGTGATGCGGCCGAGTTCACGCACACCGACCTCGCCTACAATAGCAAGCACACCTACCAGATTCGTTCGCGCAACGCCGAAGGTTACTCCGCCTGGAGCGATGTGCTCGAGGCGAACTCCGCACTCGATCCGTGGCGGAACGTCCCCGACGCCGAGGAAATCACCTGGGAGGGCTCACTTTACGGCAGCCATAAGGCCGAGCTCGCCTTCGACCATGAGTTCCAGTCGGGCGACGGCGGTTTCCACTCCGGTGGCAACGATCTGGGCAAGGCGCTTACCGTTGACTATGGACGCGCTTACAAGCTCGATAAGCTCGAGTACTATCCGCGCGATGACGCCGGCAACGGCACCGTGACCAAGATGCGTGTTGAGACGAGTCTCGATGGCGTCCACTGGACGAGCCAGGAGGTCGATTGGGCACGTTCCGCTGATTGTAAGACGGTAGCGTTTGACGGCACCGTGGCCGCCCGTTACGTGCGCATGACACCGCTCGCCTCGGTCGGCAATTTCTTCTCCGCGTCCGAGATTGCCATCTACAAGACCGACGGCACGGATGGCTTCGCCGTGGGCTCCAACCTCAACAAGGCCACGATCTCCGACGGAGACTACTCCAACATGAAGAACTATCTGGGCCTCGAGAATCGCGAGCCCGATACCCCGACGTTCGGTTCGCAGATCCGCGACCACTTCGCCGACCTCAACGATAACGGCGTTTACGACGTCTACGATTACTCGTTCACCATGGCGGGTCTTGACGGCGGCACTAAACAAAAGGGCAAGGTCGCAGGTTCGCTCGCGGTGATTCCGAGCAAGACCGAGGTCGAGGCCGGTGATGAGATCACCGTTGATGTCTATGCGGCCGACGCCAAGAACGTCAACGCCCTGGGCGCCCTCGTCAACTTCAAGAGCGACCAGTTCGAGTTTGTGTCCGAGAGCATCGCGCAGGACGGCTCGACTGCCGGCATGGAGAACCTGTCTCGCGAGAAGGTCCAGTTCGTGGACGGAACGCAGACTATCAATCTCGCCTTTGCCAACCGCGGCGATGGCAAGCTCTACAACGGTACTGGCGCGGTGGCGAGTTTCAAGCTCAAGGCCAAGACCGCCGGAAAGGTCGAACTGCCCTCGACATCTTGGCTTATCGGCCCGGCATGCGACGCACTTGAGTTTGCGAGCGACGGCACGGTGACGATGCCGGACGTTCCTCAGCCAACGGTCGCCGAGTACGCCCAGGATGCCTTCAACATCACGATGACCAACGATGAGCTCACGACCGACGACGGGACCAACGTCGAGAAACTTATCCAGCAGAAGAGCTATAACGCGCTGTTCGATAATAACGAGGGCGACAACGGCTTTGAGTTCCTGTGGAACTGGAGTGGCAACTGGGACAGCGAGGGTAAGCTACCGAGTTACGTGAAGCTTCCCACCACGATGACATTCGCATTTAAGACGCCGTCGAAACTCGATAGCGTCGAGGTCGTTAACCGCAACGGCGGCAACGGAACCGTACAGAAGATCAAGGCCGTCGTGACGTTCGAGGATGGCTCGATCCAAGAGTTCGCGGGCGGGGAGTACGATTCCTTCCTGGCTCGCTACGCCTTTGACCTCTCTGCCGAGAACAAGGGCAAGAAGGCGACCAAGGTCGAGGTCACGCCGCTTGAGGCATCGGGTGACCAGATGCTCACACTGCGTGAGGTCAACTTCAACTACACGCAGGGTGTCGAGGCCATCGAGGGTGTCGAGCTAGGCAAGAACCAGACCGAGTTCTTTGAAGGCGACATTACGCCCGTCGACGCCAAGGCTACGCCTGAGAGCGCTGGCTACCCCTATGTGACGGTCGAGAGCTCCGACCCCTCTGTGGTAAGCGTCTCCGCTGTTCAGGCTGGCGATAGCGTGAGCTACTACCTGCGTGCCAACAAGGCCGGCAAGGCAAAGATCACGGTGGCGTCGGTACTCGACCCCTCCAAGACCGCATCCTATGAGGTCGAGGTCAAGGCTGGTGTCGATACCTCTGCGCTCGTGGCAGCGCTTTCCAAGGCCGCGGGCTACAGCGAGTCCGTCTACACCAAGGATTCCTATGCAGCTCTCACCACTGCGGTCGAGGCGGCTCGGAAGCTCCTCGACAGCGGCCAGGGCAGCTATAGCAAGAAGGATGTCGCAGACGCCACAGCCAAGATCGAGAAGGCAATCGACGGCCTCAAGATGCGCCCTGTTGATGAGAAGATTCTCATCAACACGCCCGAGAACCGCAAGAACGTCAAGGTGGCCGACTTCTCGAGTGAGGCCGACTACGAGGGCAGCAACGCCGTCAACGCTCTCGACGGCGACGAGCGGACGCTTTGGCACAGCGACTGGGCCCATGGGACCGGTATGCCCCAGTATCTGAGTGTCGACCTGGGCCGCGACTACGATCTCACCGACGTTACATTCCTGCCGCGCCAGGACGGCGGCACTAACGGCGATATCTTCGAGGCCGAGATACTGGTCTCCGACACTGCCGACGGTTATGAGATGGGCACCGCCGCGTCGATGGGTACGTTCGCCTTCGACAACGACGGCCGCGTGCTCACCGACCGTGGCGACTGGAAGCAGATGAGCTTTGGCGCCGCGCGCGGTCGCTACGTGACCGTCAAGGTGATTCACGCCGGCGGTGGCGACGTTGATGCCTACTGCAGCATGGCGGAGCTCAAGTTCTACGGTACGGCCGTCCCCGATCCGGTGGCGAAGGATGATCTCGCTACCGCGATCGAAAAGGTTGATGCCGAGGTTGCTGCCGGCGACCTCAAGGCCGGTGACTACACCGAGGCCTCCTGGACGGCGCTCGAGAACGCCCTGGCGAGCGCCCGCGCCATCTTGAGCGATGAGGACGCCACGCAGGACGAGGTCGACCAGGCGCTCAGGGCGCTCGAGAGCGCCCGCGGCGCGCTCGAGAAGACCCCGGTGGTCCCGGTCGAGAATCCGACTAAGAAGCAGCTCAAGGCCCTGGTCAAGCAGGCGAAGGAGACTGACACCAGGGGCAAGACGGACGAGTCTGTCAAGGCCCTGACGGATGCCATTACCTACGCCGAGGACATCTTGGGTGATGAGAATGCTTCCGACACCCAGCTCCAGGCGGCCTATGACCAGCTCAAGCTGGCCATTGAGAGCCTCAGGGATGCCGACTCCGGCAACCAGGGCGGCTCGGGCAACCAGGGTTCCGGCAATGGCTCGAACGGCGGCAACCAGGCGGGCAAGCCCGCAGGCGACAAGGCCCAGGGCAGCAAGAAGAACGGTTCGGCGATCCCCAATACCGGCGACCAGACGGCGGCGACCGTCGTGACCGTCGGTGGTCTCGGCGCCATCATCGCCGCGATCGGCGCTTTCTTCCATCGTCGCAGCAAGGCCAAGTAGCCCCAGCAACAGCTAAGCAAGCGTGCCCGCCGTCCCACCCAAGGACGGTGGGCATGCTTTTTGAATGTAGGCGGAAAGCTCCGACCCTTCGGCCTTAATCTCGCAAAGCATTCCGTCTCTCACCGAACACATCGGCATCGGTGGCTATACTTGAATTATTTGCAGTTAAGGGTCGCGGATTCGCTGCGTCACCGCTCTCAACAGGAGGTCTATGTTTATGGCAGATCAGAAGCCGGTTGTCGGGATCATCATGGGTTCCAAGTCCGATCTGGGCGTTATGGAAGGCTGCACCGCCGAGCTCGAGGCACTGGGTGTGCCCTATGAGCTCGTCATTGCGAGCGCGCACCGCACGCCGGCGAAGGTCCACGACTGGGCTTCGACTGCCGCCGATCGCGGTATCAAAGTGATTATCGCCGCCGCCGGCAAGGCCGCTCACTTGGGTGGTGTCGTGGCTGCCTTTACGCCGCTGCCGGTTATCGGCGTGCCTATGAAGACGAGTGACCTGGGCGGTATGGATTCGCTGCTGTCGATGGTGCAGATGCCTTCGGGCGTGCCCGTGGCCTGCGTTGCCATCAACGGTGCCAAGAACGCCGCCATCTATGCCACACAGATTCTGGGTGCTTGCGACCCCGAGTACCGCAAGGTTATCGAGAAGATGAAGCAGGAGATGGCTGACGCCTAAGCGTTCCGCCGTTTCACCGCAGTATAAGGAGAGCCATGTCCGATTATCAGGGAAAACGATTCAAGGCTTCTCAGATTCCCGATCCGTCGAAGCCGGGTGCTGCCCGTGCGGCACAGCAGGGTCGGACATCCTCTCCTCAGCAGCCGCGCGCGCCGCGCCCCGTGACACCGGCGACGCATCGTCGACAGGACGCGCCGGCCGCATATCGTCCTTCGTCTTATAGCTCCGCTAAGAAGCCGCCCCGGTCTTCATCGCATGCCGCGCCGTCGGATCGCACCGAGCCGCCGCGCAAAAAGCGCCACTCCATTATTCCCATTCTGCTCATCATCATCGGTATCGGTCTGATTGTCGCCGCCGCCGCTATTTTTATTAATGCCCAGATTGGCTATAAGCAGGCGAGCGATTCGTATCAGAAAATCGAGAAGCAATATGTAAGCGACAAGGACGCCAGCGGCGTGCCGATTATCGACTTTGATGCGCTTGCTCAGACGAACCCCGAGATTGTGGGTTGGATTTACGTGCCGGGAACCAACATCAACTATCCCGTGGTGCAGACCAACAACAACTCCAAATACCTCAACACGCTGTTCGATGGCACGTCTAACGCCTCGGGTGCCATCTTCTTGGATAGCGATGACACCGCGCCGGGAATGGTCGACCAGCAGACCACGATCTACGGCCACCATATGAACGATGGGTCGATGTTCAACGTGATTTCGGATACGACTGACCAGGCAACGTTCGATAGCATTGAATATGTGTACTACATCACGCGCGATGCGACGTATAAGTTGCGTCCGCTGGCGACCAAGGTGGTCGAGGACACGTATGCCAAGGCGCGCACGACCAATTTTGAGGGCGACGACGGACTCAAGAACTACCTGTCCGAGATGCTCGACGGCGCTTCTGCCGTGGCGAGTGATGCCACCGATCGTGCCGCTTCGGCAACTAAGGTTGTAACGCTTGTGACCTGTCGTTCGCTGTCGCTGAGCAACACACGCGCCGTCATGGTGCTCACGCCGGTCGAGGAATAAGTTGTTCGAGAGTAGCTAAAAAGGCCCCGTCCCAAATTGGCTACTCGACGACGGTAAGGGAGAAATGATGCTCGAGAGTGGCAAATTGATGCCTTCGATTGATGCTTGGCTGCGCGAGGCCAAGGCCGATGCTTCGGCGGCAGGCTGTGGGATGTATCTGACGCATAACGGTGTGGTGCGCGCGACGCCCAAGGCTGAGGTGCGCGGAGTCGAGGCCGATGGCGTGGCGCCTGGGCATAAGGTGGGCGGCATGGTGTTTGGCTTCGATGCTCAGAAGGTGCAGGCTGCTATCGAGGCGACGCGTGCGATGCCGGGTATCGGCTATGTGCGTGTGTGGCTGGCAAGCGGCGAGCTTGCCGTAGGTGACGACATCATGCTCGTGCTCATCGGCGGGGACATTCGCCCGCACGTGGTCGATGCGCTGCAGGCGCTCGTTGGCACCATTAAGAACGAATGCGTGAGTGAGGTCGAGCGCGAGGCGTAGAGGCTTGCGTCGATAGAAGGATCGTTTATAAAAATGCCCACCGGTACGTGTGATACCGGCGGGCATTTTGCGTTTTGGGCGCGGTGGGCGCTACACGCGCGTCGCATCCTTGGGGCTCATGGTCATGCTCTGGAAGCGGTTTTCCATGTACTCGTTATCGAAGTGCTCTCCGTAGAACTGTGCGACGGGAATGTCCGGCTCCGTGTCGTTAACGCGCTGGTACCAGTAGTCGAGCGACTGCAGCGTCATGACGCCGTCGACCAGCATGATAACGGTAAAGATGACGGTGGCCGAGTAGCGGCTCTTCCAGGGGATCTTGTTGATAAGCTTAAGCAGCCTCGGCAGCAGCAGCTTGATCCAGATGAGGCCGCCCAGGCCCCACAGGCAGGCGAAGCCCGTGCAGGTGCGTCCGCCCGTGAGGACCACGAGCGGATCGGGCAAACCGAACAGCGTTATGTGCGAGTAGCTCCACGAGACCACGCCAAACGCGGTCTGCATAAACCAGCCCACGAACACCTCAAAGCTGGCGCCGAGCAGGGCGCTCACCAGGAAAATGATGATGGGGTTCTTTTTGTAGAAGCGGTTAAGCACCATGGTCATGAGCACGGCGCCAAATCCGTAGATGGGGCTGAAGGGGCCAAACAGCATGCCGGCGCGGTTCTGATAGACGCCCGGGTCGTCGACCGTCATGTGCCAGATGTCCTCGGCGATCAGGCCGAGTATGCAGCAGACAAAGAACACCCAGAACAGGTTGAAGTAGTTGAGCTTGATGTAGCCCTCGCCGGTTTCATCGCGGCCGAGCATGCCCTCGGCGGCGGCGTCGCGGTCGAGCATCTCCTGCAGGCGGCGCTGCAGTTCGCGCTCCTGACGCAGCGTGGGGTCGACGGTTGCCGAAAGTGCAACAAGGATGCCGAGCTGGATCGCGGGACGCAGCAGGAAGGGCCCGATGCCCTGGAGCATCACGTCGACCAAAAGCTCGACGACGGTGAATGCAATAAGGATGTAGGACAGGCGGGCGGCGTTGCGGCGCTGGTTTTTGATAAGGTCCAGGCCAAAGATGATTAAGATGACGGCACTTGCCGCAGAGAGCATGATGCCGGCGACGATAAGGCCGACTGCGACGAGCGTGTTGTCGCCGAGCTTTTCGGTGGCGTTGCCGTTAACAAGTGCCGTGATGACCTGCCACATAAAGGCAGCGACCGACGGGAGCGTGCCCACGCCGGAAAGGATGCACAGGACGGCGTACACCTTAATGATGAGGGGAATCTTCTTGACCTCTGTGGCGCTGGGGACGCTGGGGTCGAGTTCGTTTCGATCCATACAGAACCTTTCTCGCTTTGTTGTAGGTTATAAGGATACGCCGCCGACCTGCCAAAAGACAGGGCGAACGTCCCAATTGCAACTTTGTAATCCCCAACGGCGGACGCGGCGGCCATCTGGGGGCGCGGGCACTTACACTGGACAGACCGATAAAATGTTTGGCAACAAAACTGATTATTAGCTCGGTGGGCTTTTAAAAAGCGCTGCTCATGCGCTGGGGAGCACGTCGCGCCGTGCGTATAATAAGGCGGGTAACGCCAAAAATACGAGGCTCTGAGGGGATACCATGTCTCAAGAAACCATCCGCGCGGCCGAGCGTGCCGCGGGACAGGTGAACACCATGTCGACGTATGATCCGGACTCCGACCAGCTGCATGAGGAATGTGGCATTTTCGGCGTATGGGCGCCCGATCGCGACGTGGCTCGACTGACGTACTTTGGCCTGCGTGCGCTGCAGCACCGTGGCCAGGAATCGGCTGGAATCGCCGTGGGTGACGGCGGCACGGTTATGGTCCGCAAAGATCTGGGCCTGCTCGACCGCGTGTTCTCCAACGCCGACCTGTCGACGCTCTCCGGCCAGCTGGCCGTGGGTCATGTGCGCTACGGCACTGCCGGCGCCAAGAGCTGGGAAGCCTCTCAGCCGCACCTCTCTACCATCAATAGCGTCATTATCGCGCTCGCGCACAACGGCACCCTCGTCAACACCGACGAGCTGCGCCGTCAGCTGATCGAGCTGGGCGTGCCGTTCCTCTCCAATTCGGATTCCGAGGTCGCGACCAAGCTTATCGGCTACTTTACCCAGCGTACGGGCCACCTGCGCGAGGGTATTCGCAAGACCATGGAGCTCGTGCGCGGCGGCTACGCCATGACGCTCATCAACGAGCAGGCGCTCTACGCATTCCGCGATCCACACGGCATTCGCCCGCTCGTGCTGGGCAAGCTGGTGGACGAGGGTCTGGACCAGGCCGATGCCGCAGCCGTTTCGCAGCTGCCGTCGCAGGACGGCGCCGCGACGGTCGACTCCGCCGTCCGTGTCACGCGCGCCGGCGGCTGGGTCGTTGCTTCCGAGACCTGCGCACTCGACATCGTGGGTGCCGAGTACGTCCGTGACGTCCGTCCCGGCGAGATCTTGCGCATCAGCGCCGAGGGCCTGGTATCCGAGCAGGGCGTGCCTGCAGCCGAAGAGCCCGCCAACTGCATCTTTGAGCAGGTCTACTTTGCCCGCCCCGACTCCATCATGAACGGCAAGAGCGTCTATGCCTGCCGTTACGACATGGGTCGTCAGCTGGCACATGAGGAGCCCGTCGAGGCCGACCTGGTCATCGGCGTGCCCGACTCCGGCCTGCCGCCTGCGGAGGGGTATTCGCACGAGAGCGGTATTCCCTTTGGCGAGGGCCTTATCAAGAACCGCTACGTAGGCCGTACGTTTATTGAGCCTACGCAGGAGTTGCGCGCCATGGGCGTGCGTATGAAACTCAACCCGCTGCGCGACAACATCGAGGGCAAGCGCCTGGTCGTCATCGACGACTCCATCGTGCGCGGCACCACCATGGTGCAGCTCGTCAAGATGCTGCGCAACGCCGGCGCCAAGGAGATTCATATCCGCATCAACTCGCCCGAGGTCATCTGGCCGTGCTTCTACGGTATCGATACCGACGTGCAGTCGCAGCTTATCAGCGCCAACAAGACGGTCGACGAGATTTGCGAGTATATCGGCGCCGATTCGCTGGCCTTCCTTTCGGTCGAGGGCCTGCTTAAGGTCATGCCCAAGGGCGGTTACTGCGATGCGTGCTTTACCGGCCGCTACCCCGTGGCGATTCCCGAGAGCTTTGGCCGCGACAAGTTTATGGAGGGCTTTAAGCCCCGCAACCTGGACAAGCCGCTGCACTTTGACGACGACGCCGTGATCGAGAAATACGACGACCGCAGCTGGGAAGAGGAGCACGGCGAGGCATAAAACCTGCCATATGGGGACAGGTTTATTTTGGTAGGTTTTACCTGCTGTTTTGTTGATATGACGGCGCATGCTGTTATGGCGCGCGCCGAAATGAACGCAACTATGAGCACCGTTTGGCGCCCGTGCGGCGCCACGGTAGTGGGAGAGGAAGGCTCAGATGAGCGACAGCAAGCATGTGACGTACGAGGACGCCGGCGTCGACACCGCCGAGGGCGGTCGCGCCGTCGACGCGATTAAGCAGATGGTCAAGGACACTAACCGTTCCGAGGTTATCGGTGGCATCGGCGGCTTTGGCGGCCTGTTCTCGGCCGCCGCGCTCAAGGATATGGAAGACCCGATCCTGATTAGCGGTACCGACGGCGTGGGCACCAAGCTCGTGCTCGCCCAGATCATGGACCGTCACGAGACGGTTGGCCAGGACCTGGTCGCTATGTGCGTCAACGATATTCTGGCTTCGGGCGCCGAGCCGCTGTTCTTCCTGGACTACGTTGCCATCGGTCACATCGAGGCCGAGCACATGGCAAAGATTATCAAGGGTGTGGCCGACGGCTGCAAGCTCGCGGGCTGCGCGCTCGTGGGCGGTGAGATGGCCGAGCACCCGGGCGTCATGGCTCCTGCCGACTACGACCTTGCCGGATTTACCGTGGGCGTCGTCGACCGTCCCAAGATGCTCGACCCCGCAAACGTCCGCCCGGGCGATGTGATCCTGGGCCTGCCTTCCACCGGCGTGCACTCCAACGGCTACTCGCTCGTGCGTAAGGTCATCGGCGTCGACGGCGTTAAGCCGGGCACGCCCGAGGCCGTCGCTAAGGCCGAGGAGCTGAGCCGTCCGCTCGAGGAGCTCGGCGGTGCATCGCTGGCAGACGCTCTGTTGGCCCCCACGCGCATCTACGTCAAGCCGATCCTGGAGCTGCTGCGCGGCGGCGCCAACGTGCACGCCATCGCCCACATCACTGGCGGCGGTATTACCGAGAACCTCAACCGCGCGCTCGCCGACGACGTCGACGCCGTGGTCACCCGCAACGGTGCCGAGATGGGTTGGGACGTTCCGCCCGTCATCACCTACGTGTCGCGCCAGGCCGAGCTCGCGCCCAACGAGGCATGCAAGACCTTCAACATGGGCGTCGGCCTGTGCCTGATCGTCGCCCCCGAGGACGAGGCCGCCGTGACCGAGGCCCTGGTCGCGCTGGGCGAGAAGCCGTTCCGCGTGGGCGAGTGCGTCGAGGGTTCCGGTAAGGTCGTGTACTCCGATGAGCGCTAACGAGCAGATGGCTGCTGGTGAGGGCCTGGGCTATGTGCCCTACACCCGTCCGACCGGCACTGATACGGCTGAGCCGCTCAAGATTGGCGTGCTCATCAGCGGTTCTGGTACCAACCTGCAGGCGCTGATCGACCTGATCGCCGCCGGCAAGCTCAACGCCTCGATTGAGCTTGTGGTGTCGAGCCGTCCTTCGGCCAAGGGCTTGCAGCGCGCCGAGCGTGCGGGCATCCAGACACTCACGCTGTCCAAGGATGTCTATGCCGACCCCATCGCGGCTGACGAGATCATCGCGCACGAGCTGCTCGAGCGCGGCTGCGAATATGTGGTCATGGCCGGCTACATGCGCATGGTGCACACGCCGCTGCTGGCGGCGTTCCCCAATCGCGTGGTCAACCTGCATCCGGCGCTGCTGCCGAGCTTTACCGGCGCGCATGCGATTGACGATGCCTTTGCGCGTGGCGTCAAGGTGACCGGCGTGACCGTGCACTTTGCCAACGAGATTTACGACAACGGCCCCATCATCGCCCAGCGTGCGCTGACTGTCGAGGAAGGCTGGGATGTCGACACGCTCGAGGAGCACATCCACGCGATTGAGCACGTGCTGTATCCCGAGGTCGTGCAAATGCTCGCCGACGGCCGCGTCCACGTGCTGGAGAGCGGCAAGGTCGCAATTGATGCGCCCCGCGGCTAGCGGCGCACAGTACAATTTAGTTGAGTGGTCAAGGTGGTCATTGGTGCCAAGGCGCGCGTGGCCACCTTTTGTTTTGGGTAGTCATCGGGGACGTTCTTGAATGACTAGGTGAGAGAGGTGAGCGCATGGCGGATAACGAAGCGCTGTTTACGCCTGAGTTGGTGTTTTTTGATTGGGAGTGTGCGACGCCGGGTGAGGTGTTTGCGCAACTCGAGAGTGAGCTTGCTCCGCGCGGCTACATTGCCGACGGTTGGCTCGACGCCGTTCGCACGCGCGAGGATGCCTATCCCACGGGTCTTGCCATGCCGGCGGTAAACATTGCCATTCCGCATACCGATCCGGGGTTTGTGGCCAAGCCCTATATCGCGGTGGTGAAGCCCGCCGCGCCCGTGATATTTAACGCTATGGCTGGCATGGGCGCTCCGGTGCCGGCGCAGATCGTCATCAACCTGGGCATTGCCGAGCCGGGCGGCCAGGTCGAGGCCCTGCAGGCGCTCATGAATATCTTTATGGACGCCGATGCCGCAGCCGACGTGCTCGGCCAGACCACGCCCCAGGGCATGGTCGACGCCATCCGCCGTCACTTCTAAGGTGCCGGCTGCCAGAGCTGTCCCCTTTGCACCAAAATGGTGCAGATTAACCTATCCCCAATGCACCAAGCGTGCCGCGGGGGCTGCGTTGTGACACAATGGCGTTTGTTCGATTCGTTATGCGAAAGGCCAACTATGGCAAATAAGAAAAAGAATCCCGCACCCGAGCCGACGCCCGAGCAGCAGGCTCGCGCCGCCTCCAGCTCTCGCAAGAAGCAGCGCAAGACCCGCGTGTCCAAGACCGTCAAGATCGTCCTGGTGGTTATTGGCGTGCTGGCAATGTTGCTTTCCGTCTCGGCGATGGCGTGCTCCGGCCTGATGTCGCAGACCGAGGACACCTCGGGCTACAAGCTGACCGGCGGTGTTGCTGCCACTATCAACGGCACTAACCTCACCGAGGACACCGTGACCAAGCAGATCATGAGCATGCGCACGTCCTACGGCTACACCAAGGACAAGGACTGGGCGCAGTATCTGGTCGACAACGACCTCACGCCCAAGAAGTATCGCAAGCAACTCATCGACTCCTACACGCAGCAGATTCTGCTTCAACAGGCACAGAAAGAGAACGGCGTGACGGTGTCGGACGAGGAGGTCGAGAAGGCTTGGAAGGACGCGTGCAAGAGCGCGGGCGGTGCCAAGGCCTTTAAGAAGACCCTCAAGACCTACGGCTATACCGAGGACACCTACAAGGACTCGCTCAAGGAGAGTCTGGCGCAGCAGAAACTCAAGGATGCCGTCGCGCCCACGAGCAAGCCCAAGGACAGCGAGATTGTCGATTACATCAACGAAAACCTGTCCAGCTACAACGACGCCCGCCGCTCGTCGAACATCCTGATCAAGGTTGATTCCGACGCTTCCGACGAGGACAAGGCTGCCGCCAAGGCCAAGGCGCAGGAGTGCCTGGACAAGATCAACTCCGGTGAGCTGAGCTTTGAGGACGCCGTTGAACAGTACTCCGAGGACACCGGTTCCAAGGAGAAGAAGGGCGATGTGGGCTGGGATAAGCTCACCACCTTTGTCGACAGCTACCAGACGGCGCTCGAGGGGCTCAACAAGGGCGACGTGAGCGAAGTCGTCGAGTCGACCTATGGCTACCACATCATCAAGTGCACCGACTACTTCCATGTCGATAGCCAGGTCGATGACATCAAGCAGGTGCCCAAGGACATCAAGAAGTACGTTTCCAACGTGGTGAAGACGCAGGCGGCCAGTACTGCATACAGCGAGTGGCTGGAGCAGTACAAGAAAGACGCCGACATTACCGTCAACCCCATGCCCAAGGATGTGCCCTACAACGTGAGCCTGAAGGGCGTCGCCAAGAGCTCGACCGACGATTCGTCGACGACTGAGTAATCATGGGGCGGTGCTCGCGCGAGTGCCGCCCACGCTATTAGAGAGGATTTGCAGATGACCAACGAAGAGCTGCAGAAGGAAATGATCGCGGCCATGAAGGCTAAGGACAAGGTTCGCCTGTCCATCATTCGCCAGGTCAAGGCCGAGGTGAAGAATATCGAGGTTAACGAGCGCCGCGATGTGACCGAGGAAGACGTCAACAGCATGATCAAGCGTCTGATTAAGCAGACGAGCGAGACGCTGGAGATGTCCATCAAGGCCGGCACCGACCAAGAGCGTACCGACAACCTGACCGAGCAGGTCAAGATTCTGGAGAGCCTTCTGCCCGCGCAGGTTTCGGGCGAGGAGCTCGAGGCCCTGATCGAGCGGGTCATCGCCGAGCTGGGCGCCACGTCCAAGAAGCAGATGGGCCAGGTCATGGGCGCTCTGGGTAAGGCCACTGGCGGCAACTTCGATAAGCCGGCAGCAGCAAAGATCGTTGGAGCCAAACTCGCGTAGGGACCGAGCGGCATATAGTTGATGTTGAGGGGGCGTGACCATTGCGGTCGCGCCCCTTTTTTGATGGCAGCTGAAGGGCACTCATTGGGGACAGACTTAAATGAGTACCCAATGAGTAGGTGATCATTTAAGGGTACTCATTTAAGGGTACTCATTTAAGTCTGTCCCCAATGAGTGCCCGAGTGCCCAATGAGTGGGCGGAAGATTGCGGGTTCCCAATGAGTGCCCGAGTGCCCAATGAGTGGGCGGAAGGTTGCGGGTTCTTTACGGGGATGCAGCGTTGGCTGCGGAAACGTGGTTCTTTCCGTACAATAGTGCAATTCGTATTAACGCAGGGAAGGGACATTCATGGCAGACATGATCGAGATCAAGCATCTCAACAAGTACTTTGGCGACCTGCATGTGCTCAAAGATATCAACCTCACCGTCAAGCGCGGCGAGAAGCTCGTAATGATCGGGCCTTCTGGTTCGGGTAAGTCGACGCTCATCCGCTGTGTCGATTATCTGGAGGAGCCTACGTCGGGCGAGGTCGTCATCGACGGTACGCCGCTCACCAAAAAGAATCACCTGGAGATGGCTCGCAAGTATAGTTCCATGGTGTTCCAGCAGTTCAACCTGTATCCCAACATGACGGTGCTGGGCAACCTGACACTCGCGCCCATCAAGCTGCAAAAGAAGAGCAAGGAGGAGGCGACCGAGATCGCCATCGCCGCACTCAAGCGCGTTGGCATGGCGCATAAGGCCGGCGAGTATCCGCAGAATCTCTCGGGTGGTCAGCAGCAGCGCATCGCCATCGCCCGTGCCCTGTGTACCAAGCAGCCCATCATCCTGTTTGACGAGCCGACCTCGGCGCTCGACCCCGAGATGGTCCAGGAGGTTCTGGACGTTATGATTGAGCTCGCGCAGGAGGACATCACCATGATCTGCGTGACGCATGAGATGGGCTTTGCGCGCCAGGTGGCCGACCGCGTCATCTTTATGGAGGACGGCCGCATTCTGGAGGAGGGTACGCCCGAGCACTTCTTCGATAACCCCGAGAACCCGCGCTGCCGCGAGTTCCTGTCCAAGATTCTGCACTAGGCGCGGTGATGGACATGACGGATATGACGAGGGCGGCCGTGTCACGCCGTCACTTTTTGCAGCTGGCGGGCGCCGGCATGCTTGCGCTGACGGGGACCGCGCTTATCGGTTGCGGTAACTCTACCAGCGGCGAGGGCTCCGACAAGGGGTCCAAGCTTGCGGCCATTAAGTCGCGTGGTCATCTGAATGCCGGCGTCAAGAAGGACGTTCCCGGCTATGGCTATTACGACACCGCCAAGGGCCGCTTTGAGGGCATGGAAGTCGATTTGTGCTACCAGATCGCCGCTGCCGTCTTTGGCGTGAGCTACAAGGAGGCCCGCGCCCAGGAGCTTGTCGAGTTTACCGACGTAACGCCCAAGACGCGCGGCCCGCTGATCGATAACGGCCAGCTCGATGTGGTCGCGGCGACCTACACCATCACCGACGAGCGCAAGAAGAGCTGGGATTTCTCGACGCCGTACCGCACCGACTACGTTGGACTCATGGTCAAGAAGCGTTCGGGCTTTACCTCGATTGAGGATCTGGACGGCAAGGTCATTGGCGTGAGCCAGGGTGCTACCACGCAGGGCCTGATCGAGCAGATGATCAAGGACAACGGCTTTAGCTGCAAGCCCGAGTTTAGGGCCTTTAGCGGCTACCCCATCATCAAGAGTTCGCTCGACGCCGGCAATATCGACGTCTTTGCCATGGACCGCTCCACGCTGGCCGGCTACATGAACGAGACCGTTGAGCTGCTGCAGCCCGAGGTCAAGTTTGGCGAGCAGGGCTACGGCGTGGCGACCAAGAAGGGCTGCGACCTTTCGGCCGTGGTCGATCAGGTGATTTGCGATCGCCTGGCCGATGGCTGGCTCGACCAAGAGGTCAAGACCTGGGGTCTTGTATAGGCGCATCGTCCAAGGAAGGAATCAAATGCTCGAAGGATTATTTGACGCCGACCGTTGGTCGACGACATTTCAAAACATGGGGCCCTTCTGGGAGGGCTTTGGCGTGACGCTGCAGGTGGTTGTTGCCGGACTGCTGCTGTCGCTGGTGCTGGGCACGCTGCTGGGCGTGTTCTCGACCACCCGTTCGCGTGCGCTGCGTGGCATTAGCCGCGTGTACGTGGAGTTTTATCAGAACACCCCGTTGCCCGTGCAGGTGCTCTTTATGTACATGGCCGGCCCGCAGTTTTTGCAGGCCATGACCGGTGCCGACCAGCCGGTGCGCATCGCGCCGTTCGTGCTGGGTTTCTTGGGCGTGGGCCTGTATCACGCGGCCTATATCTCGGAGGTCATCCGTACCGGTATCGAGGCTGTCCCGCGCGGTCAGATGGAGGCGGCTCAGAGCCAGGGTTTCACCCGCGCGCAGGCCTACTGGTACATCGTGCTGCCTCAGACGTTCAAGATCATCCTGCCGCCGCTGTGTAACCAGGCGCTCAATCTGGTCAAGAACACGTCGGTACTGGCGCTCGTGGCCGGCGGCGACCTTATGTATCGTTCCGACAACTTTGTGAGTCTGTACGGCTACCTGCAGGGATACATCGTCTGCTGCCTTATGTACTTCATCATCTGCTTTCCGCTCGCCATGCTGGTGCAGTGGCTCGAGCGCCGCTCCAAGGAGCGTCCGCGCGGCGTGAGCCTGGCCGAGCTGGGGCTCGACAACGTAGAGGAGGCCTAGCGCATGGAAATCTTCAACGCGACCAACCTGCTCTACATTTGGGGCGGCTTTGTTAAGACGATCGAGATCTCGGCGCTGTCGATCTTTTTCTCGCTCATCTTTGGCACGGTGCTGGCGCTTGTTAAAAGCTATGCGCCCCGCCCGTTCCGTATTTTGGTGAGCGCCTATATCGAGCTGTTCCGTTGCACGCCGAACCTGCTGTGGATCCTGTTTATCTACTTTACAGTGCAGGGTTTGGACATCGTGATCTCGACCATCGCCTTTACGCTGTTTACCAGCGCTGTTATGGCCGAGATTGTGCGCGGCGGCCTCAACTCGATTCCGCGCGGCCAGTTTGAGGCAGCGCAGAGCCAAGGCTTCGGCTTTTTTGCCACCATGCGCTACATCATCCTGCCGCAGACGTTTAAGACGATTATTCCGGCGCTGTTTAGCCAGTGCACGACCGTCATCAAGGACAGCTCGTATCTTTCGGGCATTAACGTGGCCGAGCTCATGTACACGGCAAACGTCGTGATGGCCCACGCGATCGATCTGTCGCAGGTGCTTATGCTCTACGGCCTGGTGTTTGCGATGTACTTTGTGCTCAACTTTGGTATCTCGCTGCTGGTCCGAGCCTATCAGCGCCGTATCGTAGCTGCATAGCCTGGCTTTCCCTGGCACCCAACCTTGGCCTTCAAACCGTCGCTCGCGTACCAAAGTACGCGTCGCTCCTCTTTCAGGCCAATCTTGGGCACCAGGAAAACCCAGGTACGGTATCGTGGGAATAAGAGATAAACAGCCCTTTTCTCATTTGTTAGAAAGGAATCGCGATGAGCGATCTGGAGAACAAGAAGAGTCCTGTGGTCATTACCATCGCGCGCGACTTTGGTGCCGAGGGCCACGAGATTGGTCGCATGCTTGCCGACGAGTTGGGGATTCCGCTGTATGACAACGAGCTGCTGGTGCGTGCGTCGCTGCGCGCGGGCGAGTCGCTCGATAAGATGGCCGCCTATGATGAGCGCCTGGCCGTGGAGAACATGGCGTTTCTGCCCGACCGCTACGATGCGCGTTCGTACTCGGATAAGTTGTTTCAAAAGATGAGCCAGGTGATTTTGGACCTGGGCGAGACCGAGAGCTGCATTATCGAAGGCCGTCTGTCCGATTACCTGCTTCGCAACAACCCCAACCACATTGCCGTGCTGGTGACCGCTCCCTTTGAGGATCGCGTCGAGATTGTGCGCAAGAAGCGTGGCCTTAATAAAAAGAAGGGCGCCAAGCTGGTCAAGCAACAGCAGAAGGCGCGTGAGGCTTTTTACAAGCGCTACAGCGCCGGCAAGTGGAAGATGACGAGCGGTAAGGACATCGTCGTCAACCGCGCCAAGCTGGGCCGCGAGGGCTGCAAAGACGTTATCGCCGCTGCCTACCGCTACAAAGTCGCCCAGCTCGAAGGCTAGCCGACCAAAACCACCACAAAGGGGACAGCACCTTTGTGGTGGTTTTTGTTTTAGGCCGAGGGGAAGGCCTTGGTGAGACCAGCGCGCGTTTGCGTGTCGGTCTTTTGGTAGATGGAGCTCAGGTGACGCTGCACCATGCGCATCGAGATGCCGAGCTCCTCGGCGATCTGCTTGAGCGGGCGCTCGTCCTGGGTAACGGCTACCAGCACGTCGACTTCGCGCGGGGTGAGAGCGTGGTTGGCGATGAAGGCCTGGCGTTGCTCCTCGATACTCGGTGCTGCCAGCGCTTCCTCGGCAAGCTGTTGATGTTCGCGCTCCTGCTCGGTTTGGGGTAGGCGGAACAGGCCGGCTGCCACAAATGCCGCGCAGGCGGCGACGAGCAAAACGAGCGCACCGATCATGATGAGAGCAACATTGCCCGAGGTCACAAGCGCAAGCGAGACGCCCGACGTGGTGAACGCGCACACGTTATTGGCGGCGCGTCCCATGCCGGCCCAGAAGGCGGGCGCGTGCATGCGCGGTGCCAGCTGAGTAAACGTGGCAGTAAAGAACGTGACGAAAAAGCCCGAGCTCAGGTAAAAGACAATGAGGCCCAGGTTGGGATCGGCTCCTGCTTCGACGGCTAAGATCGAAATGGTGGAGAGTACCGTGACGCCGAACATGACGAGTCCCATGTAGCGACGCTCGGCAAGATCAAAGATAAGACCGGCGGCAAGACCGCTCGCTGCCAAAAAGAGGCGCGGCCAGGTCTGCACGGCGATGGTGCCGTGGGCGTTGGAGAACGTGACCACGTTATCGAGAGTAGAGAACAGACAGGCCAGAATCATGACGAGCGCGATGCTCCAACACGCCTGCTTGGCAAGGGCGTGCGATGGCTCAACAAGGGGATTGATGGCGGGGCTGGAGCTCTCAGCAGCCTTTTGGGGAACGACGCTGAGGGCGGAGATGGCGATCGTCGCTGTGCCAAGGACGATGAGCTCTGCGATGCCGCCGCAATTGAGCAGGTTGATGGCGAACTGCATCAGGATGCCCGCGGCATAGGCTGCTCCCGCACCGGTGGCGAGCTTGGGATCGTCTTGGAATGTCGTTGCGAAGGCATGGTGTGCCGCGCCACCCAGTAGGCCGAGTCCAAGGAATGCGAGGCATCCCAGAATCTCGAGCGCAAGCGGGCTCGTGGGGGACTGAATCTGAGTCAACCCCAAGATGGCGATGGGGACGGCGGTGCTGACAACTGCCCGAGGCCGGCCTTTGCGCTGTGCGAGCCCGAGCAGCGGCGCATATCCGATAAAGCCGAGCACGCTCGCACCTAGAATAAAGCCCTGTGCGAGCACAACACGTTCGGCGCCGGCGAGTAGCCCGACATTGACGTCGAAGCGAAACTCGGCGGCAAGGAAGGCGAAGGTGAAGAGCGCGAGTGCCAGAAGCGCGTTGATTTTAGGCCTGCTCAGGTTCAAGGACGGTCCTTTGGGTGGACGAATAATCGTGTCCTCGATTGTAGCGTTCCCGGGACGAGTGTGGCGACAACGAAATCATATTGACTTAAACCGCAGGTAGAGGCCTGGGTTCACATCTACGAACCTAGGCATACGGAGTCATTTGACACATCTTGGTGGTACAGAATCACCGCAAAGGGGACAGGCACCTTTGTGGTGGTATGGCCCATCGACCAAGGAGGCCGTTATGAACGGAAGCCACTTTGATAAGCAAACTCAGCGTGAGCGTACCTGCTCGCTGGTTCACGGTACCTGGCGTTGTGTGGGTGCCAAAATCGCTTGCGCCGGCGCGTGTGCGCTTATGGTCGGTCAGCTGCTGCTGCCGAGCGTAGCGCTGGCGACGGAATGTGCCGATTCCGTCGGTGCGATGGACGAGGTTGCCGCGGCTCCGGTGACGCCGACGGTTGCGGAGGATACGGCTGCAACGACCGCACCAGCTGCTTCGACCGCGCCTGCAACTGATGCTGCTCCGGCGGCGCAAGCCACCGTTGAGCCTCAGCAGACGGCCCCGACTGGCGCCACCGATGAATCCAACGATGCGGCACCCGCTGAACAAAATACTCCCAGCGACAACGCCGCCACGCCGGCGAATGACGCCATCATGCCCTGCGGTGTGACCGATGTTGTTGGCGGCAGCGGCGTTAGGGTCAATATTACGGTGCGGAACAATTACACCGACATCAAGAAAGAAGAAACGATTGAGTATGTGAAGGGGATTGCCCTTGTAGATGGAGACCAGTCTGCTCTCGATGGTAGCGCTTTGACTTTTATCGGCCTGGGGGACTTGATCGTCCATGAGGCGTATGACAGTGCGAGCAATAAAACAACGCTTACCCTGGATATCAGCAAGATTCAGAGACAGAAGGAGGAGCAGAAGTACTTTACGGAGTACAAGGAGAATAAGTCCAAGATGACGACCACCTATGATGGATCCAAGCTTACGTATACGGGTACAGAGCCCGGGAATATCATCATCGGTGATCCGGACGACGCCTTTAAAGGAGACACCGAGGCGACCGGGAAACCCACTATTAACGAGATCCGGGATGACTACTACACCCGCACCCATGTCTACGAGAGGGCGTGCCTTGTTGTCCCGGCAGCGGAATCAGAATCGGAATCCATCTCCTTTGCCAATGTTCAGAATACGAACTTCAATTGGCAGCTGGATACTGGTCCGCAGGCGACGGCAGGTGTCCCTAACTACGATGCAGATAAATACGAAATCGCTTATGAATGCTGGCAGGAATTTGAAAACAACGAACCCGTTGCTGCCTGGTATTCCGATAACGGCTCACATGGTTCCCTGCCGACTATTACAAAGTTTAAAAGCGGGAAAGAGTACGTGTATTCTCTTATGCTGAAGCCAAAAGACGGATATTCCTTCGGCGATGAAACCGTTGTTACCGTAAACGGGGAAACCGTAAAGTCGAGTCTAAGCGGAGAATTCCTGTATGTCCCTGCTATTAAAACAATTACGATGCCTGCTTCGTCGGAAAACGAAGCTCTTGAGAATCTAAACGTCAACGATGTGAAAACCGACTACGCGCCCGGCGAGGCGCCGCGTGCGACCGCGACGATTCCTGCCGCCGATGCCGATAAGTATGAGATCGCCTATGAGTGCTGGGAAGAGATGGATGGCAGCGACCCTGCGGAGCTCAAGCCCGTTGCCTTCTGGTATTCCGACCCTGCCAAGTATCCGACGGGCGCGAGGAGGATCGAACACTTCGAAGAGGGCAAGTTCTACATGTACTCCGTTGAGCTGAGGCTCAAGGGCGACAATACCGTGGGCAATGACTGCATGATGTACGTCAACGGCCATTGGACGCACCACATCAAGACCGTCAACGGCGTCTTCGCGCCAAACGCTGACAATATGCTGTGCGAGCAGCCGATCGACGAATGGCGGGCCATCGACGTTGTCGAGATCAACGGCGCCACGACCATCTTCAAGGCGGGCGACAGGCCGGTCTTTACGGCGGGTACTCCGGCGGGTTCCGACTCTATTCTCCAGTGCGAGTTCTGGACGGGCAGCGACGGAAGTGAGGTGAATTCCGTTGAGTTCTGGGACCAGCACATCACCAACCATATCGACGCGTTTAAGCCCGGTGTGACCTATCGTTACGGCCTGTACTTTAAGCCGGCGCGTGGTTTCTACTTTACGCCCAATACCAAGCTGAAGATCAATGGGGTTGAGTGTGGCTATCAGGTGAGCGAGGCAAGTGAGGTTGATCCCGAGAGCGGTTGGATTTTCACCCTGTGGCTGAACACCAATCTGACGTTTACGCCTGAGACTACGCCGGATCCCAATCCGACACCGCAGCCTGAGACCAAGCCCGAGGCCAAACCTGAAGCTAAACCCTCGGCCAAGCCGGCTACGACCACCACGGTGAGCAAGACGGTTGAGAAAGCCACGCCGGCCAAAAAGTCCGCCGCCGTCCTGGCCGCCACGGGCGACACCACCGCGATGACGGTCACTGCCTTAGGCATCGCCGGCGCAACCGTAGCCGCCGCCGGCCTCGCCGCGACCAAGCGCCGCAAGCGTTAGAGCTGGTTGACGGCTTTCGTTCTCGGCCTCAGCAAAATCTCAATCTGTAACACCAAACTGCCCAAAACGGCTCTAGATGTTACAGATTGAGATGAACCGAATGACCTCCAATCTAATGTCTCGATCTGTAACACCAAGCGGGGAATTTGACCTCTAACTGTTACAGATCGAGACAAACTGGCCGGCCAAGTCCAGAACCGCCACAAAGATGCCTGTCCCTTTTGTGGCGGTTTGCGCAGGTAGAACGGTAGGTTCGTATATATGAACCTACCGTTCGCTTTGTTTTTGGACAACGATTACGCTGGATGACTTTTGGTTTGCAGGAAAGGAACGACCATGAGGTGGACTACTGTTCGAGCGCTTTGCCGCCGCCTGACCATTGCCGCGGTGACCCTCACCATGGTGACGGGCTCGTTGCCTGTGGGCGCGTTTGCTGAGGTGCTCACCACCGATAGCACCTTTGTGCAGACGGATGTCGACCAAGTAGACGCCGTCGACCCCGCCGACGCCGCGCCCGATGCCGACGCCGCCAACGCCGCCGACCCCGCGCCCGATGCCGGCGCTGCCGACCCCACAGTGCTCGAGGCCGGTGACACCCCTACGCCCCCGGCCTCCGAGATTGCATCGGCGGCAGGCCTGACGGGCGCCGGACAGACCGAGAGCACACCTGCGGGTACGCTTGCCACCGATCTTGTCGAGGGCAAGGAGCTCGCCGAGCGGCAAAAGCAAGAGGAGGCTTCCGGCACCGAGGCGACCTGGAACGAGGAACTTGAACTCTGGGCAACCTCGAAGGGCGCCACGGGCGTAAAGGGCGAAGACGACGATGGCTACGTGGCCGGCGAGCAGACCCCCGCGCAGTACTACTTCTCGATCGATAGCCTCACCAACGAAATTTCTATCGAGTATGGCGACGCGGGCATTACCACGTTGGAGGTGCCCTCGACCATCGACGACAAAAATGTCGTAAGCCTTACGGGTATGGGAAGCGCTGCGCTCACATCGATCACCTTCGCCCCTAATTCGCATGTCCGCTCGGTTGGAGGCTTGGGCGGCAGCAGCATCAAAGAGATCGCACTGCCCGATTCGGTCGAGGAGCTCAAGAGCTATGCATTCTACAAAAGCAAGACGCTCCAGACGGTAACCTGGCCCAACAACGCGGCCTTTACCACGATTCCCGAGCAGGCCTTTAAGGAATGTGAACAACTTGACGACAATGTGGTGGCAACGCTGCCGCCTTCGGTCAAAACTATCGACTATCTTGCATTCGCCTATTGCGGCGTGCCGCAGTTCTATGTCTCGGATACAACGGTACTCACCTTTACGCAGATCAATGAGCCGGGCACGGTGGAGCGGATCGGGCACTATGCATTTTGTGGGTGCTCCTTTGTGTCGTCGGTGACGATTGGCGATGGTGTCAAATCTATCGGGGCGCTCGCGTTCGCCTCTCTTGATCCTGCGATTGCCGGCAAAGAGATTGTGCTACCCAAAAGCGTGGAAATGATAGAGTGGGGAGCTTTTGAGAACACGAGATACGGAAACGAGACGAACCATAATGCCGTTGCCCTGCGCGTGATGAACCCCGATCTTCAGTTTGGTGAGGCGGGCTATCCGGGCGACTATAATGAGCGCGTGACAATCGATGGCGTAACGTATGCGATTCCCTTTAGTGAAGGCCAGACCATCTATGCCTATGCGACCGATTCGGCTGGCAACCCCTCGATGGTCAAAAAGCTTGCCGATGCCGTGGCCGATCGCAAGGACTCCGTCGATTCCTCGAAGCCTGCCTACACGTTTGAGTGGATGGGCGAGGCGGCCCAGGTGACGGGCAAACTTCCCCAGAGCGCGACGGCTACACTCGTGCAGGCGGGGCAGTCCACGCCGCTGGCGGTTGGCGATGACGGCAGCTTTACAGCGGACGCCCTCTCCAAGACAGCAGCCACCCTGCGCATTTCGCTCAGCGGTTACTATGACATGGTGCTGGCGCGCCCGGGCGACCAGATGACGGGCACATGGAATATCGGAGAGATTAAGGCGGAGGACTTTACCAAGATTCCGACTTCGCGCGCGATTGAGCTCAACGTGGCCTATCTCGAACCGGTCGCAGGCCAGGATAAGACCGAACGCATTGAGCTCGATAGTCTCGATAACATCGATCTGACGGTGAAGAACGGCGGCAAGACGCTTAAGCCTGCCAAGGGTGACAAAGAAAACGACTTCCGTATCCAGGGCACAGCACTCGTGGTGTCGCAGGCCATTGCCGACGCGGACCAGGATCTGGAGATAACGCTCGAGCCCAAAGACAGCCTCAAGCTGGGTGGGGCGACGGCGACGGTGAAGCCTTCGGCCGGCAAGGTCGATATCGACTTGAAGCCTTGGGGCACGGCGACGGTCACGACCAAGGGCGACTACCTGGGCGCCAACCGCGTGCTGGTGTTCCGTACGTCCGACGGTAAGCTAGTTGCCGACGGTGTCACCTATCTGATGGGTTACGAAGACGATGGCACCACGCCTATCATGAAGGCCGAGACGCCGCGCCTTAAGGCCGGTTCATACACCATCGTCGCCTTTAACAAGACGAGCTACGACATTCAAGCGACGAGCTATTCTATGTTTAGCCGCCTAGGGCTGACCGTGGGTAAGCATATCGCGCAAAAGCAGGTGAAGATTGAGGACGGCAAACAGCTCGACGTGACGCTCGACGTCCCCACGTTTGACGTGGAGACGTATCGTGCCGAGCGCGGGCTGACGGCGGGCTCGGTTATCGCTGATTCGTTCGCGGTCGTTGGCGTGGAGACCGAGCTACGCATTCATTACGAGCTCAAGAACAGCCAGGCTGCCAAGATTGAGATTCCGCTGGCAAAGGATGCCGTCGAGGATGTGTCCGCAGGCTCTCGCGAAGCCGGCGCCAGCTCCGATGCCGGGTGGGTTGGCACAACTTGGGAGGGCGACAACCTCGTTCTCGATATGAAGAAGGGCATGGGCGCCGATGTGTTTGTGCGCTTTAAGCCTAAGGCCGCGGGCATCTATGCCATCTCGCCGCTTATTACGCTGGGCGAGGTGACATTGCCGCTGGGAAGCACCACGCTCGAGGTTAGCGGATCGCGCATCGAGGTCGACAGCACCGACGTTCACAGCCTGCTGGGCAATGTGGCCTACGTTTATGCGGCGCCGGGCAAGAGCGTGCAGCTCACCGTGGGCACGGGCGCCTCGGCTGCAAAGTACACCGGCAAGACCAATAAACTCGGCCGTGCCAAGATTGAATACGACCTGCCGCAGGATACGCTTGCCGCCGAGCGCGTGACGCTCGAGGCGCGCGTGGGCTCGACCGACGTCGCCGCCGCTGCCGCAGAGGTGACGGCTCGCAATTATGTGCGCTATGTTCCGGGTGCTTCGGTCTGGAACTTTGATGTGACGTATCGTGGCGGTACGCAAAGCCTGGTCAAGGACGGCAAGGACACCGGCAAGAGCCTGTGGACCTTCCATCATCTGCCACAAAAGAAGAACGCCTACTGGACCTTTGACATCACGCTCGAGGTGGGAAACGAAGAGGCCGCCGACACGCTCGACCTGTACGTGGACTGCGTGGATGGCAAGACGGTGACGATTCCTCTGACTCAAAAGTCGCGCGAGGGCACCCGTGTTCGCTATGTGGCGGAGTATGTGGACGAGGGTTACCTTAAGCTGCTCGACGAGTTTAACAAGGCGAATGACTCGACCTATGTGAACTGCGGCAACTTTGAGCAAATCTTTATGCCGCAGACCTACCGCATCTCCAATGCTCAGCTTATGACCATGCTGAGTTTTGACGCCAACGCTTCGGCCAAAAAGCATTCCGCCGCGGCCGAGGAGCGCCAGCAGGAGTTCTCGAATGCCGTGCAGCAGTGGCACGAGTATATGATGGATAACTCGTTTAATGATGTCGACGAGGCCTTTAACGACGCGATTGACCAGATGGTCGCCGATGCGTTTGCCGAGGAAGACGAGGACGGCAAGGACGAGGGCGGCAACGCGCGTAAGGCTCGCCGCGCCCCTGCCGCCAGCGACGGTAAGGGTGATGATGCTGACAACGACGAGGCCGCGCAGTTTGCCGCCGAGCTTAAGGCTGCGGTTGGCGGCTCGTCGGTGCTGCTGAGCAAGCAGGGCGACAGCTATGGCGTCAACGTGGACAAGATGATCTTTGAGGACGCGTACGGCACCGGCGAGGATTGGTATCAGGAACTTGCGGCGGCCCAGGGCGCGAACGCTGCGGATGCGGCCGCCATCAAGGAGCTCGTCGACCATGCATCGCGAGCGGAGTTTATTGCCCAGCAGGCCGAGGATCTGGTGGGCCAGTCGATGGGTATCGGCCAGCTCAACCAATACGGAAGCTGGAATGACGCAACCGCTGCGGCGCTCAACAAGTGTGCGGGCATTAAGGCCAGCGAGTACAACGGCCAGTCGACGAGCGGGTTTAACGATTTGGGCCAGGCGCTCGGCAGCTCGCTGAGCTACAAGGCGGCTGACGACGATACCGTCAAGGGCTTTAAGGTCGCCGCGCCCGATGGCGAGCAGACGGCCTATATCGAGTCGGAGTTTATCGAGAACTCCAATAACAACAAGAACCAGGCGCTGCTGTTTAACTCAATCGCCATGCAATGCGACATTTTGGACAATCTGTACGATAACTGGAACGTAGTCCACAGCCTCAATAACTCTACGATTCGCGGTTGGCTTATGGCTTGGAAGCGCAACGGTGACGTCAGCGCCCACATGAAGCTCATCCGCACGATCCGTTCGCTCAAAAGCTACAAGATCGAGTGTGAGATGTTCGGCCAGGTCTTTAAGACCGATGCGTGGAAGGCGGCCGGCCAGGCGTTTCCCGCGGCGACCCAGGGCATCGGCATCTTTACCGGCATTTACGGCGTGAACGATGCCAGCAAGAACTGGGAGAACGTGAACGTCCGTATGCAGAAGGTGAAGGGCGAGCGCGAGGGCTATGAGCTTCAGCATACGCGCTTGCTTGCCAAGCCCGAGAAGACCGAGGACGACTGGAAGTGCATTTACGCGCTGCGCGACGCCATGGAGAAGGCGCGTGCGTTTGAGGATCTGCTGTATCGCCAGCTCTGCCACGATAGCACCGATGTGGCGGTGGGCTCCATTATGACAATCGCCGGCGTGCTGACGGCCGGTTCGGCGGGTACCGTGGTGGGCGCTGCCTATGACGCGGCTTCGACCAGCGTAGGTTCGGAGCGCGCGATTAAGCTGACCAATGCCGAATGCGCCTACGATGTTGCCTGCGAGCAGGTGGAGCGCGCATGCCAGAATCGTATTACGGTCAACTGGGGCGAGCTGACCGATGCCGAGGTCTACAAGGCCAACAAGGACGGCTTGATCTCGGATGAGAAGATGCAGTCGATCTTTGAGGCGCGTTATCGCAATGTGGCTGCCAAGGCTGCACCCGACCCTGCGGGCGTGGTGTACGAGGGCCTGCTGTCCAATACGGTTGAAGGCGCGACGGTTGAGCTGTGGAGCGCCGACGATGCGGCCGGCACCAATGCCACGCGTTGGGATGCCGAGGAGTATGAGCAGGACAATCCGCTTGCAACGGGTGCGGACGGTGCGTACAACTGGAATACGCCGACCGGCTGGTATCAGGTGCGCGTGACCAAGGACGGGTATGAGGAGGCGCGTTCGGCTTGGCTGCGCGTGCCGCCGATTCAGACTGAGGTGAACATCGGTTTGGTGTCGACGGCGGCGCCCGAGGTGGCTTCGGCCCATGCCTATACCGATTGCATCGAGGTTGAGTTTGCGCAGTATATGGACGCGAGCGACGATGCCCTGGTCGCATTGTGCTCGCAGGGCTTGGGCGACGTGACGTATACGTGGCTCGACAAGCAGGACGATCCCAATGGCAAGCCGTTGTCGCGCGTGCTGCGCATTCGCTATGCCGATGCGCGTGAGGCGGGCTCGACGGTGGCGTTTGAGCTTGATGGCGCTCGGAACTATGCCGGCACGGCCATGTCGCGCTGGGCAAGCGGGGAGCTTGCCGTGGGCGTTCGTGCCGACAAGCTCAGGCTCAACGTGGAGCAGGCCGTGACCATGCTTGAGGGCAGTGACTTTGAGCTGGTGGCGCACGTGACCGATAAGGCGGGCAAGCCGTTCGCGGGCGCCAAGGTTAGTGTTGGGCTGGAGTCCTCGGCTATCTGCTCTGTCGATGCCACCCAAGCCGTGACGGGCGAGGACGGCGCGGCGACGTTTGTGCTGCATGGTGCTCTGCCCGGTTTGACGACGTTGACGGCGGCGGTGGACGGCACGGCGCTGTCCAAGCAGGTCGACGTGCGCGTGTCTGCCGAGGCAGTGCGACCGGCGCGACCGGTGGCGACGATTGGTGCGACGACGTTTGGTGCATGGTCGCCCAAGGAGAACTACATTACGGTGCCCAAGGGTACGAAGCTGGAGCTTTCAGCCGAGGACGGCACGACGATTTGGTACACCACCAACGACACCTGCCCCTGCCGTGACGAAGGCCGCGTAAAGTACATCGAGCCCATTGCGCTCGATAGCAACATGTATGTGCGCATTGCGGCACAGCGCCCTGGCATGTCGTACAGCGAGTATTCCGAGCGTTTGAACATTACGATCACGGTGACCGATGAGGCGGTGCCTGAGCCCAAGCCGGAGCCCGAGCCCAAGCCGGAACCCAAGCCGACGCCTGGCAGCGGTGAGCAGGGTGGCGGTGCGGATGGCTCTGGCGGTACCGGGGCTCCTGCGGGTGGTTCGACTTCGACGACGACAACGGTGACGACGGACAAGTCCAAGGGTAAGGGCAAGAACGGTAAGAAGTCCGATAACGCGGTGCTCGTCAACACGGGAGACGCCACTGCGATGACGGTCGCCGCCCTGGGTATCGTCGGCGCAACCGTTGCCGCCGCCGGTGTTGCCGCGACCAAGCGCCGCAAGCGCTAGGTTTTGGCGACGGCGCCCATCCTCGGCTTTAGCAAAATCTCAATCTGTAACACCAAACTGCCCAAAACGGCTCTAGATGTTACAGATTGAGATGAACGGGCGGACGTTCGCACAATATCTTGATCTGTAACAACTACGAGGCTCAACAGGGTCTGGCTGTTACAGATTGAGACAAACGTCGGAATTGGTTCGCCGGCCAAGTCCCCGACCACCACAAAGGTGCATGTCCCCTTTGTGGTGATGGGTTGGCCGGCATAGAAAAAGTCCCCGCCGGGCGTGTGCTCGACGGGGACTTTGCCGTTTGATGGCTAGCGCTGCAGGTGGTTACTCGCCCAGCAGGCTCTTGGTGATCGAAGCGGCGGCCTTCTTGCCGGCGCCCATCGCCAGAATGACCGTAGCGGCACCGGTGACGATGTCGCCGCCGGCCCAGATGCGGGGATCGGTGGTCTGGCCGGTCTCCTCGTCGGCAACGATGTAGCCCCACTTGTTGAGCTCCATCTTGCCGCCGATCTTGGCAGCGAAGGGGTTGGCGTTGGTGCCGATAGCCGAGATCGCGACGTCGCAGGGGATCTCCTCGATGGCGCCCTCGATGGGCACCGGGCGACGACGGCCGGACTCGTCAGGCTCGCCGAGCTCCATCTTCTGGACCTTGACGGCGCACACGGAGCCGTCCTCGCCAGCGACAAACTCGAGCGGGGAGACGAGCGGCAGAACCTCGACGCCCTCGGCCTTAGCATGGTGCAGCTCGGCGCGACGGCAGGGCATCTCGTCCTCGGTACGACGATAGGCGATGATGGCGTGCTCGGCGCCCAGGCGCTTGGCGGTACGGACGGCGTCCATAGCCACGTTGCCGCCGCCAAAGACGACGACGTTCTTGCCGTGCTTGGTGGGGGTGTCGTACTCGGGGAACTTGTTGGCCTTCATCAGGTTCACGCGGGTGAGGTACTCGTTAGCGAAGAAGACGTTGGGCAGGTTCTCGCCGGGGACGTTGAGGAACTTGGGCAGGCCAGCGCCGGTCGCCACGTAGATGGCGTCGAAGCCCTGCTCGAACAGCTCCTCGGCCGTGGCCATGTTGCCCACGACGGAGTTGTACTCAAACTTGACGCCCATGTCCTCCAGGCCGTCAATCTCGCGCTTGACGACTGCCTTGGGCAGACGGAACTCGGGGATGCCGTAGACCAGCACGCCGCCGCCGGTGAAGAAGGCCTCGAAGACGGTGACGTCAAAGCCGTTGCGGGCGAGCTCGCCGGCACAGGTGATGCCGGACGGGCCGGAGCCGACGACGGCGACCTTCTTGCCGTTCTTGGGGGCCATCTTGGGCGTGGAGGCGAGCTCGGGGCGATCACCCAGGAAGCGCTCGAGCTGGCCGATAGCCACGGGCTCGGACTTCTTGCCACGGATGCATTTGCCCTCGCACTGGTTCTCCTGCGGGCAGACGCGGCCGCAGATGGCGGGAAGCATGGAGTCCTCGCGGATGGTATCGAGAGCGCCGCCGAAGTCCTTCGCGCGGATCTGCTCGATAAAGCGGGGAATGTTGATGTTGACGGGGCAGCCCTCAACACAGAACGGCTTCTTGCAGTTGAGGCAGCGCTCGGCCTCGGCCAGTGCCATCTCCTCGGTGAAGCCCTTGTCGACGGGGCGGAAGTCGCAGGCGCGCTCGGCAGCCGGCTCCTCGTTATCGGGGGTGCGGGGCGACTTCATATCGGCAACGAAACGACCGTTAACTAGTGGCATGCGCAGCTCTTTTCCTCATAGGCCTTGAGGGACTCGCCCTCTTCGGAACGGTAAGCGGCCTGGCGGGCACGAAGGTCATCCCAGTCGACCAGGGTGGCATCGAAGTCGGGGCCGTCGACGCAAGCGAACTTGGTCACGCCGCCCACCTCGACGCGGCAGCAGCCGCACATGCCGGTGCCGTCAACCATGATGGGGTTGAGCGACGCGGTGATGGGGGTGTCGTACTTCTGGGCGGTGAGGGTCGAGAACTTCATCATCGGAACGGGGCCGACGCAGAAGACCTGGCTCACGGCCTTGTCCTGCAGCAGGCGCTCCAGCGGAGCGGTGACAACGCCCTGCTCGCCGTAGGAGCCGTCGTCAGTGGTGATGTGGATGTGGTCCTCGTCGAGGAGCTCGCGGAACTGGTCCTCCATGAGCAGGAGGTCCTTGGTGCGAGCGCCCATGATGGCGTGCACCTCGTGGCCGGTCTCGACCAGGTGCTTGGCGACCGGGAAGGCAATTGCCAGGCCGACGCCGCCGCCAATGACGGCGCAGGGGCCCTCGGCCATCTCGGTGGGAACGCCCAGCGGGCCCACGACGTCGCGCAGCGACTCGCCGGCCTCGTAGGTGGAAAGCATCTCGGTGGTCTTGCCGATCACCATAAAGATGAACTCGACCCAGCCCTCGTCACCGTTCCAGCCGGCCAGGGTAAACGGGACGCGCTCGCCCGTCTCGTTGGCGCGAACCATGAGGAACTGTCCAGCGTGCGCATGCTTGGCGATTGCGGGCGCCTCGATGCGGAACTTGAACACCTTCTCAGAGAACTGCGTCTTCTCCAGGATCTTATACATAGAACCCCTCTCTTGTTAGGGCCGCCGAACCGTGCCTCCACGGAAATGGACGGTAGCCCGAATAAAACCGTACGCGCACAGGCGTTGTGCAGACATACGATGCAAATTATACCCTCATGGACATGCTGTTTACGTGTGTCTTCGGCGGTTGGGAAAAGTGACCTGCCAAAAAGGGACAGGTTTATTTTGGTAGGTTTTATCAGGCAAAACGGCAAAGGGGGCCGGCCTCGCGCTTTGATGAGGCCGGC
>NZ_JAQLFP010000026.1 GCF_028207065.1 Collinsella aerofaciens
TCGCTCGATCCCGTCGACGAGTGCCAGGTATTTGTCGAGCGCGTCGACGATGCGGCGCTGCTCGGCGAGGGGCGGGATCGCAACGAACATTTCTCGCGATTGATTTACAGAAATATTGACCTGACCGGCGCTTCCACGAGTTGAGACGTTGTTGATCTCCGACATCTCGGAGAGATAGTAAAAGAGCCACGCAATCGGCACTTCAGGCGAATACGAATGAATGACAACAGCAGCTTGATTTGTGTTTGCCTCTGGAAAGGAATTAGGAACAATTGCAAGCTTTCCGAGTGGCGGCCCAACGATATTCATAATTAGATCGCCAGGATGAATTTGGGACTTGCCCAACTGTCCATAGTGGATTTCTGGCTTAATAAACTGAGGGTGGAAGGCAAAATCAATTGCTTGATTACGCAGGTTGAACATTTTGAAATAGGGAATGCCCTCGTCGACAAAGGCATCTTTACTCGGTGTCTTGCCAGCCTCAACCCTTGCGACCATCCTCATTCGCGTCCATGCCCAACCTGACGGGAGCTTGCGAATAGCTCGCTCGATGGGAGTCGACTCACCCTTGCCGTCTGCTTGCTTCTCATAGGGCAGCCCATCGGAACTGGACGGGCGTCCAATTGCGTGTAATCGCGTCCCAACGCCTTGCTCAAATTCATATAAAATGCGTCCGCAACAAGCGTTGTAAAATCTAGTGATATGAGCATCCCGGTTGCTTCTGTGCTTCGATGCTCTCGTCTTTAGCGCCCTCCGTTCAGTGGAGGACTGACGGTAGGTGACGTAAAACAAGAAAAGGGAGCAAGCGCAAATGAAAGCAACCGAGGCAAATCTGCTCGACCTTATGGGCGTGGCAAAGATGCAGTTCGTCATTCCTGTGTACCAGCGAGTTTATTCGTGGAGCGTAAAAGAGTGCGAAGTGCTTTGGGATGACGTCATGCGAGCGGGTCGTGATGACGTGCCGCATTTCGTGGGGTCGATGCTTTATATACCTGAGTCCGAGAGCTCGGCCACAAGCATCTCGCGCGTGCTCCTGATCGATGGACAACAGCGTATGACGACGTTCTCATTGATGATTGCCGCCTTAGCTGATTATTTGGAGAGCAATCCGGACAAGGCTGGTTTCCTTGGGGATCTCAAGATCTCGGCTCTGCGAAAGAATTACCTCTTTAACGATGATGACTACAACGGTCTGGCGCGCTACAAGCTGGTGCTTTCGCAGGACGATAAAGAGACGCTGTTTTCCATCGTATCTAGGTCTCCCGTGCCAGATGAAAAATCGGATCGGATCGTCGAGAACTATGCGTTCTTCCGTGAAAAGATGCACGGGAAATCATTCGACCCTGCAAGGCTTTGGGCGGGGCTAAACCGCGTGCAGGTCATCGACACCAAGCTCACCGCGGGCGTTGATAATGCCCAGCTCATATTTGAGTCCATGAACTCCAAGGGCAAGCCGCTCACGCCTATTGACCTCATTCGTAACTTCGTTCTTATGTCTCTTCCCAATGACGAGCAGACCAAGCTTTACGAGGGTTACTGGCACCCGCTCGAGCGCTTGTTCGGAAAAGGCGGCGAAGAAGAGTTCAATGCATTTATCTGGTACTGGCTGTGGCTCAAGGTACCCAATAGGATGCCAAAGGAAAACGAGGCCTACTACGAGTTCAAACGCTATTTCGCTGATGACTACGATGGGGATACCGAGGGCCTGCTGAAGGAGCTCCGCGAATATGCGCAAAGATATGCCAGGTTGTTCCTTGGCGAGGAGAAAGACGATGGCCTGCACCAAGTATTCGGCAGAATCGTAAGCCTTGATGTGAAGCAGATCAGGCCTCTTTTGATGCTGCTTTACTCGGTTTACGAGGGAAATATGTTAAACCACAATGCGTTTTTGCGTATCTGCGAGACTATCGAGTCGTTCCTGTTCAGGCGGGCGGTTTGCGGCAGGCTTACCACGGGCCTAAATAATTTCTTTGCCGGCATGTATCGCAACCTCGAGCAGCAGGACGATATAGAGGAGTACGTTACGGCGATGCTCCTTATCCACAGCAGCGGTATGACTGCGTACTTCCCGACAGACGAGCATTTTGTCGAGGAGTTTAAGACGCGTGACTGCTACAACCGCTTCTCCAAAAAGCGCTATTACCTGGAGCGCATGGAGAACTGGCACCACCCGAAGGAGCCCATCTCGGCTGACAATTACCAAATCGAGCACGTCATGCCCCAGACGATTGACGGTGAACATGGCTGGAAGGAATCGCTTGGCGAGAACTGGGAAGACATCCACGACAGGTTATGCAACAACCTGGGCAACCTTACGCTGACGGGCTACAACCAGGAGTACTCAAACCGGTCGTTCTCGGACAAGCTCAATCTTCCGAACGTGGGACTTAAATGCAGCCCGCTCTACCTGAACAAGTCGTTTGCCTCGCATGAAAAATGGGGTGAGGAAGAGATTGGGCAGCGCGCGGACGAGCTGGCGAAAGAAGCGTGCGAGATATGGAAGTATCCCGACCTTCCGGCAGACGTCGTCGACAAGTACCGTCCTTCTCGTGGGGAGTCTGACGAGGCTCCTGTCTGGACTCTGCAGGAGAACCACCCCACCTTTGCCGAAGGTGGGCTCAACCAGAAGCTTTTCGATGAGGTGCGCGAGTCCGTTCTGAGTGGTAACCCTTCGTGGGAGTCCTACATAGCCAAGTACTATGTAGGCTTCAGGTCGGGCAAGCGAAAACTGCATGCCGTGTTGGAAGGCAGGACTAGCAACGGCGGCTGGATTGCCGTTGGCTTGGCAAAGAGTGTGGATGATCTAACGGATCCAGAGGACATGTGCCAGGACAAGCGTACGCAGGGTGGATTCGGTCCAGGCCTGCCGACCTATGTTGCCCTTCGGAATCCCGATGACATTCCCGCGGTGCTCGATCTCATAAAGCAGTGCTAGGTTGAAGGCCGGGGATTGGCCCCCCGGCCCTCATTGCCTCAGATTTGTTGGTGGCTCTTCACCGTAAAGCGCATCTGGTGGGAGAGGCTGCTCTTGGTCGGTTGGTGTCGGAATCGCGGGCAATTATTCGGCCTAAATCCGGAAAAGTGCAATATTGACTGGTATAAAAGTACGGAAAAGTGTCGTAATACACACTTAAAAACCTCGAAAAAGTGTCGAAATAAGCATCTAACAACCACGGAAAAGTGTATCCTAGTGCTAAAACAGCACGTAATAAGGGGTGCTCTTATGCTACAGAGAAAAGCGAAAGCACGGTTTGAATCTTGGCTTGCCTCGTCGCCTAACAAGGCTCTTTTGGTCAAGGGCGCCCGACAGGTAGGAAAGTCATATTTGGTCAACGTCTTTGCAAACGAATCGTTCGAAAATGTCGTGACGTTCGACCTTATCGCCGACGCGTCCGTGCGCGATTCGTTTTTGGCGGCGAAAAGTGCGGACGACCTGCTTATGCGAATGTCTATCGCTGCGACGCAGCCGATGGTTGCGAACAAGACCGTCGTGGTTATCGACGAGGTGCAGCGATGCCCCAACGTAGTGACGTTTATCAAATACCTGGTCCAGCGAGGCGACTTTCGATACATCCTTACCGGATCGCTCCTTGGCGTTGAGCTCGAGGGCATCGATTCCCTGCCGGTGGGGTATGTCGAGCAGGTCCAGATGTACCCGCTCGACTTTGAGGAGTTTTGCTGGGCAAGCGGCGTTGCTGCCGGAGCGTTTGACATGCTCAGGGGTTGTCTAAAGGACGAAAAGGAGCTCCCCGACTATCTGTATGACCGCTTGCTCAATCTGTTCCATCAGTATGTGGTGGTGGGGGGCATGCCCGACGCGGTCAATTCCTTCTTGGCGACGCGCAATGTCGACGAGGTTCGAAACATCCATCGTGATCTTCACGCCCTGTATCGCGATGACATCGCAAAGTACGCTCCGCCTGAGCTACGCTTGGCTATTCGCGATATCTATGATCTGATTCCCAGCGAGGCCGGCTCCAAAAACAAGCGATTCAAACTGTCATCGATTAACGGTGTCAAACGTTTTTCGCAGGTGACAGATCATTTTCTCTGGTTATCGGAGGCGGGTGTCGCGCTTCCCGTGTATAACGTAACGGCGCCCGTGGCACCCCTTTTATTGGGGGAGCAACGAAATCTGTTCAAGCTGTTTTACTTGGACACCGGAATGCTCATGTCGTCGTATTCCAAAAGGGTCGCCCAAGGCGTTTTTGATGGGGAGGCTGAAGACCCCTTTGGCATGAACATGGGGGCGGCGTTTGAGGGCTTCGTTGCCCAAGAGCTCAAAGCCCACGGATTCAGATTGCGCTACTTTACGTCTAAAAAAGTCGGCGAGCTCGATTTTGTGGAGGAGACGCTCGATGGGGAGGTCCTTGCCATCGAGGTCAAATCGGGCAAGAGCTTTAAGTCCCACGCAGCGCTCGATAACGCACTGGCAACGAAGGGCTACGGAATCGATCGCGCCTTGGTACTTGCGGAATGTAATCTTCACCGCGATGGCGACGTGCTGTATCTGCCCGTCTTTATGGCAGGGCTTTTGGAGCCGTAACATGCCGCCGGCTCTTCCGGCCTTCCCTTAACCCTCGCTACTCGTCGTCTCCGTCGTTGGGATCGCCTTTGAGGGTGTTGATGTCCAGGTGCTGGTTGTCGTCCTCTTTTTGCTGCGTTGCCGATTCGGACGCGGTGGGGCCGCGGAATAGCTGGAATCCCTCAAATGCGATCACGCCGAGCAAGGCCACGATAATAGCGATAAAGACGATCTTTGCCGCTTGGGGAAACTCGGAGAAGTGCGGCGGCTCTTCCTCGGTGTAGTAGTCGGCAAAGCGCTCGTCGTCGGTGCCATGGGTATACGACGATGCCGATGTGGCCTTTACGCCGGTCTTGTTGTGCTCGGGAGCGGACGCGTCGGCAAACGGGCCGTTATCGTATGCGCTCGATGCGGATCCGTAGCCCTCGGTCTCAATGCGGGAGGCGCGGGGCGCGGCGTCAAAGCGGTCATCGTACGCTGTTGTTTCGCTGTGATCGGAGTCGCGCTCCTCGGCAGCTGCAAACAGCGGATTGACCGGAATATCGAGCGCCGGCATGCCGGCCGAGGTCTCGTCCAAGTCGGCCGCGGCCCAGGAATCAAAGGCAAACTGGCGGTTGGAAAGATCATCCAGATCCATAACGGGCGGCTCGAGTTCGGGTTCGGGCTGGGGTTCGGGGGCCGCGTATGTCGGCTGCTGCGGGGTGGCATACGCGGGCGTGCTGCTGGGCGCATGGCGCTGCGTCGCCGCGGCAAGAAACGCCGCCGTCTCGGACGGATCGCTGGTGGGGCGGGGCGCAGGGGCGGCCTGGCGCGGTGCCTGCATAATGGGGCGGGCGGCAAAGTCATCTGCGGGCACGGATGCCGGCGCGGGCGTAGTTGCCGGGGCGGGAGCGGCGGTCGACGTAGGCTTTGGGCCTGCCGAGCGAGCCCCGCCGCCCATGAGTTCATCGGCGGTCCAAGGGCGGTCACTCATCACGTCGTCCAGGCTCAACGCAAACAGATCGTCTTCGCCCTCGTCAAACGCGCGTTTCGCATGCCTTGTGGCAGAAACGAAGCCTCCGCGGCCGTTGCGTGATGCGTTGCTCGACCCCATCTTGTTCCATCCTTTCGAACTGTCTATCTCATCGATTATATGGAACTTGTCTTGCGGCCGACTCTCGGATTCGTGCATTCCAGAACTCGCGCCCAAAAGGGGAGGGGCGCAGGCGCGCTGACTACTTGTCGCCGGCGGCAGCCTTTGCCTCGTTGAGGTAGCTATAGAAGCTGTACTTAGAGATGCCAAAGAACTCGCAGGCACGCTCGCTCGACTTGGAGATGAGGAAGGCGCCGCGACGGTCGAGGTAGCCAATGGCGCGGATGCGCTCGTCTTTGGTCATAAGGGCTGCGGGCTTGCCCACGTATTGCTCGCACTCGCGCAGCAGATCTTCGAGCAGGTCGCCGATGTTTTTGGTAATGGGCTCGGGCTCGGTGTAGCCCGAGCCGCCGGTGCCGGTAAAGGCATCGAGTGAGCGCTCAAAAGCCTTCATGAGCGTAATGTCAAAGTTAATGCCCAAAATGCCGACGGGCTTACCCTCGTCGTTGCGGATAAAGATGGTCGAGGATTTGAGCAGCTTGCCATCGGTGGTTTTGGTGAGGTATGGCTCGCGGTCGTGCACGTCGGTGGTGCCCTCGTGCATGGACTCAAACACAATATGGCTGGGGCCGTCACCCAGTGTGCGCCCGCTGACGTGGCCGTTTTCGATCACCACGATGGAGTGGTCCACGTCGTCGGTTTCCAGGTCGTGGACGACGACTTCGCAGTTGGGGCCAAATTGGAGCGCCAGGCCGTGTGCAAGGCGCTTATAAAACTCAATCTGTGCGGGGGTCATGGGTGCCTTCCTAAAAATTAGTTTGGGCACACTTTGCCATAAACCACACTTGTTCGCAAATAACGAAAGCGTCGCTGCGTTATGTGACCGTTCGGCGGCGAAAAGGTACCGATTACGGCAACAAACAATTTGTTAGGTTTTCCAATCAAAAAGTGTGATAGAACAGTGCTAACAAACTTTTTGTTTGGCATCCACATAAAAGTTCAGTCGCATGAATGGGAATGGACTGAAACGCGTATGCGGGGGCCGGCAAGAGAGGACTTAAGGAGTTCACCGTATGGCCGATAAGATCCAGTGGGCGGGCAACACGATGCCCAAGAGCGATGACAAGCACTTGGGAATCATGAGCCTCGACCACGTGAAGAAGGCCCGCGCCTTCCACCAGTCGTTCCCTCAATATACCGTCACTCCGCTTGCCCGCCTGGACGGTCAGGCTGCGCGCCTGGGCCTGTCCAACCTGTGCGTTAAGGACGAGAGCTACCGCTTTGGCCTCAACGCCTTTAAGGTCCTGGGCGGTTCGTTTGCCATGGCCAATTACATTGCCGACGAGACCGGCAAGGACGTTGCCGAGTGCACCTTCGATTACCTGACCTCCGATCAGCTTGCCAAGGACTTTGGCCAGGCTACCTTCTTTACCGCCACCGACGGCAACCATGGCCGCGGCGTGGCATGGGCTGCCAACAAGCTGGGCCAGAAGGCCGTCGTGCACATGCCCAAGGGTTCCACCAAGCCCCGCTTTGATAACATCGCCGCCGAGGGCGCCACGGTGACCATCGAAGAGGTCAACTACGACGAGTGCGTGCGCATGGCGGCCGCCGAGGCCGATGCTTGCGAGCGCGGCGTCATCGTTCAGGACACCGCCTGGGAGGGCTACGAGAAGATCCCGTCTTGGATCATGGAGGGCTACGGCACCATGGCTTCCGAGGCGGCCGAGCAGCTGCGCGAGATGGCCATCAACCGCCCGACGCACGTCTTTGTCCAGGCTGGCGTGGGCTCGCTGGCCGGCGCCGTGGTGGGCTACTTCACCAACCTGTATCCCGATAACCCGCCCACCTTCGTCGTGGTCGAGTGCGCGCCTGCCGCCTGCCTGTACAAGGGCGCTGCCGCCGGCGACGGCGACCCGCGCATCGTGGACGGCGACATGCCCTCCATCATGGCTGGCCTGTGCTGCGGCGAGCCCAACATTTTGGGCTGGGATATCCTGCGCAACCACACCACCGCCTTTGTGTCCTGCCCCGACTGGGTCACCGCTCGCGGTATGCGTACCCTGGGTGCTCCCGAGAAGGGCGACCCGCGCGTCATCTCCGGCGAGTCCGGCGCTGTGACCACCGGCCTGGTCGAGACCCTCATGCTCGATCCCGAGTACGCCGAGCTCAAGGAGCTCATCGGCCTGGACAAGACGAGCTCCGTGCTCTGCTTCTCCACGGAAGGTGACACGGACCCCGACCAGTATCGCCGCATCGTCTGGGAGGGCGAATACCCCACTTGCTAATCGTTGGGCGGCGCAACGCGCCGCGCCAAATTTCTATTAGACCCTCTATGTCCTGCAGATGCATGAACCCGGGAGGCGGAGGAATACCTATTTGCTCCGTCGCGAGTTCCGCACGCAAAGGAAAGCACTTAATGTGCTTTCCGTCTTGCGCAGGACTGTTCGAGCAGCGGAGTAAATAGGTATTCCTCCGCCAACTCCTAGGTAGACTCCTTCGAATGAAAGGTTGACTGTTATGACTAAAGAACTCGATTTCGACGCTATCAAGGCTGCGGCTGAGTCTCATCGTGCTGATATGACTCGCTTCCTGCGCGCTATGATCTCCCATCCCTCTGAGTCCTGCGAGGAGGGTGAGGTTGTCGCTTGCATCAAGGCCGAGATGGAGAGCCTTGGCTATGACGAGGTCAAGGTCGACGGCTTGGGCAACGTTATGGGCTTTATGGGCGAGGGCGACAAGATCATCGCCATCGACTCCCACATCGACACCGTCGGCATCGGCAACATCGAGAACTGGGATGCCGATCCCTATGAGGGCTACGAGACCGACGAGATCATCTACGGTCGCGGCGGCTCCGACCAGGAGGGCGGCATGGCTTCTGCTACTTACGCTGCCAAGATGATGAAGGACATGGGCCTCATCCCCGAGGGCTACAAGATCATGGTCGTCGGCACCGTCCAGGAAGAGGACTGCGACGGCATGTGCTGGCAGTACATCTACAACAAGGACGGCATTAAGCCCGAGTTCGTCATTTCCACCGAGCCCACCGACGGCGGCATCTATCGCGGTCACCGCGGCCGCATGGAGATCCGCGTCGATGTTCACGGCACCTCCTGCCACGGTTCCGCCCCCGACCGCGGCGATAACGCCATCTACAAGATGGCCGACATCATCGCCGACGTCCGCGCCCTCAACAACAACGGCTGCGACGAGTCGACCGACATCAAGGGCCTCGTCAAGATGCTCGACCCCAAGTACAACCCCGAGCACTTCGAGGACGCCCGCTTCCTGGGCCGCGGCACCTGCACCGTCAGCCAGATCTTCTACACCAGCCCCAGCCGCTGCGCTGTCGCTGACTCTTGTGCCATCTCCATCGACCGTCGCATGACCGCCGGCGAGACCTGGGAGTCCTGCCTGGACGAGATCCGCAACCTGCCGGCCGCCAAGAAGTACGGCGACGACGTGAAGGTCTCCATGTACATGTACGACCGTCCGTCCTGGACCGGCGAGGTCTACGAGACCGAGGCTTACTTCCCCACGTGGATCAACAAGGAGACCGCTCCGCACGTCAAGGCCCTCGTCGACGCCCACAAGGCCATGTTCGGTGACGAGCGCATCGGCTGCGAGCCCAGCATGGACAAGCGCACCGGTCGTCCGCTGTGCGACAAGTGGACCTTCTCCACGAACTGCGTTTCCATCCAGGGCCGCTATGGCATCCCCTGCGTCGGCTTTGGCCCGGGTGCCGAGTCTCAGGCTCACGCTCCCAACGAGGTCACCTACAAGGACGACCTGGTCACCGCTGCCGCCATGTATGTTGCTGCTTTGAACCTCTACGATCCGAGCCAGGCCGATGGCGACGCTACCGTGTTCCGCGCCGGTCTGACCAACAACAAGATCGACTAGTCCCATTCCTTGATCTTGTTGAGCCGGGGGCCGCTCGTGTCCCCGGCACCCCCTGTTGACTTGGGGCCCGCGGTCGTTATCTCCCATGCTTCCTCAACGGTAGCGGGTCCTCGTCATAGCGCTCTGCATGTTCTAGCCACACGCGCATGCCGGAGCACATCTACTCATTGCGATCGTTTCATCTATGGAAAGGATATTTACATGGACGCCAAGTTTACCGAGCTCGTCGAGCAGCTGAACGGCCTCGATTTTAAGGGCATGTACGGCAGCGACTTCCTGCACACCTGGGATAAGACCACCGATGAGCTCAAGGCTCTCTACATCGTTGCCGACGCCCTGCGCGAGCTGCGTGAGAACAACGTTTCGTCCAAGATCTTCGACTCGGGCCTGGCCGTCTCCCTGTTCCGCGACAACTCCACCCGTACGCGCTTCTCCTTCTCTAAGGCCGCCAACCTGCTCGGCCTCGAGCTGCAGGACCTGGACGAGAAGAAGTCCCAGATCGCTCACGGCGAGACCGTCCGTGAGACCGCTACCATGATCTCCTTCATGGCCGACGTCATCGGCATCCGCGACGACATGTACATCGGCAAGGGCGACGCCTACATGGCCGAGGTCTCCGAGTCTGTCCAGCAGGCCTACGAGGACGGCGTTCTGGATCACCGTCCCACGCTCATCTCCCTGCAGTCCGACTCCGATCACCCCACGCAGTCCTCTGCCGACATGCTCTACCTCATCAACGAGTTTGGCGGTCTTGAGAACCTCAAGGGCAAAAAGGTTGCCGTCACCTGGGCCTACTCGCCCTCTTACGGCAAGCCGCTGTCCTGCCCGCAGTCGCTGATCAGCCTGCTGCCCCGTTTTGGCATGGACGTCACCCTGGCCCACCCCGAGGGCTACGACCTCATGCCCGAGGTCGTCGAGCGCGCAAAGGGCTACGCCGCCGAGTCCGGCACCACCTTTAAGCAGGTCAACACCATGGCCGAGGCCTTCGAGGGCGCCGACATCGTGATCCCCAAGAGCTGGGCTCCGTTTGCCGCCATGGAGAAGCGCACCAACCTGTACGCCGAGGGCGACGACGCCGGCATCGCTGCGCTCGAGAAGGAGCTGCTCGCCCAGAACGCCACCCATCAGGACTGGTGCTCCACGACCGAGCTCATGGAGAAGACCGCCAACGGCCAGGACACCATCTTTATGCATCCGCTGCCCGCCGACATCTCCGGTGTCTCCTGCGAGCACGGCGAGGTCAACGCCGACGTCTTCGACATGCACCGCGTGGGCATGTACAAGGAGGCCAGCTACAAGCCGTACGCCATCGCAGCCATGATGTTCCTGCAGAAGGTTGCCGATCCCGCCGCTACCCTCAAGGCCCTCGACGAGCGCAACACCGCCCGTTGGTTCCAGGCCTAAAGCCGCGCTGAGGTAAGCCATGTAAAGGGGGCGCTCTGCCAACCGGCGGGGTGCCCCTTTTTGCATCGTGGACGTGCGGGATAAGCGCTTTCGATGTAGATGCCCCGCGACGCGAGTTATGGGTACGATGGTTTCAGGGGAGGTATCGCCATGAAACTTGGTTGCGTCATTATGGCTTCGGGCGAGGGCAAGCGATTTGGCTCTAACAAGATGCTCGCTGATATCTATGGCGAGCCGCTGATTGCCCGGACCATTGATTCGGTTCCCCGGGGCTTTGACGTTGTGGTTTCGACGCGTTGGCCCGAGGTCGCTCAGATTTGTGATGACAAGCATTGCCCGTGCGTGCTGCACGATGGCGAGCTGCGCAGCGAAAGCGTCCGTGCGGGCCTTTCGTGGGGAGTCGAACGCAACTGGAAAGGTTGCCTCTTTTTGCCGGGCGACCAGCCGCTCGTGAGTTCGGATTCTTTCGAGGCTATGGTTCGTGCATTTGACGAGCGTGGCCGCAAGCATCCGGTACGTCTTGCGTGCAACGGTGAGCCTTCGAGCCCGGTGCTCTTCCCAAGGCAACTGTTCCCTTCGCTCATGCTTCTCGAGGGCAAGGACGGTGGTGGGTCGATTCTCAAGGGCCGCACCGACGTTGCGTTGGTTGAGGCACGTGCCTACGAGCTGTGGGACGTCGATACCGCCAAGGGACAGCGACGCATAACGGAGCATATCGCCGCCTGCTCGTATTTTGATCGCGTGGCCAACTGCATCAATCAATAAGGAGCAATTATGATCATCATCAAAAACGGCGCGCTCGTGACGCCCCAGGGGCTTCGCCGCGCCGATCTTGCCATGGATGGCGATAAGATCGTGCGGATCGCCGCGGCGATTGAGCCGGCCGAGGGCGATACCGTCGAGGATGCCGCGGGCTGCTGGGTGTTCCCAGGCTTTATCGATGGGCACACGCACATGCAGTGCTGGACTGGCATGGACTGGACGGCCGATAGCTTTGAGACCGGCACACGTGCGGCTGCCTGCGGCGGCACGACGACCATCGTCGACTACGCGACGGCCGATCGCGGCGTGACCATGCCCGATGCCTTGGCCGAGTGGCATCGCCGCGCCGACGGCACCTGCACGGCCAACTATGCCTTCCATATGGCACTCGCTGAGTGGAACGAGCGTAACCGCGCCGATCTTTCGTCCATGCGCGAGGCGGGCGTATCGTCGTTCAAGACCTACTTTGCCTACGATCATTTGCGCCTGGACGATGCCGAGACGCTCGAGGTGCTCGAGGAGCTCAAGCGTGTTGGCGGTATCCTGTGCGTGCATTGTGAGAACGGCACGCTGGTGAATGAGCTGCAGAAGCGCGTGTTTGAGCAGGGTATCCACGGGCCCGAGGGACATGCTCTCAGCCGTCCGGATGTGTGCGAGGCCGAGGCCGTGAGCCGTCTGCTGTATCTGGCGCATCTGGCCGGCGACGCACCGGTCAACGTGGTGCACCTTTCGACCAAGCTGGGGCTCGAGACCATCCGTGCCGCCAAGGCGCGCGGGCAGAAGAATATCTATGTCGAGACTTGCCCTCAGTATCTGATGCTCGACGATACGTGCTACTTGGAGCAGGGCGAGGACGGCTTTGCGGGCGCCAAGTATGTGATGAGCCCGCCGCTGCGCCATGCGGGTGATCGTGCGGCACTGCGCGAGGCGCTTGTGGCCGGCGAGATCGATACGATTGCGACCGACCACTGCAGCTTTAACCTGCACGGGCAAAAGGACCGCGGGCGCGACGACTTCCGCGCGATTCCCAACGGCGGACCCGGTGTGGAGCATCGCCCCGTCGCGATCGCCACGAGCTTTGAGGGACAGCTGGGCCCCGAGGATCTGTGCCGCCTGATGAGCGAGAACCCGGCGCGCGTCTTTGGCATGTATCCGCGCAAGGGCTGTCTTGCCGAGGGTGCCGATGCCGACGTGTGCGTGTGGGATCCCAAGGCGCGCTGGACCATTCGCGCGGCGACGCAGCATCAGGCTGTGGACTACACGCCGCTCGAGGGCTTTGAGGCGCACGGCCGCGCCAAGGCCGTGTTTGTGAACGGCGTACTGGCTGCGCGCGACGGCGAGCCCACCGGAGCCCAGCCCGGCCGCTACGTCCCCCGCTAGCAGGAAGGCCGCCGGGGTAGCTAAAAGAGCCCCGTCCCAAATTAGCTACCCCTGGAGGCTGGTGGCGACGATGGGGCGGTCGAGAGCTGTCTCGAAGCGGTCGGCCATCGTGGGGTCGCTGAGCGTGTCGACTTGGTTGAGCATGACGCGTGCGGCGCAGAGTCCCAGCGCCTGCATTTCGGCATTGAGCACCTGGGCGACGCGCTCGGGCGTGGCGATGTCGGTAGGCTCGCAGCCGCAGTGCTCGCAGAAGAGCTCGGGGCGGTGGACAACCTCGGCGACGGGCTTGCCCAGCCCCGAGGCGCCGACGACCCAGACAACGTTTGCCGTGGCGGCGGGAATTACCGGCTCCCAGGCGGCATGCGCCTTGAGCGGGAGTCGCTTGCTGCCATCTGCCTCGGCCAACACATAGTCAAAGCGCTGCGCCAGCTCGTTGGGCGGCTCGGCGGGGGCGGAGAGCTTGCCTGTCTCCGGGTTCAAAACACCCGCCTGGCAGATACTTCCTCGGACAAGTCCCGCGCATGCCTCGCAAGTGCAGCCGGGAACATGCAGGGCCCCCGGCTTCCAAGGCGCGGCGTCCAGGCGACGGCTCGACCCGTCCCACGGCACGCCGGCGACGGGGAACATGCGCGTGGTGGTGCAGAGGAGCACGCGGCCGCCAGCGCGCATAAGCTCAAGGCCGAGCGTCTTTAGCAAGGTCGACTTGCCGCCACTGCCGATAATCGCGGTAATGCCCGGCTCGATCCTGAGCGCAGAGGCAAGATTGCCGCCAACCGTTTCCATCTGTTCACCGCCGTATAATACTGTGATAATAAATAATCATCAGAGTAGCGGTCGAACCGCTTTTGCTCTGCTCAAACCGTAGCACAGGGAGGTGCCCCGGGAATGCTCGTTTATGTTCGCGGCGCCGGCGATATCGCCACGGGCGTCGCCGCTCGCTTGGTGCGCTCCGGCGTGTCGGTCGTTATGGCCGATATCGCGGTTCCCACGTGCATCCGCCGCACAATCAGTTTTTGCGAGGCCATTCGCCTGGGCGAGGTCCAGGTCGAGGGCATTCGCGCTCGCTTGGCACAGACGCCGGCTGAGGCGCTCGAGATTACCCAAGCGGGAGACGTCGCCGTTGTGGTGGACCCTCAGGCCAAGATGCTTGGCGAGCTGAAACCCGCTGCCGTGGTCGACGCGATTCTGGCCAAGCGCAACTTGGGCACCACGCGCGACATGGCGCCTGCCGTCATCGCTGTGGGGCCGGGCTTTACCGCGCCGGTTGACTGCGACGCCGTGGTCGAGACCATGCGCGGGCATTTTCTCGGCCGTGTCATTACCCAAGGTTCGCCCCAGCCCAACACGGGCGTGCCGGGCATTATCGCCGGCTATGGCAAGGAACGTGTTATCCACAGCCCCGCCGCCGGCGTGTTTCGGTCCGACCGCGCAATCGGCGACATCGTGAGCGCCGGAGACGTGATTGGCTACGCGGGTGATACGCCCATGTGCACGCAGATCGATGGCTGTCTGCGCGGGCTTTTGGCGAACGGCGTGCAGGTGACTGAGGGCTTTAAATGCGCCGATGTCGATCCGCGCGGCGACGCCAGCTACATCAACTATATTTCGGACAAGGCGACATCGGTCGGCGGCGGCGTGCTCGAGGCACTCGCTATGCTCACCGATGTCTTTAGAGGATAGAAGGCGGCAATGGAAAAGCTCGATGTCGTGAATGCGGCACTTGCCGCCCTGCGTGCTGGCGAGACGTGCGAGCTCGTGGTCGTGGCCGGTACGGCGGGGTCGTCGCCGCGCGGTGTGGGCGCATGGATGACTGTCTTTGCCGATGGCAACCAGGCAGGCACTATCGGCGGCGGCAAGATTGAGCTCTTTGCGCTGGATGAGGCACGCGAGCTCCTGAGCGCGGGACAGTCGCGTCTGGTCCGCTACACCATGGGCGGCGAGAACTCCGATACCGGCATGATCTGCGGCGGAGCCATCTGCCTGTGCTACCTGCATTTGGATGCGACTCAGGCACCGTTGTTCCAGTCGGTTGCCGACGTCTTGGCCTATCGGCGCATCGGCGACTTCGTCATCGACTTTGAGCCGTTTATCGCGAGCGCGCTCGAGGGCGATGTGGTTGAGTACCATGGCGAGACATCGCGCCATACCATTGCCGGCTGCCCCGAGCTTTCGCTGGTGGAGGAGGGGAGTAAGGTCACCTACACCAACGCCGCCTCCGAGATTCCCCCGGCGCACATCGAGACGCTCTGCCCCGAGGGCCTGACCTATATCTTTGGCTGCGGCCACGTGGGCGCTGCGACGGCGCGGGTGCTCACGGCGGCGGGCTTTGCCGTCGTGGCTTGCGACGACCGCCCCGGCACGCTGACCCCCGAATGGGTGCCCGGCGTCTACGACCGTCGTCTGGTCGATTATAAGAACCTGAGCGAGCTGTGCCCCATCGGCCCGCGCGACTTGGTGGTCGTCGCCACGGCGGGTCACAAGTCCGATATCGACGTGGTGATTCAGGCCATGCGCGCTAAACCCGCCTATCTGGGCTGCCTGGGCTCGCGCCGCAAGACCGCCTTTGTGCGCGCCCGCCTGGAGCAGGAGGGCTTCACGCAGGGCCAGATCGACGAGCTGCACCTGCCGATCGGTGTCGCCATCGAGGCCGAGGACCCCGAGGAGATCGCCATCTCCATCGCCGCCGAGATGATCCACCTGCGTCGCACCAAACTCGTCCCCCGCAAGCGCTAGTCGCATCCCAAATGAGCTGCCCCAGCCCTCTGCCGCATGCGGGTCAAAATGCTACCTGTGTCATATGCCCTATAATGTCCGACCGTTGAGCGGCATGGGGCCGCTGCTTAGGGTATGGGAGGCGCAAATGGCAGAGTCGGCAGCAGGGGATGCCCTGTTCGAGCGTACGGGAAAAGTTTCGTTTGTGCAGGTATTACCCCATGCGCTGCAGCATGTGCTGGCGGCATTCGCGGGTATCGTCACGCCCGCCATCATTATCGCGTCGGTCTGTGGCTTTACCCCTCAAGAGGAAGCCGCTGTCATCCAGGCGTCGCTCGTCCTCTCGGCGCTCGACATTTTCCTTCAACAGTTCCCCATAAAAGGTGTCGTCGGTTCGGGCCTGCCCATCGTGATGGGCGCGAGCTTCACCTTCGTGCCGGCGCTCAAGGCGGTCGGTCTTGAGCTCGGCTTTGAGGCCGTGCTGGGCGCCCAGGTAATCGGCGGCGCACTCGTCGTGCTCTTCGGCCTACTGTTCAGGCGCGTGAGCTTTCTGTTCCCGGCCCCGGTGCTTGGCACCGTCATCTTTGTCATTGGCCTGTCGTTATGCCCAGTGGCAGTTGCCTCCATGGCGGGCGGGGAGGGCGCTGCCGATTTTGGCAGTGTCACCAACTGGGCCGTCGCGCTCGTGACGTTTGTCGTCACCTTTATGGTCGGTAACTACGGCAAGGGCGCGCTTAGGCTGGGCAGCATCCTGGCCGGTATCTGCGCGGGCTTTGTTTTGGCGACGGTGCTGGGCATGGTCGATTTCTCGGCTATCGCGACCGCCAGCTGGTTTGCTCCGCCGACCCTGGGTGCCCATCGTCTGGTGTTCGACCCTGCCGCGTGCGCCGTTGTGGGCGTTGTCGCCATTGTCAACGCCGTGCAGGTTATGGGCGAGTTTGCCGCCGTGTCGTCCGCCGCGCTCGATACCCCTGCGACCGATAGCCAGATCTCGGGCGGTCTGATCGCCAACGGCCTGGTCGGTATGCTGTCGGGCTTTTTGGGCGGCGTCCCCACGGCAACCTTTGGCCAGAATGTGGGCATTATCGCCGAGAACAAGGTCGTCAACCGCATGGTCTTTACGCTTGCGGCTGCCATCCTGCTCATCGCGGGCCTGCTGCCCAAGTGCGCGGCAGTGCTCACGTCCATTCCGCAGCCGGTAATCGGCGGCGCTACGATCGGCGTGTTCGCGACCATCGGCATGAACGGTGTGGTCATGTTTGCCCGCCACGGCCTGTCTCAGCGCGATACCACGCTCATGGGTCTCTCTATCGCCTTTGGCACGGGCATTGAGCGCACGGCCGGCGCGCTTGCCGGCGCTGGATTCCCCGCATGGGTCGGCACCGTCTTTGGCGGATCCTCCATTGCCGTCGCCGCGCTTGTCGCCGTCGTCCTCAACCTGGTCCTGCCCCACCAAAAATAACGCCCCATATATGAGTTGCGGTGGAATAGGGACTGTTTAAGCCTGTTGGGCCATCAAACAGTCCCTATTTCACCGCAACTGCCATTTTCCTCCGTCCTCTAGGGATCAATTTGTGCGGGGGAGTTGTGGAGTTGTGCAGGCAGACGAGGTTTTTCTGGAAATACGCTCCCGATGCGCGTATAGTACCGATTGTTTTGTCGGCTCCTGCTGCGTCGAGTCCAAACCGCAAAATGCCATGAGCGGCGCGGATGCAGCCAGGAGGCACGAGGACAACCCATCGTGGCCACGCCCCGTGCTTAAAACCCCAAGAAGGAGTGAACAATGGCAGAAGAGAAGTATGTGCCGCGTCTGAAGACCAAGTACAACAACGAGGTCAAGCAGCAGCTTCAGGACAAGTTCCAGTACGAGAACGTCATGATGATCCCCAAGTTTGAGAAGATCGTCGTGAACATGGGTGTCGGCGAGGCCGCTACCGATTCCAAGGCCATCGACGGTGCCGTGCGCGACCTGCGCGCTATCACCGGCCAGCAGCCGATGATCACCCGTGCCCGCAAGTCCATCGCTACCTTCCGCCTGCGCGCTGGTATGCCGATCGGCTGCAAGGTTACCCTGCGTGGCGACCGTATGTGGGAGTTCTTCGATCGTCTGACCTCCGTCGCGATCCCCCGTATCCGCGACTTCCGCGGCATCTCCGCCAAGAGCTTCGACGGCCGTGGTAACTTCTCCATGGGCGTCACCGAGCAGCTCATCTTCCCCGAGATCGACTTCGATTCCGTCGATCACCAGCGTGGTATGGACATCACTTTCGTGACCACCGCCAACACCGATGAGGAGGCCAAGGCCCTTCTGGACGCCTTCGGTTTCCCGTTCAAGAAATAGGTTCACCTGCCCTATAAGCGCCGTTCCCACAAGGGGGCGGCGCTTGGGGCGAACATTACTCTATGTGAGGAGGATATAAGTGGCTAAGACATCGATGATCGTCAAGTGCAATCGCAAGCAGAAGTTCTCTACTCGTGAGTACACGCGCTGCCAGCGCTGCGGCCGTCCGCACTCTGTGTACCGCAAGTTCGGCCTGTGCCGTGTCTGCTTCCGCGAGCTTGCGCTCAAGGGCGAGCTTCCCGGCGTTAAGAAGGCCAGCTGGTAAGTCACTACCAGCGTTTCAAGCATCCGTTTGGAACAGGGAAAACGCGCTAGTTAGGCTTTGCCGTTAAGGGCGGCGAAGAACCAAGAGCACGTGTTCATCAAGAACGAAGGAGAATCTGTATGAACCTTACAGACCCGATCGCAGATATGCTTACGCGCATCCGTAACGCTAACTCTGTGAACAAGGCCACGGTCTCCATGCCGAGCAGCAAGAAGCTCGTCGAGATCGCTCGTGTTCTGCACGAGGAGGGCTACATCGAGGGCTACGATGTCGAGGACACCGTTCCCCAGAAGACTCTGCACATCACGCTTAAGTATGGTCCCAAGAAGGCTAAGGTCATCAACGGCATCCGCCGCATTTCCAAGCCGGGCCTGCGTAAGTACACCGGCGTTGCCGACATGCCCCGCGTCCGCGGTGGCCTTGGTACCGCCATTATTTCCACCAGCCATGGCGTCATGACCGACCGCGATGCTCGCAAGCACAACGTCGGCGGCGAGATCATCGCTTACGTCTGGTAATTCGCTCGGTAGGTAGAAGGAAAGGAGATCACCGTGTCTCGTATCGGTAATAAGCCTGTCCAGATTCCCGCCGGAGTCGAAGTGGCAGTCAACGGCAACAACGTTGTCGTCAAGGGCCCCAAGGGCCAGCTCGAGCTCGATGTCTTTGAGAAGCTCGCTATCAACATCGAGGACAACGTCCTCACCGTTTCCCGTCCCGACGACGAGCGTGAGACCCGTGCCCGCCACGGCCTCACCCGTGCCCTCATCCACAACATGGTTGTTGGCGTTTCCGAGGGCTTCGAGAAGAAGCTCGAGCTCGCCGGCGTCGGTTACCGCGTGCAGCAGAAGGGCAAGAACCTCGAGTTCTCCCTGGGCTTCTCGCACCCCGTGATCGTCGAGGCTCCCGAGGGCATCACCTTCGAGGTTCCCGACAACACCCACGTGAACGTCAAGGGTATCAACAAGCAGCAGGTCGGTCAGATCGCCGCTGAGATCCGCGGCCATCGTCCTCCCGAGCCTTACAAGGGCAAGGGTATCCACTACGTTGGCGAGCACATCCGCCGCAAGCTGGGTAAGGCCGCCAAGTAGTCGTAACCGACTCACTCGCATAAGACCAGCACCCCGTCAGGTGCTGGCAAGATCAACCTTTTTAGGAGTTTACGTATGAACAAGCATAAGGCGAAGCTGGAAGGCCTCAAGCGTCGTCAGCGTCGTGTTCGCGGCAAGGTCTCGGGTACCTCCGAGCGTCCGCGTCTTCGCGTGACCCGTACTAACGCCAACATCTATGCCCAGATCATCGACGACAGCAAGGGCTCCAGCCTGACGCTCGTCTCTGCCTCGACCCTCGAGGCCGAGTTCAAGGGCACCCACACCTCGAACAAGGAGGCTGCGGAGAAGGTCGGTCAGCTCGTTGGCAAGCGTGCCATCGAGGCCGGCATCACCAAGGTCGCCTTCGATCGCGGTGGCCGTATCTACCATGGCCGCGTCAAGGCCCTCGCCGACGGTGCTCGTGCCGCCGGTCTCGAGTTCTAGGAGGTATGTAGCACATGGCTCGTAATCAGAAGCAGCAGCGCGAGGCCTCCGAGTTCGAGGAGCGCGTCGTTTACATCAACCGCGTGTCGAAGACCGTCAAGGGTGGTCGTCGCATGAGCCTCGTCGCTCTCGTCGTCGTTGGCGACGGCAAGGGCAACGTCGGCGTTGGCATGGGCAAGTCCGCTGAGGTGCCCCTGGCCATCTCCAAGGCGTCTCTCGATGCCAAGAAGAACATGTTCCACGTGCCGGTGACCGAGCAGGGCACCATCCCGCACGAGGTTCTCGGCCACTTTGGTGCCGGCCGCATCATCATCAAGCCCGCTGTCGAGGGTACCGGCGTTATCGCCGGCGGCGCTGTGCGTCCCCTCTTCGAGCTTGCTGGCATCAAGAACGTCCTGTCCAAGTCCCTCGGTACCGACAACGGCCTCAACATCATCAAGGCTGCCGTCGAGGGCCTCAAGGAGCTCTCCAGCCCTGAGGACGTCGCGGCTCGCCGTGGCCTGACGGTCTCCGAGATGTTCGTCGGTAAGGAGAACTAAGCATGGCTGACACCATCAAGATCAAGCAGGTCCGCAGCACCAACGGTTGCAAGCAGGACCAGGTCCGTACTGTCCGTGCCCTCGGTCTCCACAGGATCCGCGAGGTTCGCGAGATTGCTGACAACGAGTCCGTCCGCGGCATGATCTTCAAGGTCAAGCACCTTGTCGAGATTGTAGAGGAGTAGCAAATGCAGCTTCACGATCTTACTCCCGCGCCCGGTTCCACTAAGAACCGCAAGCGCGTCGGCCGTGGCAATTCTTCGGGTCACGGCACCACTTCTGGCCGCGGCCAGAAGGGCCAGGGTTCCCGCTCTGGTGGCACCAAGGGTGCCGGCTTCGAGGGTGGCCAGACTCCGCTGGCTATGCGCCTGCCCAAGCTTCCGGGCTTCCGCAACCCCCGTCGTATCGAGTACACCGCTGTTAACGTTGAGCGTCTCGAGCGTAAGTTCGAGGATGGCGCTGTGATCGACGGTGCCGCTCTTAAGGCCGCTCGCATCACCAAGAGCGAGTTCGAGCCCGTCAAGGTGCTCGGCAATGGTGAGCTCACCAAGAAGTTCACGGTCAAGGTCGACAAGGTCAGCGCTTCTGCGCAGGCCAAGATCGAGGCCGCCGGCGGAAAGGTCGAGCTGCCGTGCTAAATGGTCTTAAGAATGCTTTCCGCATCAAAGAATTGCGCGAAAAGATTCTTTTTACCATAGCTATGCTCGTCGTGTACCGCATTGGTGCGCACGTTCCTGTGCCCGGCATTCCCTTCCAGGGGATGCTGGGCCTTTTCTCGACCGATAACAATTCGGTCGCCGCAGGTGCTATGGCCCTCCTGAATCTTTTCTCTGGCGGCGCGTTGAGCTATGTGTCGGTGTTTTCGCTGGGCATCATGCCTTACATCACCAGCTCGATTATCCTCCAGATGCTCCAGGCCGTCGTGCCTTCCCTGCATGAGCTTGCCCGCGAGGGCGAGGTCGGTCAGACCAAGATTACGCAGTATTCGCGTTACCTCACCTTGGCTCTGGCAATCCTCAACTCCGTGGGTTACCTCTTCCTCTTTAAGAGCTTCGGCATCAGCTTTAATGGCGCCGGCGCTCCCGAGATCATCTTCGACCTCATGGTCGTCGGCACGCTCACTGCGGGCGCCATGCTGATCATGTGGATTGGTGAGCTCATCACCCAGCGCGGTATCGGCAATGGCATGTCGCTGATCATCTTTGCGAACATCATGGCCGGTCTGCCGCAGGCTATCTTCTCCAGCACCGAGGGCAATGCCGGTGGCATCATCACCATGGTGATCATCTGCGCCATCATCCTGCTGGTTATCCCGCTGATCGTTTTCCTTGAGCGCGGCCAGCGCCGCATTCCGGTCTCCTACGCCAAGCGCGTCGTGGGCCGTCGCATGATGGGTGGACAGACCACCTACCTGCCCATCAAGGTCAACACCGCGGGCGTCGTGCCGATCATCTTCGCTTCGGCGCTGCTGTACTTCCCGGCTCAGATTGCCGTGTTCTTCCCCGGCATCGGCTGGATTCAGGCAGTTGCCTCTGCGCTTTCGACCGGTTGGCTCAACTGGGTGCTTAACGTTGTCCTCATCGTGTTCTTCGCGTACTTCTACACCTCCATGGTGTTCAACCCCGATGACACGGCCGATAACCTTAAGAAGCAGGGCGGCTTTATTCCGGGCGTGCGTCCGGGTAGGGCTACCGCGGCCTACATCAAGAACGCGCTCAACAAGATTACGCTTCCCAGCGCTGTCTTTTTGGCGCTCATCGCCATCGTGCCTTCGATCATCTTCTCCTTCACGGGTAACCATCTGATCCAGGCATTTGGCGGCACGTCCATCCTCATCATGGTCGGCGTCGTGCTCGACACGGTCGATAAGCTCGAAGGCCAGATCAAGATGTATGATTACGATGGATTCTTTAAATAGGCTAGAGGAGGATTGCTCATGAACCTCGTATTGCTCGGAGCTCCGGGTGCCGGTAAGGGCACCGTCGCACAGGAGCTCGTCGCCGAGTTTGGCGTCGCTCACATTTCCACGGGCGACCTGCTGCGTGCTGCCGTCAAGGGCGGCACCGAGCTTGGTATTCAGGCTAAGAAGTACATGGACGCTGGCGAGCTCGTTCCCGACCAGCTCGTGATCGACCTTGTCAAGGAGCGCCTTGCCGCCGATGACGCCCAGCAGGGCTTCATCCTCGACGGCTTCCCGCGCAACACCGCCCAGGCTGTGACGCTCGATTCCGAGCTCTCCGCCATGGGTCGCGAGATCGACTGCGCCCTTCTGGTCGACGTGGCCCCCGAGGTCATCATCGATCGTCTGTCTTCGCGTCGCACTTGCCGCGCCTGCGGTTACACCGGCACCGCTGCCGATGCTACCTGCCCCAAGTGCGCCGGCGAGATGTATCAGCGCGACGACGACAAGCCCGAGACCATCAAGAACCGTCTCGACGTCTACGAGAAGTCCACGAGCCCGCTCGTCGACTACTATCGTGGCCAGGGTCTGCTCAAGTCGGTCAACGGTGACCAGGCTCGCGAGACCGTGTACGGGGATGTCAAAGAGGCTCTCGGTCTATGATCAAGATTAAGTCTGCAACGCAAATCGAGCAGATGAAGAAGGCAGGAGCGCTATCTAAGATGGCGCTCCGCCACGTTGGAGCCATGGTGCGCCCCGGCGTTTCGACTTTTGAGCTTGATCAGCTCGCGGAGCAGATTATCCGCATGCATGGCGGCACCCCGGCCTTTAAGGGTTACGGCGGGTTCCCGGGGACCATTTGCGCATCGATCAACGATGCCGTGGTCCACGGTATTCCCAACCCCGACATGATCCTGCGCGATGGCGATATCATCTCCATCGATACGGGAGCCGTTGTCGACGGTTGGGTCGGCGATAACGCTTGGACGTTTTTCGTCGGCACCCCCACGCCCGAAGCCAAGGCTTTGTGCGAGGTCACGCGCGATTGCCTTAAGGCTGCCATCGAGCAGGCTGTTCCCGGTAACCATATCGGGGACGTCGGTTATGCCGTTCAGTCCCTCGCCGAGTCTCACGGTTACGGCGCGCTTCGTGATTATGTGGGCCATGGCATTGGCCGCGTGATGCACGAGGACCCCAACGTTCCTAACTATGGAAAGAAGGGGAGGGGCGTTCGCCTCCAAGCCGGCATGGTCATTGCCATCGAGCCGATGGTTACGATGGGTTCCAACCATGTGAGCACGGGCTCCGACGGTTGGATTGTTACGACCAACGACCACCTGCCCGCCGCGCACTACGAGAACACCGTCGCCATCACCAATGACGGTCCGGTGATTCTCACCACCGACGCGCAAGGTGCTTGGTGTTCCTTGCAGGGCGGTGAAATGTAGGACTTGCGTCAAATGCACGCCTTAACATTTCAAATGTAACAAGTTCCACTTAGTTGTGGAGCCATTACGAAGTTATTACGATGCGTGCATACGTGTTGTAAAATACTCAATCGCTGTCGTTTTCTAGAGAAAGATGATTGCTTGTGAAGAAGGAAGACGCAATTGAGCTCGAGGGTACGGTAAAGGAACCGTTGCCTAATGCCATGTTTAAGGTTGAGCTCGAGAACGGTCATTCGGTTCTGTGCAACATTTCTGGCAAGATCCGAATGAATTACATCCGTATTCTCCCCGGTGACAGGGTTGTCGTGGAGCTTTCCCCGTACGACCTGACCCGCGGCCGCATCACCTATCGCTACAAATAGCGGCACGCATACGCGCACTCCATTTCCGACTGCAGGCTTAGCTCAACCTACGGTCGGATTGTGTGTGAAGACCAGCCATAGTTTTAAACGCCTGCGGCTGGGCGAGTAGATAGTAGGGAAGTAGTTTGAGCGCTACCGAAAGGAAGAACGATGAAGGTACGTCCTTCGGTCAAGAAGATGTGCGATAAGTGCAAAATCATTAGGCGCCATGGCAAGGTCCTCGTCATTTGCGAGAACCCCCGTCATAAGCAGCGTCAGGGTTAAGAGAGGAGACTACGTTGGCCCGTATTAATGGTGTCGACCTCCCGCGTGAGAAGCGCGTTGAGATCGGTCTGACCTACATTTACGGCATCGGCCGCACCACTGCGACGAAGATTTGCGTCGAGTGCAACGTTAACGTGGATACGCGCGTTAAGGACCTCACCGAGGATGAGGTTAACGCCATCCGTGATTATATCGATAAGAACCAGATCATGGTTGAGGGCGACCTCCGCCGTGAGCGCAACCAGAACGTCAAGCGCCTTATGGACATCGGCTGCAACCGCGGCCTTCGTCACCGCAAGGGCCTCCCGGTCCGCGGCCAGCGCACCCACACTAACGCTCGTACCCGCAAGGGCCCGAAGCGTCAGATCGGTGCTAAGAAGAAGAAATAAGGAGCGCTAGATAGATGGCTACTGCTAAGAAGAACGTTCGCGCTGCCCGTCTGAAGCGCGCGGACCGTAAGAACATTTCCGTGGGCCAGGCTCACATTCGTTCTACGTTCAACAACACGATCGTTTCGATCACCGATCCCCAGGGCAACGTCATTTCCTGGAAGTCGGCTGGCCAGGTGGGCTTCAAGGGCTCCCGTAAGTCCACGCCGTTCGCTGCCCAGATGGCTGCCGAGGCTGCTGCCAAGCAGGCCATGGAGCACGGTATGAAGAAGGTTTCCGTCTTCGTCAAGGGCCCCGGCTCCGGTCGTGAGACCGCCATTCGCTCCCTCCAGGCTGCTGGCCTCGAGGTCTCGAGCATCCAGGACAAGACCCCCATTCCGCACAACGGCTGCCGCCCCAAGAAGCGTCGCCGCGTGTAACTGAAAGGATCGTATCAATATGGCAATCGACAGGACTCCTGTTCTTAAGCGCTGCCGTCAGCTCGGGATCGATCCCGCTGAGCTCGGTTACAGCAGCAAGAAGGAATCTATCCGTCAGCCCAAGCGCCGTCGCAAGGAATCTGAGTACGGCATGCAGCTGCGCGAGAAGCAGAAGGTCAAGTTCATCTATGGCGTTCTGGAGAAGCAGTTCCACGGCTACTTCAACAAGGCCCGCAAGATGAACGGCGTCACCGGTGAGAACCTCATGATCATCCTTGAGTCTCGCCTCGACAACGTCGTCTTCCGTCTTGGCTTCGCCCGCACCCGCAAAGAGGCTCGTCAGTCCGTCCGTCACGGTCACTTCACCGTGAACGGCAAGCGCGTGGACATCCCGTCCTACCGCGTCAAGGCCGGCGACGTCGTCGCTGTCGGCGAGAAGTTCCGTGACCTCCTCCCCATCAAGGAGGCTCTGATTTCCTCCGAGCGCTTTGAGGTCCCTGGCTGGCTCGAGGTCGATATCGAGAAGCTGTCTGGTAACGTGCTCGCTCTGCCGACGCGTGAGCAGATCAGCGGTGATATCAACGAGCAGCTCATCGTCGAGCTCTACTCTAAGTAGTCCATCCGGGCTGCTGAGGCTGGAGGTAATACATGTCAGAATTCATTAGGCCTCAGGTTCAGGTCGAAGAGATCAACGAGACGTCTGCTCGTGTCTCCGTCGAGCCGCTCGAGCGTGGCTACGGCGATACGCTGGGTAACTCCCTTCGTCGCGTTCTTCTGTCCTCGCTCGAGGGTGCCGCCGTCGAGGCTATTCAGATCGATGGTGCGCAGCACGAGTTCATGACCATCCCTAACATGGTCGAGGATGTCACCGACATCGTCCTGAATGTCAAGGGTCTTGTCTTCAGGGCTCTCGGCACGACCGACGAGGCGACCGCCACCATCTCGGTTGACGGCCCCTGCGAGGTCACCGGTGCGGACTTCTTTATTCCGTCCGAGTTTGAGCTGGTCAACCCCGAGCAGCACATCGCTACGCTCACCGAGGGTGGCCATCTCACCATGAGCATGCGCATCGGCTATGGCCGCGGCTATGTTTCTGGCGAGGCCAACAAGCGCGACAACGATCCCATCGGTGTGATCCATGTCGACTCGCTGTACTCGCCGGTTTCCCGTTGCGCCAAGCTCGTTGAGGCTTGCCGTGTCGGTCAGCATACCGACTACGACCGCCTTGTCCTCGAGATCGAGACCAACGGCTCCATCGCCCCGCGCGACGCCGTGGTCCAGGCTGCCAATATCATCAACCAGCATATGGCCGCCTTTATGAACCTTGCCGAGACCCCCGAGGTCGAGGAGGAGGCTTCGATCTTCGCTCCCGAGGTCACCAACGACAACGCCGAGCTGGACAAGCAGATCGAGGATCTGGACCTTTCCGTCCGTTCCTACAACTGCCTTAAGCGCGCCAGCATTCACTCGGTCCGTCAGCTCGTTGAGTTCTCGGAGAACGATCTGCTCAACATCCGTAACTTCGGTGTTAAGTCGATCGAGGAAGTGAAGGACAAGCTTGAGTCCATGGGCCTGAGCCTGAAGGCTTAATGCTTCGCATATTTGAGGAGAAACTAGACCATGCGTCACAACGTTAAGAAGGGCCTGAAGCTCGGCACCGATGCGAGCCACACCAAGGCCATGAAGAAGAGCCTTGCTAAGGCCCTCTTCGAGAACGACCGCATCAAGACCACCGAGACCCGCGCTAAGGCGCTGCGTTCGGTCGTCGATCCGATCATCACCTGGGCCAAGAAGGGCGACCTGCACTCTCGTCGTCTGGCTATCGCCAAGCTCGGCGATAAGCAGCTCGTTGCCGAGATCTTCGACAAGGCTGCTCAGGGCATGTGGCAGGACCGCAACGGCGGTTACACCCGCATCATGAAGCTCGGTAACCGTAAGGGCGACAACGCTCCCATCGTTATCATGGAGCTCGTCACCGAGCCTTGCACGCCTAAGGCCAAGAAGGCTGCTCCGGCCCCCAAGAAGGCCGCTGCTCCCAAGAAGGTCGAGGCCGTCGAGGAGGCTCCTGCTGAGGAGACCGCTGAGTAGACATTCCGTCTGCATAGGCTATATTCGAGGGGTACGTTCGCGTACCCCTCTTTTTTTGTCGCGATACCGTTGCTTGTTTGTTGGGAGCGCCCATGACTGCGCCGTCTGATTTCAATTCGATTTCCGAGCTTGATGCTACGCTCGTATTTCGCGTGGCCTATGATGGCTCGTCGTATAGCGGATTTGCCGAGCAGCCGGGACAGATGACGGTTGCGGGTGAGCTACGTCGAGCCATCGAGACGCTGCTTCGCCGCCCGATCGATCTGACGTGCGCGGGGCGTACCGATGCCGGCGTGCATGCCGTGGCTCAGTACATCAGCGTGCCCGTAACGGACGCTGAGCTCGCTTGTACGCGCCGTAGGTGGCTGCGGGCTATGGATGCCCTACTGCCCAAAGATATCGCCATTAACGAGGTCTACAAAGCCCGTAAAGGCTTTTCTGCGCGTTTTGACGCGCGCACCCGTACGTATACGTACCGTATTGCCGATCGAGATGCGCGCCCCGTGCTGTCCCGCGGTGCCGTGTGGTGGCATCGCTATCCCTTGGATGTTGAGGCTATGTCTGCTGCCTGCCCCGCACTGCTGGGCGAGCAGGACTTTAAAAGCTTTTGCAAGGTTGCTTCGGCCGTTGGCAAGCCCACGCATCGCTGCGTGATGCGTGCCGAATTTGGCCATGAGGTTGCGTTTGGCGAGGACATCCTGACGTTCACCATCGAGGGCAATGCGTTTCTGCATTCGATGGTCCGTACGATCGTGGGCACGCTTGTCGAGATTGGCATGCATCGCCGTGAACCCGGGTGGATGCGCGAGGTTATCGATGCTTGCGACCGCACCGCTGCGGGCCCCACGGCTCCTGCCTGCGGCCTTACGTTTATGGGCGTGGATTACGATCCCGCCGAGCTTGTCGTGCTCGACTAGGGGAGGGCTCGACGTGTCGTGCGTCGACACCTGTCATCTGTGGGCTGCGCGTGTGCAACATCTGTTCTTGGCGTGCAATGCAACCGGTGTCTCATTGCTTTTATTGCCGGGGTGTACCATGAACCACGGTTTGATTCATTGCTGTCGAGAGGACGGATAATTTGGTTCGACGTGGTTCGCATCCGCGACTTTCGGTGATCCTTGTGGTAGAAGGTTCGCCCAGCTATGCGATGCGTGCGCTCGAGAGTATCCAGAACCAAGACCTCTACGATTTGCAGATTGTCGTTGTCTGCCGCGATGCTGCGCCCGGTGTGCGCCATTCGCTTCAAGTTGCTGCCGACAGGGACATCCATATTGATTTGATTGACGTCGAGGACGCGAAGCGCGGCGCTTGTCTTCGTGCCGGTTTTGATGCCTCGCGCGGCTCTCAAATCATCGCCATGAACGCCGATGAGTGGTTTGCTCCGCAGGCCCTTTCCAAGATGGTCGATATCGCGTGCGATACTGCGGCAGACATTGTGCTCCCCTCGGTGTCGCTCGATCGATACGATGCGCATCGCGAGCGTCATTCGCGCGTCTTGGATGCTGCCTCTATTGCCATAGAAGACGAGTCTTCTATGGTGACTGGGCTGCCCCAGTTGATTTTGGGCGGCCTAGTCGCTCAGACCTCTGGCGTGATGTATAGCCGTCCGCTGTTTGAGGCATGCCTGTCGCGCGGCAAGGCGTACCGTACGGTTGAGTTTATGGCCTATGCGCTCTCGCAGGCACGATTCGTGTCCGGCTGCGGCGACGCTTGTTTCCACGCGGCGGCACCTAAGCTTACAGATGCCTTTGATCCCACCATGTATGCCAGGATATCCGATGACACTCGAGCGCTCGACGAGCTTGCGGACTCACTCTCGGAAGCAGATAGCGGTGGTCGGCTCAAGCTGGCAAGCCAAAAGTTCTACTTTGCCGGACTGGTCGCCTGCATTGAGAATTTGTGTCTGAGCCCGCATGGGGTGTCGTCAATCGAGCGTTCCGCCCGCATGCGTGATATGCTCGAGGCGCCTCGAACCCGTCAGATGGTCGCCGCGCTCAAGGATAACCATCGGGGACTCGGTCTGTTGTTTGGGCCGATCGCCAGCGCCAAGCCCGCGCGCTGCGTGATGTGTACGCATCTGGCAGCTTTTCTTAACCGGACGGGCGCAAAAACCGCCTAAACGGCTCATTACGAAACAAACTTGCATAGAATTGTTTCGAAATGCGTTCTTATACACAAAAGCCTTCAAATAGCGTTAAACTATTCAATCACTGATTGATTGTCTCCGCCATCTTTTGGAGAGAGGGTTTGTATGGCTAAAAAACGCAATGGGCGCCAGGATGCCATTAGAGATATTGTGCGCAATAAGGATGTCCGCACGCAGCGCGTGCTGGTCGATGAGCTCCGTGCTATGGGCTTTGATTGCACGCAGGCGACTGTCTCTCGCGATATTGCCGATATGGGGCTGCGTAAGCTCCCTGAGGGCATCTATGTTCTGGCAGAGGACCTGCATCTGCAGCGTATGGTTTCCGAGCTCGTAACGGGCGTTCTGCGTACTGATAATCTGGTTATGATCAAGGCTCAGCCTGGCACGGCTTCCGGCATCGCCGCCGCCGTTGATGCGGCAGAGTTGCCCGATGTGCTTGGCTCGCTTGCCGGCAACGATACGATTTTGGTTATTGCCCAGACGGCCGAGGACGGCGAGCGTCTCGAGGCGCTGATCAATAAGTTGAGCAATTCTCGCAAGTAGGTGTGCGGGTCGTGCGCTCGGCATTGTGTGCGCTGACATAGTGGCTTGTAAGGGGCATCGACGTTGGTCGGTACCCCTTTTTGTTTGCCGGTATAAAGACCGCCCACCAGGTCGCTTCAAACTAAAAGGCCCCGAGCAGTTCAATAAGCTGCTCGGGGCCTTGTTGGCTTTAGTCGCGTACTTCTTAGCCGACCGTATCGTCAGGCGTGGGCGAGGGGTCGGGAGTGGGCGTAGGCGTAGGCGTAGGCGTAGGCGTAGGCGTAGGCGTGCCGCCATCGCCGCCGGTCGAACCACCAGTGGAGCCACCCGTCGAGCCACCGGTCGTACCGGTGCCGCCGGTGGTGTCGCCGCCCGTGGTCTCGGTGGTCGTGGTCGTCGTGGTAGTCGTTGTGGTGGTTTCCTCTTCCTCTTCGTCCTTGTCCTTGTCGTCGTTCTCCGACTTCTTGGTGTTGTTGGTGCCGTAGAACTTCCAGACGCTGTTGTTCTTGTAGGTGGGCGCCGTTCCGGTCGCAAACTCCTCGCGCTCGGTACCGGTCAGAACGGTGTTCATAAACCGCTTAAAGACAGGCAGGTTGGTGCTGTCGCCCAGCAGGTCCGTGCCGTACTTTTGGATGGGGATCTCGCCCGCGGAATAGCCGGTCCACAGGGCGCACGCCAGCTGCGGGGTATAGCCGCAGAACCACAGGTTGGTGGTGTTGTCGGTGGTGCCCGTCTTGCCGGCATAGGGCTGGTTGACACTCAGAGCGCCGGCAGCACCCGTACCGCTGCCCTTCATGACGCCGGACAGAACATCGGTGACCGCGGCGGCCTCGCCCTCGGTAAGCACCTGTGAGGGATTGTCGGTGTGCTGGTACAGCACCGAACCGGTACGAGAGTCAATCTCGGTGATGGCGATCGGCTGGCGATAGTAGCCGCCGTTGGCAAACGTCGCGTAGGCGGCGGCCATCTCGAGCGGCGAGATCGAGCCGGTGCCGAGGGTCATGACGGGAACGTCCTCGATGTTGTCCTTGGCGGGGTCGATGCCGAGCTTTTTGACGAGCGAGATGATCTTGCTGTTGCCGACGGCTTCCGCCACCTGGATGTAGCCGGTGTTGGAGGAGTATGCCGTCGCCTGCTTAAGCGTGATGTTGCCATAGCTCTGGTTGGCGTAATTTTGGACCTCGGTCGTGGTGCCCTTGGCCTTGAGCGGCGAGTTGCAGTTGAGGGTGACGTTGGGGTTCATGCCGTTTTGGATGGCAGTTGCCAGCGTAAAGGCCTTAAAGGTGGAGCCGACGGGACGCTTGGCCGTGGCATGGTTTACGTGGTTCTCGTCAGCGTTGTAGTCGTAGCCGCCCACCATGCACTTGATGTAGCCGGTCTTGGGGTCGACGACGACCATGCCCATGTCCAGGCCGTCGAGCGAGAGCGTGTCGAGCTGCTCCCGGACGGCATTCTCTGCCACCTGCTGCATCGTGGGGTCGATGGTGGTCTTGACGGTCAGGCCGCCCTTAAAGAGCACGTCGGTCGAGAACTCCTGCTCCAGCAGCTGCTTGACGTAGGAGACAAAGTAGGGCTGCGAGTAAACGTCGACGCCGCTGCCCGAGATTTCGGTCACGTTGAGGGTGATGGGCTCGGCCTGTGCGGCATCGTGCTCCTCTTGGGTGATGTGGCCCAGGCGCAGCATGTTGTCGAGAACCTTGTTGCGGCGAGACAGTGCCAGATCGGGATTGACCGTGGGGTCGTACTGCGAGGGCGAGTTGGGAAGGCCGATGAGTAGCGCGGCCTCGCTCAGGGTGAGGTCGGCGGCGCTCTTGGATAGGTAGGTCTCGGCTGCGGCCTCGATGCCGTAGGCGCCGTGGCCGTAATAGATGGTGTTGAGGTACATCATGAGGATCTCGTCTTTGGAGTACATGTCCTCCATCTTGATGGCGATGTAGGCCTCGCGCACCTTACGCTCAATGGTCGAGTCGAATTGCTCCTCCTGCAGGATGGTGTTGCGCACAAGCTGCTGGGTGATCGTCGAGGCGCCTTCGTGTCCGCCGCCGAGGGTTGCCACCGCAGCACGCGCGATACCCCACAGGTCGATACCGCCGTGCTCGTAGAAGCGCTCGTCTTCGACGTCAACGGTGCCCTGCAGCACGTAGGGGGAGACCTCGTCCTTGGTGATGGACTTGCGGTTTTGCGTGTAGAAGCTCGCGATCTTGTTGCCGTTGCAGTCGACGATCTCGGTGGGCTCGCTCACCAGATACGCGTTGGCGTCGGTGTAGTCGGGCAGATCGGACAGCCAGCGGTTGACGTTGCCGACCATGCCGATGCCAAATGCCACGCCCGCAATCAGCAGAAAGCCCAAAAACGAGAGCAGGATTATGGGCAGAGCATGCGTCTTTGAACGGCTGCGTCCCTGTCGTTGGCGAGGACCCATATATTGACCTCCAGGTATGTCGTGCCGGACGGTGGATGTGCCGTCGGGGCAGGATGGACATAAGTTATTACACGATAAACCAAACGGGGCGCGCGAGGCCTCGTGTATGCTGGAAGACGGCATTTTTCAGAGTGAATGCATACCTTGGTAAGGAGTTTGTCGATGGCGATTCGGACGATGGGGCCGAGCGGACAATACGAGACTGGATTGGATGCTGCCGGTGCGGCGCTGCCCGAGCTGCTGGCGCCGGCGGGCGGACTCGACCAGATGCTTGCGGCCATCGCCGCGGGTGCCGATGCCATCTATGCGGGGTTGGGCGGCTTTAACGCCCGTGTGAGCGCCCATGGCTTTACGGATAACGAGTTTGCGCGCGGCTGCGCCGTGGCGCATGCCCATGGCGTGCGTGTGTACGTAACGCTCAACGTGTTCGTGTTTGACGATGAGTTGTCCGACGCGGTGGCGTTGGGAGCTCATGCACTGGAGCTGGGCGCCGATGCTCTGATTGTCGCCGATGCCGGGTTGGCCTGCGCGCTGCGCGCGGCGATTCCCGGGGTCGAGATTCACCTGTCCACGCAAGCGGGCGCTCATAGCGAGGGTGCCGTGCGGCTTGCCGCCGATGAGCTGGGGGTCGAGCGCGTGACGACGGCACGCGAGCTGACGGTCGACGAGATTGCGGTGCTCTGTGCCACGGGCGTGCCCATCGAGGTATTCTGCCACGGTGCGATTTGCATCGGCTATTCGGGGGCGTGCGAGTTCTCGGCCTTGCGGCGTGGGCGCTCGGCGATGCGCGGCGACTGCACGCAGCCGTGCCGTCTGGCGTACGACCTAGTGGACGAGGCGGGGCAGAGTGTTGTTGCCGTCGAGGGAGACCGCCTGCTTTGTCCGCGTGACTATCTGGGTATCGCGCACCTGCCCGAGCTTGTTGCCGCCGGCGTGGCATCGCTCAAGATCGAGGGACGCATGAAGAATCCCGATTACGTATTCAACGTGGTGAGGGTGTGGCGTCGGGCACTCGATATGCTGTGCGACGGCGCGTGGGACTCCGGTGCCGTGGAAGAGCTTGAACGCGAGCTGGGAAGGTCGTTTAACCGTGGGTTTACCGATGCTTACCTGCGGGGTCGTTCGGGTGCCGAGCTCATGAGCTTTGAGCGCGCGATCAACCAGGGCGTGCGCGTGGGCCACTTGGTGGCGGTGGGTCACGAAGAGGTGACGGTTGAGCTTGATGCCGCCGTGGCGGCGGGCGATACGCTCGAAATCCGATTTTACCCGGGTGCCGACGCGCGTCCCGATGTGCCCAAGCGCTGGCCACAGGTGCCTTGCCCCGTGGATGCCGCTGCGGGGGAGCGCATCGTCGTGCATTGCAAACGTAAGGTGGACGCGGGCTGCGAGGTCTATCTGATTCGCAGCGCCGGCGTGTTGGATCAGACGGCGGCGGTGTTGGAGCGCATGCGGGCCGAGGCGGATGCGATTGCGCCCGTTGCGCGTGCCGTTGAGGTGCTGCCCTTTGAGGGCGCTGCGGTGGATGGCGGTGCGTCGACGGAGTTGGTGGGGTCGGCGGGGCCGGCAAAGCGCGAGGATTTTGCTCGTATGGTCTTTGCCTGGGAGCTGATGGATGTGGGTCCGCGCGATGAGCGAGATCTGTCCGATACAACGGTGGTGCTCGACGAAGTGTGCCGCGCGGGCGACGCCGAGCGGACTCGGGCGCTTATGCAGCGTGCCGGGCGCGTCGTCTGCCGCAATCTGGGACAAGTGGCGATGGCCCGCGAGCTGGGCACAACGTTTGACGTGGCGGCGCCGGTGTTCTGTGCCAATCGGGCCACGCTTACCTGGCTGCGCGGACTCGGTGCGGGGCGGGTGTGCTTGTCGGCCGAGTTGCTCGGCAATGATGCGGAGCGTGTTGCCGAACTTGCCGCTTGCCCCGGTGTCTTGGGGCCTGTCGATGCCGACCGTCCCGAGCTCATGGTGTGCGAGCACTGCTTGCTGACTGCCGAGGGCGCCTGCGCCACGGATGCAACGGGGCAGGTCCGTTGCCGTGACTGCTCGCGCCGTCAGCAGGCGCGCTTTTTGGTCGAACGTGACGGCACGCGTTTGCCGGTCGTTATCGACGCGTGCGGCAGGACGAGGATTTTCCTGTCGTAGGTGCCGCGTCGCGCTGTTTTGGTTATTATTAGTGGGTTTATGAACTTCCAGCACCGCCGTATCCGGTGAGGGTGCTATAGCAAAAGGAGGATACCCAATGCTGTCTGTTGACGAGCAAATGCGTATCATCACCTCGGGTGCAGCGCAGATCGTCCCCGAGGCCGACCTTCGCAAGAAGCTTGAGAAGGGCGAGCCCCTCAACATCAAGCTCGGCGTCGATCCCACCAGCCCCGACCTGCACCTGGGCCATGCCGTGCCCCTGCGCAAGATGCGTCAGTTCCAGGACCTGGGCCACAACGTCACCCTTATCATCGGCAACGGCACTGCGCTGATCGGCGACCCCTCGGGCAAGAACTCCACCCGCCCGCAGCTTTCGCAGGAGCAGATCGAGGCCAACGCCGAGACCTACGTGAGCCAGGCCATGAAGATCCTGGACCCCGAGAAGACCACCATCGTGCACAACGGCGACTGGATCCTTTCGATGGACCTGGCCGGCCTGCTGCAGGTGTGCTCCAAGTTCACCGTCGCCCGCATCCTCGAGCGCGACGACTTTACCAAGCGCTACCAGTCCCAGACGCCGATTGCCCTGCACGAGTTCCTGTACCCTGTGATGCAGGCCTTCGACTCCGTGCAGATCAAGGCCGACGTCGAGATGGGCGGCACCGACCAGCTCTTTAACCTGCTCGCCGGCCGCGAGCTCATGGAGAAGATGGGCATGGAACCGCAGATCGCGCTCACCATGCCGCTGCTCGAGGGCACCGACGGCGTCCGTAAGATGTCCAAGTCCTACGGTAACTACATCGGCCTGACCGATGCTCCCAAGGATATGTTCGGCAAGACCATGTCCATCCCCGACGAGATGATTGGCAAGTACTATCGTCTGGCCAGTTCGCTCACCCCGGCCGAGGTCGACAAGATCGATGCCGCCCTGGCCGATGGCTCCGCCGACCCCTACGAGCTCAAGCGCGCTCTAGGCCGCGACCTGTGCGACACCTACCACGGTGCTGGCGCCGGCGACGAGGCTCAGGCCGAGTTCGACCGTGTGTTCAAGGAGGGCCAGCTTGCCGACTTCCCCGAGAAGCACGTTGAGCTGACCGTCAACGACGAGGGCCAGATTTACCTCGCTGGCCTGCTCAAGGACCTGGGCCTTTCGGCCAGCGCCGGTCAGGCCCGCCGCGACATCGACGGCGGCGGCGTCAAGATCAACGGCAAGGCTGTGGCTCCCAAGAGCTACAACATCGATCCGAGCGCCCTCAAGCTGGGCGACACCCTCTCCGTGGGCAAGCGCAAGGGCTTTAAGTTGGTCTAACGAGCGAGTTGACCTCACAAGTGCAATAAGGCCGCAGCCGGGAATCCCGACTGCGGCCTTTTTGGTTGCGACGATCCCTTGGGGACGGAGGGATCATTTGGCGGTGCCGTTAAGCGGAAGGGGTGTTAGCGGGACTTTCTTTTTGGCATACAATGGCTATTGGCTTGCTGCGGTGAAGGTCTGTCCGCTCCGCAGCTTTTTTCTACGGTTAAAGGAGTATGTATGTCCGTTGAGGTCATGAGGTCTGTGATCGATGCTGCCGAGGGGCGCGTGCCCGTCGACACGCTGTTTACCAATGCGCAGATCGTCGACGTGTATGGCCAGCGTGTGGCGCCCGGTAGCGTTGCCGTCAAGGACGGTGTGATCGTCGGCGTGCTCTACGATGGTCGCGACGATGCTGCTGGCACCTACGAGGCAACTGAGGTCATCGACTGCCAGGGTCGCTATCTCGCTCCCGGTTTTATTGACGGGCATTTGCATATCGAGTCCTCGAACATCCGTCCCGCCGAGTATGCTCGCATGGCCGCGACGCGCGGTACTACCACCGCCATTGCCGACAGCCACGAGATTGCCAATGTTGCCGGTCTCGACGGCTTGCGCTTTATGATCGAGGACGGCCGCCGCGCACCCATCTCCATCAAGTACATGATGCCTTCGTGCGTGCCCGCGCTGCCCGACGAGCAGGCCGGTGCCGTTATTTCGGCTGCCGATATGCAGGCGTTTTTTGCCGAGCATCCGGGCGATGTCTTTGGCCTGGGCGAAATGATGAACCTTCCGGGCGTTTTTATGGCCGATCCCGAGACCTGTGCTCGCATCGATGCCGCTAACCAGACGCCGTCCAAGCAGGTCGACGGTCATGCGCCGCTCGTTGCCGGCAAGGACCTCAATGCCTATGCCGCGGCGGGTATTATCGCCGACCACGAGTCGACGATTCCCGAGGAGGCGCTCGATAAACTGTCCCGCGGCATGTATGTGATGCTGCGCGAAGGTACGTGTAGCCACGACTTGGCCAACCTGTCGCCGATGCTGCTAGAGAATCCCGCGCGCGCCCGCCGCTGCTGCTTCGCGACCGACGACCGCGCCCCTTCCGATGCGCTTGCGACCGGCATGATCGACAATGCCTGCCGCGCGGCTATCGAGGCCGGCATCGACCCCGTGGTCGCTATCTCTATGGCGTCCCTCTCCACGGCCGAGGCGTTTGGCCTGGACCACGGTTGCCGCGACCCACACGAGCTGCGTGGTGCGATTGCCCCGGGCAAGCGTGCCGACCTGCTGGTGCTCAATGACCTGACGTTTGCCACGGCTCCGCATCGCGTGTATGCCGCCGGCGCGCTCGTGGCACAGGACGGCACTTTTGTGGGCGAGATTGCACCCGAGATGGCCGAGGTCGCGGCCCTTGCCGATGAGCTACGCGCCTCCGTTAAGCTGCCGAAGCTTTCGCTCGACGTATTCGACTATGCCTTTAAGCCGGGCGAGGCCGTGATTGACGTGGTGCCGGGCAAGGCCATCACGGGCATGGTTCGCCCCAAGAACACCGAGGGCCTGCGCCGCATTATGCTGATTGAGCGCCATGGCCGCGGCGTGTCGCTGCAGGCCGAGGGCGCCGACGGCGACGGCCCCGCTGGCCTGGGCCTGGTCGGCAAGCATATCGGTCGCGGCTGGGTGCGCGGCTTTACCATCACCGGTGGCGCCATTGCCTCCACGATCGGCCACGACTCGCACAACGTGTGCGTGGTGGGCGACAATGCGGCGGATATGATGGCTGCCGTTGAGGCCGTGGGCCAGGGCGGCCACGTGCTGGTGCGCAACGGCGAGGTCGTGGCGCGCATTCCGCTGGCGCTCGGCGGCCTGATGAGCGAGGGCGCTGCCGAAGACGTTGCGGCGCAGCACGACGACTTTATGGTCAAGGCGCGCGCCATGGGCATCGAGCCGCCGCTCGACCCCATCATGGGCATCATCTTCCTGCCCCTGCCGGTGATCCCGACGCTCCGCATCCGTCCCGAGGGCATGTTCGACGTCACAACCTTCACCTACGCCGACTAGTCATCAGGGACGTTCTTAAACGACTAGCCGTTGGGGACACTCTTTGGCGGGCTGCCTGACGTCGCGACCGTGGGGCCTCTGGCGCGCGTGAGCTATTTGCTAGGTCCATGTAACGTTTATAACTACGGGGTCTTATTCGAGCTCCCTTTGGGTACGGTGTTTTCAGATATACATCTGTTTTCACTACTAAGCCCGAAGGGAGCTTTTCTATGTTTAAACTGATTGCATCCGATATGGACGGCACACTGCTTGACGAAAACGGCCAGGTGCCTCCCGAGACCTACGAACTGATTCTGGCGCTACACGAGTATGGCGTGCATTTCGCCGCATCGTCAGGTCGTCGCTACGATCGCCTGTGCGAGTTCTTTGCGCCCGTTCGCGACAAGATGGACTTTGTCGCCGCTAACGGCGCCCAAGTCTACGCCGACGGTAAGATGGTAGACCGTGAGGTGTATTCCCACCTGGCGATTCGAAGGCTCGCCCAAGCCGTCAGGACGTTTCCCAATCTGCATCTTGCGCTCTTTGACCGAACCAAGTCCTTCCTGCTCGATGACGAGTGCAAGTTCGTGCGTGAGGTCGATAAGGACCTTCCCAATGCCGAGCGTATTTGGGAGCTGCCCGATCCCAGCGTAAATATCATCAAAGCGAGTATCTTTTGCGACGACAGTGCGGTTATGGACAGTGCGTACGTGCTACAGCGCGAACTTGGTCAGCTCTTTACTTTTGCGCCTTCGGGCAACGCGTGGATCGATGCCATGCAGCCTGGTGTATCGAAGGCCTCGGGTATCGCGCAGCTCGCGGAGCATTACGGCATTGATCGCGACGAGGTCATAGCGTTTGGCGACTCGATGAACGACTACGAGATCATTCGCTTTGTCGGCACGGGCTGCGCGATGGAAAACGCGCGCCCCGCGCTTAAGGCGGTGGCCGATCGCGTGGTGGGTTGTAACCGCGACCACGCCGTCCAGCAGGAGCTCCGCCACGTTCTGGAGAGCCTCGCCTAATCCGGCAGTTGGGGACGTTCCTTTTCTGCCGGCAGCTGGGGACAGTCCTTGCAGCTTTTTCGCGAAGAGTGTCCCCAACGACTACTGTGACTGGGGCAGCTAATTTGGGACGGGGCTATTTTAGCTACCCC
>NZ_JAQLFP010000027.1 GCF_028207065.1 Collinsella aerofaciens
CGAGACACGTTCTCGGCCGCCCTTTTGTTTGCTGAACACATGGTCGCTACGTCTGCGCCGGGCTCAAACGGTCGGCAATCAACCGTGAATGGTATTTGTTCAAAAAAGAACAAAGATAAACAGATAATGGTTGCAGTCTCTGTTCGAATGTGTTCAAATAAACATGAACAGTGAAGAACCGCACATTCAGATGCCCGGACCTGAACGCGATTCAACACTTCCAAACAGAAACTACGCACCTGCGTATCTCTCAAGGAGGATGTCATGAGGGTTGTAATCGCTTCCGATGCCGACGGTATGTCGATGAAGGAGTCCATCAAGGAGATGCTCGTCGCCGACGGTCACGAGGTCGTCGACTATTCCGAGACCCCTGCCGCGGACTTTGTCGATTCCGCGACCGCCGTTGCCAAGGACCTGCTGGAGCACAAGGATTCCCAGGGCTTCGCATTCGATAAGTACGGCGTCGGCTCCTATATGGCCGCCGTCAAGATCAAGGGCATGGTCGTCGCCAACATTTCCGACGAGCGTTCCGCTTACATGACCCGCGAGCACAACGGTTCGCGCATGGTCACCATGGGCCCGGGCGTTGTGGGCACCGAGGTCGCCAAGAAGATCGCCCGCGAGTTCCTGCGCGCCCAGTACGCTGGCGGCCGTCACCAGATCCGTGTCGACATGCTCAACAAGATGGCCTAACGAGAGCCACCGAGAACTCGAACTTCTATCTCAACTTGTGAATTCAGACGAAAGGACGTTCTGATGAAGAAGACCATCGCAATCGGTTGCGACCATATCGTTACGGACGAGAAGATCTATCTGGCCGACCGCCTGGAGCAGGCTGGCTACAAGGTGCTCGACTGCGGCACCTACAGCCACGCCCGTACGCACTATCCCATCTACGGTAAGGCCGTGGGCGAGGCTGTTGCCAGCGGTAAGGCCGACTTTGGCGTGGCCCTGTGCGGCACCGGCATCGGCATCACCAACGCCGTCAACAAGGTTCCCGGCGCTCGCTGCGCCCTGGTTCGCGACATGACCTCTGCCCTGTATGCCCGTCGCGAGCTCAACGCCAACATCGTGGGCTTTGGCGGCAAGATCACCGGCGAGTTCCTGATGGCTGACATCATGCTTGCCTTCCTGGAGGAGCCCTACGAGAAGACTCCCGAGCACGATGCCCTGATCGCCAAGATCGACGCCTGCAATAAGGCCGACGCCGAGGCTCAGGCTGACCCGCACTTCTTTGACGAGTTTCTCGAGAAGTGGGACCGCGGCGAGTATCACGACTAAGGAGGTTACGCGGTTTTGCCAAACCGCGTAATGGGTCGACGCTGCGAAGCCATCTGGCGGGCAATCTGCCGTTCAGTTTCGGCGGCATGACCAGAAGGTCAATGCCGCCTCGCTTCACGGCACCTTGCCTCGCCAGCTGGCTTCTCGCTGATGTCTGAGTGACCTGTGGGGTTACCGCTGTTGTTGCGAAGATTTCTGATACGGCAAGCTGCTCCGATAACACGTTTGCTTGCTGAGCTTGTGTGCTTCGTTTTGGCGGTACCCGGCATTCTGCAGCTTTTCAATTGACGGCTCGCGTTTCTGTGATGAGGCGCGGGCCGGTTTTCTATCAGCCCCACTGACTTGGCGGGCTGTCGTAAGAAAGGGAAGGCTCCTATGGAGTTTGTTCTTGATAACGGTTCTATTCGTGTGGCACTGAGCACGGCTGGCGGATCGTTCACTTCGATTAAAGCCAACGGCCGCGAGTACCTGTGGCAGGGTGACCCGGCGGTCTGGTCGGGCCAGGCACCCATTTGCTTCCCGATCTGCGGTGGCCTTCGTGACGGCCGCGCGATGACCATGGGCGGCCGCGAGGTCAAGCTCGCTCGCCACGGCTTTGCGCGCAAACAGGAGTGGAAGCTCGAGGAGCAGGGCGACAACATGGTTGCGCTGAGCCTAAGCTCTGCCGACCATGCCGAGTTGCTCGAGCAGTACCCGTATCCGTTTAAGATCGTTGCTCGTTACACGATCGATTCGGAAAAGGTGGCCGTGTCGTACGAGGTGACCAATGAGGGCACCGAGGACATGCCGTTCTTTGTGGGTGGTCACCCCGGCTTTAAGTGCCCGCTCGACGAGGGCGAGTCCTATGACGACTATGAGCTTCGTTTTGAGCGGTGCGAGGCCACCGAGCTTTGTACTGCCGTCCCCTCGACGGGCCTGATTGATGTTGAGCATCGCAGCAAGAACCCCATGATCGGCCAGAACCTGCCGCTGACCCACGAACTCTTTGACTTTGCCGAGACCATCTTCGACGTGCTCGAGAGCCGCGTGGTTACGCTGACCAAGAAAACCGAGGACAAGGGCGTGCGCCTGACGTTCCCCGATATGCCGTACCTGATTGTGTGGAGCAAGCCCGAGGGCGACTTTGTGGCTGTTGAACCGTGGGGTGGTCTGTCCACCTGCTCCGACGAGGACGATATTCTGGAGCACAAGCGTGGCTGTCTGGTGGCCAAGCCGGGAGAGACCGTCACTCGCTGCTTTGAGATCGAGATCCTTTAAAGAGCTATCGTATGTTTGGGGTCGCACACGTCGTGCCCCGGAAACAGGAGTTCAATATGATTCTGACCGTTACCATGAACCCGTCGATCGATACGCGCTATCAGCTCGACAAGCTGACCATCGACGACGTGAACCGTGTGACGCCCGAAAAGACCGCTGGCGGTAAGGGCCTCAACGTGAGCCGTGTGCTGCTGCAGCTGGGCGACGATGTGCTCGCGACCGGCCTGCTCGGCGGCCACATGGGCGCCTATATGGCCGAGCTTATGGATGCTGACGGCGTCAAGAACGACTTTGTGCCCATTGCCGGTGAGACGCGCATTTGCTTGAATATCCTGCACGAGGGTAATCAGACCGAGCTGCTGGAGAGCGGCCCGCAGATCGCCCCGGCCGAGCTCGAGGCCTTTACGGCCAAGTTCGCCGAACTCGCGGCGAAGGCGGACGTTGTGACGCTTTCGGGCTCGCTGCCGCGTGGCGTCGATGCCGGCTACTATGCCGAGCTCGTCAAGATCGCCGAGGAGGCGGGCGCCAAGGTGCTGCTCGACACCTCGGGTGCATCGCTGGAGGCCGCGCTGGAGTCCGACGCTAAGCCTGAGCTCGTAAAACCCAACCTGACCGAGATTAACGGCCTGCTGGGTACGTCCTTTACGACCGATGATGTCGATGCCCTGCGCGAGGCGCTTGCCGCCGATGACCGTTTTGCCGGTATTCCCTGGGTTGTCGTTTCGATGGGCGCTGCCGGTTCGGTAGGCTTCCATGAAGGTCGCGCGTTCCGCGCCAAGACGCCCGCGATTGCGGCTGTGAACGCAACGGGTTCCGGCGACTCGACCATCGCCGGTTTTGCGCATGCCATTGCTGCTGGTGCCGACGACGTCACGGTGCTCAAGACCGCCAATACCTGCGGTAAGCTCAACGCCATGGATCCCAAGACCGGCCACCTGGTCATGGATCGCTGGGACGAGATCTACAGCAACGTTGAGGTCGTAGAGTTGTAGCGGTTGCGACTCCTAATAGAATGAGCGTGGATAATCTCCTGCTTTTGGTGCCCATGCGAGCTCAAAGTGGGAGATTTTCCACGCTCGAGTCATTAGTCGTTGGGGACGTTCTTGTTTGACTAGTCGTTTAAGAACGTCCCCAATGGCTACACTCAAAAACGGCGCCCGTCGGCGATGTTGCCGGCGGGCGCCGTTGTCGTGTGGGCGGTTATGTCGTGTGGACTGCCGTTGAGCGTCCGGGTCTGTGCTCTACAGTGAGTCGATAAAGCGCTGCTGGGCGGCGCGGCCGGCCTCGTCCCATTTAAAGACGCCGGCGTTGTCGAGCACGTGGCCAAACACCACGCCGACCTCCTCATGCAGGATGTCGATGGCGTTATCCGCCGTAAGCTCGTTCGCGCGGCGAGCAAAGACGTCCTCCGCCCATGCGGCGTGGCTGCGGCAAAGGTCGTCGCTCTCGAGAGCGCAGGCAAGATCGTAGCTGGCATCGGCCTTGGCCGCCAGCAGGTGCTCGCGGACAGCACCGAGCTCGGGAACCAAGCGCGGCGGCAGAATGGCCAGGCCCATGACCTCGATCAGGCCGATGTTCTCCTTTTTAATATGGTGGTACTCGGCATGCGGGTGGAACACGCCCAGCGGATGCTCGTCGGTCGTGATGTTGCAGCGAAGCGCCAAGCAGGCCTCGTAGATCTCGCCTCCGGCATTGCCGCGGGAGTCGACGCGGCGGATGACGGGCGTCACGGTGTTGTGCGCCACGCCATCGGCTGTGCGTGCGATGACGCCAACCGACTCATCGGTCCACTCGCGCCATGCCAGGATAATCTTCTCGGCGGCATCGAGCAGCGCGCCGCGGTCGTGCGAGCGCAGGCGCAGCACCGAAAGCGGCCACTGCAGCACGGTGCCGCTGACCTGGTCAAAGCCGGGCACGCTAAACTGCGAGACTTCGGTGGCATGCATCATGGGGAACTCGTGCGCGCCACCCTGGAAGTGGTCGTGCGACAGAATTGAGCCGCCCACGATGGGCAGGTCGGCATTGGAGCCGATGAAGTAGTGCGGGAACAGGTCCACAAAGTCGAGCAGACACGTCAGCCCCTTGCGGTCGACGTGCATCGGGCGGTGCTCGGAGCTCATGGCAATGCAGTGCTCGTTAAAGTACGCGTACGGGCTGTACTGGAAGCCCCAGCGCTCGCCGTTGAGCTCAATGGGGATAATGCGCAGATTCTGGCGAGCGGGGTGAGCGCCGCCGTCGGCTGCGGCGGAGCGTCCGGGATAGCCCTCGTTTTCGATGCAGAGCTGGCAGGCGGGATACTTCTCGCCCGTGTTCTTTGCCGCACCTGCCGCGGCGATATCGCGCGGGTCCTTCTCGGGCTTGGACAGGTTGATAGTGATCTCCAGGTTACCCCAGTTGGTGGGGGTGCTCCATTTGATGTTGCGCGCGATAGCGGCGCGGCGCACGTAGCCGGCGTCGCAGCACAGGCCGTAGAACCAGTCGGTCGCGGCGCGGGGCTCGTTGACGCCCATACGCCCATTGAACTCTTCGTTTACAACCGAAGGCCTCGGCATGAGCACGCCCATGATGCGCATGGCGATGCGGTCGCGGCCCGACGCCGTGTCCTCGGCGGCGCCGTTGGTAACGGCAGCCTCGGCAAGCGCGGCAAGCGTGCCCTCCAGGTCAAAGTCGGGAAGGATATCGGGGTGCAAGAGCGAGAGTTTCTCAACCTGGAGCGCCCAGGCCATATCGAGCGCCGGCCCCGTGGCGCCGATGCACTCCAAAATGGTGTTGTATGCCCAGATGCGGTCGTCCTGGCCGATCATCGATCGGTGGATGGCGTACTCGATCAGGTTCTGCGCGGCCTCTCGCACGTCAGTAATTACAGCCATGCCGCATAAGCCCCCTTGTCAGAAATTGCGTAGTGGCGGGCAGACCCCTCGCCCAGCCAGCTGTTCATCTTGGCAATGAAGGTGTCGACCAGATCGAGCGGCACGAAGGCCTGGATGGTACCGCCAAAGCCGCCGCCGTGGATGCGGACGGCGCCACGGCCGTCGAGCACATGCTCGGCAAGAGCAAGCGCGTACATGGAAGGCTGCTCGGCACCCAGTTTGGCAACAACATTCTGCAGGTACATGGCAGAGCTGGCGCCCGACTCGCGCGTCAGGACCAGGAACTGATCGATGTCGCCGGCGTTAAGGGCTGCCCAGCGCTTATCGACCAGGCCGTTCTCGTACCAGTAGTGAACGGCGCGCAGGCAGGCGCGGTCGCCCAGCTTGGCGCGCAGTTCGGGGAGCTTGGCGTCAAAGTCGGCAACGTCGACCTCGCACAGGCGCGCCTTGCCAAACTCGGCGGCGACGTCTTGCATCTCGCGCGGAACGGCGGCGTAGTCGTCGGTGGCGGCCACGTGGTCGGCACCGACCTTAACGAGCACGAGCGCGTAGCCGTGATCCTCAAAGTTGAGCTCGAGCTTCTGGGTCTTAGGCTGGGCTTGGTCCTCAAAGTCCATGTAGGCAAGGCCGCCCAGGCACACAGCGGCCTGGTCCATCAGACCGCAGGGCTTGCCGTAATAGTTGTTCTCGGTGCGCTGGCTCATCTGGGCGAGCGCGACGGGCTCAATGGCGGGCGCGCCCCAGAGTGTCTCCATGGCACGACCGTACGCGGCCTCGACAGCAGCGGAGCTCGAAAGACCGCCACCCGAGGGGACGGAGCAGGTGAAGGCGAAGTCGAAGCCATGGGGCTCAACGCCAAGGGCTGCAATCTCGTGCGCCATACCGCGCACGAGGCTTGCGGACGTGCCCTTCTCGGACTCCTGAACATCCAGCGTGTCGAGGGTAATCTCAAACGTGGGGTAGCCCTCATCGGCGACGCGGACCTTGTTGGAATCGGTTGCCACGGCGATACCGTCAACGGCGACATCGAGCGAGCCGGCGATAACGTGGCCGCCTTCGTGATCGGTGTGATTGCCGCTGATCTCGGAACGGCCGGGCGCGTGCACGTAGAGCACTTGGCGGTCGCCGATGGGGCCAAACTCCTCCTCAAACAGCTTGGTGAGCGTGGCGAATGTCTTTTCGTCGGGGGTGGTCATAGGGGTCCTTTCCTTGACGCGGGAGAGACTGATCCGTGTCGTTAATGAGTACGTTAACAATTTTGAGCACCACAAACCAGACGGTCGCGGCGCCGCACGTTAATGGGTATGATAACGTACTCATAACACAACGCATATCTATTTTTGAGAATCTGGTAATCGGTAGATTTTCGGCCGTGAACGGTGTGGCCGTATGGACATATGGAGCAAAAGAACCGCTGATAGAAAAAGTAGAGTACGTTAACATGCGTCCGACGATAGCGGGCCTCGGCGCGGGGTGTGTTTCTGCCCGGGCTGGCATTTACGCTATTCAGATCTCGCAAGGGTGAAGGTGATCCAGTGGCAAGGCGCCCGTCCAACGATACAGGTATGCGTCCGGTCTCCATGGCCGACGTCGCCCGCGCTGCTGGCGTTTCGCAGCAGACGGTTTCGCGCGTCGCCAACGGCTTGCCCAACGTTAACGAGCAGACGCGCCAGCGCGTGCAGGCCGCTATGCAAGAGCTTGGCTTTCGTCCGAGTTATGCCGGTCGCTCGCTGCGCGACGGCCGCTACCATTCGGTCGGTCTGTGCGTCAACGATGTCACCAAGTTTGGCAACCTCTCAATGATCGACGGCATCGCCAGCGCTGCTCGCGAGCATAATTGCGCCATCACGCTGGTCGAGATGTCCAAGACCGAGGAGTTCTCGCTTGCCGAGGCAACGCGTCGTATGGCTGCGCTGCCCGTGGACGGCATCATCATCGGCATGAGCCGTATGGCGCCCGATTTTGAGACGTTTGATCCACTGCCGGGCATTGGCACGGTCATCGTTACCATGTATGCGCATCCGCGCGTGACTACAGTCGATTCCGACCATTACGGCTGCTCGCTGTTGCTTATGGATCATCTGTTTGAGCTGGGGCACGAGCAGATTCGCTATATTGGCGGCCCGTCGTTCTCGGTCGACGAGCAATTTCGTCGCGCCGGTTGGCAGGATGCGCTCGAGCGTAAACACATCGAGCCGGCAGAGCCGCTCGAGGGCGACTGGTCTGCTAACAGCGGTTACGAGGCCGGCAGGTACCTGGCCGAGCATGACCGCGCCATGACGGCGATTTACGCGGCAAACGACCAGATGGCAAACGGCGCTATTGCAGCGCTGCGCGATAGCGGCCTGCGCGTACCCGAGGACGTGAGCGTGGTGGGCGTCGACGATTCGCTCGATGATTTTGTCGCACACAACGAGCTCACGACCGTGCGATTCGATCTACATCAGCGCGGACGCGAGGTATTCGAGCATGCGGTTCCCGAGGCGGGCGCGGCGGACAAAACCGTTGCCATTCGTATTCCCGGACAACTCATCATTCGACATAGCACGGCGATACCGCGCGCATAGTTTGTGCTGATAAACGGCGATTTATCGCATTTCAATAACAATCGGTAAGGATGCCGGCAGATAGCTGTTGGGATGCAGCCGAGTGCTATGATAGACGGGCTCTTTTGTCTATCTAGGAGGCTTTGCCTGATGGAGATCACCAAGGATATCCGCTACGTTGGCGTCGACGATCACGACATTGACCTGTTCGAGGGCCAGTACGATGTGTCCGAGAACGGTATGGCATACAACAGCTACGTTATCTTGGGCGAGAAGATCGCTGTCGCCGATTCGGTCGATGGCGGATTTGTCGACGAGTGGCTCGGCAACCTCGAGACCGTACTCGACGGCCGCACGCCCGACTACCTGGTCATCCATCACATGGAGCCCGATCACTCCGCCGGCATCGCCGCCTTTATGGAGCGCTATCCCCAGGCGCAGATTGTGGCAAGCATGGGCGCCTTCCGCATGATGGTCAACTACTTTGGCACCGACTTCCCCGAGCGCAAGATGGTTGTCAAAGAGGGCGACGTGCTTGATCTGGGTGGCCACAGCCTGACCTTTGTCGGCGCCCCCAACGTTCACTGGCCCGAGGTACTCTTCTCCTACGAGGCTACCGACAAGGTGCTCTTTAGTGCCGACGGCTTTGGCAAGTTTGGCGCCAACGACATCGAGGATCCGGAAGGGTGGGCCTGCGAGGCGCGCCGTTACTACTTTGGCATCGTGGGCAAGTTCGGCAAGTTTGTGCAGGCCGTGCTCAAGAAGGCCGCCGATTTGGACATCCAGATCATCTGCCCGCTTCACGGCCCCGTGCTGACCGAGAACCTGGGCTACTACCTCGACACCTGCAACACCTGGTCGAGCTATCAGCCCGAGGACGAGGGAATCACCATTGCCTACGCGAGCGTCTACGGCCACCTGAAGGCCGCCGTCGATGAGCTCGCATCTGCGCTCGAGGCTCGCGGCCAGAAGGTTTCCGTCTTTGACTTGGCTCGCGACGACATGGCCGAGGCCGTTGAGGACGCGTTCCGCTATGACCGTCTGGTACTCGCTTCCATTACCTATCAGGGCGAGATCTTCCCGTTCATGAGCACCTTCATCCATACGCTCGCCGAGCATGCCTACCAGAACCGCACCGTGGCGCTCGTCGAGGCTGGCTCCTGGGCACCTGCCGCCGCTAAGGTTATGACCAAGGAGCTCGAGGGCATGAAGGACATCACCCTGACGCAGAACAAAGTGACCGTCCTGGGTTCGCTCAACGACACCTCGCGCGCTCAGATAGAGGCCCTCGCCGACGAGCTTTCCAAGTAGCGATACGTTCACTTTTAACGCTCAAACCACCACAAAGGGGACAGGCACCTTTGTGGTGGTTTTTGTTTAAGCGTCGGCGATGATGAGATTTGGGTGGGCGTCGTCGGCGGTCTCGGCGATTGAGGTGGCGACGGCATGATCGGGGTCACGGTCCATCACGATGGCGTCGACATCGGTCAGCTCGGCAAAGCGGTACATGCCACGTCCGTTAACCTTGCTGGCGTCCATGAGGGCAACGCTTTGACGGGCGGCGCCGACCATAGCCGCTTTGGTCTCGGCCATCTGGGGAAAGTCGGTCGTAAAGCCGCAGCTGGAGACAAAGGCGCCGGGGCACATGACGGCCAGATCGGCATGGACCATTTGGAGCGCCTGCATAGTGAGCGGTCCGTACAAATAACGATGGCCTTTGCGCAGTGCCCCGCCCAGCATGACGACATCGACCGAGGGCATGCTCTCGTCGATGTAATCGGCAATGGTAATGTCGGCCGTGATAACGGTGATGCCGTTGCGCTGGTCGAGGAGCCGGACAAACTCGAGCGCCGTGGTGCCCGAGTCGACGAGCAGCGTGTCGCCGTCATTGACGAGCTCGATGGCGCTTTGCGCGATGGCCTGTTTGGCGGCAACGTTGACATTGATGCGGCGATCCTGCGTGGAAACGGTCAGCCGCTTCTGGAGCGATACGGCACCACCATGTGTGCGGCGGAGCTTGCCGGACTCGGCGAGCGCGTCCAGGTCGGCGCGGGCGGTGACGGAGGACACGCCAAAGGTCTGGGCGATTTCGGCTACCTGCACCGAGGCATTATGTTCGAGCATCTCCATGATGGCGGCACGACGCTCATCGGCGAAAGCGCGGGTTGTTGTGTGGGTCACTGCTGCTCCATCTCCAACCGAAATTTGCAGGAATTGTGTTGACTCTATTTTCGTTCATTTTCTTTTTGAGTAAGAAAACGCCTTTCGATTACTTACTTTTTCTATAAAAGAAAGATGATCAAGGCTCAAAACTCAATTTCGAACACGCGCGCTCGGGTTCGACTCCTTCCGTTTGCTTTTCAAAAATGAAGGTTGGACCTCGCGCGATGACAATATGTCGCATGTGCAAAGCCGCTGAATTTCATACAATGAGCGCAGCAAAACGCAAGGTAAAACACCTTGTGAACAACTACGCCCGATGTCCAGATGCGGGCGAGGGAGAGGAGCAAACGCTCATGGCACTTGTTACCACCGAAAAGATGCTCAAGGACGCTCAGGCCGGCCACTACGCCGTCGGCGCGTTCAACGTCGAGAACCTCGAGTTTGTTATGGCCGTTCTGGCCGCTGCCGAGGAGACCAAGTCCCCCGTCATCATGCAGACTACCCCGGGCACCATCAAGACCGCTGGCCTGGATTACTTCTATGGCATGGTCAAGGCCGCTGCCGAGCGCGCTTCCGTGCCCGTCGCTCTGCACCTCGATCACGGCGATGGCTATGACCGCTGCATGCAGGCTTTCCGCACGGGCTACACCTCCGTCATGATCGACGGCTCGCACGAGTCCTTCGAGGACAACATTGCCCTGACCAAGTCCGTCGCCGATGCTGGCCGCGCCATGGGCGTGCCCGTCGAGGCCGAGCTCGGTAAGGTTGGCGGCAAGGAGGACGACGGTCCCGCGGTTGAGGGCGAGAGCCCCTACACCGATCCTGCCGAGGCCAAGGAGTTTGTTGAGCGCACTGGCTGCACCTCGCTGGCCATTGGCGTTGGCACCAGCCACGGCGTGTACACGAGCGATCCGCACATCGAGCAGTCCGTGGTCAAGGCCATCCGCGACGCCGTCGACGTGCCGCTGGTTCTGCACGGCACCTCCGGTGTGCCCGATGAGCAGGTTGCCGAGGCTGTGAAGAACGGCATCTGCAAGGTTAACTACGCCACCGAGCTGCGTCAGGCTTACACCAAGGGCTTCATGGCCTACATGGCCGAGAACCCCGCCTGCTTCGACCCCAAGAAGCCGGCCAAGGAGGGCATGCGTGAGATCACCGAGCTGGTTAAGATCCGCATGAACAACCTCAACTCCGTGGGCAAAGCAGAGTAACAGCAAGGGTACTCCGACTCGCTACATATCCCGGGGAGGGACGAGGGCTTAGTTCCCCAATCGTCCTCGGGCATGCAAAAAGCCTCGCTGCGCACTTCGTGCGGCGAGGCTTTTTGCCCCCTGCGGAAAGATTGGGGAACTAAGCCCTCGTCCCTCCCAGGTTGACCTACTCGAGGTCGTCGCCCTTGTGGCGTTAGGGCGGAAAATAATAAGAAGCCTTCGCGCTGCGGAATGATTTTGGAAACTAAGTACGGGGACCCGCCCAAGCCGTTCTGCTCAATCGCCCTTGTGGTGTTGGGGCTGAAAGGGTGGGACGCGTGGGTTATTTGGTTGTTAGGGTTAGTAGGTCGTTGGGGGTTTTGAGGTTGTAGGTGGCGTTTGGGATGTCTTGGTGTGATCCCCATGCCGCTCTGGCAAAACTGACCCCTGCCGAAGTTGCGCATTGTTCGTCGTAGACGGTGTCGCCAACGTAGACGACGTTGCCAGGATTCGCGCCCGTACGCCGGAGATATTCGAGCATGGGTGCGGGTGCGGGTTTATGTTCGGTTGTGTCTTCGACAAGGATGATGTGCTCAAAATACTTATCGAAACCAAGGGGTGCAATTTCTTTTGTGTATTCGTCGCGCGCACGTGAGGAGACGATGCCAAGTTTGCAGCCGCTATCGGCGAGTGTTGCGATGACTTCAAGCAAACCTGGAAACACGCTGATGGTGCTTTTAAAGCTGGCGGCAACTTGGCACCAGCGATCCAACGTTGCCTGCGAGTAGATCCCAAGTTTCTCAAGGGCATCCTTGCCGGGTATGCCGAGGGCAAAGTCAAGCTCGTGTCGGGGAAGCGTTTTGCTGGTCTCTTCTTGGACAATCTGGACAAGCGATGACAGAACGCTTTCTTCTGTATCTGCCAATGTCCCATCAACGTCAAATACGATATGGTCAAAGTGCTTCATATGATTGCTCCTCTCTGTTGTTTGCCTGCAAGTTTGATGCAGTGACAGAAGAAGGGTTAGCGGGATTTCTGCCTGGTGCTATCGAGATTCTGCCTCGCTGCTCGATAGCTCGAAGGAGTGCACCCCATTTGTTCTTTAAATACCTGGCCAAGATGGCTTGCTGTTATAAATCCGCATTGGCGCGCGACTGTCTGTACCGTTCGCGTGGTGTGTGCCAAAAGTTCGCAAGCACGGTTTATGCGGTATGCGCGTAGATATGCCGCCGGGGTCGTTCCTGCACAAGTTTCGATAATGCGGTAACACTCTCTTTCGCTTACGCCGGCTGCAGATGCCATCTGGGGCACATCTATAGCGGCTGCATAGTTTGCGCGGATAAAGTCCAGGATTGCCTTGAACTGTACGTCGCGGCTGGTCATCCAAGAGGCGCCGTCGGAAGAAAAGAGCGGTTCGGCCTTGGCGTTAATCTGAATCCAGAGCTCTGACAAACTATTTCGAAGCGCCATCTCGTTCTGCGGCCGTTGAAGGTCGTGGCTAAAGGAGCTCTTCAGCAAATCGATAAAGGGCATATCGTCGGGATTGGTGGGCGACCATTTGAGCACATCGACGCCTCGACATTGAAGCAATGGGTTGATGTAGCGCTTTTGGAGACGTCCCGCGGGATCGCCGAGCATCGACGGCTGAAAGATATGCAGCATTTGAATGGCTGGCGCCGAATTGGGTGATTGCAGCGTGCTGTGCAAAACGCCGCCGTTGATAAAGCCGGCGGACCCTTCCTCAAAGCGTACGTGCTCATGAGCCGCGTGCGTTCGATAGTCAATCGCTCCCTGCTCCATGTAGAAAAGCTCAACTTCGGAATGCCAGTGCCAGGGGACGGAATTGCCCGGATAGCGAGCGAATTCTGCGCGTTCGGCAATATAGGGCCAGTCTTCGGCGGTCTCGGGAAACGCTTCCTCGCGTCCTCCGCGGTGCAATTCTATGTGATCCATGTTTCGCATGGCATCAGTATAAAGCGCAATGGGCTTAGATTGCTCTTGCCTGTTCGGGGAACGCCTTGTCTAGGGATGCTTGGAGCTTTTCGAAGGATGCTCGTAAGTTGAGGCTCTGATCGGCTGAGCGCTTGGTTTTTGTGGTGGGGGAGTCGAGGAGGCCGTTTCTCTGTGTCGGGGGGAAGGAGAAAAGGTTTGCATGTTTTAGGGATGGCTGCTGTGCTGCGTCATTGGAAGAATGCATGCTTTTGCGGCCTCCTCGATATCCACCAAAAGGATGCGCTCGGGGTTTGCTGCTAGGTCCCGTGCGCTGGCTACATTATGCCGCGGCTGCCGCAAAGAAGCGCTAAAGAAAGGCTTAACCTGGTTTGGTGTTACGATGAAACTGCAGGTCAGAGGTATCGAGTAACACTCTTGAAAGGTTTTGAGCTTAAGGGCTTTCTAAGGTTTGTGACGTGGATGTGGCGCGGACGTGCGTAGCGTGTGAATGCTCGCTGTTAGCGCTGCGGCTCTGTGGCGCGCACCTGCTCGATGACCTTTTCCATCGTGGCGTCGATGCGGTCTTTTTTGAGTTCGCATTCCCAGATGGTTATGGGCGTCCAGCCCATTTGAGTGAGCGCTGCCACAGCAGCACGGTCGCGCTCGACGTTGCGACGGAACTTTGCCTCCCAAAACTCAACGTTGCGCTTGGGCTGGCTTGGGTTGCACTTGGGGCAGCGGTGCCAAAAGCAACCGTTGACGAAGATGGCGATCTTGCGGCCGGGGAAGGCGATGTCGGGCTTGCCGGGTGCCTTCCATTCCAAACGATAGCCCGTAAGGCCCGCGGCCCGTAGGCGCTGACGTACGAGCAGCTCGGGCTTGGTGTTGGCGCGCTTGTTGCCCTTCATGGACTTTTTGATGGCGGCGCGACGGCGGACCAGTTCGCGCTCGTCAGCGGAGAGGTCCGAGGTATCGATGCCGTCGAGCAGACCGGGCTTGGGACGCTTTTTGCTGCGGCGTTTAGGTGCGCGCTTGGGTTTGGTGGCGGGTTTGTCGGTTGTGTTGGGCGCGGCGTCATCGGCGGAGCTTGCCTCAAGCCGATCTTCCTTCAGCTCAATCAGGGCATCGATAAGCCCCTTGTCGGCGGGCATCCATTCCACCGTGGCAAGCGAGGCGCGCGGAATCCAGCGGATATCGAGCTGTCGGTCATGTTTCTGAGGCTCATCGGATTCATCGGCGAGCGAGCAGTAGTAGCACTCCATGGAGAGATGAAAATCGGGGTAGTCATACTCAACGGTATAGAAATCGCGCAGGTTGGTAACTTTTACCTGCAGCTCTTCCATGAGCTCGCGGCGCACGGCGTCTTCGGGTGTCTCGCCGCGCATGAGCTTGCCGCCCGGGAATTCCCAAAGTCCTTGCATGTCGCCGTAGCCGCGCTGCACGGCAAGCAGCTCATCGGATCCTTCTTTGCGAATGATCCCAGCGGCAACATGAACAGTCTTCAACAGGAGTCCTCTCTCAATATCATCACGTGGCAGGCTAGCTACCCCTACCTTACACAACGGTAAGGCAAGCGTAAGCCATATCGATGGTAGCCGACTCGTCTTCTTGCGACTATAGATGCCGTAGACTAATCGCAAGAAAGGACTCGGTATGCAAACCACGCACATGGCGACCCCGGTACTGGAGGTCGCGCATCTCGAAAAGGTATATGGAGCGCTGGGCAACGTGACCCGTGCGCTCAACGACGTCAGCTTTACCGTCAACCGCGGCGAATTCGTTGGCATCATGGGCGCCTCGGGCTCGGGCAAGTCGACGTTGCTCAACTGCGTCTCGACCATCGATAGCGCCACGAGCGGCACCATCCGCATCAACGGGCAGGACGTTACGCGCATGAAGCAGGCCAAGCTCTCGCAGTTCCGCCGCGAGGAGCTGGGCTTTATCTTCCAGGATTCCAACCTGCTCGATACGCTCACGGCACGCGAGAACATCGCCCTGCCGCTCACCATCGCCCGTGTGAATTCGGCCGAAATCTCGACCCGCGTGCAGGACGTGGCCGCGCGCCTGTCCGTGAGCCAGGTGCTCGACAAATATCCCTACCAAATGTCCGGCGGCCAGCAGCAGCGCGTCGCCGCCTGCCGCGCGCTCGTCACCGACCCCACCATGATCATGGCCGACGAGCCCACCGGCGCCCTCGATTCCAAGAGCGCCCGTCTGCTGCTCGAGAGCCTGGAGGCCCTTAATCACCGCCTGCGCGCCACCGTGCTCATGGTCACGCACGACAGCTTTGCCGCCAGCTACACGAGCCGTGTACTGTTTATTCGCGACGGCAAGATCTTCACCGAGCTGCGCCGCGGCGACACCGACCGCCGAGAGTTCTTCGACCGCATTATGGAGGTCGTTGCCATGATGGGCGGTGAGGGCTCCGATGCTCTGTAAACTCGCTTGGGGCAACGTCCGCCGCGCCGGCCGCGACTACCTCGTCTACCTTTTGACGCTCACCCTGGGCGTCACGGTCTTCTATGCCTTTAACACCATCTCGATGCAGGTCGACATCGCCGGAATCGATGAAAAGGGCTTGGCTCAGGTTATGGGCAGCATGCTCGGCTACCTGACGTACTTTTTGGCCGGTGTCATGGCCTTTTTGATGGTGTATGCCAACAACTTCATCATGAAACGCCGCAAAAAGGAGTTTGGCCTGTACCAGGTGCTCGGCATGGGGCGCGGGCGCGTCGCCACGATCATGGCACTCGAGACCGTGATAGTATCGGTCGTGGCCTTTGCCGCCGGCATTGTACTGGGCGTGGGACTCTGTCAGCTCATGACGTTCTTTACGGCCTCGCTCTTTAAGACACAGATCGCCAATTTCCACTTCTTTTTCTCGGTGCATGCGTTCAACCTGACCCTTGCCTGCATGCTCGTGATGTTTGTGCTCACGCTGCTGCTGAATCTTCGCGTCGTGCGTCGCACCAAGCTCATTGAGCTTATGGGTGCCGAGCGTCGCAACGAGAGCATCAAGACACGCAACCCCTGGATCGTGATTGCCATCTTTGCCGTGGGCGTGGTGCTTGTGGGCGTGGCCTATTACCGTCTGCTACGTGATGGGTTCCCGCTAACCGCGACGGACAGCAAGCTGCAAGAGGCCATGAGCCAGTTTGGCATTACGACCGCTATGGTTACCGTGGGCACCTTTGCGCTGTTCTGGGGACTCTCGGGCATGCTTATCAAGCTGCTGCAGAGCCTGCGCAGCGTGTATTGGCGCGGCCTCAATATGTTTACCGTGCGTCAGCTTTCGGCCAAGGTCAATACGGTGTGCTTTTCGATGGGCGTCATCGCGATGATTCTGTTCCTCGCCATTACCTCGGTGACCTGCGGTATGTCGATTGCCAACGTGATGAACGAAAACCTGGAGCGCTATAACCCTGTTGACGTGTCTCAGACGTATGTCTATTACACGCCCGAAACGCTCGACTACTACAAGGAGTATGTCAATCCGTCTGAGGCCGATCGCATGGTGCTGGCCGATGCAACGGTCGATTTGTACGCTGCATGGCATGGCGATCGTAAAGATCCCGATAACGTTGCAGACGTTATTAAGGGCAAGTCGGCGGACAACAACGACGAGACCGGCAAGAAGGTCAATATCGCCGATGTTGCCGGTGAGCATGTGCAGATCGATTCGTATCTGAGTTACCCGCTTGGCGGCTCGGGCCCCTCGGTGGTGGCGGGTGAGATGTGCAAGGCCATGGGCGAAAAGCTTCCCAAGGCGCTCGAGGGAAGCAACGCCGATGCGATGGGTCTGTATGTGACGCCGGCGAGCCAGTACAACAAACTGCGCCAGATGATGGGCGAGGAGCCGGTGAGCATTGGCCGCGACCAGTATCTGCTCACGTGTGATATGGGCGGTGAGCTGGGCGACCTGTACACCAAATATATGGCCGGCGGCCATACCCTCACCTTGGGCGGGCATGAGCTCAAGCCCGCAACCGATAAGTCGGACGAGGACACGGCGGCCATCGCCAACTCGGCGATGGGCAGCAATCCCGGTACCGTGGTCGTAGCCGATGAGCTGCTGTCCCAGCTTAATCTGCAACCGTATTCCAGTAATCTGCTCGTTAATTACAAACAGGGTATGGATACGACCGAGGCAGACGAGAGCATTAAATACACTTTGCTCGACAATCTGCTCGTTGACGGCAAAGAGCCGGGGGTGTGGGGAACCTTCATCACACGCTCCGAGATGTACACGCAAGCAGCGCAAATGAACGGTCTTATTAGCTACCTAGCCATCTACATCGGCTTTGTATTGGTCGTTGCATGCGCGGCGATACTGTCGATCCAGCAGCTCTCCAATGTGGCCGACGGCAGCCGCAGCTATCGTGTGCTGGCACAGATCGGCTGCGACGACCGCCAGATCCGCCATTCGGTGATGGCGCAGCAAGCGGTATTCTTCCTGTTCCCGCTGGCAGTGGGCCTGGCGCACTCCTTTGTGGCACTTAAGGTGATCATCGAGCTGGTGAGCGTATTCGGCGATATGAGCATCGCCGGCACCGTGGGCCTCACCTGTGCAATCTTCCTGGCAGCATACGGTGGCTACTTCCTGGTGACGTACCTCATGAGCACCGGCATGGTACAAGCTGCCATCGCCACCCGCTACAGCGAGTAACAAGCGGGGCAAAATCGTCGCAAAACCAGTGCGAACAACCGCCGCGAAGGGAGTCCAGCTCCCTTCGCGGCGGTTTTTGGCGTTTGCCCAGATAAAACCTGCCAAAATAAACCTGTCCCTTTTTGGCAGGTTATCGCTTCCAAAAGTGGAGGATGAGCGTCGTGCGGTTTTGCTGTTCGGTTTTGACCAGGATGTTGTGGATGTGGGTTTTGACGGTGCCCACGGCAAGGAATAGCTCGTCAGCGATCTCTTGGTTCGATTTGCCCAGTACGACCAGACGCATAACTTCGGTCTCACGGTTGGAGAGCTTGTAGGCGTTGCGATAGAAGGGCATCTGCTCTTCGATGTGTCGATCAAGATCGCTGACGTTCTTTTCCTCGGGCGCCTCCTGCATGCGGATTGAAAGCACGTGGTAGGAGTAGATGATCAGCAGAATCGCAAAGTAGCAGGCAAAGACGTTTTCGCTAAAGTTGCGCTCGGACAGATATAGTTGCAGCCAAGAGGGCGCCAGACTCATGGGGACAATCAGAATGTTGTAGAAATCCTCGGCGACGATGCATCCGACCAGAATGGCGCCGATAATCAGGTGCTTTTGTTGGTTGTTAACGCGTGCCTTCAGCTCGACTTGTGTGCTCTTGCGTGCCGTCCAAAAGATAAATAGCCCCACGAAAACAAGGAATACCTGACGCATCGTGTAGTAGAGCCATTGATGAATGGGGCCGTAGGGGACAGCGACGATAATCAGCGACTCGCACAGCAAAAACGTTAAGACGGGGATAGCGAACTGCTTTTTAGAATGTTTGTCGAGCAAGTCCATGGCAATCAGCCAAATAAAAGCCTGCGAAGCGGTCGCCACAAGGGTCCGCAACACAGGCATGGTAATGGAGTAATAGTCGTTGGCCGGAAAACTCTGGTTTTGCAGCGTGTATTCAAAAAAGAAAATCTCGGTCATCTCGATGGCATAGCAGATAAATACGCCGCTGCCATAGACAAAGAAGCGTCGACGAGACGAGGCATAGGCGGCAAGCGAAAGCACTGCCGTCACAATACAGATCACGAGTATTGCTAGGGTATAGAAGAACATCAGAGTGTTCATCTGTCACCGTCCCATCTCATTTAATCTATGGCCGAGCTCTGTATACCTTGTGGGATATAGACGTCTCAACCCTTCGTTTCATTGCGGATTAGGCGCCGAGATACAGCATAGCCGTATACCGTTCGCGGTTCTAGATGGTAAACCCCCTGTAAACTCTTGACCTGCGGGTTTATATTGGTTTAGAGGGGATGTAACTCCGTGAACGGTCTTTAATCCCGAATAAACTAGGTAAAAATTGCATACGGGTGAATGATGGTCTTGTCAACACGAGGCGTGATGTTCGAGCGCCTCATAGTAATAGTCGGCAAGACCGGCGGAAAGGAAATCGACATGGCACTGCCTAAGGATTTCATCGACACCAACGACTTCACCAAAGAGCAGATTCTGGCTATCGAGGATCTTGGCCTGGCAATGAAGAAGGCCATCAAGGTTGACGGTTATTATCCGCACCTGCTCCGCAACAAGAGCCTTGGCATGATCTTCCAGCAGGTCTCCACCCGCACTCGTCTTTCCTTCGAGACCGCTATGACCGACCTCGGCGGCCATGCTCAGTTCTATGGCCCCGGCACCATCCAGCTCGGCGGTCACGAGTCCCTGGGCGACACCGCTCGCGTTATGGGCTCGCTGCTCGACATCATGATGGCTCGCGTTGACCGTCACAAGGACGTCGTCGGCCTCGCCGAGGGCTCTGCTGTGCCCGTCATCAACGGCATGTCCGAGTTCAACCATCCCACGCAGGAGATGGGCGACCTCATGACCATGCTCGAGAATCTCCCCGAGGGCAAGAAGATCGAGGACTGCACCCTGGCCTTCATCGGCGACGCCACCCAGGTCTGCGTCTCCCTCATGTTCATCGCCTCCAAGGTCGGCATGAAGTTTGTCCAGTTTGGACCTAAGGGTCACCAGATCCCCGACGGCGGTCTGCACGTTGGCACCGTCGAGGAGCGCGCCGAGTTCGGCAAGCAGATGATGGCCATCGCCGAGGAGAACTGCAAGGTCTCCGGCGGCTCGGTCGTCATCTCCGACGACATCGAGTGCATCAAGGGCGCCGACTTCATCTACACCGACGTGTGGTATGGCCTGTACGACGAGGAGGTCTCGGGCGAGAACTACATGGACGTGTTCTATCCCAAGTATCAGGTCACCATGGACATGATGAACTTCGCCGGCCCCAACTCCAAGTTCATGCACTGCCTGCCGGCCACCCGCAACGAGGAGGTCGTCGACGAGGTCATGGACGATCCCGAGCGCTCCCTGTGCTGGGTCGAGGCTGAGAACCGCAAGCACTCCATCCGTGCTCTCCTTGCCGCCCTGGGCAAGCGCACCCCGCTCAACGACGAGGGTGTCGAGTACTCTGCCAAGGCTGAGCTCCACGCCGCTCTCGAGGCTCTCGAGCAGCTCTAAGCCTCAAGGCTTCTAAAAGCACGTTTGCGGGTGGCGGATGCTCGTCTCCTGTCGCCCGCTCACCGAGGCCCAAGCAATTGCCTTAATACCTTAGGGCCTCGGATCTGTCCAAGACTGAGCGAAGGAGCTCATCATGAGCGACGGAAAGAAAAAGCTTTCCTTTTTGACGGTCATTTCGACCATCATCTGCGTCGTCTTCGTTTGCGAGGCCGCCGCTCCTGCTGCTGCCATTGGCAACCAGCAGTTCTTCTGGTGGATCTTCCTGATCCTGACCTTCCTGCTTCCTTATGGCATGGTTGTTGCCGAGCTCGGCACCACCTATGACGGCGAGGGCGGCATTTACGACTGGGTACGCGATGGCCTGGGCGACAAATGGGGCGCCCGCATCTCGTATTACTACTGGGTCAACTACCCGCTGTGGATTGCCTCGCTGGCTACCATGTTCCCCGACATTTTGGGCATGGTCTTTGGCGTTGAGTTCAACTTGATCGCCAAGATGGGTATCGATCTTGCCTTTGTGTGGATCGTCTACCTCATGGGCCGCTCCAAGGCGGCCGACTCCGAGTGGGTCCTTAACGGTGGCGCCATCATCAAGGTCGCCGTCGCCGTTATCGTTGGCGCTTTGGGCATTTGGTATGCCATGGAGAACGGTTTTGCGAACGACATGTCCGCTGCCACCTTCCTGCCCGAGCTCACCAACACCAACGCTCTCGGTTACCTGTCGATCATCATCTTTAACTTCATGGGCTTCGAGGTCATCTGCACCATGACCGATGACATGGCCGATCCCGCTCGCGATATTCCCAAGGCTATCATCGTCGGTGGCCTGTCCATCGCCGTGATCTACCTGTTCGCTGGCTTTGGCATCGGCGCTGCTGTGCCGGCCGATTCCATCGACCCCGACTACGGCATGATTTATGCAGTCCAGACCATGGTGGGCGACTCCATGATCTTTAAGGTCATCTGCATTGCCTTCCTGATCACCCTGTTCGCCAACATGGCTGCTTGGTCCTTCGGCGTTAACTCCGTTGCTCGCTACGCTGCCGAGCACGGCAACATGCCCAAGGTCTTCGCCTCGATGATCTCTGATGACGACATGCCCAACGGTGCCAACCTGGTCAACGCCGTCGTTGCCTCCCTGGTGCTGTGCCTGCAGCTCGTTCCCATCGATGCCATCTCCAACGGCGTCTTCTGGATGCTCTTCGGCACCTCCGTCGTCTTCCTGCTGCTGACCTACATCCCGATGTTCCCGGCGTTCCTCAACCTTCGCAAGAACGACCCCGACCGCGAGCGCATCTTCACGTTCCCGTTTAAGGGTGCCATGATGAAGGTCATGCTGGCCATCCCTTGCATCGAGCTGATCCTGGCCATCGTTGCAACGCTGGTGCCGTTCTCTGCCGCTGAAATTGGCGACAAGCTCCCGATGATCGTTATCTTCATCGTGCTTCTGCTCATCGGCGAGGTTGTCCGCGTCGTCAGCGCTAAGGGCCGCGAGACCGAGTACAAGGGCCTCACTCCCGAGCTGGCAGCTCAGCGTCTCGCTGAGGAGGCCGCCGAGGCCGAGGAGAACTAGAGCACCCGGTTCTGGGGCTCCAACCCTCCTCGCGTACCAACGTGCGCTTCGTCGGGCTTGTCGCTCCCGACTCCAGGCACTCTAGCCTCTTCGAGGGCGTGCCCAAAGCGACAAATTTGCTCACTATTTCCTGGGGCGGGTGCGAGCGATAGCTCCGGTAACCACCGCCCGCCCCAACCTCTCTCTCGTATCCTTCGTGCGTTTGTCTCCACGCACTTGGTTACGTTGCCGCTCGTCGGTGCGGCTCCGTGAAAACCGGCACCGGGCGCCCCGACCTTTGCCGGGGGACGGGCGCCCACTATCTCTTGGTTTTAGGCTGCGGGTAATCCGCCCGCGGCAAACGATCGTTCGATTTGGAGGAAATCTTATGCGTACGATCACCGAGTCCGAGTCCACCCCCAAGGCCGACGGCTTCTTTATGCCCGCCGAGTTCGCCCCGCAGGATCGCGTGTGGATGGGCTGGCCCCACCGCACCGACACCTGGGCCCACGGCGCCAAGCCGGCTCAGAAGCAGTATGCCGCCATCGCCCGCGCCATCTCCGAGTTCACCCCGGTCTATATGTGCGCCAACCAGGTCGACTATGCCAACTGCAAGGCCGTCTTCGAGAACGACGAGAACGTCACCGTTATCGAGATGACCACCGACGACGCCTGGTTCCGCGACACCGCCGCCACCTACGTCATCAACGGCAAGGGCGAGAAGCGCGCCAACCACTGGCACTTCAACGCCTACGGCGGCCTCGTCGACGGCCTGTACTTTCCGTGGGACAAGGACGAGCAGATCGCCCTCAAGATGGCTGAGCTCTCCGGCTGCCGTCGCTATCGTCCCGACGACATGATCCTCGAGGGCGGCTCCATCACCGTCGACGGCGAGGGCACCCTTGTCGTGACCGACCAGTGCCTGCTTTCCCCGGGCCGCACCTGCTCTGCGGTTCTGGAGGAGGAAGAGGATCCCGAGTCCATCTGGCCCAAGTTCCACAAGAAGTTTGAGCCTTGGAGCGAGGAGCTTCGCGCCTACATGGACGAGCACCTCAAGGATTACCTGGGTGTCGAGAAGGTCATCTGGGTCAAGGAGGGCATCGACCCCGAGGAGACCAACGGTCATATCGACGACGTTGCCACGTTCATCGCTCCGGGCGTCATGGCCTGCATCTGGACCGACGATCCCGAGTATCCGTTCTACGAGCAGTGCCACGCTGCCTACGAGACCCTCTCCAACGCCGTTGACGCCAAGGGCCGCAAGATGAAGGTCTACAAGCTCTGCATGCCCGTGAACCCGCTGTTCATGGACCAGGCCTCCTGCGACACCATCGACGCCGACGAGAACGCCGAGCCGCGCGTCCCCGACGAGCCGCTGATCGCGTCCTACATGAACTACCTGGTCACCAACCACGGCGTCATCGTCCCGCAGTACGGCGACGAGAACGACCAGCTGGCCGTCGACACGCTCCAGAAGATCTATGACGAGGTCTGGGGCGAGGGCGTCTACAAGTGCGTCGGCGTCCAGTCCGAGCAGGTCGTCTTCGGCGGCGGCAACATCCACTGCATTACGCAGCAGGAGCCGTCCGCGTAATTGTCTGGCTTCCCGAGGCACGGCACCTTGCCCTTCAATCGTCGGGCATGACCCTTAAGGTCTATGCCCTCCTCTTTCAGGGCAATCTGCCGCACCTCAGAAACCCAGCCGATCAATCGGACAGTCGGTGAATCGCACCGTGACCATCTCGGGGCATTGATGGTCGGTTTATTCGATGTCTTGGTCGGCTGGGTTTTTCTTTGGGCACTCCGTTGCCTCCACTTCGGAGTGCCCGCCTCTTTGATTGAGTACGCGTCTGATCTGGGATTTATTGCGGGTTAGGCCAATTGTTCGCTTGAATATCCCAGGTCAGACGCGTCTTCAATTGCCAAAAGATTCCGGTCGCAATCGCGGCCGTTTTGATCGGAGTATCTATGTACCAGCGTATCGTTATCTACACGCGCCTGTTCCGCGAGCGTTGGTCCAACAATTGCATCCTCTCTTCTCTTTGGGATGGCACCTGCACCGGTGACGCGGCCTGCAACCCTACCTTGGGCTGCGCCTTCGGTACAGATGCCATCCTTTTTGCTGTAGGGGAAGCGTGCCATGGCAGGTAAAAAGTTCTCCCTGTTCGAGGTCATCCTCTCGGTTATCTGCGTTGTCTTTACCATCGAGGCGGCTGCTCCGGCATCTGCCATGGGTAACGTGCAGTTCTTCTGGTGGATCTTCCTTATCATTACGTTTTTGCTTCCCTATGGCCTGGTGGTGGCCGAGCTCGGTACGGCGTTCGATTCCGAGGGCGGCCTGTACGACTGGGTTCGCCTGGGCTTGGGAGACCGTTGGGGTGCACGCTGCTCCTGGTGCTATTGGGTCAACTTTCCACTGTGGGTGGCAAGTATCGCCTGCATGTTCCCCAGTGTCATCAATGCGGTATGGGGCATCGAATTTTCGCTTGGGGTCCGAATTGCCATCGAGCTTACCTTTGTGTGGGGCGTCACGGTCATGGCAATGCAGCCGGTGGCCGAGGCCGATTGGGTCATGGATGGCGGCGCCGTCATCAAGGTGCTCATTACCGCCGTGGTGGGAATCGTCGGCATCTGGTTTGCCTGCAATAACGGCTTTGCCAACGATATGTCGTTTAAGACCTTTGTCCCCGATCTGGGAGACACTAACTCACTGACGTATCTTTCAATCATCCTATTCAACTTTATGGGCTTTGAGGTGGTCGCGACCTTTGCCAGCACGATGAAGAACCCATCGCGCGATATCCCCAAGGCGGTTATCGCCGGTGGCGTTGCCATCGCGGCGATCTACATTATCTGTGGCATCGGTATTGGAGCCGCGGTTCCCACCGAGCAGCTTTCACTCGATTCGGGCATTGTGGACGCGGTCGCCGCCATGGTGGGGCGCGCTCACCCGCTGACGATGGTCGTGGGCGTGGCCTTTCTGGTAACGCTGTTTGCCAACATGATCTGTTGGAGCTTTGGCGTCAACAACGTGGCGAGCTATGCCGCGCGCCATGGCAACATGCCGCGTCCCTTTGCGCTGGTGTCCAAGAAGACCGGCATGCCCAACGGCTCAGCACTCATTAACGGTTGTTTTGCCAGCTTGGTGCTGCTACTTCAGATTCCGCTGGGCGAAGGTTCCGACGTCTTTTGGGTCTTCTTCTCGATGAACGTCGTCTTTCTGCTCATGAGCTATATCCCGATGTTCCCGGCGTTTTGGCGCCTGCGTAAATACGACGACCGCCCCCGTGTATTCCGCGCGCCCTTCGAGGGCAAGGTGCTTGCGGTAGCGCTTGCGGTGCCGGTGGTAGAGCTCGTGCTTTCGATTGTTGCGACAACCGTGCCGCTTAACAGCTCGCCCGCCGAGATGTCAAAGTTGCCGATCCTCATGGGTGTGGTGATCGGCGTGTTGCTGGGCGAGGTTTCGCGCCTCATATCGCGCCGCGGCCGCAGCATCGACAATCCCGGCGTTGGCGCAAGGGGGACAGGTCGCTTTGCACCAAAACAGTAGCGCCGCGAGTTGTGCGGTGCTAGATGCATCTTGGATTACTGCTCACGCTGCTCGGGATCAGATGCGAGCTTGGGTGCAAAGTAGGGGACGTGGCCCAGGTAGGGGCAGCTGTCCTCGCGTGATTCGACGACGCAGGGGATATCTTCGTAGGTGAGTGAGTCGCTCAGGCGGGCGATGGTCTTGGCGGCAGGAGCGACGAGCATCTTGAGCGGTGCGATAGGCGCCATGGCATCTCCTTTCCTGTATGCGACCCGTGCTTTGGCGCGAATGTATATGCCGCAAGTCTAGCATCCCGCCCAGGAGAGCTTCAAACCACCACAAAGGGGACAGGCACCTTTGTGGTGGTTTTGGCGTTTGCCCAGATGAAACCTGCCAAAATGAACCGGTCACCAGGAGAGGAAATGGCGTTGGGCGAGAATTTGGTTTGTTAAATAGGGTCCCGACCTGGGCTACTTATAGATTGTGGAAAACTCTACTGTCAGATTATGGCGAATGCTGCTGTAGGATTATGACATGCGCTACTACAGCCTATGGCAACGTACCTCATGAGCGCCGGCATGGTGCGAGTTGCCATCGCCACTCGCTACAGCGAGTAGCAGGCGGGCAAAACCACCGCAAAACCGTCGCAAAACCGCGATGAACAACCGCCGCGAAGGGGGACGGGCCCCTTTCGCGGCGGTTTTTTGCCTGCCTGGTGCGTCTCGGATGCAAGTGAGTAGACTTTTTGGGATCTGCCGAGCACATCGCGACAAACGCTCGATAAAACCGCAGGCCAGAGCTGCGGCGTTTTGGGGTGTGCTCGGGATCCCGCCAAAAGCCTACTCACTTGGTTTTCACGGTTAGTAAACCGCCGCGAGGGAAAGCAGCTCCCCCGCGGTGGTCTTAACGTTCGCCCAGATACAACCTGTCACCACAAGGGGGATGGGCGCCTTTTGTGGTGGTTTTGGTACTTGCTTAGCGGGTTAGCCCTGCGTGTCGCCTCCGTACATGTAGACGATAAAACCGTCGCCGGTGTCTTGACTGTGATCCTCCAGGATGCGCTTCATGTTGAGGTGCTCGTAGAACTGCCAGTCGGAGTTGCAGTCGCTCATCAGGAAGAACTTGGTGCAGCCTGCCTTGGCGAGCTCGGCGCGCGCAAGGTCGATAAGCGCGCGGCCGAGCCCCTTGCCCTGCCACTCGGGCACGATGATGATCAGGTTGAGCTGGCCCTGGGCATACTCGTTGCCTGTGGCGGCAAAGCGATCCGCCGTGGCCTTCTCGCGGCTGTCGCCAAAGAGCGAGCCCTCGAGCTTGGCGTCGGCGGTCTTTGCCATCTCGGTTGCCTGGGCGAACATCTCGTCGTAGCAGGGCACCCACGTGGGATTGGTACGCGGCTTGCCGTCCTCGAAGATGCCGATGCAGCAGGCGGCGATAATGCGGCCCTCGGCCTCGGCGACAAGCGCGATAGGTGAGCGCTGTAGCTGCATGGTGATGTTAAAGCGCGCGCAGAAATCGGCAGCTTCGACGTCACCGCGGTTGCGCAGCGTGTTGCACCACAGCTGGTTGTAGATGGCGGCGATGCCAGCCAGGTCGTCGAGCGTGGCGGCGCGCAGGGTTACGTTGTCAAGGCTCATGGAGGCTCCTTCCAAGGTGGGTCAGGCCACCTCTGAGTGTGACATGGGCGCGCCGTCGCCGCATCAATCATTCGGCAGACGAGTCCCGTTCCCTCGGGGACGGAGGAAAAGGGGCCACGAGCGAGGATTTTCGGACGCTTGCTCGACGAGAGTGGATAATCTCCCACTTTCAGCGCGATCCTAGGCCAAAAACGGGAGATTATCCACTCTCGTGGTAAGCGACCCGCGCGTTATCCATTCCCTTTTTGGTTGGTCGTGCTTGCACTTTAGCGTGCGACAGCGGATAATGCCGAGCATTCGACGATTCAAGCTTAGACTTCTTTGATTGAGGAGGCCCCGCATGGCCATGGAATTTAAACGCAGGCTGCCGATCCCCATGGAGATCCGCGAGGAAATGCCGCTGTCCGCTGAGCTTACTGCTAAGAAGCAGGCATTCGACGCCGAGGTCGCCAAGGTCTTTACCGGCGAGGACGCGCGCAAGGTGCTCATCATCGGACCGTGCTCTGCCGACCGCGAGGACTCGGTCCTCGAGTACATGAACCGCCTGGCCAAAACCGCCGAGGAGGTCAAGGACAAGCTCATCATCATCCCGCGCGTCTACACCAACAAGCCGCGCACCAAGGGCACCGGTTACAAGGGCCTGCTGCACAACCCCGATCCCGAGGCGCCCGACGATCTGCTCGAAGGCGTTAAGGCCATTCGCCACATGCACTTGCGCGTCATCGAGGAGACTGGCTTCTTCACTGCCGACGAGATGCTCTACCCGTCCAACTACCAGTACCTCGTCGACCTGTTGAGCTACGTCGCCGTGGGTGCGCGTTCGGTCGAGAACCAGGAGCACCGTCTGGTGTCGAGCGGCATTTCGGTGCCGGTGGGCATGAAAAATCCTACAGCCGGTTCCACTACCGTCATGCTCAACTCCATCTACGCCGCCCAGGCGCACCAGAGCTTTATCTTCCGCAACTGGGAGGTCGAGTGCGACGGCAACCCGCTCGCGCACGCCGTCATGCGCGGCTACATCGGTCTCGACGGTCGCACTTACCCCAATTACCACTACGAGCACCTGGAGCGCCTTGCCGAGCGCTATACCGAGCACGCCGGCTACGCCAACCCGGCGGCGGTTATCGACTGCAACCATGACAACTCGGGCAAGCGCCCGCTGGAGCAGTATCGCATCTGCAAGGAAGTGCTCGACAGCTGTCGCCGCAACGAATCCATCTCCAAACTGGTCAAGGGCTTTATGATCGAGTCCTACCTGGAGGATGGCAACCAGCCGGTCGACGGCGGCGTCTTTGGCAAGTCGATCACCGACCCGTGCCTGGGCTGGGAAAAGACCGACTATCTGATCCACGAGATCGCGGAGCGTGTTTAGTTACGCGGGTTTACCAACCCGCGTAACGGCTCGACGCTGCGCGCCGCCCAGAGCGACAATTTGTCATTCAAAAGGCAAGGCATGACCAGAAGGTCAATGCCCTGCCTTTTTCATGCCAACTTGTACGCTCTGGACGGCGCTCGCTGTCCGTCCTCTACCTGCGGAGTTGTCCTGCTCCAGGGCACTCATTGGGGACAGACTTAAATGAGTGCTCGCAGAATGAGAGTGGATAGTCTGCCGTTTATAAGTAGTTGTTGGGGACGTTCTTGTTGTTTGACTAGTCGTTTAAGAACGTCCCCAATGACTACCTTTCAAACCTGGCAGTTGGGGACGTTCCTTATGTGCTGGCACTTGGGGAAACTCCTTGCGCCAGCGGACGCGGTTTGCTTGCTGGTATTGCCAGATTGTTGGGCGTTCTCCAAGCCCTGTGGGCAAAAAATGCCAAATATGAGTACTGTTGCTGCTGTAGTGCCATATTGCTCCCACAAAATAATGGACATAAAGTAAATATGTTCATTAACGCTAGTACATATAAGCCTGATACAGAGCTGATTGAGCAATGTGGAGGTGCATACAAGCTACAAGAGCGGTGTTTTGGGTCGTTTTGGATGTTACTAAAAAAGTAACAGTACTCATATTTGCCATTTTTTGTCCACGGGGCCTTGAGGGAGGGCGTCAATCAGGTCCCAGGGGAGGCGGTTCGAGGGCTGCAAAACAAAAACGGGGACGCAGATTGTCCTGCGTCCCCGTTCTAGGGCGTTATTCGTTCCCTGCGGCAGAATTTACGCCGCTTCGTCGAACTGCGAGTTGTACAGGTCGGCGTAGAAGCCGCCCTGGGCGAGCAGTTCGTCGTGTGTGCCCTTCTCGACGATGTCGCCGTCGCGGATCACCAAGATCACGTCGGCGTTACGGATCGTGGACAGGCGGTGCGCGATGACAAAGCTTGTACGGCCTTGCATCAGCGCATCCATGGCGCGCTGAATGAGCTCCTCGGTGCGGGTGTCCACGTTGGAAGTCGCCTCGTCTAGAATCAGCGCCGGGCGGTCGGCCAAAATGGCACGGGCGATGGTCACGAGCTGGCGCTGACCCTGCGACAGGTTAGTGCCCTCCTCGTTGATCATAAAGTCGTAGCCACCGGCGAGCGTATGGATAAAGTGGTCGCAGCGTGCGGCGCGTGCGGCGGCCTCGACCTCGGCGTCGGTCGCATCGGGGCGTCCGTAGCGGATGTTCTCGCGGATGGTGCCGTTAAACAGCCAGGTGTCCTGCAGCACCATGGCAAACTCGCCGCGCAGCGCCGCGCGGTCCCAGTCGCGCACGTCGACGCCTTCGACGCGCAGCGAACCGCCGTCCACGTCGTAAAAGCGCTGCAGCAGCTTAATGAGCGTGGTCTTGCCGGCGCCGGTGGGGCCGACGATGGCAATGGTTTGGCCGGGCTGCGCCTCGCAGCTAAAGTCGTGGATGATGGTCTTGTCGGGCGTGTAGCCAAACTTGACATGGTCAAACACCACGTGGCCGGGGCGCTTTTCGGGAATCTGCGCGTCGGCCTTTTGCTCCTCCTCGGGCGCGGCCAGGAACTCAAAGACGCGCTCGGTGGCAGCGGCCATCGACTGCATCGTATTGCTCACGTTGCCCAGTTGCTGTACGGGTTGCGTAAAGTTGCGAACGTACTGGATAAAGCTCTGGATGTCGCCGGGCGTGGCATTGCCGGTCAACGCGAGCTGTGCGCCCACCACGACGACGCCCACATAGCCCATGTTGCCCACCAGGCTCATAAGCGGCATCATCAGGCCCGACAGGAACTGCGAACGCCAGCCGCTAATAAAGAGTCGGTCGTTTTGACGGTCGAACTCCTCGATCGAGGCCTCGGCGCGGTCGAACACCTGAATGACGTTCTGGCCGGCAAAGTCCTCCTCGATAATGCCGTTGACGGCGCCCAGAACCTGCTGTTGCTCGCGGAAGTACGGCTGCGAGAAGTGAATCATCACGACCAGGATTATCGCGGCGGCCGGCAGCGTGAGCACGGTGACGCCGGTGAGCGGCAGGCTGATCGACAGCATCATGACGAGGACGCCGATAATCTGCGTCACCGACGTGATGAGCTGCGTCACGCTCTGGTTGAGCGACTGGCCCAGCGTATCGACGTCGTTAGTGATGCGGCTGAGCACGTCGCCCTTGCTGTGTCCGTTAAAGTAGCTCATCGGAACGACGGCGATCTTGGCGGCGATCTCCTTGCGCATGCGATAGCATATCTTTTGCGTGACGCCGGTCATGAGCCAGCCTTGGATCAGGCTGCAAACAGAGCTCGCCAGATACAGGCAGAGCAAAAAGCCGAGCGTCTTGGCGATCCAGTCAAAGTCAACGTCGCCGGTGCCGTTGACTTTGGCAACCAGACCCTCGAATAGCTTGGTGGTGACCTGGCCGAGTACCTTGGGTCCCACGATATTAAAGACGACCGAGCACACGGCAAAGGCGACGGCGGCAAACACGGCAATCTTGTGCTGACCGATATAGCCGAGTAGCTGCCTCATGGTGCCCTTAAAGTCCTTGGCCTTTTCGCCGCGGCCCATGCCACCCATGCGGCCCATGGGACCGCGCCGGCGGGTGGGCTTGGGAATCTGAGTCTTGGTCTTGTCTGCCATTAGCGCTCGCCTCCTTCCATGACGGCTTCAATTTCTTCTTGGGTGAGCCCCAGCTCCTCGGCGGAAAGCTGCGACTGTGCGATCTCCAGGTACGCTGGGCAGCTGTGCAGCAGCTCCTCGTGCGTACCGGTGCCCACCACGTGGCCGTCGTCGAGCACGATGATCTGGTCGGCGTGCATGATGGTCGCGATGCGCTGGGCCACGACCACGAGCGCGGCGTCGGTAACGTTTTTGGCAAGCTCCTCGCGCAGGCGCGCGTCTGTTTTGTAGTCGAGGGCGCTAAACGAGTCATCGAACACCACGACCTCGGGCTTTTTGGACAGGGCGCGGGCGATGGCCAGACGCTGGCGCTGACCGCCCGAGACATTGGAGCCGCCCTGGCTGATGGGGGAGTCGTAGCCGCCCTCGCGCTCGGCGATAAAGTCCTCGGCTTGGGCGATGCGCGCGGCCCGGTGCATGTCCTCGTCGCTCACCATGTCGCCGGCAAACTTGAGGTTGCTCTCAACGGTGCCCGAGAACAGACGACCCTGCTGCGGGATGTAACCAATGCGGCGGCGCAGCTCGGAAAGGGTCATGTCGCGCACGTCGATGCCGTCGAGCGAAATGCTGCCGCCCGTGACGTCGTACAGGCGCGGAATCAGCTGCACGAGCGTGGACTTGCCCGAGCCCGTGGAGCCGATGATGCCGAGCATCTGACCGGCGTGCGTGGTGAAGTTCACGCCGCTAATGACATCGGCGCGGGCATCGGGATACTGGAAGCTCACGTCGCGGAAAGTGAGCTCACCGTGCGGCGCGCTGGCCGCGGGCAGTTTGGGCGAGGCGGGGTCGTTGATGCTCGTGGGGCAAGTGATGACCTCTTCCACGCGCTCGGCTGCGACCTCGGCACGGGGCAGGATAACCGAAACCATGGTGAGGATCATAAACGCCATGACGATCTGCATGGTATAGGAGATAAACGCCATCATGTTGCCGACCTGCATCACGCCGTCGGACACACCCTGCGCGCCAAACCAGACGATAAGCACGGTGATGCAGTTCATGACGAGCATCATGAGCGGCATCATAAAGCTCATGGCGCGGTTGGTGTAGAGCTGCGTGGTCATCAGATCGAGCGATGCCTTGTCAAAACGCTCGAGCTCATGCTCCTCGCGGTTGAACGAGCGGATGGGCATAAGACCGTCGAGCAGCTCGCGGGCGGTGAGGTTCACGCGGTCCACAAAGCTCTGCATCTTTTTGAACTTGGGCATGGTAAGGCCCATGAGCACGCCGACGACGGCCGAGACCGCGATGATGGCCACGGCGATGGTCCACTCCAGGCCGGTGTGGTTGGCCAGGACGCGCATGACCGCGACGATACCCATGACAGGCGCCATGAGGCACATGCGAATGAACAGAGTCGCTGCCATCTGGATCTGCTGAATGTCGTTGGTGCAGCGGGTGATGAGCGAGGCCTGGCTAAACTTGCCCACCTCGGCCGGCGAGAAGTGCATAACCTTGTTGAAGGTCTCGCGGCGCAGGTCGCGTGCGATGGAACAGGCGGTGCGTGAGGCCACGGCGCCGGTCAGGATGGTGGCGACGAGCGACACCAGGCACAGACCAAACATCGTGGTCGCCATGCGGCCCAAGTAGGCGTTCTGCACGTCGGCGGGGTCGATACCCTGCGCCTTGTACTCGTCTTGCACATAGCTCACGGCGCGTTGGGTCACGATGGAGCCCGACATGGAGCCCATTTTGTCCGCCATTTCGTTGGCGCTCTCGACGAGCTTGCTTTGGTCTACCAGACCGCCTTCGATGCCCAGACGCAGGCTCTTCATGGTGATCTTACCGCCGTCTGCATCAATCTGCTTTTGCATGTTCTGGGCCGCCGTGGCCTTCTGCTGCATCTCGGCGAGCTGCTCGGGCGTCATCGCCGCCATTTGCTCGGGCGTGGGCATGGCCTGAGCGGCGTCGCTGTCTTTCTCGCTGGACGTGCCGGTCATGTCGCCCATGGAGTCGGCGTCGATGCCTTGGTTGAGCGAAAGTACGACGGTCTCGGGCAGGCTCATGATGTCGGCAATCTTGCTGCCGTCGGCGCGCTCGTCCTCGGTGCCCTTGTACGTGCGGATGCCGTTCTTGTCCGCCTTGCCAAACGCAGCCTCTACCGTCTTGGCATCCTTGGCGCTCATAAAGAGTTCGAGGTCGTCGAGCGATTCGGCGCGAATGGTGTCGGGCACGGGCGAGGCGATGCCGCCTTGCTGCACGCCCACATCGACGATGTCACTCATATACGTAGGCAGCGCCAGATCGGCGTTGCAGCTGATTACGATAAGTACGATAGCCGTGAGCAGCGCCAGGACATGCTTTTTAAAGAGCTTGAGAATCCTCACTCGGCATCTCTCCTTTCTTGGTTGCGGTCGATAATTTCGTTGGCACGCCTTAGAAGGCGCACCATCTCTTGGGTATCCGTTTCGCCGAGCTGCTCGAGAAAGGCCGCGGTGCGGTCCTCGAATTCCCGACGTTTGATTTCGAGGTCTTGTCGGCCTTTGTCGGTCACCGTGACGTGTACGCGACGACGGTCGGTTTTTGAGTGCTCGCGCTCGACCCAGCCCTTGCCCTCGAGGGCGCGCAGGATGTTGGCGATGCGGGCGCTCGAGACCCAAGCGCGATCGGCGAGTTCGCTCGGCGTAAGCGAACCGCCGGCGAGCATGAGGGCGCGCATGACGGCCATCTCGCCGCTCATCGCCTGGTCGACAAAACGCGAAACGTGCTGGTGCATGCTGCCAAACTCGGTAAAGAGCTGACGCCCAAGCTCATGGAAATCGGTATCTTCCACCGAAAACCCCTAACACTAGAAACTATTTTTGGTGAAAGATGATACCCCTGTATGCACACCTCATACAGTAGATTTTTGGGACATGCCTAGAAATCTACCTTCGTGGGCATTTCATGCCACCGCCTCCGTCGCGGCGAAAAAGTAGATTTCTAGGCATGTCCCAAAAATCTATCGGTGGGTACTTTACCCTGCTAAAGCTGGCATAACAGCTAGAGTGAACGTCGTACAAAGGCAAGGAAAAATACCAAACAAATCGGTGAACGGTAGTTGTTCGCGATCGCATTTCCTGCGGATTTGTTAAAAACGCCCTAATGGTATAAAAAAAGAAACATATAACAGCCCTGATGAAGGGGGTGGCTATGTTATCCTTCTCAAACGGGTGAAATCTTGGGTTTGGGTTGCAGTTCCAAGGTGGACAAACGTTTTTCCCTGCACCAACGTGTGGTGAAGAACGGAAGAAGCCGGTAGTGCAAGCCGAAAATTCAAGAATTCAATAAGCAGCGGTGTGAGAGAGCGCCGCATTACACGTAACTAGGAGCGTGGTTACACAATGCAGGAGGCATGGGAAGGCTTCAAGGAAGGCATCTGGACGGGAGAGGTTGACGTCCGAGACTTCATCCAGAAGAACTACACCCCCTACGAGGGCGACGAGTCGTTCCTCGCCGGTCCGACCGAGCGTACCAAGGAGCTGTGGGGCGAAGTTCTCGACCTGCTGCTCAAGGAGCGTGAGCAGGGCGGCGTCCTCGATATGGACACCAAGACCGTCACGGGCATCGTGAGCCACCCCGCTGGCTACATCGATAACGCCCACCGCGAGAAGGAGACCATCGTTGGCCTCCAGACCGACAAGCCGCTCAAGCGCGCGCTGCACGTCAACGGCGGCATCCGCATCGCTTGCCAGGCTGCCAGCCAGCACGGCTACAAGGTCGACGAGAACGTTGTCGAGCGCTACACCTTCGAGCGCAAGACCCACAACGCCGGCGTCTTCGATGTTTACACCCCCGAGATGCGTGCTTGCCGCTCGGCTCACATCATCACCGGTCTGCCCGATGGCTATGGCCGCGGCCGCATCATCGGCGACTACCGTCGTGTCGCCCTGTACGGTGTCGACTACCTGATCAAGGACAAGGAGGCCCAGAAGGCTTCCACCCCGACGGTCATGACCGCCGACAACATCCGCGATCGTGAGGAGCTGCAGGAGCAGATTCGCGCCCTCGGCGAGCTCAAGATGATGGCCGAGACCTATGGTTTCGACATTTCCAACCCTGCTACCAACACGCAGGAGGCCATCCAGTGGATGTACTTCGCCTACCTCGCTGCCGTTAAGGAGCAGAACGGCGCCGCTATGTCCATCGGCCGCACCTCCACGTTCATCGACATCTACGCTGAGCGCGACCTTGCCAACGGTACCTTCACCGAGGAGCAGATCCAGGAGTTCGTGGATCACTTCATCATGAAGCTCCGCATGGTCAAGTTTGCCCGTACCCCCGAGTACCAGGCCCTGTTCACCGGCGATCCGCAGTGGGTCACCGAGTCCATCGGCGGCATGGGTGTTGACGGCCGTACGCTCGTTACCAAGATGAGCTACCGTTACCTGCACACGCTCGAGAACATGGGCACCAGCCCCGAGCCCAACATGACCGTTCTGTGGTCGACCCGTCTGCCCGAGAACTTCAAGAAGTTCTGCGCCAAGACTTCTGTCGCCAGCTCCTCGATCCAGTACGAGAACGACGACCTCATGCGCGTTTACCATGGCGACGACTACGGCATCGCCTGCTGCGTGTCCTCCATGCGCATCGGCAAGGAGATGCAGTTCTTCGGCGCCCGCGCCAACCTGGCCAAGTGCCTGCTGTACGCACTCAACGGCGGTGTTGACGAGGTCTCCAAGAAGCAGGTCGGCCCCAAGTATCGCGCCGTCGAGGGCGATACGCTCGATTACGACGACGTTGTGGCCAAGTACAACGACATGATGAAGTGGCTCGCTGGCGTGTACGTCAACTCGCTGAACATCATTCACTACATGCACGACAAGTATTGCTACGAGCGCATCCAGATGGCTCTGCACGACAAGCACGTGCACCGCTGGTTCGCTACGGGCATCGCTGGCCTTTCCGTCGTGGCCGACTCCCTGTCCGCCATCAAGTACGCCAAGGTCCACCCCGTCCGTGACGAGAACGGCATCATCGTCGACTTCGAGACCGAGGGCGAGTTCCCCAAGTACGGTAACGACGACGACCGCGTCGACCAGATCGCTCACGACGTTGTGCACCAGTTCATGGAGTACATCCGCATGAACGACACCTACCGCAACTCCGTGCCCACGACCTCGGTTCTGACCATTACCTCCAACGTCGTGTACGGTAAGAAGACCGGTTCCACGCCTGACGGCCGCAAGGCTGGTCAGCCGTTCGCCCCGGGTGCTAACCCCATGCACAAGCGCGATAGCCACGGCGCCATCGCTTCGCTGTCTTCGGTTTCCAAGCTCCCGTTCCGCGATGCTCAGGACGGCATCTCCAACACCTTCTCCATCATCCCGGGTGCGCTCGGCAAGGAGGACCAGGTGTTCTTTGGCGATATCGACCTTGATCAGCTGGGCGAGTAACTATTGTTAGTGCTATACTAACAATAACGATTACTGATTAGCGCGCCGGTTTCGGCCGGCGCCTATCGATCGAAGGAGACACATTATGAAGGTTTCTGAAGTTTCCGAGACTCAGGCCGATAACCTGGTCCACATGCTCGACGCTTACGCCGAGAAGGGTGGCCACCACCTGAACATCAACGTCTTCAACCGTGAGACGTTGCTCGACGCTCAGGCTCACCCCGAGAAGTATCCGCAGCTGACCATCCGCGTTTCCGGCTATGCCGTGAACTTCCACACGCTCACCAAGGAGCAGCAGGACGAGGTCATTTCGCGTACCTTCCATGACAAGTTCTAAAGGGGTTTAACTCCCGCAGGATCGCCGGGCCGCTCTGGGTTACTTTCCAAAACGTCCTCGGACATGCAAAGGGCTCCGCTGCGCGCTTCGCGCGGCGGA